>NZ_JBATXB010000035.1:0-52313 GCF_049673005.1 Carnobacterium sp. | reverse complement strand
ACAAGATGTCTTAGATATTGTAGAAGCATTAGATTTAAAAGAAATAATCTTTGTAGGACATTCCGTTAGTTCAATGATAGGTTTATTATCAGTACTTGAAAAACCAGGTCTTTTCGAAAAATTAATTTCATTTCACTTTAATTGCTTTTTCAGCTACATCTATTAGTATAGAGTATTTTACAACTTATTGCCCTACTAATTCCATTTTTGCTGAGTTAGTGATTTTATTATTATTTTTTTTGTCACATAATAGATAAAATCTATTTATGTGTCGTGTTTTTATTTGTTCATGATATTAAATTCGTTTACGGTAGTTAAATAGTGAGCAAATATAGCGATAATGAAATGAATGCGTTTTAATTTACTATTAACCGCTCTCTTCTATTTCCACTTCTTATACCAGAGTGCTATAATCAAGATGCATGATAATGTTTATAAGGGGGACAATATATTATGGTCAAGAATGAAATAAAAGATCATCAAAAAGTTATTATCATTGGAGATGGTGCAGTAGGATCTAGCTACGCTTTCGCCTTAGTCACACAAAACATTGCTCAAGAAATCGGTATTATTGATATCGATACTGCAAAAGCAGAGGGTGATGCGATGGACCTTTCTCACGCATTAGCTTTTACCTCTCCTCAAAAAATTTATGCTGCTAAGTATAGCGACTGTCATGATGCAGATATTATTGTTATTACTGCTGGGGCAGCTCAAAAGCCCGGCGAGACTCGTCTAGACTTGGTACAAAAAAACTTAAAAATATTTAAAGGAATTGTCGATAGCATTATGACAAGTGGTTTTGATGGTATCATCATCGTTGCTACCAATCCAGTTGACATCCTAACGTACGCTACTTGGAAATTCTCTGGATTGCCTCAACACCGTATTATCGGATCCGGTACTTCTTTAGACAGCGCCCGCTTCCGTCAAGCTATTGCTGAATTGTTAGGAGTGGATTCTCGTAATGTTCATGGATACATTTTAGGTGAACATGGAGATACAGAATTCCCAGTTTGGTCACATGCCAATGTAGCCGGCCTCCAAATTTACGAATGGATAAAAGATAATCCCGGAGTAGATGAAAAAGCTTTAGTTGATATGTTCTTTAAAGTTCGTGATGCTGCTTACGATATCATTGAGCGTAAAGGAGCAACTTTTTATGGAATTGCAGTTTCGTTAACGCGCATTACCAAAGCTATTTTATCTGATGAAAATGCTATTTTACCAATTTCTGTTTATTTAGATGGGGAATACAACCAAAAAGATATCTTTATTGGTGCACCCGCAATAGTTAACCGTCAAGGTATTAAAAGTGTTATTCAAATACCTTTAAACGATTCCGAACAAGAAAAAATGAATTACTCTGCTGAAACACTCAGAAAAGTTACTGAAGAAGCTATGAATAAACTAGAAAAAGAATCAGACTAAATAAATATAGACTAACTGCTTTCTTAAACTAAAAAAACATCTCACTACTTATTGATAAGTGGTGAGATGTTTTTTAGTTGAATTATTTACAACATAGTTGATAGATTGTTTCTGCATAGATATCCATTGCTCGGAACAGTTCATCCAACGATATCCCTTCATTACTCTGATGAGCTAATCCAGCTGATGTGGGGAAATGAGAACCAAAAGCAACCATATTTTTCATCGTTCTTGCATAAGTCGCTCCTCCCGACGTAAGCGCTTTTGTTGTATCCCCTGTTTTATTTTGATAAATAGCCATTAATGTTTTTACTAGTTCACTTTCCTCAGGAACATATAATCCAGCTACGCGATCAAACTCTTTATATTCTAAATCATAAGCGGTTATTTTTTCTTTCAGTGTTTGTACTAAATTTTCTATTGAAAAACTAACAGGGATACGTAAATCTAAGTCTATTTCCGACTTATCTTCACCAACATAAAGGGATGCAACATTAAACGTTAATCCACCGGTCATTTCGTCTTTGATTTCACCAAAAATACTGGAACCATTCGATTCATTTCCTACTTTTTCTACTAAAAATTTCAGTATCGGATGGGAGTGTACATGAATTAAACCTGTTGCTAATTGATTAATTGCATTAACACCTTCGCCAGCTATACTAGCATGGACAGCTTTACCATTTACTGTAACAGTTTGTCCATCGAATTCCTGTTCAATAGCCTTTTTACTTAATTCTTGACTTACTAATTTAGCGTCCTTACCTTGATAACTTGCACGTCCAGGAACTATATTAAAAGCCTCTCCACAAGTCAAATTAAATTCAGAACTTCCTGGTCCAATCAGTTTAGCTTGAAGCAATCCTTTTTCAGCATAAGTTACAGGGAAAGAACTATCTGGAACAAATCCCATTGTAGGTTGCTCCTCTTTCAAGTTGTAACGCTCCATACAACGCCATAAGGTTTCTTCGTCTGTTCCAAAAACAAAACGGATACGTTTTGTGAATAGAATCCCCTCATCGATTACTGCTTTAAATCCATATAAAGCTGCAATTGTAGGGCCTTTATCGTCTTGCGAACCACGTCCAAGTACTTTTCCATTTTTAATCACTGCACTGAACGGAGGAGTATCCCACAAACTCAAGTCCCCTGCAGGAACAACGTCTAAATGACATAAGACAGCTACCATTTCTTCTCCTTGCCCATAGTCAGCATACCCATAGTACCCCTCTGGGTCTAAATAAGTAGACATTCCTAAATCTTCACAAAGTAATAACGTTTCTTTTAAACAATCATCTATAGCTTGTCCAAATGGTGGATATGTTGTTCCATCTCCTGAATTAATTGAGGGAATATCAATTAATTTTTTCAAAGCTTGTATACTCTCTTTCTGATGCGTTTCATTTATCCATATTTTCATAAGCTAGTTAAGCTCCTTTTGAATTTTTATTTCTTAATAGAAACATATTTTAAATTGACACTATTAATTTGACTCAAATGATAGTTATGAACTGTTTTTCTTAAAAGCATGGCTTGAGCTTGTTGATACAACGGAATAATTGCTGCCTCATCCATCAGAATTTTTTCAGCTCCTAAATTATTCTTCCATTTTTTTTCAGGATTAGTACTCTCTCCACCCATAGAATCTTGAATCAGTTTATCATATTCCTCATTCGAGTATTTCCCACCATTAAAAACAGAACCGGATAAAAATAAACTTAAGAAATTATTTGTATCATTTGTATCTGCACCCCAGCCGGATAGTAATAAATCAAAATCTCCATTGTCACCTAATTCAATCCGATTTTTAAAAGGAACACTTTTTATAGTAACTGCTATACCAGGTAAATTTTTTTCAATTGTATTTTGTAAATACTGACTTACTTTTTTTGTTACTTCATCATCATCTGCTACCAGTTCTAGCTCTAGATTATCCAATTCCAATTCTTCTTGTGCTTTCGCCCATAACTCTGAAGCTTTTTCTGGCTCATACTCTAAATAATTGCCGGCTTCTTCTCTAAAATCTTTTCCAGTCTGAGGATTTTCTACTAATCCTTTTGTAACCAATCCTCCTAGTGGTTCAGATCCGTTAGCAATTATACTTTCTGTCAACTCTTCGCGAGATATCGCTAGTGCTAGAGCTTTCCTTAAATCCTCATTTTTTAATGCAGGGTTGTTTTTATGATCTATCTCTAAGTATACCGATTTAGCCATTAATGGTGCTATAAACTCAGTATTTTCGTTATATTGTTTCGCGAATTCTCCAGTTAATGCAATTGAATCAATTTCTCCGTTATTATATAAATTTAATCCTGTAGAAGTCTCTTTAATCACCTGATTAGTAACCGTTGTTAAAGCAACATTTTCTTTATCCCAATAATGATTGTTTTTTTCATATGTCCAAGATAATCCTGTACCGTCCCAATCTTTCAAAATAAAAGGCCCATTATATAATGCCGCCTCACTATTTGTTCCAAATTTCGAACCTTGAGCAGTAACGAATGATTCTTTTTGAGGAGAAAATGTAGGTTTTGTTAATAGTTTCAAAAAGTTTTCTACTGGCTTCTCTAAAGTTATCTCTAATTGTGATTCATTTATTGCTTTTATACCCAAATCAGCAACATCTGCTTCGCCTGCTAAAATAGCTTCAGCATTTTTTATGTCTGTCATCACAAATGAATAATTAGCAGCTGTTTTAGGATCTACAATTCGTTTCCAACCATATTCAAAGTCAGCAGCTATCAATGACTCACCGTTTGACCATTTCAAATCCGGTTTTAACGTGAAGAGATACTTTAAACCGTCCTCACTCACTTTAGGTTCTTCTTTAACTAACGCTGGAACTGGCTTTTCATTTGTATCTAAACGATAAAGCCCCTCCATAACTTGATTCAATGCAGTGAAGCTAATTGTATCTTGTGACAAAGCCGGATCAATTGTTGGTAATTCTGAAGCGACACTTAAGTTTAGCGTTTGTTCAGTTTTATTTTTTTCTTTTGAACCTAATAAGGATTCTTCATTTGTTGCCTGAGTAGTAGATTGACCACACCCGCTTATAACCATCATTCCAACAGCGAAGTAAATGAATTTTTTCATTTTTTATCTCTCCTTTTTTAAATGTTTTATCTTATTACGATAGTTTAATCTGTTTAAGCTTTTTCCTATCATACAAGATTAAACATAAATATACAACATTAAACTTAATTTTAAATAAAAATACGTTTATTATACATTAATTTTGCATATATTCATTTTTAATTTAAATTTATTCAAAAAAAATAAAGCTGAATTGTTTCTTTCAGCCTTATTACAGAGGTATTATAAAATCTTCTTCCGTTTCTTCATTTGAATTAATTGACTTTATTTCAATAATTAGTTTATGAGGCAAACAAATACTTGTTTCTCCTGGTTTACTAATCCAACCCGTTTTCACCGCTATTTGATCAGGACTATTATCTTCTTTATTTCTTATTTTCGTTCCATCCACTTCAATAATATTGTATTGGTCACCTGATGGATAGAAAGTAAATAGTTCTTTTTCTGTTTCTTCTGATAACTCTATCTGTTTTACTTCTTTGCCATCAATTGAAATAATGGCCATGACTATACTATTTTCATCTTCTGAACGATTGGACATAGTAAATATAAAATATGGAATAAACGAACCCATAAGCAATAAGATAATAATAACTACGTCAAGTGGCTTAACTAATTTTTTATACATTTTAAATTTAATCATAAGAATTGGCTCCATCCATCCTACACTTCTTAATAGAGTGTCTGTTACTCATATTGTAGCAATCAAAAGACTACTCAACAAGAGTAACGTTTCTTTTTAATTCTTATTTTAGTCAAAAAAAGCAACAAAAGCTATACAGCTCTTGTTGCTTTTTTCGCTATTTTTACTTATGGCTTTCTTTAAACTTTCTTTCGAAAAGTGGGCTAACAGATTTATTTTCATGGATCCGTTTAATGGCATCTGCCATTAAAGCACTAACACTTATTCCGATAATTTTATCGATTTTTTTCTCATCAGGAAGATAAATAGAATCTGTCACAATCAATTGCTTGATAGCAGAATTTTGGATTCGTTCGATTGCAGGACCTGATAAAACTGGGTGTGTGCAACAAGCATAAACTTCCGTAGCTCCTGCTTCTTCTAAAGCTTTAGCAGCTAAGGTAATTGTTCCAGCTGTATCAATCATGTCGTCAATTAAGATACACTTTTTACCTTCAACTGACCCAATGATATTCATTACTTCAGCCACATTAGCTTTTGGACGACGCTTGTCAATTATAGCAATTGGAGCTTTTAAAAACTCAGCTAATTTGCGAGCACGAGTAACTCCACCATGATCAGGAGAAACAACAACTACTCCTTCTCCTTCAAGACCACAGTCTAAGAAGTAATTCGCTAAAAGAGATGCTCCTAGCAAATGGTCCACTGGCATGTCAAAGAACCCTTGGATTTGTGAAGCATGTAAATCTAATGTCAGAATACGGTCTGCTCCTGCAGCTGTAATCATATTTGCGACTAATTTGGCAGTTATCGGCTCTCTAGAACGTGCTTTACGGTCTTGTCTAGCATATCCGTAATAAGGAATAACTAGATTTACTGTTTTTGCACTAGCTCGCTTTAATGCATCAATCATAATCAACATTTCCATGATATTATCATTTACTGGATTAGAAGTCGATTGAATAATATAAACATGATCTCCACGAATACTTTCTTCAATATTGATTCGAATTTCTCCATCGCTGAACTGATCCACTGAGAGTTTTCCTAATTCTACCCCTACTTCACTAGCGATTTTCTCCGCTAATGGTTTATTGGAGTTTAACGCAAAAATCTTTAACTTTGGATCAAAATAATGTTCTGACATAGTGACCTCCACTTTCTTTATTTTCAAGAATATCCTTTGTTTACAATTCAATTCTATACTATGCATTTTCATCAAAGAAATCAAGACAATTCTTATCTTTACTTGAATTTCACAGGTTATTTTAATGTGGTAATTTATTATAGTACTCTAATTTATTTTCTTGGCGTGCCCGAGCAATTGCCATAGCTTGAGTTGGAACGTCCTTTGTAATTGTAGACCCTGCAGCAATGTAAACATTTTCTTCAATGGTTAATGGTGCAATTAAGTTAGCATTACAGCCAATAAAAACATTATTTCCCACAGTTGTTCTGAATTTATTTTTACCGTCATAGTTCACAAAAATTGTGCCACAACCAATATTAATATTTTCACCCAAGTCAGCATCACCAACATACGTTAAATGTCCAACTTTAGATGTCTTTCCGATAGTTGCATTTTTTATTTCAACAAAATTACCGATATGAACTGATTCTCCAATATGACTATTGGGACGAAGATGGCTATAAGGTCCGATATTGCTATCTTTTTCCATTACAGAATCCTTAATACTTGAATTCGTAACACGTACGCCGTCACCAATTGTTCCATTTACTATTTCAGAATGAGCTCCAACAAAGCAATCTTCGCCTATTATAGTCTTTCCTTTTAACGTAACATTTGGCTCTATAATGGTATCTGATCCAATCGTAACGTCGCTATCAATATAGGTTGTCATAGGATCAATCAATGTTACACCATTTTGCATATGCATTGTATTAATACGTCTACGCATTAATCTAGAAGCCTCAGCAAGGGCAACCCGATCATTAACTCCCATTCCTTCATTTTCACTAGTCATGATATAGGCATCTACGATTTCGTTTTGATTTTTAAGTATTTCGATAACATCTGGTAGATAGTACTCTCCTTGAGAATTTTCATTGCCTACTTGTGAAAGCGTCTCAAATAATAGTTTGTTATCAAAGCAATACGTTCCTGTATTAACTTCTTGAACTAATTTTTCTGTATCATTAGCGTCTTTTTGCTCAACAATTTTTTCTACGTAGTTTTCTTCATTACGAATAACTCGACCATATCCTGTTGGATCTTGAGCATGTGCCGTTAAGATTGTTGCTTTTGCACCCTTTTTTTGATGATAGTCGAATAAGTTGTTTAACGTTTCTGCTGATAATAAAGGTGTGTCTCCACAGATAACTAAAGTAATCCCGTCTTTATTCTTCAAATGAGTTTCCGCTTGTATTACTGCGTGCCCCGTACCTAACTGTTCTTCTTGCACCGCGTAGTTTGTTCTATCCCCTAAGTAATCCTTAACTTTCTCTGCACCAAATCCCACGATTGTAACAATTTTACTTGCACCTGTTGCCTCTACTTGTTCAATTACATGTCCAACCATCGGTTTGCCAGCAACGGGATGCAACACTTTATATAACTTAGATTTCATACGTGATCCTTGACCTGCCGCTAACACTACTGCATATCTTTGTGTCACTTTCTGTACCCTCCATTCGCTATTCTAGGCGTTGCTTATTTTTTCATCTCTATTTTTATGACTTTATTTAATTATTCTCTTAACTCTAGCTACTCAATAATAGCTTAAAAAAGCTGATTTTTCAAGAAAAATCCCTATTCCTTGCTAGTCTATAACAATAATTCCAAACTAATTAGAATGAATAATTCCCTCTTTTTTCAAAAAAATTATCGTCTTCGTGCATCTTCTTGTATACTGATAGAAAAGAGAATAAAGGAGTTCATTAATATGAATCAAAAAACGGAGCACTACTGGATAAAAAATTTAGAACTATCTCCTCACCCTGAAGGAGGTTTTTTTAAGTCTATCTCTCAGCCAGCTGAGTCGTATACTACTAAAGAAGGAGATGAACGACCTTTATATACAAGTATTTATTTTTTATTGAATCAAGATAGTCCTTCTCATTTTCATCGTTTAAAATCCGATGAGGTTTGGTATTTCCATGCTGGTAATGCATTAACTATCCATATGATTTATCCTGATGGACGTTATGATCAAGTCAATTTAGGCGCTAAACTTGAAAACAATGAAAAACTGCAATACACGGTTCCTAAAGGTGTTATTTTCGGGTCAAGTATTGAAGGGATTCGGGGTTATTCATTAGTTAGTTGTATGGTCTCTCCTGGTTTTGACTACGAAGATTTCGAGTTATTTACACAAGCAGAATTGCTTAAGGATTATCCACAACACGAAGCAATAATACAAAAATTAGCATTTGAGATCTTGCCTGATTAAACAATTTAATTTTATGTATCAGTAAATTAAAAAAACGACGTCTTTCATATAAAAAGGCGTCGTTTTTTCTACTCATTAAATTGTTAAACATTTAGGGCTTTTTTTATTTTTAACTTTGCCATGTAATAGCCTATAGTTAAGTGATATACAGGACGTTTATAATCTGTTTCTCTTTTTTTGAATCTTTTTGTATTTAATTGATCTAAGTACTCAAAAAAAGACAAATAGGTTTGTTTATCTAATTCTTTTACTTTAACAGAATATCGTTTTGTTTGAGAAGGATGTGACGATTTTAGAATGCAGACAGGAATTAGAAGTCCTTTTTCAACTTCCATAATATATTCTTCCCCTACTTTTATCGAGAATCCAAAATCATTGTTTACTTTAATAACAGCTTTTTCCGCATGTATCTTTATAATAGTAATTGGAACTTCATTTTGTTTGTTTTTCAATACTGCTTTGGAATTACAAGGAACTAATTGATTCTTATATCTTTTTCGATCGACTGATATGTGCAAGGCTCCTATTAAACAAAGGATATTATAGCTAAGCCAGAACAACGGAAGAGCCCAATAAATTAAGACTTGAACTGGATTTACTATCATTTTTATTCCGATTATTCCTAAACTAAGAAGTGATAAAATTAAAAAACCAAGTTGAACAATCATCATTCTCCAATGAAAAGTTGTTTTATCAATAGTTTGCCCTTTTGTTGTAACAGCAAATGTTTTTGTTTTTTGTCCAATTAATTCTAAAAAAACTGCCAATGCAATATGTGGAAAAATAGCTAATTCAGCTACACTAGCCCACATCGGTCTAAATTCTTTTCCTGCAACAGAAGAAAAAACTAGGTTTGATAAAATATAAGAAACCAGCCATATTGGTAAGAAGATTGATGACGGGGTTTCAACTACTTGAACACCGAATAAAACGGATACGATAGGAAACATCAAATATAAGAAGTGATAAATACCAAAGAACCAGTAATGCACACCATCCATGTACAATAATTTTTGAATACTATTAAGATGGTTCAATTTTCTAGGTGAATATTTCTTAAATACCTGTATATTTCCTTTAGCCCAACGTACACGTTGTTTTATAAGTTCCTGAAATGTTTCAGGTGAAAGTCCAGTAGCTAATACTTTATTCAAAAATTCTGACTTCCAGCCTTTATTTTGAATCAATAGACCAGTTGCCATATCTTCAGTTATAACATCTGTCACAAAGCCATTGACAGATTCAAGTGCAGTTCTTCTAAATACTGCATTACTTCCTACATAAATAACCGCATTAAATTTATTTTTAGCTGGTTGTAAGAAGCGCATAAAAAAATCTTGATCATTTCTTACATTACTTTCTACATATAGATTATGCTGGAAAACATCAGGATTATGAAAAGCTTGAGGTGTTTGAACGAATCCCATTTTTTCATCTTGAAAGAATGGAATAATTTCTTTAAGAAAGTTTGGTTTCATCATCATATCTGCATCCATCGTAACAATCAGCTCTCCCTTTGAATGCATTAAACCATAATTTAAATTTCCTGCCTTAGCTCCTTTATGGTTTGGTCTAGATAGATATTGAATAGACCACTTTTTGGCAAGTTCTTTTATTTCTACTCTGTTTCCATCATCACATAGATATATTACTTTTTTATCTTCTGGATACTTAGCTAATTTAGCAGCAACTACTGTTTTCTCAAGTAATTCTACTTCCTCGTTATATGTAGCAATGAATATATCTACCTTTGGAACAAAATCGTACGAAAATACTACTTCTTGACTAATCTTTTTTTCTTTTGAAAATAAAAGAATGAAAACAGCCGTTTGTAAAAAAGAAAATATTTCAGTGAATACTAACAGTAACCCAAAAAATGTTCCATCAATACTTGTAATGGGGATTGTACTTGTTACCCTCCATAAAAGATAAAACAACTGAAAGGAAGCATAAACAATCATAATTCCTTTTCTATAAGCAGGTATTTTTAAGGCTAGCGCCCATAACCCTACTCCTATTACTAATATGGATACACACATTATCCATATAAAAACATTTGACATATAATGGCCTTCCTTCTCTATAAATGAGTGTACTTTTTAACTTCTTGCTATTCTACCACTTAATCTTAAAATAACTATGCTTTATTTAATACGCCTGTTAAAAAATAATGTAGTATCATAAATGAATAAAAAATAAAGAGGCTGGGACAAAACTACTTTTGCGAATAAAGTAGTTCCACTCTCATTTGTTTTTATAAAGATATAGAAAAACACACTCCCACTACTGAACAAAATAGTTCATAGTTTTGGGAGTGTATTTTTTTTGAGAGACCTTTTGTCCCAGCCTCTTTAGAATAGCCTATAACTACTCTTTGCTTTTTTGATTAAAGTAATTTCCTGGAGTTACGTGGATAGTTTTATCACGTATATCTACTTCATCTACACACAATAAAGATGTGTAGTCTTCAATCATTCTGTTGCCACTAAAGGTTGACTCTGCAAAGACAGTTACTCCAACCAATTGAGCCTCAAACTCTTCAATCAGACTCTTCATTCCATTAACGGTCCCGCCGCCTTTCATGAAGTCATCTACGATTAGGACGCGTGACCCTCTTTTCAAGCTCCGCTTGGATAATTCCATTTTCTCTATTCTTTCAGAAGATCCTGAAACATAATTGATGCTTACAGTTGACCCTTCGGTAATTTTAGAATCACGTCTCACCATTACGAACGGTACATTTAAATAACTTGAAACTGCTTGGGCAATTGGCACACCTTTTGTAGCTACTGTCATAACAGCATCAATAGAATCATGAAGATACTGCGATGCAATGATTTTACCAATTTGTCGTAAGATTTGTGGCTCCCCTAGTAAATCAGATAAATAAACATAGCCTCCTGGCAATAAACGATTGGTCTCTGACAAACGTTCGCACATCTCCTCGATAAATTCCTTAGCTTCTTCTTTAGCGATTTCAGGAATGTATCGAACGCCTCCTGCTGCTCCAGGCACTGTTTCTAATGTACCCGTACCACGTTCTTTAAACGTTTTTTTAATAATGGATAAATCTTCACTGATAGAGGATTTGGCAGAATCATAGCGCTTTGCAAAATAAGTTAAAGAAACTAACTTATGTGGTTTTTCTAGTAAGTAACGAGTCATATCGATTAATCGTTCACTTCTTTTTACTTTCAACTCTTTCACCTCATCATAATTTACTTTTTAGTCTAATTTTAAAATGGTTGTATTTATTATAATCATATTTACTTAGAAAAGGTAGTCATTTTTACTAATTATAGTTTAAATGTTCGTTTTTGTCATTAATTTCTCATAAAAAAAAAAGCGAACTTTCGTATTCGCAATTTTCTAGGCTATTAAACGTGTTTAGCTTTTTTATATCTTAGATGGCTGATCATTTTTTTTAAAATCGTTGTGATAATAAAAATAGCAATAAATACTAGCGTAATCGTTGCTCCTGGTGGTGTTCCAAACTGGTATGAAGCTATTAATCCGGTAAACATTCCAATTTGACCGATAAAAATCCCTACTAAAATAACTAGATTAAAACTTTTGCTCAATCTCATCGCAATTGCCGCTGGCAATATAATTATAGCTGAAACTAATAACGCTCCAACAATCGGCATGATTACCGCAATCGTGATACCTGTAATCACATTAAATATAATAGATATAAACTTTACTGGTAGTCCTGCTGTGTAAGCTGTATCCTCATCAAACGTCAAGACGTACATCGGTTTGCGAAAGACTAAGAATAGACCTACTACTAGCGTGAAAAGAAACAATAATAAACGCACTTGAGCGACATTAATTGTCACTATTGAACCGAACAAGTACTGCTGGATACTCGTGTTCGTGCCACCCTCATTTAGACTCATTAAAACTAAAGCTATTGCCATTCCGGCGGACATTAAAATAGCAATCGAAATTTCTGAATAAGATTTATAGAGCATTCGTAAATAATCTATTGATACTGCTGCTATGACAACAACAACTAAAGTCATAAAGGTCGGATTAACATTTAGCAACAATCCTAAAGCAATACCTGCCAAAGAAATATGTGATAATGTATCCGCCATCAACGATTGTCGTCTAAGGATTAAAAATAAACCTAGAATTGGAGCAATAAATGCTATTAAGAATGAGGCTTGGAAGGCTCTTTGCATGAATCCATAGAAAAACATCTCCACGGTGAATCCTCCTTTCTAATAAGCTGAATATGTCGATCTGCATACTGTTTGATATCTTCATGATCGTGAGTAACCATCAAGATTCCTTTACCATGAACTTTGCTATTATGCTTTAATAATTCATAAAATTCGCGACGCGATTCAAGATCCATACCAGTCGTCGGTTCGTCTAACACAAAAAGATCTGGGTCCGTTGCAAAAATACGAGCTAAAGAAATACGTTGCTTTTGTCCTCCAGAAAGGTCGCCAATTCTTTTATGTCTCATTTCCCACATACCAACGGATTTTAAGGCACGTTCAACATGCTCTTTATCTTCAGCATCCAATTTTTTGAACCATTTTCCTCTTTGATAACGCCCAGAGCATACTAGTTCCAAAACTGTACTAGGAAATCCGGCATTAAAAGAAGCTACTTGTTGAGGAATGTATCCAATAGCTAATTTTTCATTTCTCTCATTTACTAAAGAAATTGAAGCTGTTCCTTTATTTGGTGTTAATAGGCCAAGGATGTTACGAAGTAAAGTTGATTTAGCAGCACCGTTTTCTCCTGTTAGCATAACAAATTCACCTGGATCAACTGTAAAAGAAATATTTTCTAAGACTGGTTCTTCATCATAGTAAAAAGATAGGTCTTTGACTTCAATATAATGCATTATTATCCTCCTTTCATTTTTTATTTTCTAAATATAAATAAGTTTTTCATACTCTTACATCAATCATTTTATTTTCACCAAATCGTAATGATTACTCTTTAGAAATTACTTTAGTATCTTATCATTACGACTATTATCCGTCAAGAAGAAAGTATCTATAGAAAAAACTGTTTGATTGGAACTGCTTTAAACATACTCCTCCATTTAACGTGCACTATGTTTCATCTATTATTTCTTGCAATTTTATTCCCTATTCAAAGAAATATAGTCCGTTTTTTTAGACATACAATAAGGCTAGGACAAACGTCCTAGCCTTATTGTATGTCTTATTTTAATGTTCTAACAAGATAAACTTCATTGCAAAATCCCTTCAGACCATTATAAACTCTTTGCGCTCTAGAATATTTACGACAAAGCGCAAAGATCGTTGGCCCACTCCCACTCATTAAAGCTGCATCTGCTCCAAAAGAGACCATTTTTTGTTTAATCGTTTCAATTGATGGCTGACGATTAATCGACGTCTCCTCTAATGAGTTGCCTACTAATTTTGTCATGTCTAAATAGTTTTGCTCCTTGATAGCTGTTAGCATTGAGTGTGTATCAGGGTGTTCGAGAGTATCATAAGCTAGAGCGTTAAAAACTGTTCCAGTCGATATACCCTTTTTAGGTTTAACAAGAACTACCCAGCACTGGGGAACGGCTATCAGCTGTTCTATTTTCTCTCCACGTCCGCTTGCAAAAGCTGTACCACCGTAAATACAATAAGGAACATCAGATCCTACTTCTGCACCTAATAAAGCTAGTTCATCTAATGATAACCCTAAGTCCCATAAATGATTCAATCCTCTTAGAGTTGCTGCGGCATCACTGCTACCGCCTCCCAAGCCTGCGGCAATTGGAATGTTTTTATTAATCATCATCTCCACGCCTAGTTGAATGTTGAAAGTTTCTTTTATTAACTTAGCTGCTTTGTATGCATGGTTTCTATGGTCGAGTGGTAAAAAGCCATTATTAGATTGAATAATAATCGTATCTTCATTTATTGTTCTTAATGTTACATGATCCGCTAAATCAACCGATGTCATGATCATTTCCAGTTCATGGTAACCATCTTCTCGTTTGTGTAAAACATCTAGTGTTAAATTGATTTTTGCAGGAGCTTTTTCTGTTACTTCTCTATTCATTCTTTACCTCCTTTCATTTTAAAAAGTCTTTTGTCTGTTAAACATACTAGCTTAAAAAAAATGAATTGCAAATAAAGAATGATTAATTTTAACGAAAATATTATAATTATCTGTTTTTTCGCAAAAAAAAAACGAGCTTATCTCTCAGCTCGTGGTCTTACGATTAAGCATATAGTAGACTTTCTTCATCTAGAAATTGGATTTCTACTGATTGAGTCAAAACATCTGTATAACTATAAGAAACACGTTCAAAAGCATTTTCTTCTTGATCTAATTCCACAACAAAAACGGAAGGATACGTTTCAGTCAAAACACCTTTACGTTCTGTTTTCCTCTTACGACCCACTTGAGCAGTCAACATAATTTTTTTACCTAATTTGAGATCTAGTTTTTCTTTGATACTGGCTAATGTAATTGGCATCAGTTTCACCTCACTCATCTAGTGAATAGTATACCATACTCAGATTAATTTTACAAGTATATCATATCAAAAAGAAGGAATCAACTATTTTCTCTCTAATAAAAAAAACACCGAAACCCCTTATTAACAAAGGGTTTCGGACTTCTGTCTTATCATTTTCTAATTTTATTTTAATAGTTTCAAATAGATTCCATCGGCTAATTTACCAAATTCTACTAAACTTAATGTTTCTCCTCGTCGCTTTGGATCTATTTCAGCATAGTCTAATGCTTCAATTAACTTTTCTTTTACTAAGTCATTTTTTCCATATCGACCTATTAAGTTGTTCCATAATGTTTTTCTTCTTTGAACAAATGCAGCTCTTGTTACTTCAAAAAATACTTTTTCATCTATTACTTCGACAGCTGGTGTTTCTCGACGTGTTAATTTAATAATCGCTGAGTCTACATTTGGTTGAGGAACAAAGACTGTTTTAGGTACGATAAACGATATCTCTGCATCCATATAGTATTGAACTGCAATAGAAAGCGAACCATAAGCTTTACTACCTGGTGCTGACGTTACTCGTTCTGCAACTTCTTTTTGCATCATAATCACTAATGCATCAATACGAATAGCTGATTCTAGAAAATACATGATAATCGGAGTAGTAATATAATAAGGCAAATTGGCTACAACCATTAAAGGTTCCGTTAAGTCAATTTTTTCTGATAATGTCTCTTTTAAGTTCGCTTGTAAAACATCTTTGTTTATAATCGTTACATTATCGTATGGACTAAGCGTATCGGCCAATACAGGGAGAAGACGCTCATCTATTTCAAAAGCAACAACTTCCTTACTAGCTCGTGCTAAATGCTCTGTTAGAGCACCAATACCAGGACCTACTTCAACAACGTTCGTTTGCTTGTTTAGTTCTGCAGTGTGAACGATTTTAGTTAAGATATTTGAATCAATAATGAAGTTTTGACCCAAACTTTTTTTTAATGAGAAACCATGTTTTTTTAGTATTTCTTTCGTTCTAATTGGTGTTGCAATATCTTTATTAGTTGTCATTTTCTTCCTCCAAAATCTGATGCATAGCTTGAATAACTTCGTCTGGTGAGATTTGGAACATGTTTAATCTTTTTTGAAGTTGTTTTCCATTAGTGTAACCAATATTAAGTCGTTCTCCTAGTTTTTCACGTCTTCTTTTTGCAAATTCTCCTGCGATCAAACCTGCATCTAGTAACAATTGTCTTGGGATAACAGTCTCTTGTTCCAGTACCTCTGTATAACTTTTTGATAAAGCTCTACGAATAGATTCAGGAGAAGCATGTTCGATACCTAAACTTCCTTTGTGCTTAGGTTTTGCCTCATCAATTGTTAAAAAAGCATGTTTTACCCCTGGTACAGCTCTTGAAATAATTTTCCTTATTTTTTCTCCAGGAAAATCAGGATCAGTAAAAACAATAACTCCTCTTGTTGCCTGTGCTTTTTCAATTAGCTTCAACGTCTCAGCATTGATTGCTGAGCCATTCGTTTCAATTGTATCGGCTTCTAGCGATTCTTTAATTCTTCTCGTATCATCTCGTCCTTCAACAACAATAATTTCTTTTATTTTTTCCATTCGTCTAACCTAAACAACCTATTGGCATTTTCCATTGTTTGACTGGCTACTTCTGAATACGAACAACCTCTTAACTCTGCAACTTTTTCAGCAACATATTTAACATACGCAGGCTCGTTGCGCTTCCCTCTATAAGGAACAGGAGCGAGGTAAGGAGCGTCTGTTTCAATTAACAATTTATCAAAAGGAATTCCTTTAGCTACATCTTTAGGTTCTTGAGCATTTTTAAAAGTCACTACTCCACTTAAAGAGATATGCATCCCTAAATCCAAGAAACGCTCCATCCACTGTGTATCTCCACTGAAGCTATGCATGATACCTCCGATATCTTCAACATGTTCTTCTTTTAGAATTTTATACGTATCTTCTAAAGCATCCCGCATATGGATACTAACAGGTAGTTTTAATTCTTTTGCAATCTGTAATTGTCTTCTAAACACGTCCTGCTGCTTTTTTTTAGGAGACGTATCCCAATGATAATCTAAACCCATTTCGCCCATTGCTATAACTTTAGGTAACATTAATTGTTGATACAATTGTTCTTCAATTTTTTCTGTATATAAATAACTTTCAGTTGGGTGCCAACCAATAATACTGAAAATTTCCGGATAATCCTCGCTTAAAGCTAATGTTTTTTCAATTGTTAACGAATCAAAACCAACTACCGCCATCCGAGAAACATCGTGTTCTTTTGCTCGCTGGATTGTTTCCGGAATTTCTTTATCAAATTCTTCTGCATTTAAGTGGGTATGTGTATCAAATAACATTTTTTCAATCCTTTCTGTAATTCAATACCCTGCTAAATATTCTTCAGCAGGGTATCTATTTATTTGCAATTTAGGCTACTTCAGAACCGTTTGGAGCTTCTTTAGGAGCTTCAATAATTTGTAAGACTCCATCTTTTTCAGCAGACAAAATCATCCCTTGGCTAATCTCACCACGCATTTTACGAGGTTTCAAATTAGCTACAATAATAACTTTCTTGCCAATTAATTCTGCTGGATTAGGATACCATTCAGCAATTCCAGAAAGAATCTGACGGTGATCTTCATCGCCAGCATCTAAACGGAACTTCAATAGCTTATCTGCACCTTCTACTTTCCCACAATCGACTACTTCAGCAACTTTTAGTTCTACTTTATCGAAATCTTCATACTTAATTTGTTTTTCTTTAACAGAAACTAATTGCGTTTCTGTCGGATTCCATTCTGCTGGGATTACTTCTTCATCTTCGATTTCAGTCGAACCGCCATCCATTTGGTGTTTAATGTAAGCTACTTCTTCTTCCATATCTAAACGTGGGAATAGAGGTGTTCCTTTTGAAACAACTTGAGCCCCTTTTGGGAAATTCCCAAAATGCATAACACTTTCCCAATCTTTTGAAGATTCAGTTTCAATACCTAGTTGTCTAAACAATTCTTTAGGTCCTTGAGTTAAGAATGGTTGAAGTAACACACCTGAAATTCTTAAACTTTCAGCTAAATGAATCATAATACTTTCTAAAGCCTGCTTTTCATCCTCATTTTTAGCTGCTTTCCAAGGTTCAGTTTCATCAATATATTTATTCGCTCTTGAAATTAATACCCAGATATTACTTAGTGCACTACTGAATTGCATTTTTTCCATTTCAATTTGATAATTAGAAATGACGGTTTCAGCTGTTTCTTTCATTGACTCATCGAAAGCAGTCACGTTACCGACGTATGTTGGGATTTTCCCATCAAAATATTTATTGATCATTGCAATCGTTCTATTTAATAAGTTTCCTAAGTCATTTGCTAAATCATAATTTACTCTTGAAACAAAATCTTCCGGTGTAAATACACCATCACTACCAAACGATACTTCTCTCATTAAATAATAACGCAAAGCATCTAAACTATAACGTTCAACTAGCATTTCAGGGTAAACAACATTGCCTTTTGATTTCGACATTTTTCCGTCTTTCATCAACAACCAACCATGCCCAAATATTTGTTTCGGTAACGGTAAATCTAAAGCCATTAACATAATCGGCCAATAGATTGTGTGGAAACGGACAATTTCTTTTCCAACCATGTGTACATCTGCTGGCCAAAACTTATCAAATAAAGCTGTATCATCTGTACCATATCCTAAAGCAGTAATGTAGTTAGCTAATGCATCAATCCAAACATAAATAACATGTTTAGGGTTACTAGGTACTTTAACACCCCAAGAAAAGGTTGTTCTAGATACGGCCAAATCTTCTAATCCTGGTTTGATAAAGTTATTAACCATTTCGTTTTTACGCGATTCAGGTTGAATAAAATCAGGATGTGCATTGTAATAATCTAATAAACGATCAGCATATTTACTCATTTTAAAGAAATAAGACTCTTCTTTTATTAGTTCTACAGGATGTCCGCTATCTGGAGATTTCCCACTAACAATTTCTCCATCAACATTGCGCTCAATATCGACTAATTGAGTTTCTGTATAAAAGGTTTCGTCAGGTACTGAATACCACCCTTCGTACTCATCTAAGTAAATATCTCCTTGTGCTAAAAATTGCTCAAAAATATCCGCTACTACTTTTTCGTGAACCGGATCTGTTGTTCGAATAAACTTATCATTGCTAATCTCTAATAACTTCCATAGACTTTGCATATCATCAGCCATTTTATCAACATACTGTTGTGGGGTAATGTTTAATTCTTCTGCTTTATTTTCGATTTTCTGTCCATGTTCATCACTTCCAGTTAAATAAAACACATCAAAACCAATCATTCTTTTATAGCGAGCCATCACATCACAAGCAATAGTAGAGTAGGCATTTCCTATGTGTAGTTTTCCGCTTGGGTAATAAATTGGTGTCGTAATATAAAACGGTTTTTTTTCAGTCAAAATAAACGTCTCCTTTTTTAATTCCTAAATTTTTTCATTAATAAATTTTATTTATATTTTCATAGTTTCTTTTTTCACTAGTCAATTAAAACTATCCTAGAATAGTATACCACACAAAGATAGTCAGTTAAGGACTTCTATCTATAATTTTAACGTCATTTCCGTCCATTGAATCCCTTTGTGTTTCATTCATTAATAGATCCTATATTCGATTTTTAAAAATAACTTTACCAAGAATAGTTTACTGTCTTTGTCTTTGCTTGTAAATGTTTCCCGTGAAACATTTACAAATAAAGACAAATAATTTTTTGCTTTCACCTGTATAAGGTACACTTATAGAAAGAGAAAAGCTTAATAAAAAGGAGTTTTTATAATATGATTACAATCGGTTTAACGGGTTGGAGTGATCACGATTTGTTGGTGATTAATAAATCTAGAAAGTTAGAGGATTATGCTTCTCATTTTCCTTTTGTCGAACTGGATACGAGTTTTTATGCTATTCCTTCTGAAAAAAACATGCTAAGTTGGATGAATAAAACACCTGAAAATTTCCAATTTATTCCAAAAGCTTTTCAAGCCATGACCCAACATAAAGAATGGATAGACTTTTTCCCATCACAAGAAATTATGTTTCAACACTTTATTGCAGCATTTAATCCAATGATAGAATCAGGTAAAGTAAAAAGTTTTTTATTTCAATTTCCTCCCTTCTTTCATTTTACAGATGAAAATTTAGTGTACTTAAAGAATATCAGATCATGGATGGGCGATTTACCAGTAGCTATTGAATTTCGTCACTCAAGTTGGTTTACTGAAAAAAATCAACCACTGACGTTAACGTTTTTGGAGAATCATCAATTTATTCACGTCACTATTGATCAACCTCAAACTCCCGGAAATAGTATTCCAATGATTACGGCGACTACCAGCAAAAAACTTTCTCTCTTTCGCTTACATGGTCGAAACTATGAAGGATGGTTAAATTCAAGCGGCCCAAATTGGAGAGAAAAAAGAACCTTTTATGATTATAGCGAAGCAGAACTAATTAGTTTTGTTCCTATTATTCGATCATTGGAGAATACCTCCACAGAAGTCGCTGTTATCTTCAACAATAATTCTGGCGGTCATGCCGCGAGTAATGCTAAATATTTACAAAAATTATTGAATCTAACCTTTAATCAATTAGGACCCCAGCAACTCAATTTATTTGACTAATCCTTCTTTCTGTTATATTCAAAAAAACCAGACGGCATAAATATCCGTCTGGTTTTTATATTTTATCAAAGCAATTCTTTTGCCAATAGACGATAAACTTCTAAACGTTTTTCTTGTGAATGTGGAATACTGCATATCATTGCTTCGTCAAATCCATAATATTCTTGTTCTTCTTTCAGACGTTCAGCCACTTCTTTAGCTGTACCAACAAGATGCAATTGGCGGTTATCTGCAATCATTCGTTTATCTATTTCCGTTAACGGATAATTTTGAGCTTCTTCCGGTGTTAACAAGGTACCTGGCTTTCCTTGCATCAACCACAACCTACCAATATCTTGTGGCAAAGCTTCAAATTCAGCTTCTTCTTTTGTTTCTGCAACAGTAGCTAAATAAGCGACACTAATTTCTGGCTTCTCCATAAAATATGACGGAATAAAATTATTTCTATACTGGTCTAGTATCTCTTTTGTCATACCACCCATGAAAAATTGCGCAAATGAGTAACCAACTCCCATACGTGCTGCTTCTAAGGCACTGCTTCCGCTTGAACCTAACAACCAAGCTTGTGGTAAACTTATGTTAGAAGGTGTCGCAATCGTCTTATCGTATAGTCTATCATTGGGGACTTTATCATTAATCAATTGTAAAGTTGTCTCTAGCTTCTCATACAAATTATCTAAGAGCGGTTGCCGTCCTTCTGATAAAGCATACATCGCATTTCTGTCCCCGCCCGGAGCTCTACCTACACCAAAATCTATTCGACCTGGCGACAATGCGCTTAGTGTTTTAAATACTTCAGCCATTTTTAAAGGTGAATAATGCATCATCATAATACCACCTGTACCAACCCGAATATTTTTTGTTTTAGCTGCTATATGTGCAACACTAATTTCAGGGGCCGAACTAGCGTATCCATTTGTCCCATGATGCTCTGCCATCCAAAAACGACTGTAACCTAACTTATCCGCTAAAATTGCTAGTTCTTCTGCTTTTTTCAAAGCATCCACTGCTGTATTTCCACTTGTAATAGGTGCTTGATCTAATACACTTAATTTCATTATTCATTGTCTCCCTTTCTTTTTAACACTCTTTTTATCTATGTAAGGTAGTATATCAGTTTCCGTTTAGAATGACAGAATTCTAGCTTTTTGCGTTCTTATGTTGTTATAAAAAAAAACATGTAGTATCCTCAATACTATATGTTGAAAAACAAAAATTAAACATATTTAATTTTAAATGGGGGTTGAGTAAATAATGCTTTTGAGTCTTTCTTTACTATTAATTGTTGGCTTCATTCTTAGTTCACTATTTGTACGGCTACATTTACCTGGGCTATTAGGCTTAATTCTTACAGGAATTATTTTAGGCCCATATGTTTTAGATCTTTTAGACCCTAAATTATTAAGTATTTCAGCTGAGGTAAGGCAAATCGCATTAATTGTTATTCTGTTTAGAGCAGGGCTCACAATGAATATTCGTGATTTGAAAAAAAATGGTCGACCAGCTATTTTAATGACTTTTTTACCTGCTACATTTGAAATAGTGACCGTCATCTTATTGGCTCCGTTATTATTTGATATTACTACTTTAGAAGCAGCTATTTTAGGAACTGTTTTAGGAGCTGTCTCTCCAGCTGTTGTTGTGCCACGCATGATTGGATTAATTGAAAACGGCTATGGCAAAGCCAAAGGAATTCCCCAAATGATTTTAGCTGGTGCTTCTGTGGATGATGTCTTCGTTATCGTGCTTTTCACTTCTTTCTTGAGCATGTTTCAAGGGAGCGGTTTCAATCTTCTCTCGCTCCTTTCTGTTCCTTTATCCATTGTATTCGGTCTATTGTTGGGTGCTATTTTAGGCTATGTTCTGGTTAAATTATTTAAGTATTTACATATTCGCGACACAATGAAAGTCTTATTGATTTTAAGTGTCTGTTTCTTAATGGTAGCTTTGGAAGATGGCCTAAAAGATAGTTTCCCTCTTTCAGGATTACTAGGCGTGATGGCTTTAGGCGGGGTTATATTAAAACTTTACCCGCTTTTAGCTAAACGTATGAATAGTAAATTTTCAAAAGTATGGTTAGGTTCAGAAATTTTCTTGTTTGTATTAGTAGGAGCCGCCACTGATATAACTGCTCTTAACGAAGCAGGATTTGCTGTTGTCTTATTAATAATCGTCTCATTATTTTTCCGTATGATTGCTGTTTTTTTAAGTGTTTCTGGCACAGACTTAACAGTAAAAGAAAAAATTTTTACTGCCGGTGCTTATACACCAAAAGCGACTGTTCAAGCTGCGATTGGATCTATTCCTCTTGCAATGGGTGTTCCCGCAGGAAGTTTGATTTTAACTGTAGCCGTTCTTTCTATCATCATAACTGCTCCAATAGGTGCAACTTTTATTGATCTAAGTCACAAAAAACTTTTGCAAAAATAACTAAAAAGAACCCTCTACAGTTGAAGTTTTATTCAGTCGTAGAGGGTTCTTTTTCCAATTAAAAGGCTAAAAAAAGTATAATGGTTAATAGTAGCAAAACTAGTGCAGCATTCATTATTATGCCAGTTTTCATTGATTTTCTATGAGAAGCAGCGGAGTAATCAGGGATATTATCTAAATCTAACTGATTGTATTGTTTTATCATATCTTCCTCATTTTTAATTTCGCTATAGTAGCCAGGGCTATCTGATAAATAATGCTGTGCGTAAGGGAAGTACACTACCTGTTCTGGTTCGCTGCGAAATAATCCATCAAACCATGTATTCTTAGTGACTTTAACCTGTTCAAGAGGAATAGTAAATCCTTTTTCAACTTCTTTAGGATCAAATTTCAATGAAAAAACGTCATCTGAGTTTTGCGAAATTTCTCTTCCATATCCTACAGATAAATTTCCTTCTAGCCATAATTTTTTATCCATTATTTTAACCTTAGAATTTATCATACTGCTATCAAAAATTAACGCACGATTTTTGTCCTTGTTTTCAATATCAACGATTATATTTCCGTCATAATCCGTTGTTAAAAGAGCTTGTTCTGTTGTAGATTCAACGACTCCTTTAGATACGTCATGACTTAAGGTATTGGTATCGTAATCAATGATTACCCAACTTAGTAGATTGTTTTTTTTATTTCTAGCTATAATGTTTACTTCTAGGCGTGTCCCCCAAAATGCGCTCGTGTGGACATTAAAAGAGCCGAAAATCGCGTAATATTTAGGCTCATCATCAGAAAAAATTTTAGTCTGTATTAACTCAAATCCGTCCGGAATTAATTTTTTTGCCCAATCTAAGTCTAGTAATTCATAACATAAAAACACACTATATGGTTCTACTACAAAACCCATATAAGGATTATTTTTAGCTGATTCATTCATTACTTTATTTTGAAGTTTTTTAGGAATAAACTGACTAAATGGAGCTAATAATTGAAGTGTGGCAATGTCTTTAGGCTTAATCATTTGTTCTACTTTTTTTATAAATGAATAATCTCCCATAAAGGTCCCTCCCTAAGCGTTTAAAAAACGCCATCAAATTAGTTAAGAGAACAGTTTAAATCTTGGTATCTACTTACTACTATAGCGAGAATTTATTTTAAACGCTGGTTACTCATCGTTCGATTTATCTTCTTTCTACGACCTTAAACGCAACGAAATAAATAGAGACACCTAATATAACGGATAAGTAAATAATCAGATTATTTATACTAATCTTTTCAAAGAAGAACAGTAGAAATATAGTTAGGCTATATAGTAACTGACTCGCTATTATTTTAGAATTTTTCACTCTATTTCCCTTGTCGTCTTCAATTTTATCTTTTGATAAAAACAAAAACAACAGAAAGGATAGACTTAATAGAGAAAACGTAACTATGCTCATAGGATGCAAATAATCTATCCTGTTAAATGATAAATAACCTATAATGAAACTTTCTACTACAAAAAAACCTAAACTAATTCCGCTAGCTACCAATACTTTATTTGATTGCTCGCTTGTTTTAATGACAAAAATCATTGCTAAAAAGTAGATAAATAAATAGATACTATTTTGGTTGCTTAAAGATAAGTATATAGTAAGTCCTAGTACTGAAAATACATCGAAGAGGGTTAACTCTTTCCCGGTAATACCATTTACTATTCTCATAAGTAGCATTATCCAAAAAACTGTTAAAAATTGGAAGTTTTGATAATAAAATAAATTCAAGATTGAAATCGCGGAGGCTATAAACGCTGAATAGTTATGTTTAGGATCAAGTTCTCTAGAAAGTGCCCAAGTTAAGAATACTCCAGCTCCTATATAAACTCCTGACAGCATATTCCCTGTTAAAAACCATCCTAAAACAGCTACTATCAATGACATTAGCAGTATTAACTTATTTGTTCTATCTTTAAAATCCGGATTTCTTCCTAATGTAAATGTAAACATAGCATCTCTCCTTCATAATCCTAGTATACCTTAATTTCAAGTATCTATTAAAGCAAGATAGCTTAAGGTATCCCTTTCAATTTTACGTAGATAATTATTTCTGCTATAAAAAAGATTTAATCTAAAAAATTCGGTACCAACTTCTTATCTATCTATTTTTTGTAATAGATAGATAAAAAAATAGAAATCACCTTTTAAAAGTAATTTCTATTTTTTAACCTTATTTTTTAGCCCAAGGAAAAATCATTGGAACTTTCTTTGTATATTCTTCCCATCCACTATACTTCTGCATGTTTTTCTCTAGTAATGGAGTTGATACTTTCATTAATACGGTAGTCATCAAAACAGGTGAAATAATTAAAAGCAGATAGTATAGTGGATTCACAGAATTAGTAAAGAACAACGTAGCACCGCTAGCGTATAGTCCAATCCAAATAAGTATTTCCCCAAAATAATTTGGATGACGCGTAATTGACCATAATCCTGATTGCAGTAATGTATGTGAGCCTTCAGCAATGTGCTGTCTTAATTGTTCATCCCCAACTATCTCGAAGAATAGCCCTACTAGCGAAATAAGTAACGCTGCGTAAACAAAATACTGATGATTTGAACCAATACTAAACTCATTGTATTTAATTACTGTATAACTTGCAGATCCAACAATAAAATTAATGATACCTTGAACCATAAATACTCTAAAAAAGGCAATGACGACTACATTATCGCCCCACTCTTTACGCCATTGTGCATATCTGAAATCTTCGGGTTTCCCATAATTTCTTTTTAATAGGCGTAATGACAATCTAAGACCCCATACACTAATTAATCCAACGATAGCATAAGATAAAACAGTAGGATTCTCAGTTATACTTAATGTAAGCCAACTTCCAACAACAAAACCCATCCCCCAACCAATATCTACAATTGAATTATTTTTAATGACTGTTGCTATAATAAAAATGACTATGAAATAGGCAAAGGTAAAAATTAATGGAATAAGTAGTCCGTCTAATCCTAAATTAGTAAAGCCTTGGGTCGCTATTGCTAGTGTTGCGAAAAATAATATACTATAAATCACAATTCTTTTTTTATCCATAATAAACCCCTTTCAATTTTTATACATTGTACCATACCCTCAACTAATGTAAATTTATGTGCTTATAATCCGCTACCTATACTAAGCTAATAAATGTACTTTAAGAATAGGGAGTGTTGGAAAACCATCTTTTTTAAGTAATTTATTTACTCTTTTTGGCCACTCCTTAATCATTAATCATTTAATTTCTTACAAAAAACATCTAAGTAAAAATATATCTTTTTTACTTAGATAATTGACAAGCTATAATTGGTTGATTATACTAAAATCAATCTAACAACACTATTTACGTTGATTGAGCATAGTAGTAAGAAGAACGTTGTTCCCAGAAAGCTAGTGGCTGATGAAAACTAGTACAACTCTTTTTCACGAATTACACTCATAAGTAACTTGATTAACCTCAAGCGTCCTACTGGCGTTAACAGTATATGAGTGGTCACTAATTGAGTTCTTTACAATTACTGGCAAATTGGGTGGTAACACGGAATTATTCGTCCCGATGAGAAGGTTTTTTCAGCCTTTTCATCGGGATTTTTTTATTTTAATATTATTTTATAGAGGAGATTACAACATGACAATTATTGATGAACTAACATGGCGTGACGCCATTAACCAACAAACAGATGAAGAGGGCTTAAATAAATTAATTAAAAGCAAAAAAATTTCTTTATACTGTGGCGTTGATCCAACTGGAGATAGTATGCATATTGGCCACCTTATTCCTTTTATGATTTTAAAAAGATTCCAACTAGCTGGACACCGTCCTGTTATTTTGATTGGTGGAGCAACCGGTACGATTGGTGATCCTAGCGGTAAATCAGAAGAACGGGTTTTACAAACAATGGAACAAGTGCAAGATAATGTTAGAAAGCTTAGTGCACAAATGGTTCGTCTTTTTGATGCAGGTGGAAGCAATGGAATTAAAATGGTTAATAATTATGACTGGACTAAAGATTTAAGTTTACTCGATTTTTTGCGTGATTACGGTAAGAGTTTTAACGTCAATACGATGTTAGCAAAAGATATCGTTGCTAGCCGTTTAGAAACCGGTATTTCTTTTACAGAATTTACTTACCAAATTCTTCAATCAATGGATTTCTTGCACTTGTATCAACATGAAGATGTTCAATTGCAAATTGGCGGAGCAGATCAATGGGGAAATATTACAGCGGGTCTAGAATTCATTCGTAAACAAGAAGGTTCAGAAGCTCAAGCATATGGCTTAACTATTCCACTTATGTTAAAAGCTGATGGAACAAAATTTGGAAAAACAGCCGGCGGAGCGGTCTGGTTAGATCCTGAAAAAACAACTCCCTATGAATTCTATCAATTTTGGCTAAATCAGGATGACCGTGATGTCGTAAAATATTTAAATTACTTCACTTTCCTAACAAAAGAAGAAATCGATAGCTTGGCTGAAAAAGTAGCTAGTGAACCTCATAAAAGAGAGGCTCAAAAAACACTTGCACGTGAAATGACATTATTTGTTCATGGTGAAACTGCTTTAAGTGATGCTGAAAAGATTACGACAGCTCTTTTTTCTGGCGATGTAAAAAGCTTAACCGCTAACCAAATTGAAGAAGGTTTTAAAAATATGCCTACTTTTGAAGCTCCAAAAGAAGAACGCAATATTATTGAATGGTTGGTTGATGTTGTAGGAATTGAACCATCTAGACGTCAAGCACGTGAAGACATCACTAACGGTGCTCTTTCTATGAACGGCGAAAAAATTACAAGTGTCGATACTATCGTTACTCCTGAAAATTCATTTGATGAGCGCTTTATTCTTATTCGTCGAGGCAAGAAAAAATACTTCTTAGTAAAACTAGTTTAGCACTATAAACTAAACGTATTCTGTTTTGGCAATACTTTTTAACCACCTTACTAAAAGGACGTAGATTATCTGCAGTCCTTTTTAGTTTATTTAGGAGGAAATAAATATGATCCAACTAACACCCGCTACAACCCAAGAAGATGTTCAACTCATTGTTCAGTTAGCAAAAGAAATTTTGGAAGAGCATTACACTTCTATTATCGGGCCTCAACAAGTTCAGTATATGCTTACTATCTTTCAATCTAAAGAAGCTATCTTAAATGACTTAGACCGTGGGAAAAAATACGTACTTGTTAACTTGAATAACCAAACTATTGGGTATTTTAGTTATGAACTAATCGACAAGCAGCTCTTTCTTAGCAAGTTGTATCTTAAAAAAGATCAACGTGGCAAAGGCAATGGACGTTTTCTTATAGCTCAGATAAAAGATATTGCTCAAAAAAATAAAAAAAGAGTCATTGTTTTAACAGTCAACAAGCACAATCATGCTAGTATTGCTGCTTATAAAACATTGGGATTTACCTTAGTCAAACAACAGCAAGTTGACATCGGAAACGGTTATATTATGGATGATTATGTTTTCCACTATTCTCTCTAATGAAAGCTAATTTGCTAAAAACAATACAGTAGAAATGAGGTTTTTGATATGAAAATAGATCGAAACAATGATGGCTTGGCTACTGCCAAAAAACTTCATGATCACGAAGTCACTCCTTTTGAATTAGTTGAAGAAGCTTTTAAAAAAATTGAAGCCCAGAACCCTAAATGGAATGCTGTTATTCATACTCGCAAAGAAAAAGCTCTGGAGGAAGCAAAAAATAAAGATTTCTCCAATACGTTATTTGGTGGTTTACCTATTTTAGTCAAAGGCTTAGGCCAAGATGTCGCTGATGAACCTAGTACTTCTGGGTCTCGACTTTTAAAAAATAACTATGCTAAATATACAAGTAACTTCACAAAAGCATTAGAAAAAGCAGGATTTATCGTGATTGGCCAAACAAATACACCTGAATTTGGCTTCAAAAATATTACTGATCCTAGTTTATACGGTCCGACTCGTAATCCTTGGAAAGCTGATTACTCACCTGGTGGATCGAGTGGTGGCGCTGCTGCTAGTATTGTTTCAAATATGGTTTCAATCTCAGGAGCTAGTGATGGTGGTGGTTCTATTCGGATACCTGCAGCTTTTTCAGGTCTTGTCGGTTTAAAACCTACTCGTGGAAGAACGCCCATTGGACCTGGTTCTGGTCGCGGTTGGCAAGGCGCTTCTATTAGTTTTGTTTTGACAAAAACGATGCGCGATACGGCAGCGATGATGGATGTGTTACAGACAGTTCAAGAATTAGCTGCTTTCCAAACTCCTCTTTTTGAGTTTGGCTACCTAAATACGTTACAAAAGTCTGCTCCAAAAAAATTTAAAATAGCTTATTCTTTCATCTCTCCTGTTCATGGACCGGTTAGTTCAGATGCTAAAAGGAGCGTATTATCGACCGTAGATTGGTTACGTCAAAAAGGGTATGAAGTTGTAGAGTGTACTCCCAATATAGATGGTGTAGCTTTGATGCAAAGTTATTACACAATGAATGCTGGAGAAACAGCTGCTATGATGGCAAACCTAGAGCAATCTCTCCAACGATCTTTAACTATTGACGACATGGAATTAATGACTTGGACATTATACAATGCTGGAAAATCTATTTCAGCGGCTACCTATTCCAATAGTTTAGCTGCTTGGGATACCGCTGCAGAAACGATGGCACAGTTTCATGAGACTTATGACTTATACCTAACCCCTACTACTGCAGACACAGCTCCTTTAATCGAAGCTAAATTGCAAACCGATGAGCAGATTGAACGCATGAAGCGTGTCACTGAGCTAGCACCTGAGGAACAACAAACGCTCATTTGGGATATGTTTGCAAAGAGTTTAGATATTACGCCTTTCACCCAACAAGCTAACTTGACAGGACAACCAGCCATTAGTTTACCCGTTTTTTTGACTGAAAAAGGCTTGCCACTAGGAGTACAGTTCACAGCTCCAAAAGGTAAAGAAGACTGGCTACTTTCTATAGGATATGAAATGGAAAAGGCTGGGTTATTTATTCAATAAAAAATAGCATACCTTTAAAAATATATACTTTTAAAGGTATGCTATAATTTTTTATTCTATTTGATCTAAAGCTTCTTTAATTTCTGTATTCCCTGAAATCAAATCAAATGCTTTTCTGCTTAAGTTTGAATGGTCTAAAGCTGAAACAATTGTACTGGCTACGTCTTCTCTAGGGATGGACTTAATAGCTGTTTCTTTTCCAAGTTGGATTTTACCTGTACCCGGTTTATTTTCTAACATGCCCGGACGAAAAATAGTATAATCTAAACTACTCTTTTCTAGCATTTGGTCTGCATAATATTTAGCAGCCATGTAAGGTTTCATTTCTTCACTCCATTTTCCACGGTCATTCGATGCAATCGAGCTGACCATTATGAATCGTTTAACACCTGCTTTTTCGGCTGCCTCTATTGTTTTTGCGGCACCATCCAAATCAATCAGTATTGTCTTGTCGTACCCAGTAGAACCGCCTGATCCCGCTGAAAAGATAACGGCATCTACTCCATCCATTGTTCGCTGGATATCTACTACAGATCCTTCCAAATCAGCCAATTTTGCTTCTACTCCCTTGCTTTTAAAATCTTCTACTTGATTATCTTTTCGTACCATTGCTTGGACGTTATGCTGTTTATTTTTTTGTAACTTTTCTACTATCATTTTTCCTATTTGACCATTTGCACCAACAACTAATACGTTCATCTTTAAGATACCCCCTTGAGATATTTTTCTATTATCAGTTTAACAAAGATAATAAGATAAGCCACTGAAAGGAACTCAGCAGCTTAACTTTTTTAATGATTAACATTGACTAATCTAAGGCAAAATAACCACAAACTACATCTCCTACAGCTTTTGCAGCAACCATAATAGATTCTTCATCTACATCAAATTTAGGATGATGGTTATCATAATATGTTTTTTCTCCTTTTGGTCGACACCCTACAAAGAAAAAACAACTTGGGATTTTTTGAGAATAATACGCAAAATCTTCATTACCAGTTTGCATTGGAGCTTCTACTACTTCTTTTAAATAGTCATCCAGACCATTCTCTAAATAATCTACTACACTGCTTGTTAGTTCAGGGTCATTCGTCACTGGAGGACAGCCCTCTTCAACGGTCATGATTGTTTGAACAGCAAACATTTCTTCCAAGCCTTTTGCTAAACGCTTTACTTCACGATTTAATAATTCAAATGTAGATTCTTTCATGTAACGCATATCACCTTCTATCGTTACAGCATCCTTAATTACGTTAAAAGCTCCTTTCCCCTCAAATGAACCGATTGTGACTGTACCAACTTCAAAAGGATCTAATCTCCGACTAATGACCGTTTGGAGTGCCGTTACAAAATAAGAACCCGCTACAATGGCGTCATTCGATTTGTGTGGCGTTGAAGCATGCCCACCCGTTCCTCGAATAGTTATTTTAAACTGTGCTCCTCCTGCCATCGCTGCTCCACTACGATAAGCTACAATACCTACTGGATAATCGGGCATAACATGAATTCCGATTATATGATCTACATCATTCAAAACACCAGATTCCATAATATATTTTGCCCCACCCGGAGGAGCTTCTTCAGCATGTTGGTGAACAATTTTTATTGTTCCCGGAATTTCTTCTTTCAATTCAATCAAACAGTCCGCCAGTACCATCAAATAAGCTGTATGAGCATCGTGTCCACAAGCATGCATAACACCCTTGTTTACTGATGCAAAGGGTAATCCTGTTTCTTCTTCAATTGGTAAAGCATCAAAATCAGCTCTCAAGGCTAATGTTTCTCCAGGTTTACCTCCGGTAATCGTTACGACAACACCATTTCCACCTACGTTAGTTTCTATATTTGCTGCTTTTCCTTGATAGAAAGCTGCTATGTAAGCTGCCGTTTCCTTTTCTTGATAAGATAATTCTGGATGAGCGTGCAAATGTCTGCGAATTTTAATCATTTCTTCTCTTCGTACATCTAACATCTTCATTAATTTTTCTCTCATCTAAATCCCTCCAATTAAAGTCATTTTTTATTCATTTCTATTAGTTATTTTACTATAGCATAATTTTTAAAAAATCACTTAATCGAAGAATGATTAAGTGATTTTTTAATTTTACTTAACTAAAAAACTGCAATAAAACACCCGCTGCAACCGCTGATCCAATTACACCTGCAACATTAGGTCCCATCGCATGCATCAATAAAAAGTTTGAAGGGTTAGCCTTTACTCCTTCTTTTTGAACAACGCGTGCAGCCATAGGTACTGCTGAAACACCCGCTGCACCAATCATTGGATTCACTTTACCGTTTGTTACTTTACACATTAATTTTCCCATTAATACTCCGCTCGCTGTTCCTATGGCGAATGCAAGCAGACCTAAAATAATAATTTTAGCTGTTTGAACGGATAAGAATAACTCTGCCTCAGCTTTTGCTCCAACAGTAATCCCTAAAAATACAGTGATAATGTACATTAAAGAGTTTTGAAGTGTATCCGTGATATTAGGTACTCTTCCACTTTCCTTAATAAGATTTCCAAGCATTAACATACCAATTAAAGGAGCAGATGAGGGCAGTAATAGGATAACAAAAATAGTTACAACTATCGGAAAAAGTATCTTTTCTTTTTGAGATACTGGTCTTAACTGCTCCATTTTTATTTCTCGTTCTTTTTTAGTCGTTAATAGCTGAATAATAGGCGGCTGAATAATTGGAACTAACGCCATATAAGAATATGCCGCCAAGGCAATACTTGAAAGCAAATGTGGCGCTAATTGACTTGTTAGAAAAATAGCTGTTGGTCCATCTGCTCCTCCAATAATTCCTACAGAAGCCGCTTCTTGTCCTGTCATCCCTAATGCTAAAGCTCCAAAAAAGGCCACAAATATCCCAATTTGAGCCGCACCTCCAAGTAATAATGTCTTCGGATTTGCAATTAATGGACCAAAATCAGTTGCTGCACCTAAACAAAGAAAAATTAACGGCGGGTAAATACCAAGATTCGTTCCCTGATACAAGTAATAGAGTAGTCCTCCATTACTGCCCTCAACAGGTGGTGCCATCAACCCTCCTATCGGTAAGTTTACTAACAACATTCCGAAAGCAATTGGAATCAATAGGTAAGGCTCATAGCCTTTTTTTATAGCTAAATATAGAAATGTACAAGCAATCCCAATCATAATAGCTTGTTTATATGATAAGTTAGCAAATCCTGAATTTATCAGAATCTCTTTTATTGCTTCAATCATAATAATAGCTCCTCATCTGACATTATAGTCTGACTAAACTAGCTCCTGCCTCGACTGTGGTACCTTTCGATACCATAACTTCTTTTACTGTTCCATCTTCAGGTGCTACAATTTCGTTTTCCATTTTCATTGCTTCCAAAATACATAAAACTTGCCCAGCTTTTATCGTATCTCCTAATTGAACCAATACATTGATGATTGTCCCGGGCATCGGTGCCTTTATGTCGACCTCAATTGAATTTGAAGTTGCTGCTAGTTTTTGATGACTCGGTTCATTCTTTGAAACCAATCTTTCATTTTTATTTTCATGAGTATTCATACTCACTTCATCAACTTCTTCTACTGAAACTTGATAAACTTTATTATTTACCGTAATTTCATAAGTTTTCATCCCACTAAGCTCCTTTATTTCACTCGTTTTATGGAAGTTACTTGATAGTATTTGTCTTGTTGGTCTTCATTAGCTAAAATTAAAGCCGTTAAAGCTGCTACAATTTTTGTTTCTTCATCTTCTTCTAATACATTTATCTCTGCTAAAGGTAAAGCATTTTCTTGATTTAAAGTTTTATCTTCCTTAAAAATATATTTAAACGAAATTAGAATTAACTGTAGCCCAAAAAGTACGAGGAAAACAATTACAATAGATATAATAGATACATTTATGCCTTCTGATAAACTGATTCTCATTCTTTTCTCCCTCCTTTACATAACAGCGTTGATTCGAATCACTTCCTTATTTATTATTTTTTTGGACTGATACTTTTCTTTTAAAAACGTTTCCCCTAATTGTGGAAACATCGCATAAATTAAAATATCTTCATCTGTCTTAGCGATAGCTTTTATTTCTTTTTTTTGTTTTTCAAATTCAGGTTCCAATAGATCTGCTGGTCTACCTGTTATAACTTCGTCATTGCCAATAATTATTTTTCTTATGGATTCATTGATTGGAGCTGGCGGAGTACCGTATAGACCTCGAACATAATCTTTAATTTCATTTGGGATCATCTTATAACGTTCTCCTGATAAAACATTAAATACAGCCTGTGTCCCAATCATTTGACTCATCGGAGTTACTAATGGTGGAAAACCTAAATCTTCTCGCACTTTCGGTACCTCGCGTAAAACTTCTTCATATCGTTCTTGGGCATTGGCTTGTTTCAATTGCGAATATAGATTAGATAACATCCCGCCTGGAACTTGATAAATTAAAGCTTTTGGGTCAACTGTCATCATTTTAGGATCTAAGATCATTTCTTTCAAATAGTGATCTTTAATTGGTTTAAAATAATCTGCAATTTCTTCTAGAATGTCTTTTTTTAAATGTGTTTCATAGCCTAACTCCGTTAAAACAATGCTTAACGATTCTGTAGCTGGCTGGCTAGTTCCACCTGAAAAAGGAGATATCGCTGTATCGATGATGTCTGCTCCCACTTGGACAGCTGTTAAGTAAGTCATTTCTGATATCCCACTTGTTGCATGCGTGTGTACTTCTATTGGTAAAGAGGTCACTTCTTTAATAGCTGGGATTAATTTTTTCACGACAAAAGGTGTTAAGATGCCAGCCATATCCTTGATGCAAATCGAATCTGCTCCCAATTCATCCAACCTCTTTGTTAATTTTTTATAATAATCAATCGTATGAATTGGACTGATTGTATAACAGATTGTTAACTGAACATGACCACCATATTTTTTGACCGCTTTTACGCAAGCTTCCATATTGCGACTGTCATTTAAAGCGTCAAATACACGAATGATATCTATTCCATTCTCAATAGACTTTTCAATAAATTTATCAACAATATCATCTGCATAATGGCGGTAACCTAAAAGATTCTGTCCACGCAAAAGCATCTGCAAAGGTGTGTGTTTCATTCTCTTCTTAATTTCTCTTAATCGTTCCCAAGGATCTTCATTTAAAAAACGAATGGACGCATCAAATGTCGCTCCTCCCCAACATTCAATCGCGTGATAGCCTACCTTATCCATTTTTTCTAGAATAGGTAGCATTTCTTCTGTCTTCAAGCGTGTGGCCATTAGACTTTGATGAGCATCTCTTAAAACCGTTTCTGTAAACTGAACGTCTTTTATTTTATTCAATACCGTCACATCCTATCTTAAGCAGTTTCTTATTAATTAAATGCCACTATTCTAGAATAAAAGTAGTTGAATCTTACAAATGAATTTACTCACAATCCACCTTTCTCGTTCATTTTTATTAAACACTAGTTACAGCCTATTAAAAGCGCTTACATAAAAAGAATGCTTTTGTACTTATTTTAACATAAGCTAACAAAATAGTATCAATATCCTACTCCTTTTCAGTGCTTTATTTAAAATTGAATTTTAGCTCTTAGTACAGTACACTTTAACCAACAAGAAAATGCTTCTTAATTTAGCATGTAATACCGTTAAATTTTATTAAACTATATTTTAATGGAGGAAAAAAGATGAGGATTGGAATTATTGGTTTAGGCGATATTGCTCAAAAAGCTTATTTGCCTGTTCTTAATGAGAAAGAAGGTATAGAACTTGTCCTTTGTACTCGTAATAAAGAAAAATTAGAAAGTCTTGCAAAAAAATATCGTCTATCAGAATATGTTCAGACTGTCGAGGAATTAATTGATTCAAAGGTTGATGCGGCTTTAATTTGTACTCCTTCTCCTACACACTTTGAACTAACAAAAAAACTATTAGAAAATGGTGTTCATGTTTACATCGATAAACCTATTGCAATGAATTTAAATGAGACGAAAGAAATTGTTCAATTAGCAAAAGAAAAAGAATTGATTGCGATGGTAGGATTCAATAGGAGGTTTGCTCCGATGATTACAGCTTTAAAAAATGAAGGAAAAGCTGAGTTGGTTATGATACAAAAAAATAGGTATATCCTTCCTGGTGATAAAAAAAGTTTCGTTGTGCAAGACTTTATTCATGTCGTGGACACATTACGCTTCTTAATGGATACTGAGATCCTTGATTTAACGGTTCAATTTTTAGAAAAAGAGGGTTTGCTTTATAATGTTGTCATTCAATTAATTGGTAAAGAATGTACAGCTGTTGGTATCATGAATCGAAATAATGGTATAACGGAAGAAATCATTGAATACATGGCTGCCGGAAACAAGCTTGTTGTTACTGATCTTGTTGAGACTGCTCAATTTTCAAACGATTCAAAAAGCTTCATTGAATTTAATGGCTGGGAGCCAACTTTAGCCAAACGAGGTTTTTATCAAATCATCGAACATTTTATTGAATGTGTCGATTTGAACAAGCAACCCGATCCCTCTATTTCTGATTCTCTTATTACTCATGAAATATGCGAGGAAATCTACAAAAGAGTTACTAAATTTTAATTTTTTCTGCTAAATAATGTAAGCCCCAAAAGACGACCTCCTTAAAAATGGATACTCGTTTTTTGGGGCTTTATTTTTTTAAATACTTAGTCATTCCAATCTCTAGGGCTCCACAACCGGCCGTCGAGTTCACCTTCCATTTGATTTATCCGTTTAAATTGTTCTTTTACTATGTCCATTGTTGCTTTAAGTAAAGCTTTTTGCTTATATTCTTGGCTACTAGAAAACAATGCTTCTAATTCCAATAATAGCCAGTCTTCTCTATCCATTGTTAACCTCCTAGTTCATATCGTCTAATAAAAGTTTTAAATCGTCCATTGTTTCTCTATTCTCTTCTATCATTTCAACAACGTGCTGTAGTTTTTCTTCGCTCCCTATCCCTAAAGAAGATAAATCGGTTTTTTCTAGCTGATTTAATACCCATTTTTCACGAGAAAGGAAACTAGGATCAGCATCATTCGTCAAGAATAATTGATAGTCAATGAGTAAAGTCATTTTCTCTTCTTCGGTCATATAAACAAATTGATGAATTGAAAAAGTTTTTAAGAATATCATTCCTGTTTTATGAGCCATGGCTTGAAAAGGTTTCGTTAACTCATCTATACTATATAATTCTTTTCCCCCAGCTTGATAATCTGTTTTTGCAGCTCCTACTAATAAAACAAGTGCAAATTCTTTATCCTTCAGTTGATTGCCTTTTTTTCCATACGCAAAATCATCTGTTAATACTTCATCTTGCCACTGCTTAAGTAAAGCTGGCGAGCTGTACCAATAAAGTGGAAATTGAAAAATAATTCGATCATGTGCAGCTAGTATTTTTTGTTCCTCGCTAACATCTATAGGCTTATTAGAATACTGTTCCTCCAGATGACGTATCGTTATCTCGTGATCACTAGGAATTGAGTGAAGTAAGTATTGTTGACTACTAGACTCTTTAATCTCAGGATGAGATATAATTATTAATGTTTTCACTCATTTATTCTCCTTCATCTACCATTTAGTCTCAATACGACTTGTACTTAATGTAACGCATAATCTCTTACTAAGTATAGATAAATAATAAAAAAAAGAAAGAAAATGACTTTTATCATTTTCTTCTCCTAAATTGTATTTTTATTCTAACTAATAAAATATGTCTCTTTTCAAAGTAGAAATCATTGGCAATTTTTGAATAGGAATTAGCTCAATTTCTAAGTTTAACAATAAATTTTCTAAGTACCTAGCAATTCTATGACAGTGATGTATATTAATAACAATTTTTGGTGGTTTCCCATTTTCTGATAAAATCAGCTGAATTAACACGCGTTGAATAGCTTCACTATCACCTGGTTCAAAAAACTCACTACAAATAATTTTATTGTCTTCACTATCTACCACTAACAAAACTAATGGAAAGTAAGGTCTTTCTCCATTTTCTGGAATTATAGGCGAATTCATAAAATCAATGTCTAATTCCCAAATAGAAGGGCCTATTTTTTGATTGCCAACTCTTTTCATTTCAAAAGAGGTTAATAATATTGGAGCCGCTTTTTTCAACTGTGAAATACCTGCTAAACTATCTTTAGGTAAGTCAAATAAACCATCTATATAGTTCCCATTTTTTTGATATATTCGACTTAGTATTTTAGAAGGCAATAATTCTTCTCCATAAAAAGCCTTTTTTCCACGAAAATCCTTAGCTGTTTCTTTGAATTTTTCCATTACTTCAATTATTAACGGAATGTCTTGCTCATCCATTGAGGAGGGATGGTAACCTGGAAAATAATCTACAAAGACTGGCCATGATTTTTTACCTCTAAATAGTATCCCACTCTCTTTAATAAACTGATATTCTTCTTTGCTAATGGATTTTCTATCTTCATATTCTATAGAAAGGCAATGCTGAACTTGAATCACATCTAACATTGAGGTAAATTGTTGTTGCTTTATTTTTATTGACGCTTCAAAAAAACAAGCTAATTCTTCTAAATTTCGGTGAACTAGAAATCCATAATTGTGTTCTTTTTCACCTAATACTGAAATGATTACAGGCTCTTTTCGATCAGGGAGTTGTATAGCAATCAAATCTGTTTTTGAATAGTCATCCCAAAATTTTTCTTCATACAATTGTTTAGCAAGCTCATACAATCGATGCTGTAGAACCATCATAAGTTAACTCCTTTCGCATAGATAGAATGACTAACTATCTCATTTATTTTAGTATACCAAAATAAACCGCTTTCAACTTTATTTTTTTAATTTTTCAAGTATAGATCTACTTAAGAAAATAATTCATTTTTATTTTAGTCATTGTATTTGTTGTTAGCAATAAAAACGGTTACAATGGAGATGTACCCTATAAAAACAGACTACTAGGAGGACTTTTTAATGAAAAAAATTATGAATGATCCCTCATCTATTTTAGATGAGATGCTTAACGGTATGATTTTTACTTACGATGATTTGATAGAACGTTTACCTGAAACAAATGTTATCCATCGAAAAACTTCTCATAATAGAAAAGTAGCGCTAGTAAGTGGCGGTGGCAGCGGGCATGAACCTTCTCATGCTGGTTTTGTTGGACAAGGTATGCTTTCTGCCGCTATTTGTGGTGAAGTCTTCACATCTCCTACTCCTGATCAGATTTTAGAAGGAATCAAGGCTAGTGACGAGGGACAAGGTGTGTTTATGATTATTAAAAATTACTCTGGAGATATCATGAATTTTGATATGGCAAAAGAATTAGCAGAAATGGAAGATATCGCTGTTGACTTTATAGTTGTTGATGACGATATAGCTGTTAAGGATAGCACTTACACAGCTGGAAAAAGAGGAATTGCAGGAACTGTTTTTGTTCATAAAATATTAGGTGCAGCTGCAGATGAAGGTCTTTCTTTAAAAGAAATTAAAGTACTAGCTGATCAGTTAATTCCAGCTGTTAAATCTCTTGGTGTAGCTTTACGCGCTGCCACTGTTCCTGAAGTAGGAAAACCTGGATTTGAATTAGCTGAAGATGAAATTGAATTTGGTGTCGGTATTCATGGTGAGCCAGGATATCGCAGAGAAAAAATTAAGCCTTCTAAAGAGTTAGCAAAAGAAATAATCGACAAATTAAAAGACGAATTCCAATGGGAAAAAGGGGAAAAATATGCTGTTTTAGTTAACGGCATGGGTGGAACACCTTTAATGGAACAGTTTATCTTCATGAATGATGTAAAAGAATTACTGGAGAATGAAGGAATTGAATTAGTCTTTAAAAAAGTAGGAGACTACATGACCTCAATTGACATGCAGGGACTTTCATTAACACTAGTTAAATTAGAAGAAGATAGATGGCTTGATTATCTAAATGCACCTGTAAAAACGATTGCTTGGTAAGAAAGGATGAATAAAATGCTCTCTGTAGAAAATACAAAACAATGGTTGACTCTTTTCACAGCCCTATTAATAGAAAATAAAGCTTACTTAAGTGAGTTAGATACCGCTATTGGTGATGGCGATCACGGCAACAATATGGCACGTGGGGCAACTGCTTTAAATGAAGTTCTAGAATCTAAAAATCCAGAAGACATTCCCTCTTTATTAAAGTTAATCGGAATGACTTTGGTCAGTAAAGTTGGTGGAGCTTCTGGTCCGCTTTACGGGTCCGCATTTATTAGTATGGCAAAAGTTAGTCAAGAGAACACTGATTTATCTGTTCTTTTACAGGCTGGTTTAGATGGTATCCAAAAAAGAGGGAACGCAACTGCTGGCGAAAAAACAATGGTGGATGAATGGATTCCTATTATACAAGCTGTTAAAGAAAAAAAATTGACTATAGAATTAATTGAAGAAAGCGTCCAAAAAACAAAAAATATGAAAGCTACCAAAGGACGCGCATCTTACCTGGGGGATCGCTCCATTGGACATATTGATCCTGGTGCTATGTCTAGTAGTTATCTATTTAAAACAATGATTGAGGCAGGTGTTTATGATGAGTAAAGAATATGGAGTTTTGTTGATTTCTCACGTAGATGGGTTAGCCAAAGGAGTTGCTACATTACTAAATGAAGTTGCAGCTAATATAACTATAAAAACAGCTGGAGGAACTTCGGATGGAAGCGTTGGAACTAGTTTCGATAGAATTCAAGAAACTTTAGAATCTTTTGAAGAGAATAACATTTTAGCTTTTTACGATTTAGGTAGCGCAAAAATGAATTTGGAATTAGCTATTGAAGTATCGGATAAAAACGTTACTTTCTACGACATAGCTTTCGTTGAGGGATCCTATACTGCAGCTGCCTTATTGCAAGCAGAGGCTTCTATAGAGGCTATCGAAGAACAACTTCTGCCTTTAAAAATAAAATAAGGGTGTTCTAATTATCAACTAACTGTACTGCAGAGTACTATGGCAGTACAGTTAATTTTTGCTAACCAAAATGTTCAACTAATACATTAGATAGTCATTTAAACTAAAAAATTTTTATATACAATTACATGTGAATAAATGAGCATAACATACTTTATTATGATACAATAAAGTATAAACTAATAGGAGGTTTTTTTTATGGCAATTGAAACATTTCACGCAGTAGCTAAATCAATTGGTGGATTAAAAGTTTCATGTACATCAAGAAATTTTGAGTTTATTTTAGATGAACCTAGAAACTTAGGCGGATCAAATGAAGGGATGAATCCAGTAGAAGCATTATTGTCATCTCTGGGAGGTTGTAAAGTCATTGTAGCTCGCTCTTTCGCTAAAATGCATGGCATAAATTTAAAAGACATTCGTGTAGAATTAGAGGGAGAGTTAGATCCTGATGGTTTTATGGGAAAAAATAAAGACGCCAAAATAGGGTTCTCAACAATTGTATCTAAATTTTATATTGATGCTGATAATACTGATGAAGAAATAGCAGATTTCGTAGCTTTTATTGACCGCACATGTCCAGTAGCTGACACAATTCATCATGCTCCTATTACCAAAACTGAAATCCACAAAAATTAATTAAAAAAACACTGTAATTTTTCTTAATATGTAAGAAAAATTACGGTGTTTTTTCATACCTTAGTCATTTCGATAACGTAAAGCTAATCCTTTTAAAAAGTTTCTCGCATATCGATCGCCACACTCTTTGTAGTTTCGTTGTCCTTCTCTTCTTAAGACAGCACTTAGTTCACTTTTAGACAAATGAACTCCTGTTTCATCTAAAATACCAAGTATATCATCACTAGTAAGAGATAGAGCTATTTTTAATTTTTTAAGCATGACATTATTCACACTTCTATCATTTTTTATCATTCCCTCTACTTTACTCGTTTGTTCACCTGGTTGAGCTTCTTTTTTTCCTCTTTTAAAGACAATTAGACCATTTAAGAAAGCCTCTAAGACAGTGTTTTTACATTTTTTCATGTATTCATTAACTGAATACCCTTCTTCATCTGCTTGAGTTTGTTTTGATTTAACTTTTGTTAATAGTTGTTGAACCTCTTCTTTGGTTATCTCTAAGTCGCCTAATTTAAACATTTCAACCATTTCACTGTCTTTAATATCTAAAGCGTATCTTAAGCGTACAAGCCTATCATTATTATTCATTTTCGTCCTCCGAATCTTTCTCAATTAGATCTTTCATTTCTAATCTAATTAAATTAGTCTATTTATTGCATTATGCCATGAAATAGTACTCTTGACTAGTCGACAACATGGAGGATTCTTCTTGTGCTTAATTAAGTGTTTTAAAAAAATATTAGTCCATTATTGTAATTATTATTTATTACTGCTAGAATAACGGAAGCGAAGTCCTTTTAAACTAATCCAGAGAGATTAAAAAGGGTAACAAATCAAATATTTGATACCTTAGGTCCTTTTGCGAATAACACATTCAAAAGGCATTTTTTTGTGCCTAAAATTGGGGGAATCATAGATGTCAAAGAAGAATATTATTCAAGTAGATGAAAAAGTACCAGCAAAATTACTTATACCTTTGAGCTTGCAACATACGTTTGCAATGTTTGGAGCATCGGTTTTAGTTCCTATTATTTTTGGAATTGATCCGAGTATTGTATTGCTAATGAATGGACTTTCAACGCTATTATTCATTTTTATCACAAAAGGAAAAGCTCCGGCTTACCTAGGTTCGAGTTTTGCATTTATCGGTCCGACTAGTATTATTATTGCTAATCAGGGATTTCAATATGCACAAGGAGCTTTTGTTGTGCTAAGTTTGATTGGTTGTCTTTTAGCTCTTTTCATTCACCGAGTAGGAACAGCATGGATTAATATTGTACTCCCACCTGCAGCTATGGGAGCTGTTGTAGCTTTAATTGGATTAGAGCTAGCAGGAAACACCGTTAATGGAGGTACAATAGGTGCCAATTTAATGACCGATACTGCAACATCTCAAAACTTCATTATTTTCTTTATCACTTTGAGTGTCGCTGTTTTAGGTTCTGTATTGTTTAAAGGTTTTCTATCTACCATTCCTATTTTAATTTCTATTGTCGTAGGATATATTTCTGCTATTGCTTTTGATATGGTTGATTTCACGCCTGTTTTAGAAGCCTCTTTATTCACCATGCCTCACTTTCAATGGGCAAAATTTGATTTTCAATCTATCTTAACAATGCTACCTGTTCTTTTAGTTTTGACTTCCGAACATATTGGTCATCAAGTTGTGACATCAAATGTTATTGGACGAGACTTAATGAAAGAACCAGGTTTACACCGTTCATTATTTGCAGATTACTTAGCGTCCGCTATTTCTGGCTTAATTGGTGGTGTTCCTACAACGACCTATGGTGAGAACATAGGCGTTATGGCTATTACACGTGTTTATAGCGTTCGAGTTATTGCTGGTGCTGCTATTTTCTCAATCTTTATGGCTTTTATCGGACCATTAGCAGCTTTAATTTCAACTATTCCTGGAGATGTCATTGGTGGTGTAACTTTCTTACTTTATGGAATGATTGGAACAAGCGGGTTGCGTTTACTAGTTGAGTCTAAAGTTGATTATAGCCAGTCTAGAAATCTTATTCTAACATCCATTGTATTCGTTGCTGGATTAAGTGGTTTAAGTGTTAACTTTGCGGGTATTGAGTTAAAAGGAATGATTCTTGCCAGTGTTGTCGGTATTGTTTTAAGTATCTCTTTTTACTTATTTGATAAACTAGGTTGGATGAATGAATAAACTAAAAAAACAAGCTTCTATGCAATTGCATGGAAGCTTATTTTTTTACTACAAATTATTATTTTGATACTCTTTTAATTTCTTATTTAATTTCTGATAAATTATTTTCATTTCAGGCTCGCTACAAGCCTCTATAGCTTCGTCTAATTCCATCCATTCTACTCCACTGTTTTCATCAGGTTTAATCGATGTTTTTTCATTTTCATCTGCTTCAATTAAATAAGTAAAATTTAAATGAAGATGTTCAGCAATGAGTTTGTTTTTTTTCGTATGCTCTGGAACAGTTAATATTTCAATAGAATAAATGTCTTCAGACACAGAATCAATAGCTAGTAAGCCTGTTTCTTCTTGCGTTTCTTTTAAGGCTACATGCAACAAATCTGCATCGCCATCTGCATGACCGCCTAACCATGACCAAGATTGATAAATATTATGATACGCCATTAAGACTTTTGTTCTCGCTTTGTTTACTACCCAAGCTGAAGAAGTAAAGTGAGCTTGTTCATTTTCTCTTGTCAATAGGTTATCAAATGTCTTCAAGTAATGTAATATCTCCTCTTGATCTTTCGTTTCTTGAGCATCAAAGGGATGATAGTGATTCAGTTGTTCGATTAAGTTCATCTAAATTTCTCCTTTAATTAAATTTAATGTTCCGCCACATATTTGTTCTAATCTACTGATCTTATTATTATAGGATATCAGAAAGAACAGACGTAAAAACTAATTTCTATAAAAAATTCTAGATAAGAGAGTTTCTTCTGTGCCAAATATACTTATCATTGGGCTTTAGGTTAAAAATGTAGAAGATAATGCCTCTTTTTAGAAAAAATAGTTTACAGCTAAAGAAGTTGAATGAGTTAAACTAAATGACAATTTATTACTCTTAAACTGTTATCTAATCGTCACTTCCAATTTTTTGATGGTCACTCTATTAGTGAACACTCTCCTGAAATTGCAAACAACCGACTTTAGCAATGCAATTTGCTCGTTTATTAGTTTTTATCTTCAGGAATTCTTGGATAAATGAGTGTAGACCCTTCTTTTACAGCTTTCGCACCATACTTACTTATCTCATGTGAAATTGTTTTTTTCTCTGTCATAATATGCTTAACTTCCCAACCTGTTAGCGTTAAAGTATTGGAAATAATTAATCGATGACATCTCCAAGGAACACTTTCTGAACACATATAACAAGTTGTTTTTTTATTGCCTAGATTAATCAGCTCAACCATTGCTTCTTCGTACTCTTTCGTTAAACTATACGCTGCATAGTTCTGAAACGATGTGTTTTTCCATCCATTAACTAATGAATGATCTATTTCATCATTCTTCTTTCTTCTCCCACCCAATGAACGCATATGATAGTAAGCCATACCATTTTTGGGTATCCATTCTTCCATACTTTCTTTATTAAATTGAGGCATATAATTACTCCCAGGATAGGACCGCACATCAACTAATGTCTCAATATCGTATGCTCTAAGTAAAGAAAGAAATTCATCCTTGCTGTGAGTTGAATGACCTATTGTGTAAATCTCCATATAAAATCCCGCCTCTCTACTTCAAAAAACTACTCACTATATTTGAAAAAAACTTGTCTATATACTAAGTATTATAATATAACATTTTACATCTATCCATTCAGAAAGGTATAATAGAATAATAGTGTATAGGTTGTTGTACATACTTATATATAAAGTACTTTTTACTAGGGGAGATTATATTGGAAAGAGCAGTTGGAACAGTTGTACGAGGTCTTCGTGGACCAATTATCAACCAAGGCGATGATATTGAACAAATCGTAGTGGATACGGTATTAAATGCAGCAAAAATTGAAGGCATCACTTTTGAAGATCGTGATATTATAACGATTACCGAATCAATTGTTGCACGTGCACAAGGAAATTATGTCAGCATAGATGATATTGCTGAAGATATTCACACAAAATTTGGAGACGAGACAATTGGTGTTATTTTCCCAATTCTTAGTCGCAATCGTTTTTCAAACATCCTACGTGGTATAGCTAAAGGAGCAAAAAATATTGTTTTGATGTTGAGCTATCCTTCTGACGAAGTGGGTAACCAACTTGTTGATATCGATGAATTAGATGTTAGAGGCGTTAACCCTTGGACAGATGTTTTAACTGAAAGTGAGTTCCGTGAACACTTTGGTTATAAAAAACATAAATTCACTGGTGTTGACTACATCGAATATTATCGTTCAATCATAGAAGCTGAAGGAACAAGTTGTGAAATTATTTTTTCAAATGATCCGAAAACAATTTTAACTTACACTAAGAGTGTACTTGCAAGTGATATCCATTCTAGAGCTAGAACAAAACGCATTCTTACTAATGCTGGTGCAGATAAAGTTTATGGCTTGGATGATGTCTTATCAAAATCAATCAAGGGTAGTGGATTTAATGAAGCTTATGGTCTTCTTGGATCTAATAAAGCAACCGACGATACATTAAAGTTATTTCCTCATAGTTGTCAGCCAATTGTTAATCATATTCAAGAAAAAATGAAAGAACAAACAGGCAAATTGATTGAGGTAATGGTTTACGGTGATGGTGCTTTTAAAGACCCAGTTGGAAAAATTTGGGAACTTGCAGATCCAGTTGTTTCGCCTGCTTATACATCTGGTCTTAGTGGAACTCCAAATGAAGTTAAATTAAAATATTTAGCAGACAATAATTTTTCACATCTTCGTGGAAAGGAACTGAATGATGCGATTTCTAATTATATCGTAAACAAAAAAGAAGACCTTGTTGGTGCGATGGAAGCTCAAGGGACTACTCCTCGTAAATTAACAGATTTAATCGGGTCATTATCTGATTTAACTTCTGGTAGTGGCGATAAAGGAACACCTATCGTTTATATTCAAGGTTATTTCGATAACTTTACTGAATAATGTATTTATCAAAAATGATTAGTAAAAAAGCAAAAATCCTAATAAATAGGGTTTTTGCTTTTTTTGCTTAATTAGCCGTATCTAACGTTTCGTAATCCTTGTACTGTTTCTGAAAAATCAATTTATCTACTAATAGAGCTAGCGCAGTGCCAACTAGTATATAGCCTACCCTATTCACTGCAGCATATAGAGTATTATTTACTAACGCAGTAGACGCAATAACCGATATTGTTACACAAATCATTTTATCTCTATAATTTGTTGTATAACTATCTAGGTAACCACCAACTAGTATAATCATTGCTCTTAAACTGGTATCTTTAATAAAGAAGAATAAGACTAAGACAATTAATGTCCCTAGAATGGTTCCTTGAATTCTCTGCTTAGATCGACTAATACAATCTTCCGAATACAATTCTGTTAATGCGAATACTGTGTAGACAACCCATCGACCTTCTTGTAAATTAAAAAAGGCTACTATAAAAGCCGTGATTGCTGTTATTAAGCCGATTCTAAGGGCATATGCTCCTCTAATCGAATGGATTGCATATTCTCTTCCAAATAGTCTAACTGGCTCATACAAGCTATTAAACTCATCAATTGGACCTGGATTAAGGAGTTCTTCTTCTTGGGAAATATTTTTTCTATGAACAATAAACTGGACGATCATGACCAAAACTGCACCAGCTATTAGTCCTATTAACCGTTTATTAAAATCTATTCCAGAAACTGGATTGTACAACATAAATAAATAGTGCAGCCCAAAAGGGACAACCATGATTTTATTTAATCTAGAACTAAAAAAATAACCTATTGTAGACAATGCGATAAAATTTAAAACCAACCCTATCCATATATTTTGGCTCGAAAAATAGGTTAGAATACCTGAAATTAAATTTATGCTTGTTAGCTTCATAAAATTTTCAACTGGCTTTTGAGTTAAATCTTCTTGCATGAGTACCAATAGAACAATTAAAATTGTGATACCTACTAGATTATTGTTTACTCCGAATACATATCCAAATAAGTTTATGAAAGCCAAAATCATAGCAAACATAACCGTATTTGACACAATTTTTTTCAACAACTATTCCCTCCTTTATAACAACGAACAACATTATCACAAAGAAAAAAAACTTACAAGTAGATTGCTTTATAAATAAATATTGCGTTTTGGAGCCGGAATCCATTTCCATCTGTTTAATTTGAATTGAATAACAGCCCCAACCACTAAAAAGCCCATATAAATGATGGAAACAAGTGATAGTAAAAAATATCGATTTTTTAATTCAGTAGATGAAACCAAAAATTGATACATCTCATAACAAGCCCAAGCTGCTGGAATAGTAAAACTTGCATTTTTTAACCAACCCATCATAAGAACCGCAAGGATAAAAGCTAAGCTCAGTAAGATAATGCCCCACGATTCTTCTGAAAGTCCCCATTTGTTCCATTCTCTTTCCACTAAGTAGGCAGCTAAATTAGCAATAGACACAATTAAAAGCCATCCATTGTATAGGCCAAAAGTTAAGGCTAAAAAATTTTTTTTATTGTCATTATTCCTTACTATCATCCTATTCATAGCAGTTAAAACAACCGTTAATCCTAAAATAAAAACAATGGAAATTAATCTTTTGTTAGATAGAAATGTAACAACCCAACCAATAGTTAGTAATGACGATAACCAAAATAAAGGAGAGATGTCATCAATCATATTGCGATAACTTGCTCTATTTCGATTCAAAATCATAACTACCAGTGACATAAAAATTAACGTATAAATGACTCCCCAGATACTCAAAGTAAACGGAGCAGGATTTATAGGCGTAAGGTAGTTGTTAAACAGTTCTTTTTGATTGGTGTTTTTTATTAAATTACTACTAAAATAATGAACGATTAGTAGAATAGCAAATACAGCACTATTTATCCATGCTTTAATAGCTGTCTCCATGATGACCCTCCTAAAAATTCTATCTTGTATAAAAACTAGTACATCATTCTTCTTACTTCTGTTTCTTTTATTACATCTTCCAACTTTACTTTATTTGTAACTAGTTCTTATCTGTGGAACTAAAAAGTGTAATCGATGAATCTAATGAACTGAATCCATTAGCGAGATAGAAAGATTCAGCTGGATAACCTCTATCTGTATCTAATAGTATCGTGGAAACAGTTAACGTTTTTAATTGCTCCTTAATAAAGGCTAAAAAAAGAGTCCCTATTCCTTTACTTTGATAGTCATTTGAAATATAAAATGTATCCAAATGATACTCTTCCCCCTTATACCAAGGTCTAACAAAACCAAGTGCTGCACCTAGTAATTTAGTCGTACCCGTTTCTCTAACGATATATCCTTTAAAAGTATTTAATCTCATCATTCGATTAACGTATTCTATAATTTGCTCTTGCGTCAATTGATCATTCCACGGTTCAGCTGAAAATACCTGAATATAACTGTTGACCACTTCTTTTAAATCATTAGTAGTCATTTCTCTAAAATATAGTTCTTTCTTTTTCATTTCTTTAACCAGCTTTCTTAAAAAAATAGTTTTATTTTCATTCATTGTTTTGTGTATCTAGACCTTTTTTAATACCTTATAACAGATACAATCACTCTCTTCGTCTTGTCTTAAATTTACATGAAAGAGTGTATCGTTTCAAGAAATCATTTTAAGAATAAATGATTTAACTAGCCTGCTAATCTACTATTTATTGATTATTGCTATGCACTCATTATTGCTTATAGACAACTCTTCCTAACCGTTCAAAATGACTTTATAACCTAGTAGGTGAATTTACTTTTGATATGACGTATAGTAAGTATAGAAATACTATTCTTGAATTAGGAAGTGTCTGTATGCGTATAAATAAATACATAAGTGAAGCAGGAAAAGCCTCTAGACGAGGTGCTGATAAATTAATTACTGAAGGCCGTGTCTTTCTAAATGGAAAACGAGCAACTATAGGTAGCCAGGTAGAAGTTGGAGATGATGTACGAGTAGATGGCAATCAACTATATGTTGCTAGGAACAATGTATACATTGCTTTAAATAAGCCTGTTGGCATTACTAGTACCACTGAGAAAGGAGTAAAGGGCAATATCGTTGATTTAGTTAACCACCCCTTTCGAGTTTTTCATATTGGACGTCTGGATAAAGATTCAGAAGGGTTAATTCTCCTCACTAATGATGGCGATATCGTTAATGAGATTTTACGTTCTGAGAATCGACATGAGAAAGAATACATTGTTTCAGTTGATCGCCCTATTAATCCAGAGTTTTTAGAAAATATGTCTACAGGTGTTAAAATTTTAGATACGACGACACTCCCTTGTGAAGTTGTCCAATTATCAAAATACGATTTTAAAATCATCCTTACTCAAGGACTAAACCGTCAAATTCGTCGAATGTGTGAAGAATTAGGTTATAATGTCTATCGTTTACAGAGAATTCGAATTATGTCTATTCAATTGGGCACTCTTCCTGTTGGACAATGGCGTTATTTATCCAAGAAAGAAAAAACGAACTTATTTAAAGAACTAAACTATGAACCTAAAGAATGGTAGTGAAAAATGACTGAAATGAACTTTTTAACTAGCTAATTCTAGAAGAAATAAGTTGCCAACTTAATTATTTAATGAGAACGCATTCATTGATTCATATTGGAGGAGAGTTTAGTTGAGTAAAAGAGTGATTATGTTAGTATGCTCGGGAGGGATGAGCACTAGTCTTCTAGCAGCAAACATGGTTAAAGTCGCCGATCAAATTCATTTAGATGTAGATGTCTTTGCTGTTCCAATGTCCGATGCAGTCGATTTTGCAAACAAACATACTGTTGATGTCTTGCTAGTAGGTCCTCAAATCCGATATATGTTAACTGATTTCAAAAATAAGCTTGCTTCTACTGCTATCCCTATAAGCGTTATCCCTATGAAAGATTACGGCATGATGGATGGTAAAAGTGTTCTAGCTTTTGCAGATGAGCTAATTAAAAATAATGCCTAATTGAAAAAGACTAATAGCCACTTAATAGTAAACTTTCAGTCGTTTATTGTAATGGTAAATAGCTTTTTCTGGTATTATGTTCTTATCAAGATTTAATGGGGGTAATGACTAATGTTAAAATTCGAACATAAATTACGTGGAAATGTAGCTCTTGGTATAAATCCACTTGGGTGTAAACAAGAAGTATTAAATGAAATTGACTATGTAAAAAATAAAGGGACCTATTTCGGTCCTAAAAAAGTCTTAATCATTGGTGCATCATCAAGTTATGGTCTAGCTACTAGAATTAGTCTGGCTTTCGGAGCAGGATCAGATACTATAGGTGTTTCATTTGAAAAAGGACCTAAGAGTGAAAGAAATTTAGGAACAGCTGGTTGGTATAATAATATTGCTTTTAGAGAAGCCGCTGAAAAAGAAGGTTTGATTGCTAAGAACTTTGTTCAAGATGCCTTTAGTCACGAAAGTAAACAAGACGTCATTGATTATATAAAGAAAGATTTTGGTGGAAAAATAGACTTAGTGGTTTACAGTTTGGCGAGCGGAGTGAGAAAAGATCCTGATACAGGAGAACTTTACCGTTCTTCCATTAAAGCTATTGGAGAACCTGTTGTTGGCCCTAGTATTAATATGGAAGAGCAACTTTATTATACTGAAACGCTAGATTATGCAACGGAGCAAGAAATCGCTGATACCGTAAAAGTGATGGGTGGCGAAGACTGGCAACTTTGGATGGAGGCACTAAAAGACGCTGATGTACTGGCAGATAACGTTTTAACAACTAATTATTCTTACTTAGGAACTGAACTGAATCATCCTTATTATGGCGGTGGGACTCTTGGTTGTGCCAAAGCGGATTGTGATGAGAAGACAGAGGCTATTAATGAGTTGCTTTCTGATATAAACGGTAAAGCCCAAATTGTTGTAGCCACTGCTGTTACGACTAAAGCAAGTGCCGTTATTCCATTTTTCCCTGTCTACTGTATTGCTCTCTATAAAGTAATGACCGAGCAAGGAACACACGAAACACCTATCATGCATCAAGATCGAATTTATCGTGAAATGATCTATGGAGATCGAGCTGAATATGATGAGATGGGACGACTTAGACCGGATAACTGGGAAATTAACAGTGACACTCAAGCCAAGACAAAAGAACTAATACAAACATTAAATGCCGATAATTTTAATTCTGAAATAGCCGCTTATGATATTCTGTATAAAGAATTCTCTGTTTTAAGTGGTTTCTTAGTTGAAAACTATGAAGAACAAGAAGTTACTATAGATGAGTTAAAAGAACTAACGTATTAATTTTTTAGAATCTCATTCATTCAGTATAAACTCAGTATAAACTTTTCATAAAAAAGATAGTGTTTATCAGAGGCTTAAAAACCTGTGGTAAACACTATCTTTTTTTTGATGAGAATAAGCTTAGGTGATTTTTTAATATCTACTTATTTATATAAAAAAC
>NZ_JBATXB010000034.1:0-1522 GCF_049673005.1 Carnobacterium sp. | reverse complement strand
CATGCCGAACACAGCAGTTAAGCTTCTTAGCGCCGATGGTAGTGAAGGGTTTCCCTTTGTGAGAGTAGGACGCTGCCGCGCATCTATAAAAAAAGTATCATCTTCGGATGGTGCTTTTTTTTATTTTGATGATGTTAGAATTATACTTTACTCTTTAATTAGATTATAATTTAGTTAAGGATAGAACAAATCAAGAAAGAAGGTGGAAATGATGAGAATAGTAAAAAACTTACAACAAACTTTTCAAGGAATAATAGGAGCAAGTACACGATATCCCCTAACCGTTTTATTTCTTTTAGCCTTAGCTTTATTAAATGGACTAACGATTAATCAAGAAAAAGAACTCTATACGAACTATTTGTTTACTTTATTTGTAGGGGTAGTGCTAAGTGGGGTTGCCCAACAAGTGTACGAACGCTTTTTCCACAAGGTAAATCAGCGGTTAATTCTTTATGCACTAGCTAGTTTATTAACAATTGGGTATTATTTTATTATTCCAAAAGAAAATCTGTATGACTTAGAAGTAGGAATTAAAACGAGTGTATTTGTTTTTGCCTTAGTTTTACTTTATATTTTGATTCCAACGATAAAAGCAACATTAACGTTTAATGAAAGTTTTATGGCTGCTTTTAAAGCATTCTTCATCACTTCATTATTTACACTCATTATTGCTTCTGGTACTAGTTCTATTCTTTTTGCAATTGATCGGTTACTTTTTTCACTTGACGATAAACTGACATTGCATGTTTTAAATATTATTTTCACTTTATTTGCTCCATTATACTATCTATCGTTTACTCCTTTATACGAAAAATCGTCAGAGAAGTATAATTCTAAAGAGGAGAAGATGGCCACTTTAGAAAAAATAGAAGAGTCAAAAAGTGTTCCTAAAGTATTAAAACTACTGATTTCTTATGTGATTATTCCAATAACAGTTATTTATACAGCTATTTTGTTAGCTTATATTTTACTAAACATAAGAAGTAGTTTTTGGACGGATAATTTATTAGAACCTATGCTCGTGTCTTATGCAGTGACTGTTATTGTCGTTTATATATTGTCTAGTACAATTGAAAATCAGATAACGGTTCTTTTTAGAAAAATTTTCCCAAAGGTATTGATTCCAATAGTGTTATTTCAAACAATCGCTTCAATTTTAAAAATTGGCGATATGGGCATAACGCAAGGACGTTATTATGTGATTCTCTTTGGAGTCTTTGCAACGATTGCTGGTTTAATTTTTAGTTTCCTACCGGTTAAGAAAAATGGAGTAGCGATTGCTGTCTTAATTGTATTTTGCATTTTATCTATTATACCTCCCATTGATGCATTTACAGTAAGCAGAATAAATCAAACGAATTTATTAGAAGATACTTTGATGGAAAACAGTATGTTAGAAAATGATATAATTATTCCAAAATCTTCTATTTCTAAAGAGGATAAAATTCGGATTACGGAGACGTCTGATTATTTGGTAAATATGAATTACGATAAAAAAATAGAATGGTTACCAGATGATTTA
>NZ_JBATXB010000033.1:0-83376 GCF_049673005.1 Carnobacterium sp. | reverse complement strand
AAAGAAAATGTTCGAGTAGATATTACAGTAAAAGGCGTTAGTGAACTCAAAGAGTATACAATTGAATCAATTGCTAACGAAATGGGTATTAAACCAAAGCAAATTATTGATCTCAAAGGACTTGCAGGTGATGCATCGGACAACATACCTGGTGTTACTAAAATTGGAGAAAAAACAGCATTAAAGTTATTAAAAGAATACCATTCTGTAGAAGGTGTTTACGAGCATGTAGCCGATCTGAAAAAAAGTAAAATGAAAGAAAACTTAATTAATGAAAAAGAAATAGCTCTTCTTAGTAAACGTTTAGCAACAATTATGCTAAATACGCCAATAACAATTGGAGTAAATGACTTAACCTATAATGGACCAGATATAGAAAAACTTATCCAGTTTTATAAAGAAATGGATTTTAAAACACATTTAAGTAAATTAGATACAACAGAATACGATGCAGCTAATGAAGAATTGAGAGAAGAAGTATCCTATGAATTTGTATCAGATATTACATCCGAAATGTTTTCGGATAAAATGGGCTTATATCTTGAAATGTTAACGGATAACTACCATACCTCAGAAATCATTAGTGTTGGGTGGGGGGATGAAAATCAGATTTTCGTAAGCGATCCAGAAGTTGTTTTACATTCACCTCATTTTCGAAAATGGGCTCAGAATGCCACTTTATCGAAAAAAGTTTTTGATGTTAAACGAACCTATGTTGCTTTAAATCGTTATGGGATTGAATTGAAGAATAGCCAATTTGATATATTATTGGCATCTTATATTTTAAATACAAAAGACAACAGTAAAGATCTATCGGAAGTTGCTACAGAACATGATTATTACAATGTGTCCCCAGATGAATCTATTTATGGAAAAGGGGCAAAAATTCATATTCCAGAAGACCTATCGATTATGTACGAACATATTGCCCAAAAAGTAAAGGCGATTGTTTTTCTAAGTAAGCAACTTGAACAACATTTGGCAAAAAATAATCAGACAGAACTTTTTTACGATATGGAACTACCTTTAGCAATGGTTTTAGCAAAAATGGAAATTAGTGGAATAAAAGTTGATGCACAGAGATTAAGAGAAATGAAAGTGGAATTTGCAGAAAGACTAACAGGAATTGAAAATCGTGTTTATGAATTAGCTGGAGAAACATTTAATTTGAATTCACCGAAACAATTAGGAATTATCTTATTTGAGAAAATGGGTTATCCTGTTATTAAAAAAACAAAAACAGGATATTCTACGGCGGTAGATGTTTTAGAACAATTAAAAGACCAAGCGCCAATAGTTGAAGATATTTTAGAATATAGACAAATAGCAAAGTTGCAATCTACCTATATAGAAGGGTTGTTAAAAGTTATTCATGGTAATAGTGGAAAAATCCACACTCGCTATATGCAAACCATTGCTCAAACTGGACGATTAAGTTCGATAGATCCTAATCTACAAAATATTCCTATTCGATTAGAAGAAGGAAGAAAGATTAGACAAGCATTTGTACCCAGTCACGACGGATGGAAAATATTTGCTTCTGACTATTCACAAATAGAGTTACGTGTGCTAGCTCATATATCGGATGATGACCATTTAAAAGAAGCTTTTATTGAAGGACAAGATATTCATGCAAGCACGGCAATGCGGGTCTTTGGTATTGAAAAACAAGAGGATGTAACGTCAGCAATGCGTAGTCAGGCTAAGGCTGTTAACTTTGGTATAGTATACGGAATTAGTGATTATGGATTATCAAAAAATTTAGATATTAGTCGCAAAGAAGCACAACTATTTATTGATACGTATTTTGTTAAGTATCCTGGTGTGAAAATCTATATGGAAGATATCGTACGGGAAGCAAAAGAAAAAGGATATGTTGAAACGTTATTCCATAGGAGACGCTATTTACCGGATATCAATTCACGTAATTTTAACTTGCGTTCATTTGCTGAAAGAACGGCTATGAATACTCCAATTCAAGGAAGTGCGGCTGATATTATCAAAGTAGCCATGATAGAAATGGCTAAACGTTTAGAAATTGAAGGATTAAAAGCAACTATGTTGTTACAAGTTCACGATGAATTGATTTTTGAAGCACCAGAATCTGAAATACCCCTTCTTGAGAAATTGGTTACGGAAGTAATGGAAAATGCGGTTGCTTTAAATGTTCCGCTAAAAGTAGATAGCAGTAGTGGATTTAGTTGGTATGAATCAAAGTAATAAAAAGTAGAAAGAAGAGGTTGAAAACAGTGCCAGAGTTGCCAGAGGTTGAAACAGTAAGGCGAGGTTTACTGAAACTTATTAAAGGAAGCACCATTATAGGTGTAGATGTTTATTGGAATCGGATTATTTCAGGAGAAACACATAGTGAAGATTTCACCTCTCAATTAATAGGGGCTCATTTGACAGATATCAAAAGAAGAGGCAAGTATTTATTATTTGATTTTGATCATTGTGTTATGGTTAGCCACCTAAGAATGGAAGGGAAATACGAAGTTTCGGATACAAATGAACCATTAAAAAAGCATACGCATGTTGTTTTTCATTTAGCTGATGGTCGAGATTTACGTTATCTTGATGTCCGTAAATTTGGAAGAATGACGTTAGTTCCAAAAGGAAAAGAGTTCACAGTTGCTGGATTAAAAACAATTGGACCTGAGCCAGTTCCAGAAACATTTGACTTGACTCATTTTAAAAAAGTATTAAAGCAAAAGAGTCGAGCTATTAAACCTCTTTTGTTAGAACAAAAAGTTGTTGCGGGATTAGGAAACATTTATGTAGACGAAGCTTTATTTGAAGCTAAAATCCACCCTCTTAGACCAGCCAATTCACTAAAACCTAAAGAAGTTGAAGGACTTCATCAAGCTATTATTGACGTTCTTAGAAAGGCAGTGTTGGCAGGAGGAACAACAATAAGAACGTACAAAAATGCCCTAGGAGAAGTTGGTAGTTTTCAAGTTGAGTTACACGTTTACGGTAAAACTAATGAACCTTGTATAAATTGTGGTGCTCCAATACAAAAAATAAAAGTGGCTCAAAGAGGTACTCATGTATGTGCCAATTGTCAAAAATTAACGACAAAAAATAGTTTGCCCCGCTCTTAGGGAAAGGATGTCTTTAATGACAGTTATTCTAGGTTTAACAGGAGGAATTGCAACAGGGAAGTCTACAGTAAGTGATTATTTTAAAGAATTGAAGATTCCTGTTGTTGATGCGGATGTTGGTTCGAGGGCTATTGTTGAACCAGGTACAGAGGGCTTAAAAAAGATTGTAGAACATTTTGGTGAAAAAATTCTCAAATTAGATGGTACTTTAGATAGAAAAAAATTAGGTGAAATAGTTTTTAATGATACAGAACAACTAAAAAAACTAGACAGTATATTAGAAAAAAATATACGTAAGTGGATATTAAAACAAATGAATGATTATCTTAAACTAACGCCTTCGTTGATTGTTTTAGATATTCCCTTATTATACGAGAAAAATTATTTATCAGAAGTTGATTTGGTGATGGTAATTGCTACCTCAAAAGAAACACAACTTAGTCGATTGATGAAACGTGACCAGTTAACTAGAAAGGCAGCTGAGTTAAGGATAGCGTCACAATTTCCTATAGAAAATAAAATGGAACAAGCTAATGTAGTTATTGATAATAATGATTCTATTTTTAGCACAAAAAGACAAGTTTATGCTTGGTTAATAGAAAATAATTTTTTAGAAAAAGTATAAGTAATGAAAAATGAGCAGTTTAAACTGTTCATTTTTTTAGTGTCTTTCTATCTCTATACTAAGAGGAAATGGAGAATAGTTTCTTGTATTTAACCTATTTGCGAGCTGTGTTATAATAAGGTTATAATAAGTCAAATAATCTATTTCTAAAGAAAACTATAAAAAAAGGATGATGAATAGTGCAATGTCCTCGCTGTCAAAATAATGGTTCCAGAGTTGTCGATAGTCGTCCCGCAGATGATGGAAGGGCTATTCGCAGAAGAAGAGAATGTGAAGCGTGTAGTTTCAGATTTACAACCTTTGAAAGAGTAGAACAAGCACCGTTACTCGTTATCAAAAAAAATGGAACCAGAGAAGAATTTAACCGTGAAAAAATATTACGGGGGATTATTCGATCATGTGAAAAACGACCAGTTGCGATAGAGCAAGTAGAGAGAATAGTAGACGAAGTAGAAAATAAAATCAGAAGCCTAGGCGAAAATGAAATTTCTTCAGCTATAATTGGTGAATACATCATGGAAAAATTAGTTGAGGTAGATGATGTGGCTTATATTCGCTTTGCAAGTGTTTACCGTCAATTTAAAGATATGAGTGTGTTTTTAACTGAATTACAAGAGCTTGAAAAAAAGAAGTCTGAAAAAAAATCGAGTAAAGATTGAATGAATTAGAAGGGTGTGAAGGCATTTGAATTATCCGTGGAAAAACATGAGTCCTAAAGATGGATTCTTGGTCCGGCAAAATGCCCAACTTTCAGATGTAGACCGAAAAATCCTTACTTTTCTTTACCAGCCTCTAATTGGGTCTAATGCTTATAGTCTTTATATGACATTATGGACAGAAGTTGGTGAAGAAACGTACTGGAGTAATGGCATATTACATTCTGAATTATTAACATTACTAAACATTGGAATACCTGAATTGTATCAAGCAAGAATAAAATTGGAAGCAATTGGGTTGTTAAAAAGTTATTTGAAAAGTTCTCAATCAGATAAAATTTATATTTATGAATTGCTTTCACCTCAGTCAAGTGCCACATTCTTTAGAGACGACTTGTTAAGTTTGCTTCTGTTAGAAACTGTTGGAAGCCGTAAATTTAAAAATCTAAGAAATCGCTTTACTATTTCTTCATTTGATAAAGAACATTACGAAGAAATTACAAAATCATTTTTAGATGTTTACCGCTTCGATGCAAACTTACTAAAACGAGAAAGTGAAACGTTAAAGGAATCTTTAGAATTAGTAGGAGAAAATATTCCTGATGGTCCAGTACTTGATTCACAAACATTTGATTTCAAGTTTTTCTATGCCGGTCTCAATAAGCATTATATTAATCGGTCAGCTATCACTAAAGAACTAGAGTCTGCGATACTGGTGCTACATACAATGTATGGCATCAACGAGCTTGATATGCAACAATATGTTTTAGAAGCAAGTGATATTGATACAGGTAGTGTAGATGAACGTAAATTGAAAAATATCGTCTACCGTCAATACCATGATGTGAAGCAAGATAAAGTTAAATTAGAAGATATTGTTGAGATAGATATTCAAGCCGATAAGAAGCAGCAAAAAAATCGTCTCGCTTATTTAAGACAAGAAGGGTTAACTGATAGCGAAATAAATTTAGTTGAGGCTAGTGAAGAAATAAGTCCTTTTGATTTTATGACGTCTATAAAAAAACAAAAAGGCGGATATGTTACAAAAAATGAAGAATGGACTTTACAAGAAATACTTACTAAAGCTAATTTACCCACTTCAGTTATCAATATACTGATTCACTATATATTGGCAATTAGAGACAACCCTATCTTTGAAAAATCACTGGCTTATAAAATTTCAAATGATTGGGCTCAAAATAAAGTTGTTTCGCCTGAAAAAGCTCTTCAAAAAGTTAAAACAATGTATCAAGAAAACGCTGAAAAAATAGAGCAAGCACAAAAAAAACAATATTCGCGTTACCCTTCTTCTAATTACGGGAATAACAACAAAATAAGAACTGAAACTCTTCCGGAATGGGCTAAAGATGGGAATGTAGAAAAAATTGAAAAACCTATGAGTGAAATTGAAAAACAAGCTTTTATGGATAGATTGAAAAAAATTCAAAGCTTTGGAAAAGAAGGTGAGTAATAGATGGAAGATATGGGTAAAAATCTAACGAAAATGCTAAAAGATCGAAATTTATCTGAACAATATGAAAACCTTATTCAAGAAGTTTTGAATGATTCAGATGTTCAGAATTTTATTGAAAAAAACAAAGAAATGTTGACTCAAGAATCAATAATGAAAAGTTATGCAAAATTATATGAATTTGTAAATGAAAAGAAAAAATACCATGAGAAGGTAGGAATGATGGCTCCAGGTTATAAGCCACAACTGATTATGAATTATCATTTTATAGATGTGTCTTACGTGCCTACCTCTGAATTAATTGCTAAACAAAAGGAACAGGCGATTAAAAATCGAATTCATTCAATGGATATGCCTAAAGATGTAAGAACTGCAACATTTGAACAATTCCATATAACCGATATGCGTGCAAAAGCAATTACTGCTGCATATGACTTTATTGGAGATTATTTAGAAGAACCTAAGGGATTTCACCAAGGGCTTTATTTATACGGGCCATTTGGTGTAGGGAAATCATTTTTATTAGGAGCAATCGCTCACGAGTTAGCAGAAAAAGGATACCCATCCACATTGATGCATTTTCCTTCTTTTGCGGTTGAAATGAAACAAGCTATTGGACAGAATACTACCGGAGAAAAATTAGAAGCTGTAAAAAAAGCTTCTATTCTAATGCTAGATGACATTGGAGCAGATTCAATGTCTAGTTGGATACGAGATGATGTCTTAGGAGTAATTTTACAGTACCGAATGCAAGAACAATTGCCAACTTTCTTTTCATCCAATCTTGATATGAAACACTTAGGTGATGAACATTTAAGAGTAACACAAAGAGGAGAAGATGAGCCGCTTAAGGCACAGCGTATAATGGAACGAATAAGATATTTGTCTAAAGAATTAGAGATGACAGGGAAAAATCGTAGGTTATCTTAAAATCATTTTTTTTATTGCGGTAGTAAGATGAGCTTAATAGTGACTTGATTTTTAACATTAAATCTGTTTTAATAGTATCAATAGATAAAAATCTTTGAAAAAGACAAAAAAATAAGAAAACGTTCTTTAAGAGAAGGAGACCATGGCTGGAAGTTTCCTGAATAGTCCTTGTTTTTACCACTTTTGAGTATCCCTGTGAACTATCTTTAAGTAGCAGAGGTCATTTAGCTAATGTTATCAGCTAAGAGTGAATTCTACAGTATGAACGCTTGTTTATATTGCTATAGGATTCTGAACTTGGGTGGAACCACGACTTTGTCGTCCCTTTTATGTTAAGCAATTAGCATAAAAGGGATTTTTTTTTATTTTTTTAATATAAATGAATTGGAGGAAGAAAATTATGTCAGAAATAAAAATCACTCTACCTGATGGTGCAGAAAAGATAATGCCTAAAGGTATTTCAACAAAAGAAGTAGCTGAAAGTATAAGTAAAGGGTTAGCAAAGAAAGGATTAGCAGGAAAATTTAATGGTGAACTTGTAGATTATAGTCAACCGCTTGAAGAAAACGGACTATTAGAAATTATTACTCCAGATCATGAAGATGCTTTACAAATCGTTCGCCATTCGACTGCTCATTTAATGGCGAATGCCTTAAGAAGACTGTATCCTGACATTAAATTTGGTGTAGGGCCTGCAATTGATTCTGGGTACTACTATGATACTGATACAGAAACACCAATTACTGAAGAAGATTTACCACGTATTGAAGCAGAAATGATGACAATTGTTAAAGAGAATAACCCAATTATCCGTAAAGAATTAACCCGCTCTGAAGCTCTTGAGTTATTCAGTGAAGATCCTTACAAAGTGGAGTTAATAACAGCATTACCCGAAGATGAACAAATTACCGTATACACTCAAGGAGATTTTGTTGATTTGTGTCGCGGAGTCCATGTTCCAACAACAGGAAGAATACAAGTATTTAAACTTTTATCGCTTGCTGGAGCTTATTGGAGAGGCAACTCAGATAATAAAATGATGCAACGTATCTATGGAACAGCATTTTTTGATAAAAAAGCTTTAAAAGAGTTTTTACAAATGCGTGAAGAAGCTAAGTTACGAGATCATCGTAAACTAGGAAAAGAATTAGATTTATTTATGATTTCACCAGAAGTAGGTTCGGGTCTGCCTTTTTGGTTACCAAAAGGGGCGACAATTCGACGTACAATTGAACGATACATCACAGATCGTGAAATTAGCCTAGGCTACCAACATGTCTATACACCGGTTTTAGCTGATGTAAATTTATATAAAACTTCAGGGCACTGGGATCACTACCATGAGGATATGTTCCCGCCAATGGATATGGGTGAAGGAGAGATGTTGGTATTGCGTCCAATGAATTGTCCTCATCACATGATGGTTTATAAAAATGATGTTCACAGTTACCGCGAGTTACCTATTAGAATTGCCGAACTAGGTCAAATGCACCGTTATGAGAAAAGTGGTGCCCTTTCTGGTTTACAACGCGTACGAGAAATGACTTTAAACGATGGGCACACATTTGTACGACCAGATCAAATTCAAGAAGAGTTTTTGCGTACGGTTGAACTTATGCTAGCGGTATATGAAGATTTTAATATCAAAGACTACCGTTTTCGTTTAAGTTACAGAGATCCTAAGAATACAGATAAATATTTTGATGATGATGCGATGTGGGAAAAAGCTCAAAAAATGATCAAAGATGCAATGGATGAAAAACAATTAGACTATTTTGAAGCAGAAGGAGAAGCAGCATTTTATGGTCCAAAATTAGATGTATTAGTTAAAACAGCAATCGGAGTTGAGGAGACACTTTCAACTATTCAATTAGATTTTTTGCTGCCTGAAAGATTTGATTTAACTTATGTTGGCGAAGATGGAGAAAATACTCATCGACCTGTTGTGATTCACCGTGGAATTGTCTCAACTATGGAACGTTTTGTTGCTTATCTAATAGAAGAATATAAAGGAGCTTTTCCTACATGGTTAGCCCCTGTTCAAGCAACTATTATTCCAGTTAATCTAGGACTTCATACTGATTATGCTTATGATATCAAAAGTAAAATGGAATCAATTGGGATGCGAGTTGATGTCGATGATCGTAATGAGAAAATGGGATATAAGATTCGATCTTCACAAACACAAAAAATCCCTTATCAGTTAGTTGTTGGAGATGATGAAGTATTAAATTCTACAGTAGCTGTACGTAAATATGGTGAGAAATCAACTCAAGTAGTAGATTTAGAAGAGTATCTTAAAGAAATTAGAATAGAAATAGAAAATTTCAGTCGTTAAAGGTTTACAAAACTAATAAGTCGTGTTACAATTTAAAAGTTGAGAAAACAAAGCAGAAGCACTCGCTTCTCGCCTAAGTTGACTAAAAGTCTCTGGGCTAGATATAAACGATGATAACTTACGTAAGGCGTAAGTTGGAAATTATTTATAGGCGAGTTCATTGCGAACTTGCCTATTTTTCTGCTGTTCTTTCTCTCAAATCTAATGGAGGTGTATGACCATAGCAAAAGATATGATGGTAAATGACGGCATTCGTGCACGTGAATTGCGCGTTATAGGTAGTAATGGTGACCAACTTGGGCTTAAAACCAAGAGTGAAGCATTGGCAATTGCAGAAGCAGAAAACTTAGACTTAGTCTTAGTTGCTCCAACAGCAAAACCACCCGTAGCACGTATTATGGATTATGGTAAGTTCCGTTTTGAGCAACAGAAAAAAGAACGTGAAGCCCGTAAACATCAAAAAATAGTCGGTCTTAAAGAAGTTCGTTTAAGTCCAACAATTGATTTGAATGATTTCAATACAAAATTACGCAATGCCCGTAAGTTCCTTGAAAAAGGAGATAAAGTTAAAGCATCTATTCGTTTTAAAGGACGTGCCATTACTCATAAAGAGATTGGTAAAAAGGTTTTAGATCGATTAGCGCTAGAAACAGCCGATATTGCTAGTATTGAATCAGCCGCTAAGATGGATGGACGTAGTATGTTCTTGATTTTAGCACCAAAAACTGAAAAGTAAGAGTATTTTAAGGAGGAAAAAATAATGCCAAAACAAAAAACACACCGTGGATCAGCTAAACGATTCAAAAGAACAGGTAATGGCGGATTGAAACGTCATCACGCAAAAACAAGCCATATGTTTGCAAATAAATCTCAAAAACAAAAACGTAAATTACGTAAAGCTGGAATGGTTTCAGCAGGCGATATGAAACGTATTCGTCAGCAATTAGCTAACTGGTAATATTGAATAGATTTTAATAACAATTATAAAGATAATTATGTATAAGAGTTTTCTAAAAAGAAAACATCTTCGAGGAGGAAATTAATATGCCACGTGTTAAAGGTGGGACGGTTACTCGTAAACGTCACAAAAAAATATTAAAATTAGCAAAAGGTTATTATGGTTCAAAACATACTTTATTCAAAGTATCTAAACAAGCAGTAATGAAGTCTTATCAATATGCATACAGAGATCGTCGTCAAAAGAAACGCGATTTCCGTAAATTATGGATTGCTCGTATCAATGCAGCAGCTCGTATAAACAACATGAGCTATAGCACATTCATGCACGGTCTTAAATTGGCTGAGATTGATATCAACCGTAAAATGTTAGCTGATATTGCTGTTACAGATGCAGCAGCGTTTACAGCATTAACAGAGCAAGCTAAAATTGCTTTAGGCAAATAATTTTAAAAACATTTAAAGATTAGAACTTAACTGTTCTAGTCTTTTTTTTGTATTGTTTAAATATGTTTATCTAAGAGAGAAAATTTTGGTTATGTTGATACATCACTAATGATGAAGAGCTTTTACAGTCATCTCCATTTATAAATCAAACTTATTTTTAATTAAACTAACAATATTATTATATTATTAGTGAATTATGAAAAAACGTATTGATTAAATGAGAATAAGATGATAGAATTATATGAGTAAACTAATATTCACTCATACAGAAATTTGTATAATATAAAAAACAGGGGGAAAACAATATGAAAAAAAATAAAATGTTGAGCTTGCTTGGTATTACTGCAACGTCTGCCTTGTTGTTGGCGGCTTGTGGCGGAGGAACTGATGGTGAAGATACTTCTTCAAAAGCAACAGATAGTAAACTAGATGAGGAACAAGTACTTAATTTAATTGAAAGTGGAGAAATTCCAACAATGGATTCTGTTTTAAATACAGACGTAGTTGGTGGTAACGTAATGAATAACGTTTTTGAAGGACTTTATCGTCAAGGTTTAGAAGGTGAACTTGTTTTAGGTATGCTAGAGGCTGAGCCAGAAGTTAGTGAAGATAATCTAACTTATACATTTAAAATTAGAGATGATGCAAACTGGTCTAATGGAGACCCTGTTACTGCTGCTGACTTTGTTTATGCATGGCAAAGATTGTCAGATCCTACGGTTGCAGCTGCATATAATTATATGATTCAAGATATCGTTGTAAATGCAACAGAAATTATTAATGGAGAAAAAGAACCAAGTGAACTAGGAGCAAAAGCGATAGATGAAAAAACTCTTGAGGTTAAATTAGTTCGTGCGGTACCTTACTTCAAAGATTTGTTAACTCTACCTATGTATTATCCTCAAAATCAAGCTTATGTTGAAGAGTTAGGTGACAAATTTGCCTCAAACAGTGATAGTCTAGTTTATAACGGACCATTTACTTTAACAGAATGGGACGGAACAGGATTGAGCTGGGTTTACCAAAAGAACGAAGATTATTGGGATGTAGACAATGTTAAATTGGATACAATCAATTTTGACGTAGTTAAAGAAACTTCAACGGCATTAAACTTATATGAAACTGGCGGTATTGACCGTATGAGATTATCTGGAGAATATGTGCAAACTCAACAAGATAATGAAGATTTACGTGTTGAACCAACTTCATCTGTTTTCTACTTCAAATTTAACCAAGAGCGCGATGGTGAGAAAACTGATTTAGCTAACGAAAATATCCGTAAGGGTATTGCAATGGCTTTTGATAAAGAAGCTTATGCTAAAACTGTTTTACAAAATGGTTCTTTACCAGCTAACGGCTTAGTACCTCAAGGATTAGCTGTTGATCCAGATACTGGTAAAGATTTCCGTGATCAAAATGGTGATTTATTAGAATTTAATGTTGAAGAAGCGCAAAAACATTTTGCAAAAGGATTAGAAGAAATTGGTAAAGATAGTCTTACGTTAGAAATTCTTGGAGACGATGGCGAAAATGCTAAGAAATCTCTTGAGTATATGCAAGGCCAGTTAACTCAAAATCTACCTGATTTAGATATTACATTACGCAGTGTTCCATTTAAAGTTCGTTTAGAAGCAGATACTAAACAAGATTACGATATGGAAATGTCTGGATGGGGTGCTGATTACGCTGACCCAATTAACTTCTTAGAGTTATTTGCTTCAGATAATGGCAACAACAAATCAAGTTTTGCTAATGACGAATATGACGCTTTAATCAAGAGTTCTTTAAGCGAAGTTGAAAACTTAGAAGAACGTTGGAATGGTATGTTAGATGCAGAGAAAATTCTGATGGAAACAGCTGGAATCGCACCAATATATCAACGTTACAATTCTGTTTTAGAGAAACCATATGTTAAAGATATTGCTGCTCACTTAGTAGGAGCTGAATATTCATACAAATGGGCTTATGTAGACGGAAAATAATATCTTCACTAATAAAATAAAAAAAGAAGCAGAGTTGTATCTGCTTCTTTTTTTGCTTTATGTGAAAATACTAATACATTCATTAGAAATCCATGATGCTAGTTTGCGTCAATTTCCTCGTGATGATAGAATCAAGTATATTATTATTAAAAAGTAAGTAATAAGTAGTTGATGAATCAGGGGGAAATAAATGTGAAGAAAATGAAATTATTAAGCTTATTAGGTATCACGTTATTATCAACAGCTGTTTTAGTAGCCTGTGGATCAGATAATGAAGAATCAAAAGATGGGAAAACAACAAACGAATTAAATTTAGTTGAAACAGCTGAAATTCCAACAATGGATTCAGTTTTAAACACGGATACAGTTGGCTCTACAGTTATGAACAATGTAATGGAAGGATTGTATCGTTTGAATCTAGATAACAAACCTGAGCTTGCAATGGCTTCTGAAGAGCCTACTATTAGTGAGGATGGTTTGACATACACCTTCAAATTAAGAGAAGATGCAAAATGGTCTAATGGGGATTCTGTTACTGCAAATGATTTTGTTTTCTCATGGAGACGTTTAGTCGATCCAAGTACTGGTTCACAATCTGCCTATATGATGCAGGGAATTATTAAAAACGCTTCTGAAGTTAATAAAGGAGAAATTAAGCCAGAAGAATTAGGAGTAAAAGCAATTGATGAGAAAACTTTAGAAGTGCAATTAGAATCTAAGGTACCTTATTTTGAAGATTTATTATCACTATCCATGTTCTTACCTCAAAATGAAGCTTATGTAACAGAAAAAGGAGAGAAATACGCATCAGATAGCGATAATTCAATTTATAACGGTCCATTTGTTTTAACGGACTGGGATGGTACGGGACTAAGCTGGTCTTATAAAAAAAATGCTGATTACTGGGATGCTGAAAAAGTTAAGTTAGATGCCATTAATGTAGATGTTGTAAAAGAAACTTCTACTGCTATTAATTTATATGATACAGGTGAAGTAGATAGAATTAAATTATCTGGAGAATACGTACAAACAAAGCAAGGGGATTCTGATTTAGCATCAGTTCCAACATCGTCTGTTTTTTACTTTAAATATAATCAAGAGCGTAACGGAGAACCAACTGCGTTAGCGAATGAAAATATACGTAAAGCTATATCAATGGGATTCGACAAAGAATCTTATGCTAACACAGTTCTACAAAATGGTTCATTACCAGCTAACGGATTAGTACCAGAAGGACTATCTAAAAATCCGTCTACTAATGAAGACTACCGTGAAGAAAATGGCGACTTACTGACATATGATATTGAAAAAGCACAAGATTATATGAAAAAAGGACTTGCAGAGTTAGGTGTAGAATCAATAGAGTTGGAATTGCTTTCAGATGATTCTGAAAATGCTAAAAAATCTTCAGAATTTATGCAAGGACAGTTAATGCAAAATTTACCAGGTCTAAAAATAAGTATCCGTTCAGTTCCGTTTAATGTCCGACTTGATGTGAATAAGCGTCAAGACTATGATATTCAAATGGCAGGATGGGGAGCAGATTATGCAGATCCAATTAATTTCTTAGAATTATTTGAAACAGGTAATTCAAATAACAAAGCGAGTATCTCTATTCCAGAATATGATGCTCTAATTGAAAAAATTGGCACGACTGATCTTGACGATCCTGAAAAAAGATGGGCTGATATGCTTAGTGCTGAAAAGATTTTATTAGAAGAAGCAGCAATCGGACCAATTTACCAACGCTATAATGCGATACTTGAAAAGCCGTATGTTAAAGATATTGGTACACACTTAGTGGGACCTGAGTTTTCATTTAAATGGGCTTCAGTTTCAGAATAATAGTAAAATTAAGTTAGGATAGTAAGGAAGAAACAAGAAGAATGTTAAACCATTCTTCTTGTTTCTTTTAATTTTTAGTATATAAAAAGTGTTCCTTTTATACGAATTAAAATGATATAATAGATAAAATAAGTATATACAGGAGGTCATTTCGCATGGATGATAAACAATTGCTAATGTTAAAAGAACTTACGGATGCAAGAGGAATACCTGGAAACGAAAAAGAAGTTAGGGATGTATTTGTAAAGTACGCTAAAAATTCTACTTCTTCGATAACGTATGATGGATTAGGAAGTGTTATTGCAAGTCATGAGGGAAATAAATCAGGCCCTAAAGTATTGTTTGCAAGTCACTTAGACGAAGTTGGTTTTATGGTTACAGCAATCACTGATAAAGGATTTATTAAGTTTCAAACACTGGGAGGATGGTGGTCCCAAGTTATGTTAGCTCAACAAGTTCAATTAACTACTTCAACAGGTAAAGTGCTGCACGGTGTTATTGGATGTAAACCACCTCATGTATTGACTGCTGAAGTTAGAAATAAAGCCTATGATATTCAAGAAATGTTTATTGACATAGGAGCAACAAGTAAAGAGGAAGTTTCTTCATGGGGTGTGAAGCCAGGTGATATGGTAACTCCATATATTGAATTTAAAAGATTAAATGAATCTAAATTCTTATTGGCAAAAGCTTGGGATAATCGTATTGGGACCGCTGTAACTTTAAGCGTGCTAGAAAATTTGGTGCGTGACGGTCATCCAAATAAGGCTTTTGCTGTTGGAAATGTCCAAGAAGAAGTAGGGTTACGTGGAGCGAAGACGTCAACTTACTTAGTTGATCCAGATATTGCTTTTGCATTAGATACCGGTACTGCAGGAGATACGCCAGGAATGACTGAAAAAGAAGCAGATTCGAAACTAGGTAAAGGTCCACAGATTATTATCTATGATGCTTCTATGGTTGCACATAAAGCCTTGCGTGATTTTGTAGTTGGAGTTGCAGAAGAATTAAAAATACCTTTTCAGTATACAGTAATAGCAGGTGGGGGAACAGATGCGGGTAGCCAACATGTTACAAGAAACGGTGTGCCCTCATTAGCAATTACAGTTGCTACTAGGTATCTTCATTCACATACTTCGGTTATTCATGAAGACGACTATTTGAATACAGTTGCCTTAATGACAGAAGTTATAAAAAGATTAGATAGCAATGCTGTTGAAAAAATAACATTTGGATAATCTAATTATACAGTTCATTAACAGCTGAAATGCTTGCGATAATAAAACAAAGACTTTCGATGAATAAGTTCAACTGCTAAAAGGGGAAGAATGAATATGAAAAGAGCAAAAAAAAGAATTGCTATTATTGGTGGCGGTATTACTGGATTAACGGCAGCATACCGCATCAAACAAAAAATTGAAAAAGAAAATTTACCTTTTGAGTTAATCTTATTAGAAGGATCTTTAAGAGTAGGCGGAAAAATATATACAATGAAAAATAAAAATCGTTCTATAGATTTGGGGGCGGAATCGATAGATACACGTTATCCAGAAGCTTTAGAATTGATTAAAGAACTTGGTCTAGAAGATAGGCTTATTTACAGTGAGGGAAATAAGCCAGATGTCTTTTTCTATAATCAGTTGTACCAGTTAGATTACCCAACTTATAATGGTATTCCTATTAGAAGAAAAGATATATGGAAAGGCAATTTGTTAACTATGTATGGGAAGATTGTGACGTATAAAAGTTTATTTAATACTTTTAGAAAGCTAGAAAAAGATGTAGAAACTAGTACTTATTTAAAACGTCTTTTAGGAGACGAGATGGTTGAACACATTGTTGAGCCGTTTTTTACAAAAATTTATGCAAGTGATTTAGATAAGATTGGAATTAAGGCGTCAAAAGAATTAATTTATGACATTGAGATGAAGTATGGTAGTTTACAAAAAGGATTAGCGGCTCACCCAGAACTATTAGATGGTTCTGGTAACTATGCAACATTTAAAGAAGGCTTATCAGTTTTAACTGAGGCACTAGAAGAAATATTACAACCTCATATTCAATATAGAAAAAAAGTGTTTGAAATAAAAAAAAATGATGAGGATGTTTATATTTTAGATATAAATCACACTGAGCAAGTTAGGGTTGGAGCAATTTGTATTGCAACACCTATAACAGAATACTCAAAATTGATTGATCATACGGAGATTCAAAAAATTTTTAGTAAAGTAGAAACAGCTTCAGTCGGTTATATCGTTCTTGCATTTTCAAAAGAAGCGATTAAAAATGTTCCAGAGGGTTTTGGACTAGTTACTCCTAGAAGAAGTGACTCTTTTGTTACATCGGTTGTTTTTTTAGATAAAAAATGGCCATCCTTTAAAAATGATGAAGAGGTTTTAATTGGAGTTAACTTTGGTCGAAATGGGGAAGATGCTTTAGTTTCACTAAGTAACAAAGAAATTGAAAATTCTATTCTAAAAGACTTAAAAATTATTTTAGAAATTAGTGAAGAACCACTGTTTAGTATTATCAAAAGATGGACGGATGCAATTCCACAGTTTACAGTTACTCATGAAGAAGACATTAATGACGCTAAAAAAATTCTTCTTAATGAATATCCGGGGATTTATATTGCGGGACAAGGTATAGCAGGCTTTGGGATTAACCACTGTATCCAACAAGCTAATGAGATTAGTGAGCAAATTATAGAGTATGCAAAAAAACAAAATTGTTTATAATGGGGTAAAATATTTATAAGTATCCTGAAATAGAAAGTCTTTTTAATTAATAAAAGGCTTTTTTATTTTAAATAAGGTAATAGTGTTGTATGGTAATGAAAATAGGTCTAGAAAAGGAGAGTGTAATCATGCAATTAACTGTATTAGGCTATTGGGGTGGCTATCCTACAAAAAATGAAGGAACAAGTTCTTATTTATTGGAGTCAGATGATTTTCATTTACTAATCGATGCTGGAAGTGCGTCTTTGATCGCGCTTGAAAAATATATTGATCCTTTAGAATTAGATGCATTACTTTTAACCCATTACCATGCTGATCATATTGCAGATGTAGGTGTTTTACAATATACAAGACAATTGAAAAGGTTGAACAATAATGAAACTAGGGCGCAAGTTTTACCAATATATGGACATCAAGACGATATAGACAATTTTAATCGTCTTACGATGGATCGTATATCAAAAGGAGTAGCGTATTCAGAGGAAGAAGAGTTGATCATCGGGCCTTTTAAAATAAGTTTCATGAAGACTCTACACCCGGTTCCTTGCTATGCTACAAGAATTGTAGAAAAAAATACTGGAAAGATAATGGTATTTACAGCTGATTCTGGATACTTACCTCAATTTATTCCTTTTAGTCAAGGTGCTGATGTCTTGTTAGCGGATACAAATTTATTTAAAGGGATGGAAAATCATCGTGTCCACATGACTTCAATAGAAGTTGCAAGGATTGCAAAGCAAGCAAAAGTTCCAAAATTAATTTTGACGCATTTACCTCAAGAAAGTGATTTAGAATTACTGAAGGCACAAGCAATTAATGAATCACCTGAAACAGAGATAATTTTGGCAAAGAAAGGTTTAGTTGTTAAACTATAAAAAGTAGAGTAGATATAAAAGAAAAGAGGAGTAAGGCATGTATTATGTAGCTAATGAGCGTAACGGCAAAGAAATAACAGATCCAAGATTAAATTTAGCAATAGAAACATTTTTATTAAAAAAGGTTTTACTGGATGAGCCTGTTTTATTGTTTTATATTAATGAACCTTCTATTATAATAGGGCGCAATCAAAATACAATAGAAGAAATAAATACAGAATATGTGGAGAAAAATAATATTCATGTAGTGAGACGTTTATCAGGAGGAGGAGCTGTTTACCATGATTTTGGTAATCTATCTTTTTGTTTTATAAAAAAAGATGATGGGAACTCTTTTAGAGATTTTGGAAAGTTTACTGAACCAGTGATTGATTCATTGCATAAAATGGGTGTAGAAGGTGCAGCTTTAATAGGGCGGAATGACTTAGTAATTGACGGACAAAAATTTTCTGGAAATGCTATGTATTCTTCAAATGGTCGTATGACCGCTCATGGAACATTAATGTTTGATAGTGATATAGAAGCAGTTGTAGGTGCTTTAAAAGTTAGAAAAGATAAGATTGAGTCTAAAGGAATTAAATCAATCAGAAGTCGTGTAACGAACATTCGTCCCTACCTATCGGAAGAGTATCAATACATGACAACGAAAGAGTTTCGCAACAAACTATTATTAACTATATTTGATGTAGATTCTAAAGAAGAGATAAAAGAGTATAGATTAACTGAGCAAGACTGGAAAGAAATTGAAGAAATTTCAACTAATTATTTTAGAAATTGGGATTGGAATTACGGGAAGTCACCTAAATTTGAACTTATTAGACGTCATCGCTTTCCTATTGGCTCAGTTGAATTTCAGTTAAACGTAGAAAAAGGTAGAATAAAAAATATAAAAATTTATGGTGATTTTTTTGGGTTAGGTGAAGTTTCAGATATTGAAGAAAAATTAACAAATATAAAATATGAGCAGAAGTCTATTGAGGAAGTTTTTGATGAAATAGATATTCAAAAATATTTTGGAAGTATCAATAAAGAAGAGTTAATAAAACTGATTTATTAGAGAAAAAAAGAAGGAATAAGCTATATAATTAAAGATGGCATTTATTCCCACTTTTTTATTAAAAGAAGTAATGGAAAAATAACGTAACTAAGCTAATTATTAACAGTAATAAACCTACTTTTAAAGGCATCTTGTATCCATGCCCAACAGACTTAGATAGAGGAATATTTTCAACTTCTTCTGAGTTGTCTTCACGACGCATTCTTGTAGTTACTTTCTTCATACTAAAGTGAAAGAAATCAAAAGCACCAGAGTATAATACTGACCAGAAAAGACTAATGATTAAAAAAAAGCTTGCGACAGCAAAAAGAATATTTGTAGTAAAGAAAAAGCTGATTTTTTTATAGATAATTAATTCTAAAATTAAACATAAAATGACAATAATACTAGTTAAATTTAATACAGAAATTTTTAATTTCATTTTGGACCTCCTAATAACGAGTGATAAGTTTAAATTACAGTATAATGAATTGAAATACAATAATAAAATTTAAGTAAAAAAATGATGATAAAACGACTAGAAAACCAGCAGAATCGCCATTGTTTTCTAATGTTATGTTTTTTAAAAGCAAAGTTATTAAAAAAACTTTTGCATTTATCCCTATAACACGCTATTCTATATAGTATATTCTCTTTTTGAATAAAAAATAAAATGAATTGCTGGAGGTGCTTAAATCGATGAAAAATTATTCTAAATATCTTGGGAAACGTATATTGTATATGTTTTTGACATTATTCTTAATTGCATCGATCACGTTTTTCTTAATGAATCTTTTACCTGGAACACCATATAGTAACCAGGATAAGTTATCAGAAGAACAAATTTTTATTATGAATGAAAAGTATGGATTGAATGAACCACTTCCGGTTCAATATTTAATCTACATGTCAGGATTGTTAAAAGGAGATTTAGGAACATCTTTCCAGTTTAACAATACGCCAGTAACCGAACTATTATCAACCAGGGTAGGTCCTTCTTTACAACTAGGAATACAAGCGGTTATTTTAGGAACGACCTTAGGGATCGTATTAGGAGTTATAGCAGCTATGAACCAAAATACCTGGATAGACACGACAGCTACCTTCACGGCGATTCTTGGTCGTTCTATACCTAACTTTGTTATAGCTGTATTGCTACAGTTAGTTTTTGGAGTCTATTTAAAGTGGTTCCCAATTGCTTTGTGGAATGACGGATTTAGCTCGTCAGTTTTACCAACACTTGCTTTAGCAATTGCACCACTTGCAGATTCAGCACGTTTTATCCGTACTGAGATGGTAGAAGTACTAAGCAGTGATTATGTTGAGTTAGCTCGTGCTAAAGGATTGAGTCGTTGGACAGTAGCCTTTAAACATGGAGTGCGAAATGCACTAATTCCGTTGGTCACAATTCTGGGTCCTATAGCCGTTGCTTTGATGACTGGTTCATTAGTTGTAGAAAATATTTTTGCAATTCCGGGAATTGGGGAACAATTTGTAAAATCAATTTTGACTAACGACTATCCAACAATCATGGGTGTAACAATTTTATACTCAGCAATGCTAGTTGGTATTATTTTAGTAGTTGATGTTTTATACGGGGTCATCGATCCTCGAATTCGTGTTACAAATGAAGGAGGAGACGAATAAATGGACAACTCAAAACAAACTGTTGACGAAACAACAAAACTGTCTCCTGAAATGTTCAACCCCGCAGGAGCCTCAGACAAAGTCGATAATGAGAAGATAACAGCACCTTCACTGAGCTTCTTAGAGGATTCATGGAGAAGGCTGAAAAAGAATAAAGCTGCTGTAATTAGCTTGTTTATATTAATTATCTTTATTTTATTGAGTCTATTCGCGCCAATTGTTTCACCCCATGATCCTGATTTTCAAACAGTCTCACATGCAAATTTACCACCTAAAATCCCCGGTATTAACATTAATGGCTTAAATGGGACACAAACTGTTGGAAATACTCGTGTTGATAAGTATGAGCAACAAGGCGTTCCTGATGATGTAAACTATTATTTGGGAACAGATGGTTTAGGTCGAGATTTACTTTCTCGTATTTTACATGGTACTCGTGTATCTTTATTAATTGCTTTTGTAGCAGCATTTTTCGATTTAACGATTGGGGTTATCTATGGTCTAGTCTCTGGTTGGTCTGGAGGTAAAGTGGATAACGGAATGCAGCGTGTATTAGAAATATTATCTGGTGTACCGAACTTAGTAGTTGTTATTTTAATGCTTCTTGTTTTAGATCCAGGTATTAAATCTATTATTATAGCATTAGCTATCACAGGATGGATTTCAATGGCTCGTGTTATCAGGGCACAAACATTAAAATTAAAAAATCAAGAATACATTTTAGCGGCTAAAACTTTAGGTGAATCACCTATAAAAATTTCTTTTAAACATTTAATTCCAAATTTATCGGGAATTATCATTATTCAAACGATGTTTTCGATTCCGGCTGCCATTTTCTTTGAAGCTTTCTTGAGTTTCATTGGTATTGGTATTCCTGCTCCTACAGCATCACTTGGAACGTTAATTAACGATGGATATAAAACTTTCCGTTTTTTACCACACTTAATGTGGTACCCAGCAGCAGTTATTTGTATATTAATGATTTCATTTAATTTGTTAGCTGATGGTTTACGAGATGCATTTGACCCAAAAATGAAGGATTAGCGAGGTGAAAACGAATGAATAATGTATTAGAAGTCAAAAATTTAAATATCACATTCGACACCTACGCTGGTAAAGTAAAAGCTATCCGTGGTGTCAGTTTTAACTTGAAAAAAGGAGAAACATTAGCAATAGTGGGCGAGTCAGGTTCTGGGAAATCAGTTACGACTCGCAGTATTATGCGCTTACTTTCTCAAAATGCAAATGTTGAAGAAGGTTCAATTCTTTATAATGGTGAAGATTTAATTAAGAAGAGTGAAAAAGAAATGCAAAAAATTCGTGGAAAAGATATTGCGATGATTTTCCAAGATCCAATGACATCACTCAATCCGACAATGACAATTGGTAAACAAATATCTGAACCCATTCGTCTTCACCAAAAATTAAATAAACAAGAAGCTTCAAATAGAGCTCTTGAATTATTAAACTTAGTAGGGCTACCAGAAGCTGAAAAACGTATGAAACAATATCCACACCAATTTTCAGGTGGACAACGTCAAAGAATCGTTATTGCGATAGCTTTAGCTTGTAATCCAGAAATACTGATTGCAGATGAACCGACTACAGCTCTAGATGTAACTATCCAAGCACAAATCCTTGATTTGATGAAAGAATTGCAAAAGAAAATATCAACTTCAATTATTTTTATTACACACGATTTAGGAGTAGTTGCAAACGTTGCTGACAGAGTAGCAGTAATGTACGCAGGAAAAATCGTAGAAGTAGGATCAGTTGACGAAATATTCTATAACCCGCAACATCCATATACATGGGGATTAATCAGTTCAATGCCAACTCTAGATATCGAGAAAACGTTGTACGCTATTCCTGGTACACCACCAGATCTATTAGATCCACCCGTAGGAGATGCGTTTGCTCCACGTAATGAATTTGCAATGAAGATTGATACACAACTGGAACCACCTTTGTTCAAAATATCAGAGACACATTATGCTGCTACATGGCTATTGCATCCAGATTCACCGGCTGTAATTCCTCCTGCTGAAATTAGAGCAAGACAAGCTGTCTATAAAGAAAAATTTGCAAATCATGCTTACAATGATACCTCCGTTTTTGATTCTGATAATGAAGTAAAAGGAGGCGTTTAAAAATGGAGCAAAGAGAGAAAATTTTAGAGGTTAGAGGCTTAAAACAATATTTTAACGAAGGCACTAAGAATGAAGTTCGTGCTGTAGATGATGTTACGTTTGATATTTTTAAAGGTGAAACTTTTGGTTTAGTTGGTGAGTCTGGATCTGGGAAGTCAACGACAGGCCGTTCTATTATTAGATTATATAATCCTACTGCTGGAGAAATTGATTTCGAAGGTACGCAAGTTCATAGTATTACAGGGAAAAAAGATATGTTACAATTCAGAAGAGACATGCAAATGATTTTTCAAGATCCTTACGCTTCGTTAAATCCTAAGATGAAGATTCGCGATATCATTGCTGAAGGAATTGACATTCATGGTTTAGCTTCATCAAAAGAAGATCGAAATCAACAAGTTGATGAATTACTTAAAACGGTTGGATTAAATCCTGACCATGCATCACGTTATCCTCATGAATTTTCGGGTGGACAACGTCAACGTATTGGTATTGCTAGGGCTTTAGCCGTTAAACCTAAATTCATTATTGCTGACGAACCTATATCTGCATTAGATGTATCGATTCAAGCACAGGTGGTAAATCTTTTAATGGAATTACAAAAAACAAAGGATTTAACTTTCTTATTTATCGCTCATGATTTATCAATGGTAAAATATATTAGTGATCGTATAGGAGTAATGAACAATGGTAAGTTACTTGAGTTAGCAGCAGCTGATGAAGTGTACAATAGACCATTGCATCCTTATACTGAAAGCTTACTTTCTGCTGTTCCTTTACCTGATCCAGAGTACGAACGTAACCGTGTTCGTACACCGTATATTCGTAGAGAAGAAAATGGTGAGCCAGAAGCTTTAAGAGAAATAACTCCCGGACATTATGTCTATTGTCGTGAATCAGATATTGAAGCATTGAAAGAAAAAAAAGCAAGATACGCTAAATAACTAAGTTGAAAAAATACATGTTAATTTTGTAGACGAGAGTCTCATATTAATATGTATTTTTTATTTTCAATCAATTCTTATATTGTAATGTATACAATGTGGGAAACTAATTGATAAATACCGATTTAGATGGGTTGAATAGTATTTTTAGTTTTTTGGAAAAAGTATTATTTTTAATTTTAGAATTTTTTTTGTTAAAAGTGACAAATTTTTGACAAATACTATAGCATTTTATTATTTAATGTTATATAATAACAAATGTAAGACAGTAAGTTAAAAGGAATAACGTCCTTTATAAATTTTTGACTAGATCAATCGGACTTAGAAAAGGGGAGAATAACATATGGTAACAATATATACATCACCTAGTTGTACTTCATGTCGTAAAGCACGAGCTTGGCTAGAAGAAAACAACATTACTTATAAAGAAAGAAATATCTTTTCTGAGCCTTTAGATATTCCTGAAATTAAATCTATTTTAAGAATGACTGAAGATGGTACAGAAGAAATTATTTCTACAAGATCAAAAGCATTCCAAGAATTGAATATTGATTTAGAGGAATTGCCACTTCAAAATTTATTTTCTTTAATTCAAGAGAATCCTGGATTATTGCGCCGTCCGATTATGGTAGATGAGAAAAGACTACAAGTTGGATACAACGAAGATGAAATTCGCCGCTTCTTGCCAAGAGAAGTACGTGCAATTGAATTGTTACGTGCTCAAAGAATCGTAGGATACTAAATTAAAACTTTAAAAAAGATTGCCACGATTTTCTAGTGGCACTCTTTTTTTATAATTTTTTGTTATTCTTAACATAAGCTTGTTTTAACACATTTATCTTTACATTTTATATATTTGCTTTAAAATAGTTAGTAAGAATATTGTTTATAATTACTATTATGAACAAGGAAATAAGAGGCGAGGTGTATGACTATGGAGATGGAACATATTAATGAGAATACAATTCGTGTGCTTATAGAAAGTACTGATTTAGAAGAAAGAGGGATAACCTTTTTAGATCTTTTAGGAAATCATAAACAAATCGAAGACTTCTTTTACAGTATTTTGGAAGAAGTAGATGTAGACGAAAAATTCCATGAATCTGATGCTATTACATTTCAAGTTTTGCCAAGCGGAAGTGGATTAGAATTATTCATCAGTAAGGGTGGTCCGTTGAATGAAGATATTGATTTTTCTTCAGCATCAGGTAATTTTGAGGCAAACGAGTTTTCTAAACTTATAAAAAATCAGTTAATAAATGATAACCAGGAAGAAGCTGTTGAAGAAGATTATCCAAATGACTCAACAAAACAAACTCAAGAGGTTGTTCTAAGATTTAATGAGTTTGAAGATATGGTTTCTTTATCTAAACAATTATATTTAGAGAATGCGACTTCTAAACTTTTTTGGTATAAAAATAGTTATTTCATTCACCTAATGTTTTTTACAGAGGAAATAGGAGAACGAAGTGTTGAAGACCAAGTCACTGTTGCGTTAGAATTTGCTCAAAGAACACCTATAACTCATGGAATCTTAACTGAACATGGTAGAGAGATAATGGGAAATAACGCTTTAGAATTAAGTCGTTTCTATTTTAAATAAATAGTTCATAAAAACAATTTTTAGAAATGAATTATTTCTGAAAATTGTTTTTTTTATTAAGAAATTCAATCATTCTGCGGATATTAAGTAAAACTGTATGAATGGAAGTGTCCTAAATGCTTATAGCACTTAATGATAAAGAAGAATTAATCCATGCTAGTAAAGTAGAGGAGAAGATTCAAAAAAAAGCTTCATTTTATTGTCCTGATTGTAAAAACAGTGTATTCTTAAAAAATGGAAAGTTAAAAATTGCTCACTTTTCACATTTTAATCAAACAAATTGTCTTGCATTTTCAGAAGGTGAGACAAAAGAACATCTACAAGGAAAACAACTATTGTTGGATTGGTTTGTTAAACAAGGATTCGTTTGTCAATTAGAGGCCCATCTACCGGATTTGAACCAACGTCCAGATATACTTGTTTGGATAAATCAAACTAAGGCAATAGCCGTTGAATTCCAATGTAGTCCATTGCCTGTAAAAAGAATGCAAGAAAGAACCGAGGGGTATAAAACAAAAGGATACGAAGTTTTTTGGATAGTAGGATCTCAATTTAAACTTACAGATAGAGTGACTGCATTTCAGCGGCTTTTTATCTATAGTAATGCATACATTAGAAGAAGTCTTTTTTTTCTAGATGTTCCAAACAAAAAATTCTTTGTCTATTCAAATATTGACTACCAAAATTTAACGCAAGAAATAGAGTATGATAGGGTTACAATAAAATTAAATCAATTAATGCTAAGTAATGTATCTTCAGTAGTAAAAGAGTTAGCCAACAAAAATAGAATTCGAAAAAACAGAATTGTTCCACAACCAAAAGAACTAATTAAAAGTCATGACTATCTTAATCAAGGGAGAATGTATCGAAATCCAGAGATGGTCTCATTTCAAAAATATATCTACCAAAGAGGAGATTCATTGATTTCTCTTCCGATTGAAGTTTATTTTAAAGTTCAAGGTCAATTACTGATTAGGACACTTCCACATTTTTGGAAATACATTTTACTTAAATGGCTAACAAATAAATATATTGGATCAATAATTAATTTAAAAGAGCTAGACAACCAACTAAATAAGATGTTAGTTGATAAAACAGTAATCTTTTACACTATGCCTTTACTCACGATAGAAGAGCAAAAAAAACCGTTTTATGAGTATGTTAAGTTACTTGTGACAGTAGATATTTTAATGGAAACTAAAACTAATCAATGGATGTTAAAAAGAAAACCCTATTACTATAAGAATGAACAAGAAAAGATTAGTAGCTTTAAAAATGTACATTCTTTATTTAATTGAATAATATGGTAAAATTAAAAGTGGATAAAATATAGGGAGGTAAATTAATGAGCGATTTTAAAAAACTGCCAAAACGTAAAGACGTTCCTGAAAAATTAAGTTGGAATTTAAAGAATATTTTTGAAACAGATGAAGAATTTTATAAAGCTTATGAGGAATTAGAACAAAAGATAACACGTATATCAAATTTTAAGGGAAAACTAGGTCAAAGTTCGGACTTTCTTTTAGAAAGTCTTGAATGCATTTTAAAAATTTCAAATCAATTAGAAACAATTTATGTTTATGCTCACTTAAAAAATGATCAAGATACAACAAATTCGATTTATCAAGCGATGTTCGAACAATCCTCGCTTTTAGCAACGAAAATAAGCGAATCTACATCTTGGTTTGAGCCAGAAGTCCTAGAAATTCCAGAAGAAACGTTGAAGATATTTCTAAAAGAAAATAAAGACTTAAATATGTACCAACATTTTATTGATCAGTTGACTTCCTCAAGAAAGCATATTTTAACAGCTGAGGCAGAGTCTTTATTAGCAGGAGCAAGGGAGATATTTGGCGCTTCTAGTAAAACATTTAATGTTTTAAATAATGCGGATATACAGTTTCCTATTATAAACGATAAAGATGGCAAAGAGATCCAACTGACTCATGGTATATATGGTCAAGTAATGGAAAGTACAGATCGATTGCTGAGAGAAGCGGGTTATAAAGCTCTATACAAGGTTTATCAAGGGCTAAATAATACGTTTTCGAGCACTTTATCTTCTCATGTTAAGTACCATAATTATAACGCGACAGTTCACCATTATAAATCGGCAAGAGAAGCTGCGTTGGCTGCCGGACATATACCAGAAGCTGTCTACGACACATTACTAACAGTCGTTGATGATAATCTATTTTTGCTTCACCGCTACGTAAAATTAAGGAAAGAACTTCTTTCGGTTAATGAGTTGCATATGTACGATATGTATACACCAATTATGGGGGAAGCAACTCTTAAATTTACTTATGATGAGGCAAAAGAGACTGTTTTAGCAGCGCTAAAGCCATTGGGGGACGAATATCTGGCAGTATTAGAAAAAGCATTTGATGAACGCTGGATAGATGTAATAGAGAATGAAGGAAAAAGAAGTGGGGCATACTCATCAGGAGCCTATAGTACTAATCCCTATATATTATTAAATTGGCATGATTCATTAAACCATTTGTATACTTTGGTTCACGAATTGGGTCATAGCGTTCATAGCTACTTCACACGAAAAAATCAGCCGTATGTTTATGGAGATTATTCAATATTTTTAGCTGAGATAGCCTCAACAACTAATGAGAATCTTCTTACTGAATATTTATTGGAGACTCAAACTAAACCCGAGATACGTGCGTACATCTTAAATCACTATTTAGATGGATTCAAAGGAACAATTTTCAGACAAACACAGTTTGCAGATTTTGAGCATTTTATACATGAAGAATCAGCAAAGGGAACCCCATTAACTGCAGAATTTTTAAATCAGGCATACAAAAAACTGAATGAACGCTATTATGGCTCTGATGTTTCAGAAGATTCAGAAATTGCTTACGAGTGGTCTAGAATCCCTCATTTTTATTATAATTACTATGTTTATCAGTATTCTACAGGTTTCTCCGCAGCGACTGCGCTTGCTGATAAAATTTTAAAAGATAAATCTGGCAAGTCTTTAGAAAAATATTTAATTTATTTGAAATCTGGAAGTAGTGATTATCCAATCGATGTGATGAAAAAAGCAGGAGTGGATATGACTAAGAAAAACTATATACAAGAAGCGATGAATATTTTTAAAATTAGATTAGATGAATTGGAAAAAATTGCAAGTAATAAACTAACTAAATAATAGTTATTAATGTTGGTGTATAATCACCAACATCTATATATTTTATATAAAAAAAAAGCACCCCTCAGGTTGAAGGGTGCTTTTTTTAAAAACTATGATAGAGTGTATTTGTGTTGGAAATTAGAGAACATAAAAACTATTCTTTTTTTCAATTCCGTTTAAAAAAGTTGCTGGAAGATTATTATTGGTTTCATTACATAATAATTTCAGTGTATCAAAACTAATATCTTCTTCAATTAGTATACCATGGTTGGAACTCTGATCATTAAAAATCACACAGGAAGGATTAGAAAGAACGTGCATCTCACGAGCGACCTTTTGATCTGCTTCAAAAGCGGCTTTAGCAAATTCTGATTGTTTATCTTCAAAGAACATTTCAAGATCTAAGTTGCATTTAGTAGCGGTATCATGAAGTAATTTTTTTGAGAAAGGTTGTTTATCAACGGTAATTGCTTCTTGTAGACCCATTAAAAATAGACGACCTTTCTTTTTACCTTGCATTGATGCAGCAGCATACGCTAGGCATGCTTCATAAATTTGATAAAAATGCTTATTTCTTAATTCTAAGTCACTTTTCGGTAGTTTTTTTGCTTTCATATAATCAGAAAATGTTTTGAAATTGTGGACAGGGATAAAGTGAAAATGAATTTTATTTTCACTTGACTCGATAAAGTCCAACAATCCTTTTTCCGCTTGGTAACATGCAGATCCAATAGGGTTGATGAATAAATAAATTTCAGTCACTTGTTTAAATTGATTCCCTTTACTCGAATACATACGTGTCAACATGCTATTTCACCTTTACTTTGTATAGTATTAAAAACATTGTTGCTCTATTTGCAACACCCTTACTTTATCAAAGAATCAAAAAAAATAGTACCAAAAAGACTTAAGTTAAATTTTAATTTTTTTTTAGTAGTCACAGTTTTGCCACAATTTTACTTTTATTGATTCTTATTAGTCTTTAAGGATTCTTTAATCATCCTGACAATTTTATTTTGGGAAGGGGCTTTCTTTAAATGATGTTTCTTTAAAAATACTTCAAAATCAATTTTCCCAGTCATTGCATCCTTTACTTCGAATTCTAGTTCAAAATCTGTTTTGTTTCCGTAAAAACTTTGATCCAGTACGATTAAACCTTTTGAGGTTTGTTTTTCAAAGCGTTTAGTTTTTAATGAACCGATTAGATGAACAGTTGTAGGATCTATATTTAATTCTCTAAGTTTCTTAGCAACATGACCAGTAGAATCAATTTTATTTTTAAGTAACAAGGATTTAGACTCGGCTAATGATAAATAATCCGTTGTTTCTAATAAATGAGAGTTAAATGGAGTTTTAAGAGTTAATTCGCCAGAATTTTCAAGAATTCTAATTCTCAAACCGGCTTGTATCATCTTCAACTCCCAAAGAGCAGTATCGAAGTAATGGTTCTCTTGTTCGAAAAAATCTTTGTCTTCTACATTATAATAATCAAGAAGCTTATAATATTCTTGGGCGGTTAATTTATTTTTAAATTCTATTTCAAGTTCCTCGCTCATCGTTTTGACTCCTTTAATTGGTTTGATTATAAGATACTTTCTTTTATATTGAGTTATTTATAGGATAGCACATATCATAATTTAAGTGAATTTCGAATAGTTCTTATTTTTAACGGAATATGTTAAAATAAGTAAATATGCAATCTTTAAGCTAATGAGTTTAAAAATGAGTGATAAAGAAGGTTGAATTAATGGAAGAAGAAATGAATTGGAAAGAATTTTTAATACCTTACCAACAAGCAGTTGATGAATTGAAAGTTAAGTTAAAAGGAATTCGAAAGCAATTTGGGAAAGAAAATTTGCATACTCCAATTGAATTCGTTACTGGAAGAGTAAAACCGGTAGATAGTATCCTAGCTAAAGCAAAATTACGAAATGTCCCATTAAAACATTTAGAAACTGACATGCAAGATATAGCTGGATTAAGAATTATGTGTCAATTTGTAGAAGATATTCACGAAGTAGTACGTTTATTAAGAAACCGTAATGATATTAAGATTGTTGAAGAACGCGATTATATTACAAATAAAAAAGAAAGTGGTTATCGCTCATACCATATGGTTTTTGAATATCCGGTGCAAGTTATTGAGGGAGAAAAAATTATTTTGGCTGAAGTTCAAATAAGGACTCTGTCTATGAATTTTTGGGCTACTATTGAGCATTCTTTAAATTATAAATATCAAGGAGAGTTTCCAGAAGATATTAAAATACGATTAAAAAGAGCTGCAGAAGCAGTGTTTCAACTGGATGAAGAGATGTCTCAGATTAGAGAAGAAATCCAAGAAGCTCAGCAGATGTTTTCATATAATCAACGAGATAAAGAAAAGAACAAGCACACAAAATAACTATTATCTTGGCGGCATTAAGAGTGGAGGGAAGAGCTGTGAAAATAGCTATTGTTCATAACAATAACGAAAAGTCTTTAACATTAGCAGCAGAGTTAAGAATAATGTTAATCGAAAAGGGGATTCAAATAGATAGTAAAAGTCCCGATTTAGTTATTACTATAGGTGGTGACGGAACATTGCTATCGGCTTTCCATCGTTATGCGCATCTATTAGATCAAATTCGTTTTGTCGGAGTGCATACAGGACACTTAGGTTTTTACACAGACTGGCGTGATTATGAGCTTCCAGATCTAGTAGCAAGCTTGATTGAGGACAAAGGCGAAAGCATCAGTTATCCACTATTAGATATTAAAGTAACATACCAAGGAAAAAAAGAATCATCGCATTTTTTAGCATTAAATGAATCAACAATGAAACGTGTTGATGGAACGATGGTTTGTGATGTGTTCATTAAAGATGAGTTATTTGAAAGATTTAGAGGAGATGGGCTGTGTGTTTCAACTCCTACAGGTTCAACAGGATACAATAAGTCAGTCGGAGGCGCCATTATTCATCCTAGACTAGAAGCTATTCAGTTGGCAGAGATAGCTTCAATAAATAATCGGGTTTTTAGAACGTTGAGCTCACCCATGATTGTTGCTCCGGATGAATGGATTAGAATTAAACCTATCACAACAGATGGATTTATACTGACAGTTGATCAATTGTCATCATCTGAAAAAAATATCGTCGAATTACAATACCGAATAGCAAACGAGCGAATTCATTTTGCTCGATATAGGCATACCCATTTTTGGAGTAGAGTAGAAGACGCGTTTATTGGAGCGAAAAATAAATATGAAGTTTAATTGGTTATATGAGTTACCAGAAAAACAGCAAGTAAAAACATTTTTAAGAACTAAAGGTATTTCGAGAGGGTTATTAGCAAAAATAAAATTTCAAGGTGGTAAAATAGAGGTTAATGGTCATGAAGAAAATGCAGTCCATTATCTTGTAGCGAATGATAGAGTAGAAGTGACGATACCAGATGAAATTGGACACGAAACAACCGTTCCAATAAATATTCCTATAGATATCATATATGAAGATGCACATATCTTAGTTGTAAATAAACCCTATGGTGTGGCTTCAATACCCTCAAAAATCCACCCTGAAAATACAATGGCTAATCGAGTAAAAGGATATTATGTCCGACAAAATTATATTGACCAAGTGATTCATATCGTTACGCGTTTAGATAGAGATACAACTGGTTTAATGTTATTTGCTAAGCATGGTTATGCTCATGCTTTATTAGATAATGAACTAAAATTAAAGCAATTACATAAAAAGTATGTTGCTCTAGTAACTGGTAAAATGAGAGATAAAGGACATGGAATAATCCAAGAACCAATTGGTATGCCAGAAGATTCTATTATTAGAAGAATTGTTCATCCAAAAGGTAAAGCAGCTTTGACAGAGTATTGGACTAAAGAAAGCTTTGATGAAGCGACTCTTCTTGACGTCCAGCTACACACGGGAAGAACGCATCAAATCCGGGTTCATTTTTCGCATATTGGTTATCCTCTAGTTGGAGATGACCTTTACGGTGGTGAAAAGAATCAATTTATTAAAAGACAAGCTCTACATTGTCATCAATTAGATTTTATTCATCCGTTTACAGATGAAAAAATTTTACTGGAGTCAAATTATCCAGAAGATATAGCGGAATGGCTTAAATACAATAAATGAAAAAGTCTTTTAGAAAGGGGCGATATTATTGAATGAAGCACAATTAGAAATGGAAGAAAAATTAGCTTTGTTGAAGCTCTATCTAGAAGAAAAAAAACTAGAAGAATTTCGCTTGGAATTTTTATCGTTACATGTTTATGAACAAGGCCAATATTATTTGTCGTTAACTGAAAGAGAAAGACGACAAATGTATTTTTATCTCTCACCAAGAGAAATGGCAGATATGTTTGAAATTCTTGAAGAAGATGAAGAATCTGTTGAGGTTTATCTTAAAGAAATGGATCCTCAATATGCTGCTGACATGTTGAGTGAGATGTATACAGATAATGCAGTAGATATTTTAAATCAATTAGACAAAAAAGATTTACGTAAATATTTGAGTATGATGACCATCGATAATTCTGATGAAATTAAAGAATTGCTTCACTACGAAGATGAGACTGCTGGTTCAATAATGACAACTGAATATGTTTCGGTAACGGTAACGCAAACTATTGGAGAAGCTATGCGCACTTTAAAAAATAAGGCGTTAGAAGCTGAAACAATTTATTATATTTATGTTATCGATACGGCTGAGAAACTAGTAGGGGTCATTTCTTTAAGGGATTTGATTACTCATGAAGATAATGAATTAGTCTCTGATGTAATGGGAGATCGTCCAATTACAGTAAATGTAGCAGATGATCAAAACGATGTTGCTCAGACGATTAGAGATTATAACTTTCTAGCTGTTCCAGTTGTAGATAATGAAGATTATCTTTTAGGGATTATTACGGTTGATGACATCATTGATGTTATTGATGAAGAAGCTGCAAGTGATTACTCTGGTTTAGCCGGGGTTGATGTTGGCGAGCAATCAGAGAACCCTTTCGTAGCAGCTTCTAAACGGTTGCCTTGGCTAATTACACTATTATTTTTAGGAATGGGAACAGCAACGTTAATTAGTCGATATGAGGTTTTAGTAAGTGAAGCTAGTATTTTGGCTGTATTTATATCTCTAATTACGGGTACTGCTGGTAACGCAGGAACCCAGTCGTTAGCGGTAGCGGTTAGGAAATTAGCGGATAATGATGATAAAAATAAAAGTTTTGTACGTTTAGTTATTAGTGAAGCTTTAACGGGTGTTATAACTGGCTTAACAACAGGAATTACGATTTTTCTAGTAATTGGTATTTGGAAGCAAAATTTCATCTTAGGTTTTGTCATCGGAACAGCTATGCTTTTTGCAATAATTGTAGCAAACCTAGCAGGGAGCTTGATTCCAATTTTAATGGATCGTATAGGATTTGATCCTGCAGTTGCAAGTGGACCATTTATATCTACATTAAGTGATTTAACCAGTGTTTTGATTTACTTTAACATAGCAGCTTATTTTATGAATTTTTTTATCTAGCTATGATCTATAAACACGGAATAATAGAAAAAATAACAAGGCAACTTTCTTTATTGAAAGTTGTCTTTTAACAGTAAAGGATTGAAATAAAGTGGTTTATCGGAAAAAAAAGAGAAAACTAACGAAAAAGCAACAGAAGCAACAAAAGAAAATTACACTACTTGTTTCTATTATTCTTTTTTCTTTTATTTTTGGGTTATTTGTAGGGAAAAATGATAATCCAGGAAATACTCTCATTGAAAAAGCAGAACAACTTAAAAAAGAGTGGATAGCACTAATTCAAGAACGTTCTCCTAAAGTAAGTGAAAAAAATACAACAAAAAATCAAAAAGCTCAAATTCATTTTTTAGATGTAGAACAGGGATCCTCAACTCTAATTCAATCGGATGACGGAACGACTATCCTAATTGATACGGGTCGTTACGAAGATAAGGACAAAAGAATCATGACTTATTTAGATCATTATATTGGAACCGGTGGGAAAATTGATTTGCTTATTTTCACTCATAATGATTCAGATCATATTGGATATGGCGACTTAATACTGAAGTATTATGATGTTAAAGAAGTTTGGATGAATGGATATGATTCAACTAGTAAAATCTACGAACGTGTATTGGATGCAATCGAAAATAGTTCAACTCGGTATGTTGAACCTAAAAGTGGAGATACTCATCAAATAGGGCCATTCTACTTAGAAGTGTTTAATCCTACTCCTAAAGCAAGAAATAATCCTAATGATGACTCTATTGTAACGAAGATTTCATTTAATGAGTTCAGAGGACTGTTTAGTGGAGATGCTTCGTCTAGTGTTGAAAAAGATATAATAGAAACTAGGGAAAACTTAAATGCTGATTTACTTTTAATGGGACATCATGGGTCAAATACAAGCACGAGCGAAGAATGGATAAAAGCTATAAGCCCTGAAATTAGTATTTATTCAGCAGGGATAAATAATGGTTACCGTCACCCTGGACCAGAGGCAATTAGTCGGTTGGATGAGTTAAACATACCCACATATGGTACAAGTAAAGATGGAACTATTAGTATCGAAGTTAGTAAGAATGGAATGTTTACTATTGAAACTGAAAAGGAGGAATAAGTGATGCGAGCTATTTTTGAAGAAATAGAAGAGACTATTGCTCGATTGATTCCTGATGATGGAAGTAACCCAATAGAAATAAAAAGATGCGAATTACCAAAAGAAGCAGTTTTAGGTGATGTGTTTGAAATATATTTTGATTCAGAGCAAAGAATAATTAGTAATAAAATTTATTTGATTCCAAACGAAAGAATCCAACGGTTGGAAAAAATGAAGTTAAAAAGAGAAACTTTACTTAAAAAAAATAATGAAAAAGCTAAAAAATAAAGAATAAATTAAAAAAATTAATCTTAAACTAGCGTAAATAATAAATAAGAATAGAGGGTAAAAAATGAGAATCGCAATTATAGCGGCTATGGTAGAGGAAGTTAAGCCTTTACGCGAAAAGCTAGAAAATAAAAAAACGATTAAAATAGCTAACGCCATATTTGATCAAGGATTTCTAGATGGAAATGATGTTGTTTTAGTACAATCTAGAATTGGTAAAGCTAACGCTGCGATGTCAACAGCTATACTAATAGAACGTTTTGCACCTGATTTTATTATAAATACTGGTTCAGCAGGAGGAATGGATCGTTCTTTATCCATTGGAGATATTGTTGTCTCAACAGAATCAATTTTTAGCGATGTTGATGCAACGATCTTTAATTACGCTTTAGGACAAGTACCGGAAATGCCCGCTAGCTATAAAGTAGATACAAAGTATATTAAACTCGCGTTAGCTGTTTTTAAAAAAATGAAAACTAATAAAAAAATGGAATGTGGATTAATTCTCACAGCAGATTCATTTATGAGTAATAAAAAAAGAGTAGAAAATATCCGCAAACATTTTCCCACTGCGAAAGCATCAGAAATGGAAGGAGCTGCTATACACCAAACAGCCTATCACTATGGTATTCCGTTTATTAATATCAGAAGTTTATCTGATATAGCAGGTGAAAATGCAGGGTCAGATTTTGAAGAAAATGTAGATTTTGCGGCAGAATCAGCTATGCATTTTGTTGAAAATTATGTGGATGAATTAGTAAAAATAGGCAAATAAAAAAAGTGACGAGGATATTTCTCGTTACTTTTCATTTTTAATCATATATAAATTAACCTAACTGTTTAATCATATCGTGATGAGGAATTCCGGCATCTAAGTAGCCTTCACTATTAATTAGATAACCTAAAGAGGAATAGAATTCAATAGCATGATCTTGAGCACCTAAAATTAAAGATGTACGGTTATTTTCAATAGCAAAGCGTTCTATTTCAATCATAGTTTTTTTGCCTATTTGTTTACCACGGTAGTTTTTTAAGACTGCTACTCGCTGGACTTTGTAAGTTTGTTGATCCATTGGTAAAAGTCTAGCTGTAACAACTGGGATTGAGTCTAAATAGCCAATTACATAAGTGGTTAAAGCTTCATATTCGTCTACCTCCATTTCAGAGGGGACATTTTGTTCATCTACAAATACTTTATTTCGAATAGATAAAGAATCTTTATAGACGGTTGAATTTAAATCAGTTGACCAAGAATAAATCATAATGAACCTTCTTTCTAAGATAGTATGGGTCTAACAATAACATATAAAAAAAGATGTTTCTACAAAAATTGAAGGATGTGAATCATTCTTTATTTTGAACGATGAATAACATATAATAAGGATAATAGTGTAATGGAGGTAAGAAAATGAGCAATCAAACAATTGAGTGGATAAAATATTTAACAAGTATTCCTTCTCCAACTGGGAATACGAGTGAAATTATAAAAAATATAGAACGTATTATTTCAAATTTAGGATATGAGTCTTTTGAGAATAATAAAGGCAGTTTAATAATAACGGTGAAAGGGAAAAATCATAAAAAGCAGCGACTAGTAACAGCGCATGTAGATACACTTGGGGCGATGGTCCGTGCAATAAATCCAGACGGTCGATTGAAAATGGATCTGATAGGAGGATTTCGTTACAATGCAATCGAAGGAGAGTATTGTACTATCCATACTACTAAAGGTAAAACTTATACTGGCACAATACTTTTGCATCAAACAAGTGTACATGTTTATAAAGAGGCTGGTACTGTTCAAAGAGATCAGACAAATATGGAAATTCGAATTGACGAGAAAACTCAAAGTAAAGAAGAAACGCAACGATTAGGAATTGAAGTAGGAGATTTTATCAGTTTTGATCCACGTACCGAAGTAACAAAAAACGGTTTTATTAAATCACGTCATTTAGATGATAAAGTAAGTGTTGCAATTTTATTAACATTTTTAAAAAAAATAAAAGAAGAAAGAATTGAACTGCCTTATACAACTCATTTTTTTATTTCTAATAATGAAGAAATTGGTTATGGAGGGAATTCCAATATTTCTGAAAAAATCGTAGAATACTTAGCGGTGGATATGGGAGCGATAGGAGATGATCAACAAACAGATGAATACTCTGTGTCAATTTGCGTTAAAGATAGTAGTGGCCCCTATCATTACTCGCTAAGGAAACAATTAACAAATCTTTGTATAGAAAATACTATTCCTTATCGTCTAGACATTTATCCATTCTATGGAAGTGATGCCTCAGCTGCTATGAAGGCAGGAGCAGATGTGCGTCATGCTCTAATCGGTGCAGGTATTGATGCTAGTCATGCTTACGAAAGGACTCACACGTCTTCAATTGAATCGACAGAAAAGCTAGTAGAGAGCTATCTATTAAGTTCCATGATTGATTAACTATAAAAAAGGAGATAGAACAATGGAACTTTTTAAGAAATCGAAATTAATGTTTTGGTCTATTTGGTTATTAGTTATTGCTACTTTAATATTTATGTCAACAAAAATTGACTTTATATTCCAACCAATTACTACCTTTGTTTCAACTTTATTTACACCAATATTGGTAGCAGGATTTTTATACTACCTTTTGAATCCAATTATTAACTTAATGGCGAAAACAAAAATAAAACGTAAGCATGGGATCATAATTATTTTGCTTTTATTTATAGGAATTGTAGCAGTTTTAATCTTTTCCGTTTTGCCCGTATTAGTCAAACAAATTGGTGAATTTATATCAAATGTTCCAGAATTAATAAAAGCGCTTGAAGAATATTCTAGGGAACTAATTAAGCAACCATGGTTAAAAGATTTTAATATAGAAAAGTCAATGAATGAATTAGATTTATCAATTGGAAATATTGCAGATACTGTATTTTCGAGTATTACAAATAGTGTAGGATCAATCGTTGGGGCAGTAGCCAATACGACTATCGTTATTTTTACAACTCCTATCATTTTGTTTTATATGTTTAAAGATGGACAACATTTTAGACCAGCAGTAGCTAAGTTTTTTCCTAAAGAGTTTAGAGGACAGCTAATTGAATTACTTGGCCAAATGAATAATACAATTGCCTCTTATATCAGTGGACAATCATTAGTTTGTCTAATAGTTGGAATATTTACTTTTATTGGTTATTTAATTATTGGTATGCCTTATGCATTGCTGCTAGGAATTATTGCAGGAATTACGAATATTATTCCTTATGTCGGTCCGTATATTGGTGCTGCACCAGCAGTTATTATAGGTTTAACGATTTCTCCAACTAAAGCGATACTAGTAGCATTAGTTGTTGTGGTTGTTCAACAGGTAGATGGAAACTTTATATCACCAAACGTAATTGGAAAAACTTTAGCTATTCATCCTCTAACCATTATCGTGATTCTCTTAGTTGCTGGTAATTTAGCAGGTCTTTTAGGTATGATTCTAGGTGTACCATTTTATGCAGTTGTTAAAACCGTTATTGTTTATTTACATGATATGATAAATATTAAAAAAAGACATTTAAACTTACAAACAGATGATAGTAGAAAGTAATACAGTTTTTTTAAAGGATCATTTACTGTATATGGTTACTATAAAGAAGTATCTAAGTGTCATTAAAAAGACATTTTGATGCTTCTTTTTTTAAAAAAAAGACTCCATTTTATAGTAGAGATATGATTTTTTATAAGTGAAATGATTCTTTATGTTTCCATTTTTTCTATTATTGTGATATAGTCAACTAGTGTTTAGTGAATAATAATACCAACTAAATGGTGCCAATTTTATTAAACGAATCCAATAAAAAGTTAATATTAGGAGGAATTACAACATGAAAGTAATCGTAATTGGCTGTACTCATGCAGGAACATCGGCAGTAAAAACTATTTTAAATGAAAACCCATCAGCCGAAGTAGCCGTTTTTGAACGCAATGACAATATTTCATTTTTATCTTGTGGAATAGCATTATATGTAGGTGGAGTTGTAAAAGACCCAGCAGGTCTATTCTATTCAAATCCAGAGGAGTTAGCTTCTATGGGTGCTTCAGTGAAAATGGAACACAACGTTAAGGAAATTGATACAGTTGCGAAGAAAGTAATTGTTGAAGATATTAAGACTGGTGAAATATTTGAAGAGTCTTATGACAAATTAGTTAATACTACAGGTTCTTGGCCAATTATCCCTCCAATTCCAGGTATTGATCATAAAAACATTTTATTGTGTAAAAATTATAATCAAGCAAATGAATTAATTGCTAAGTCAAAAGATGCTAAAAAAATCACAATAGTTGGTGGTGGTTACATTGGTATTGAGTTAGTTGAAGCTTTTGCTGAATCAGGCAAAGATGTAACATTAATTGATGGTTTGGATCGTATTTTAAACAAATACCTTGATAAAGAATTTACAGATGTATTAGAAGCGGATTTACAAAATCGTGGAATCAAATTAGCATTAAACCAATCTGTTAATGGTTTTAATGCCAATGAAGCTGGAGAAGTTGTTTCTGTTCTTACTGCACAAGACGAGTATGAAACAGATTTAGTTATCATGTGTGTTGGCTTCCGTCCTAACAATGACTTGTTAAAAGGTAAAGTTGATATGTTACCTAATGGAGCGATTATCGTGGATGACTACATGAGAACTAGCAATCCCGATATTTATGCTGCAGGAGATAGCTGTGCGGTAAACTATAATCCAAATGGCGGACATGCTTATATTCCATTAGCTACAAATGCTGTACGTATGGGAACATTAGTTGGTAAAAATATTGTAGAACCAAAAGTTAAATACAGAGGAACTCAGTCAACTTCTGGTTTGTATTTATTTGGATTTAACATTGGGTCAACAGGAGTAACAACAAGTGGGGCGCCTCATTTTGATTTAGATGTACGTTCAGTCTTAGTTAAAGACAACTATCGTCCTGAGTTTATGCCAACAACAGAAGAAGTATTGATGCAACTAGTTTATGAAGTTGGAACAAATCGTATCGTTGGTGGGCAAATAATGTCTAAATATGATGTGACACAGTCTGCTAATACACTTTCATTAGCTATCCAAAATAAAATGACTATTGAGGACTTAGCATACGTTGATTTCTTCTTCCAACCACACTTCGACCGTCCATGGAACTACTTGAATATTTTAGCTCAAGCAGCGGTAGAACAAGAAAGAAAATTAGCTGAAAAATAAGTATAACGGGTATTTTTAGTACCTTGTTGAGAGGAAAGGACTAAAAGTCCTTTCCTCTCTCTTTTTTTAAGAAAAATGACTAGAGCATACCACGCCTAGTTAAAGAATAGTTAACTGCATCTTTCATCAAGATATTTTTTGTATTATAATAAAAATTAAACATGGCTAATGAATTTCTGGCTGTGAGAATAGATAGAAAAATAGGCTTAGCTGGTTTTTTTAAAGGGATGTGGGAAATTGAAGAAAAATATAAAACTACTTTCTGGTATAATAGCACTTCTTATTGCTTCAGCTGGAGGTTACGTTGTATCAGATTATTCAACTGGAAATTCGTATTCTGAAATTGAAGATAAAGAAATAGCGATAGAATTAACGAGAGTTATTGATGGGGATACAATTGAGTTTAATAGAAATGGTGAAAATAAAAAAATGCGTTTACTTTTGATAGATACTCCTGAAAGTACGACAACTAAAACAGGTTCAGCTCAGCCGTTTGGCAAAGAGTCGAAAGAATTTTTATCCGAATATTTGGTAGGAAAAAAATTATCGTTAGAATATGAACCTACTCAAGAACAAGAAGATCAGTATGGACGTACGCTAGCCTATCTATTTGCTGATGGGGAACTAGTTCAAGAAAAGCTTGTTGCAGAAGGATTAGCAAGAGTTGGTTATGAAAAAGGTCAAGAAATTTATCTCGATGATTTAAATGAAGCGGAGAAAAATGCGGAACTAGATAAAAAAAATATCTGGTCAATAAAAGATTATGTAGGAAAATATGGTTTCAATAATAAATAAAAAATCTTGATGAGTATGCTATAATTGTTTAGATTATACTAAAAAAGAGTGAAAATAGAAAAGGGTGTTGACATGTAGCTACATGCCAGTAAGCAAAACTACTAAATAATGATTTAAATGAGGGATACTAAAATGGAACAGAAATTAAAAGACGAAGTCGAATCAAGAAAAACATTTGCAATTATTTCCCATCCGGATGCAGGGAAAACAACGATTACTGAACAATTATTATTGTTTGGTGGAGCAATTCGACAAGCTGGAACAGTAAAAGGGAAAAAAACAGGGAAATTTGCAACTTCTGACTGGATGGAAATAGAAAAACAACGTGGAATTTCAGTTACTAGTTCAGTTATGCAGTTTGAGTATCATGGAAAGAAAATAAATATTTTAGACACACCAGGACATGAGGACTTTTCAGAAGATACTTATAGAACATTGATGGCTGTAGATAGCGCAGTTATGGTTATTGATAGTGGGAAGGGAATTGAACCTCAAACTAAAAAATTATTTCAAGTTTGTCGTATGCGTGGAATTCCAATTTTTACTTTTATTAATAAACTTGACCGTGATGGTAAAGAACCATTGGAATTATTAGAAGAATTAGAGGAAGTCTTAGAAATTGACTCATATCCAATGAATTGGCCTATTGGAATGGGAAGAGGTTTATTAGGGTTATACGATAATTATAATAAGCGAATTGAAATCCATCATCCTGATATAAATGGGATAAATGGAGAAAAAATTGTTGAGTTAAATGCAGAAGGTAAAATAGAAGGCGATCACCCCATTAAAAAATCTTCTCTATATGATCAAGCTCTAGATGATATAGAATTATTAAATGAAGCTGGAAATGAATTTTCTGAAGAAAAGATTATAAATGGTCAATTAACTCCAGTATTTTTTGGATCCGCATTAACAAATTTTGGAGTTCAAACATTTTTAGATACTTTTCTTAACTTTGCGCCAAGTCCATCTTCTCATAAAGATATTGATGGCAATAAAATTCCGGCTACAAATGATGAATTTTCAGGATTTATTTTTAAGATACAAGCGAATATGAATCCTGCTCATCGCGATCGCATAGCTTTCATCAGGATTTGTTCGGGTGAATTTGAACGTGGGATGGATGTAACTCTTGCTAGGACGAAAAAGAAAATAAAGTTATCTAACTCAACTCAATTTATGGCCGAGAGTCGTGAAATGGTTCAAAAAGCTGTTGCAGGAGACATCATCGGTTTATACGATACAGGGAACTTCCAAATTGGAGATACTATTTTTGAAGGTAAAAAAAGTGTTGAATTTGAAAAATTACCACAATTTACACCTGAAATCTTTATGAAAGTTTCAGCTAAAAATGTAATGAAACAAAAATCATTCCATAAAGGTGTTCAACAGTTAGTGCAAGAAGGTGCGATTCAACTCTATAAAACATTCCATACGGAAGATTATATTTTGGGAGCTGTAGGTCAATTACAATTCGAGGTATTTCAATATAGAATGCTTCATGAATACAATTCAGAAGTAATAATGACTCCAATGGGAAATAAAATTGCGCGTTGGATTAAACCAGAACAATTAGATACTAGTATGTCATCTAGTAGAAACTTACTGGTTAAGGATCGTTATGATCAACCTTTATTCTTATTTGAAAATCAATTTGCAATGCACTGGTTTGGAGATAAGTATCCAAATGTAGAATTAAAATCTTTACTTTAAAACTATTTAATAGGAAAAACCAAAGCAAAAACCCTATATTTTTAAATATAGGGTTTTTGCTTTGGTTTTTATCAGAAATAAGAATAATAAATTATTGCTTTACTAATACAGATAATTCAACGATGTTAGGAGCGTGTATGATATCTACTTGATCTATAGTAGTCTCTAAAATATTATCGATAGCGTATTTTATTTCAGCGTTCTTAATGTTGCGATTTTTGTTTAATAAAAGTACATCTTCATGAGTAGGAGCTCCCGAAAAAATTACAGTTGTTGGACCTAATGTATAAACTTTAATAAAGTTTGCATCAGTATTCCCTAATTGCTCGGTTACTAAATCTATGTGGCTATTTGTAACATCAATGAGCTTCATTTTTTCACCTCTTTTATAAATCTGCTATATTAAGACTATTATATAATTAATAAGTAGTAAATTCAAAGTATATTAACTAAACGATATCGGACAGAACATAATCGAAAGAAATATGTAAGTAAAAGAATGTCTAGATTTAATTCTAAACATCCTCCTACATAGCTAAAAATATCGACTTAGTTGGCGCTGTGATTAGCATTTGTTATTGCAGAAATCTCTTGTTTAGAGGTTACAATAATATCACCTTCATCATTAGTTAAGACGACTAAATTCTTAATTTCAGGGTAATCAATATAAAAATCTGCAATACGATCCTCTATTTGTTCTTGAATAACACGACGCAGAGGTCGCGCTCCTAGTTGAGAGTCGTATCCTAAATCTACTAATTTTTTCTTAGCAAGATCAGTTACTTCTATACTTATGCCTTGACTTTTAATCATATCATTAACGTCTTTTAACATTAAGTCGATAATTACAAGTAGATGCTCTTGTTCTAAAGAGTTGAATTCTACTATAGCGTCAAATCTATTAATAAATTCCGGTTTAAAGAAATCGGTTAAGTGAGATAACACAGATTTTTGGTTGCCCTTAGATGCTGCTGCAAAGCCTACATTTGCTTCTAGTGAACCCGTACCTGCATTGCTAGTCATAATGATGATAGTATCCTTAAAACTAACTGTACGACCTTGAGCGTCCGTTAGACGACCATCTTCAAGAACTTGCAAGAACATATGAAGAACATCAGGATGAGCTTTTTCGATTTCATCTAATAATAAAATGCTATATGGGTTGCGACGAACTTTTTCAGTTAGTTGTCCAGCTTCTTCATATCCTATATAGCCAGGAGGAGATCCAATTAACTTAGCAACGCTGTGCTTTTCCATGTATTCACTCATGTCAAAACGGATACAAGCTTCTTTATTTCCAAAAAGTTCTTGAGATAGTTGTTTAGCTAATTCTGTTTTACCTACACCTGTGGGTCCGACAAATAAAAATGAGCCGATTGGACGATTTTTCTTGTTTAGACCGATTCTACTCCTACGAATAGCTTTGGAGATTTTCTCAATTGCCTGATTTTGTCCAATAACGTGTTTGCGTAAGTCAGTTTCTAAGTTGCGAAGCTGTGTTTGTTCTTTTTCTTTAAGTTCGCCAACTGGTATACTTGTTTTTGTTTCAATGATATGGACCATATCTTTTTCAGTTACAACGGGTCGCTCTTGTGATTGGATAGTTTGTTTTTCGCGCATATTGGCAAACTTTATTGCTTGATCTCGATAGTATGCAGCTTTTTCATAATCTTCTTCTTGTAAGGCAGCTTGTTTTTGTGAAGCTGCTTCCGCCAATTTATCTTCAATGATCATAGGATCCATTATTTGAATAGTTAAGTTCTTTTTAGAACCTGATTCATCAAGCAAATCGATAGCTTTGTCTGGAAGGAAACGATCTTGAATATACCTATTTGATAAAAGAACGGCACTTTTTATTGCTTCATCACTATAAGTTACTTGGTGATAATCCTCGTATTTACTCTGAATACCTTTTAAAATATCAATAGATTCTTCAACCGAGGGCTCATTTACACGAACGGGTTGCAAACGACGTTCGAGTGCAGCGTCTTTTTCAATAGAACGGTATTCTTTTAAAGTAGTCGCTCCAACCATTTGAAGTTCACCACGTGCTAGAGCTGGTTTAAGCATGTTGCTTGCATCCATACTTCCTTCTGCACTACCGGCACCTACAATTTCATGTACTTCATCGATAAAAAGAATAATTTGAGGATTTTTTTTCATTTCATCCATTAATTGTTTCATTTTTTCTTCAAACTGACCACGTATGCCCGTTCCTTGGACTAAAGATGCGACATCTAATTGGATAACTTCTTTATTCATTAATTTTTGAGGTACTTCAGCATTAACAATTTTTAAAGCTAATCCTTCTACTACCGCAGTTTTACCAACACCTGGTTCACCAACTAAAACAGGATTATTTTTTGTACGACGATTCACTATTTCAATTACACGTTCTATCTCTTTATCTCGACCAATAATTGGATCAATAGAGCCGTTTCTAGCTAAATCAGTTAAATTCGTCCCATATTCACTTAATAGACCACTTATTTTGTTGGTAGGAGGACGTTTATTCCCCCCACCTTGGCTATTTTGAGTAGTAGGGAAATTTTGATTGCTCTGTTTAGAAGAATTTATTGAACGGAAAAATTCTTCTAAATTACCTAATCCAAAAGGATCTTGAGGGTTCTGACGATTATTTTGATTATTAGCTTCTTTTAAAATACGGTAACAATTTTGACAGATATCTAATTGGCCTTTTTGACCATCCATATTGGTATACAAATGGATGGTTGCATTTTGTTCATGACAATTTTGACATAACATAAAGCACACAACCTTTCGTTGTTTAAATTTTTAGGTAGATAAAAAGTCGGCATTGTTTGACCTTGCCTGACCTTCTTGGTTATTATACACTGACCTTGTCTGACATTCAAGAGAAATGCTCTATCTTTTGCTAATAAGTTGGAGTACAATTACGCTTGTTAACTGTAAATTGATTTTAGAAGGAGATAGCAACTAAATGGATACCAGACAAATTGAAGAAAACATTGAAAAGTTAATAAGTGGAGAAAAAGATGAGATTCTTATTAAAAAAGAAGATTTTATGAAGTTTAGAGAAATATGGTTAAATCATCCAGATAAAAACTCAATTATTGGTAAAGCAAATCATTTTGGAGAGGTTAGTTATTACTATAAATCAAATGAATAAAAGGTTAATAAAATAATATTCAATTAAGAAAAGATTAAAAGTAGTTGTAGAATCTTATTAAAAATGGTAACCTATGAAGATGAAAGGGTTATTTTTAAAAAGTGCGTTCTTTAGGCATAAATGTCTATTAACTCGTGGATAAAGAGAGCCCTCATAAAAAAATTTTTTTATTAAAAGGAGATCAAATATCATGGAAAAACGCGATTTTCACGTAATAGCTGAAACAGGAATTCACGCTCGTCCCGCAACTTTATTGGTGCAAACAGCAAGCAAATTTAGCTCAGATATCAACCTTGAGTATAAAGGTAAATCTGTTAACTTAAAATCTATCATGGGTGTAATGTCATTAGGCGTTGGCCAAGGTGCAGAAGTTGTTATTAGTGCAAACGGTACTGATGAAGCAGAAGCAATCACAAGTATCGAAGAAACAATGAAGAAAGAAGGTTTAGCTGAGTAATGGTTGAAAAATTAAAAGGGATCGCAGCAAGTGACGGCATTGCTACAGCAAAAGCTTATCTTCTTGTTCAACCCAATTTGTCTTTCGAAAAAACCTCAGTTGAAAATTCTGATTCAGAAATAGACCGTTTAAAAAATGCCTTGAATAAAGCTACTCAAGAACTTGAGCTGATTCGTACTAAAGCTGCTGAAGCTTTAGGCGAAGAAGAAGCTCAAGTTTTTGATGCACATTTGATGGTTCTTTCTGATCCTGAGTTAATTGGGAGTATCGAAAGTAACATAAGCGATAATAAAGTAAATGCTGAAAGCGCACTTAAAGAAGTAACGGATATGTTTATTGGTATCTTTGAAGGTATGGAAGACAATCCTTACATGCAAGAACGTGCTGCTGACATCAAAGACGTTACTAAGCGTGTATTGAGTCATCTTTTAGGGGTAAGGTTACCTAACCCATCAATGATTGATGAAGAAGTAATCGTTATCGCACATGACTTGACTCCGAGTGACACAGCTCAACTAAACCGTAAATATGTTAAGGCATTTGTGACGGATATTGGCGGACGTACTTCTCATTCAGCAATTATGGCACGATCTCTTGAAATTCCAGCAATAGTTGGAACTAAATCTATTACAGATTTAGTTAAAGAAAATGATATTATAATTGTTGACGGATTAGAAGGCGATGTATTAGTTCATCCGGATGAAGCGGACATTTCTTTTTACGAAGAAAAAGCTCAACAATTTGAAGACCAAAAAGTAGAATGGAATAAGTTGAAAAACGAAAAAACCTATACTGCAGATGGGAAACATATTGAACTAGCTGCTAATATTGGCACACCTAAAGACTTAGTAGGAGTTAAAGATAATGGCGGAGAAGCTATTGGATTATACCGTACTGAATTTCTTTATATGGATTCACCAGACTTTCCAACAGAAGATGCTCAGTTTGAAGCTTATAAAACAATCTTAGAAGGCATGGGAGATAAAGCTGTTGTTGTTAGAACAATGGATATCGGTGGAGATAAAGAGCTACCTTATCTAACATTGCCTCATGAGATGAATCCGTTTTTAGGTTACCGTGCAATCCGTATTTGCTTAGCAGAGCCAGAAATGTTTAAAACTCAACTGCGTGCATTATTACGTGCTTCTGTCTTTGGTAAATTACGTATTATGTTCCCAATGATTGCAACTTTAGGAGAGTTCCGTAAAGCGAAAGCTATGTTGCTTGAAGAAAAAGAAAACTTGAAAAATGAAGGCGTAGCAGTTTCAGAAGATATTGAAGTCGGTATCATGATTGAGATTCCTGCTGCAGCTGTTCTTGCCGATAAATTTGCTAAAGAAGTAGATTTCTTCAGTATTGGAACAAATGACTTGATTCAATATACTATGGCAGCAGACCGTATGAACGAACGAGTTTCTTATTTGTACCAACCATATAATCCATCAATTTTACGTTTAATTAAGAACGTTATTGATGCTTCTCATAAAGAAGGAAAATGGACAGGTATGTGTGGAGAAATGGCAGGAGATCAAACGGCTGTACCTTTGTTAATGGGACTTGGTCTTGATGAGTTTTCAATGAGTGCTTCAAGCATTCTGAAAACAAGAAGCTTGATGAAGCGTTTAGATTCCAATAAAATGGCGGAATTAGCAGATAGAGCAATTAATGATTGTGATACAGCTGAAGAAGTTGTTAGTTTAGTTGAAGAGTATACAAAATTAAATTAAAGAGTAAACCGTTGGAATTTTTAATTCCAACGGTTTTTTGTTTTTATAATTGTTTCTGAAGGTAGCTAGTTATAAAGGGTTATAATTTATGTTTTTATACAATACCAAGTATAATAATATAAAGGGGTGAAGCGAAATGAAAGTTGGAATTTTTACGGATACTTACTTTCCACAAATAAGTGGAGTAGCCAGCTCAATAAAAACACTAAAAAGTGAACTTGAGCGACAAGGTCATTCTGTCATCATTTTTACAACTACAGATCCTAAAGTAAAATATAATGAAGTTGGAATTATTCGGTTACCGAGTTTGCCTTTTTTATCATTTCAAGATCGTCGTGTTGCAATAAAAGGATTACACCGAGCACTAAAGATAGCTAAAGAACAATCCTTAGATATTATTCATACGCAAACAGAGTTTAGTCTAGGTTTAACAGGAAAATATATAGCTCATCAATTAAAAATCCCTTGTATCCATACTTATCATACAATGTACGAAGATTATCTTCACTACATTGGAAAAGGAAAAATCCTTCGTCCTAATCATGTTAAAATAGCATCGAAAATATTTTGTAATAAAGCCAATGGTATTATAGCACCAAGTAAAAAAGCAGCCCAACAATTATTAAATTATGACGTTACTTCAAAGATAGTCATTATCCCAACAGGTATTATCTTAACTAATTTTCTTGAAAAAGCAACAAGAGATATACGTGCAGAGTTATCTTTTAACTCTGATGAACCCTTACTTTTATTTTTAGGAAGGGTTGCTCAAGAAAAGAGTATTGATATTCTTATTAAGTCCATGCCTCAAGTTTTAGCTAAAAAACCAAAGGCGAAACTTTTAATTGTTGGAAATGGACCACAAAAGAAAGAATTAGAATATTTAGTCCAAAGTTTAGATTTAGCTAAATCAATTTTTTTTGTTGGAGAAGTAGAAAGTTCTCAAGTACAAGCGTATTATCAAGCTGCTGACTTATTTTTAAGTGCATCTGATTCTGAGTCACAGGGATTAACTTACATTGAGTCTATAGCTTCTGGAACGAATATTATAGCGAGATACAATGATTATACTGAAATATTGACTCAAAACGGAGACTTTGGAGAAACTTTTAGAAAAGATGAAGAATTAGCAGATGTCATCATTATGTCTATGATGAAAAACGAGTTTAATTTAGATAATAAAAAGAGAGAAGTAAATCGAGAGAGACTATTTAAACAGTTATCATCTGAATTGTTTGGAGAAAAAGTCATTCAGTTTTATGAGTTAATGATAGAAGAATATAAGGATGAAAAAAAATTAGTTATTCTTTCGAAACAACGTTAAAAGAGGAGTAGTAATTATGATACGAATAACGATGTTTTCTTCAGCGGACAAAATAGCTGGACAAGGAGTTGGTAGCGCTTATTTAGAACTAGTTCATTTATTGGGAAAGTACCATACAAGAAAGTTAGAAATTAGAATTAATGACTATAGTAGAACAGATATTAGTCATTACCACACAGTTAATCCTTCTTTTTTTCTAAGTACTTTTTTTAAGAAGCGAGTAGGTAGACGTATTGGTTATGTTCATTTTTTACCATCTACCTTAAAAGGAAGTATTCATTTGCCTCGTTTGATTGAATTATTTTTTTATACCTATGTCATTAAATTTTATAAACGAATGGATCACTTAGTTGTGGTTAATCCCGCTTTCATTAAAGAGTTAGAAAAATATGGAGTACCAAGGAAGAAAATAACGTATATTCCAAATTTTGTTTCTAATACCAAATTCCATCCTTTATGTAGCGATAAAAAAAATGAAATGAGAGCTAAGTTAGGTATCTTAGAAAATCAGTTTGTAGTTATGGGAGCTGGGCAAATACAAGAACGTAAAGGTATACTTGATTTTATTGATTTAGCAAAACAAATGCCAGATGTCCAGTTTTTATGGGTAGGTGGATTTTCGTTTGGTAAAATAACAGATGGCTATGATAAATTCACTAAAGTAATGAAGCAACCTCCTGAAAATTTGCGTTTTATAGGCATTGTAAAGAGAGAAGAAATGTGTAGTTTTTATAATCTGGCAGATGTTTTTTTATTGCCATCTTTTGAAGAACTATTTCCCATGTGTATTTTAGAGGCATTCTCCTGTGGTAAGCCTGTTATTTTAAGAGATTTAGATTTATATTTACCTATATTGGCAGGTTATTATGAGCCTGCACTTGATCGAAATAGAATGAAAACTATTATTGAAGAAATGATGAATAATCCAATTTTTTATAAAAGAGCTATTCAAAAGGCTGCTGCAGGAAGTAACTATTATTCAGAAGAAAGGCTTGCTGGAATATGGCTTGATTTTTATGAAAAGCAAATAAAAGTACAATGATTTTATAGTTTGACCAGTAGTATTAAGAGGTTTGATAAAAAGTTCCGTATATTAGTTTTTCATCTAGAATGTTATACTAAAATCATAAGGATTTGGGAAGGGTGTATGTATAAAATGAAAAAAATTGGTTTTATTGGAACAGGTGTAATGGGTAGCTCTATCGTGAAACATTTACTTAAGGCTGGGTATGAAGTAAATGTTTATAATAGAACAAAAAGTAAAACGGACGATTTAGTTTCTTTAGGTGCTAATTGGTGTGAAAATCCAGCAACAGTGACAGAAAAAAGTGAGATTATTATTACTATAGTAGGTTATCCTAAAGATGTTGAAGAAACCTATTTAGGAGAAAAAGGTATTTTTAAAACAGCTACGTCTAACCATATCTTAATCGATATGACTACGAGTACTCCTACTTTAGCGGCTAAGTTATATGAAGAAGGTAAAAAAAGAAATATCCCCGTACTTGATGCTCCAGTATCTGGTGGAGATTTGGGTGCTAAAAATGGAACATTAACAGTAATGGTTGGTGGGGATGAAGGTGTTTTTGAACTTGTTAAACCCATCCTTGATGTATTTTCAAGCAAAGTAAATCTACAAGGGTCAGCAGGTAAAGGTCAACACACAAAAATGGCCAACCAAATTATGGTAGCAGGAACGATGACAGGTTTGACAGAAATGTTGGTATATGCTGAAGCAGCTAATCTGAATTTAGAAAAAGTTATTGATACTGTGAGTGGAGGTAGTGCAAATAACTGGTCATTAGTAAACTATGGTCCCCGTATTTTGAGTGAAGACTATTCACCTGGTTTTTTTATAAAACATTTTGTTAAAGACTTGAATATTGCTTTAAATGAAGCCAAAATAATGAATATAGATTTACCTTTTACGTCATTAGCTCAACAATTTTATGAAAAACTTGAAATAGATGGACATGGGAATGATGGTACTCAAGCATTTATTAAATTATGGTGGCCTGAAGGGAAAAGATAAGCTATTTTAAATGGGTTTATGATTATTATAGTATTGATAATTACTTAATAAAAAAGGCGTTTCTTTAAGAAAATAAAAATTAAATGAATAAAAAAAGATAACTTTACTGTCTTTTGAAGAAAAATCTGTTAAAATAGTGACTGAGCCAAGTTTGAAAGGGGTACGAGATTATGAAACCTTCACAATTACAGGCAATCATTCGCCGATTGGAAGCTATGTTAGAAGATAAAGATAGTGAAGTTCAAGTACGTAGATTTGAAAAAGAAGGCAATGAACGTTGCTTAATTTCCTATGATGCTAAAACGACTACTTTTGAATTAGAAGATAGCTCGACACGTCAAGTTTATCAATTTGATGATTTAGATTTAGTTGCAATTGAAATTTTTGAATTGTTGCAAGACTAAAAAAAATAAAGAATGAGCTCAGTTATACTAGCTCATTCTTTTTTTGAAGATTTAACATTAGAAATTATATATATTATTAAATGGAAAACGAGTTTCTGCAGATTTGAATCATACAGAAACTCGTTTTACTTAATTTAATGGACCGACTATTTTTGTACCGTGAACTTCATTAACTCCCAAGTAATCAATCACACTTTGAGCATTCTCATCGTTTATTCCGCCTCCAGGAAGAATGATTATGCGCTTATCTGCGTAATCAACTAATTCCTTTAGTCTTGGCAAAGTTTTTTCAATAGAGACATCAGCATTTCCACCATGGGTTAAAATACGTTCTACACCGTGTTCAACTAACCAGTCAATCGCTTCAAATTGACGGATGTGTGGGATAGAATCGAAAGCCATATGGAAAGTTGTTTGTAAGCCGTAAGATTCCTCTAAAATTTGCTCCATTGCATCCTCGTCTAGCCAATTTTCCTTATTCAAGCATCCGACGACAATACCATCAATGCCAAGATTTTTAGCCTCTATAATATCGTATCCCATTATTTTTAATTCAGTATCATTATAAATAAAATTTCCGCTACGTGGACGGATAATGGCCATCACAGGAACTGAGTGCTCGCTGCAATAAGCTAACGTCTCTTGCATCACTCCTTTACTAACCGTTGTACCTCCGCTAGGCAAGTAATCGCAAAGTTCGACACGAGTTGCCCCTTTTGCAATAGCTGCAGGAACCATTGTATAATTTTCAACACAAACTTCTTTAAGAAACATTGTTTCACTCTCCATTTTCTTAACTTATTTTTTAAAGTATACCATGAAAAATAAAATTAGTTTACCGTCACTTGCTTTATTGAATATTGTTTGAGTCTTCGCTATAATAAAAATGAACTGGTAGTATAAAAAAGATTGAACTAATATAAGTGGAAATTAGAACAGATTGGTTATAGGAAGATTTAAATTTAAAGGATGGTATAAAATGAAAATTTTAGTTCAAAAATTTGGTGGAACATCAGTTAAAGATGACACTAGTCGTGCAGCAGCAGAAAAGCATATTTCTCATGCTATATCTTTAGGATATAAGGTAATCGTAGTTGTTTCAGCGATTGGACGTTTAGGAGACCCATACGCTACTGATTCTTTACTTTCGTTAATCGGAGGGACTCGAAGCTACTTAGATTTGCGTGAAAAAGACATGTTGCTTTCAGTAGGTGAGACTATCTCTACGGCTGTTTTCACAAATGGTTTAAAAAAGAATGGAATAGCTGCTGTTGGCTTAACTGGACAGGATGCTGGAATAGTTACGAATGAAGATTTTGGCAACGCTAAAGTAAAGAGAATTGATAAGACTGCGATTACTAATTATTTTAAATTTAATGATGTTGTAGTTGTTACTGGTTTTCAAGGCGTGAGTGAAAGTGGGCACATTACTACAATTGGACGCGGAGGAAGTGACACAACTGCAGCCTTTTTGGGATCTTCTTTTGATGCTGAAAGTATTGATATATTTACAGATGTTTCAGGGATGATGACTGCGGATCCTCGTTTAGTTGATAATGCTCAATTTTTAGAAGTAGTCAGTTACCGAGAAGTAAGCAATATGGCCCATGAAGGAGCAAAAGTAATTGATCCACGAGCTGTTGAAATTGCCATGCAGGCTGGAATACCATTACGAATTCGCTCAACTCTCCAACCCGTTACCGATACAGGAACGTTGGTTACACATATCGAAAGTCAAATAGAGCATTACCGTTTAGTCACAGGGATTGCTCATGTTCCAAATTTAGTACAATTTAAAGTTGAAGCTAACCGGAAGACACAGGAAAAAATATTTAACTCATTAGCTAGGTTAGGAATTAGTGTTGACTTCATCAATATTTTTCCGGAACAAATTGTTTTCACATTACCCCAAACAGCTTTAGAGAGCGCACAAAATTTATTTGAAAAACAAGGAGTTACTTACTCCAACATAGAAAACTGTGCAAAAGTTGCAATTGTTGGAGCGGGTATCACAGGAGTACCAGGTATTGTTTCTAAAATAGTGACAACCTTGGCTAATAATCAAGTACCTATTTATCAATCGGCAGATAGTTACACGACTATTTGGATTTTAGTTGCGGAATCAGATTTAAAAGTTGCGGTTAATTCCTTGCATACTGCCTTTTTACAAAATGAGAATCCAACTAAAAACAATTGAGTTTGATTGCTATTTCGTGGTTTTAACGTATAATTGACTAGATAGTAAACAAGAGGGAGTACTGGAGAAGTACTCCTATTTTAATGAGTAGGGAGAAACTATGCTGAATATATTTAAACCAACATGGATGATAGAAGCTATATACCAGTTAACGCCAGAACAATTAAAAAAACAAAATGTAAAAGCCGTTCTAACAGATTTAGATAATACTCTTATTGCTTGGAATAATCCTGATGGGACCCAAGAGCTTATAGAGTGGATTAAAGTAATGAAAGATGCTGGTATTCCAGTTATTATATTATCGAATAATAGTGCGCCACGTGTTGAGAAAGTAGCCAAAATACTAGATTTGGAATACGTTTCTAGAGCTATAAAACCAACAGTAATAGGATTTAAAAAAGCAGAAGAAAAATTGAATCTCCCGAAAGAAGATATTTTAATGGTAGGAGATCAAATTATGACTGATGTATGGGGAGCTAATTTAGCAGGTATCCGTACAGTGTTAGTTAAGCCTATTATTGATAGTGATGCTTGGAACACAAAACTCAATCGTTATATGGAACTGCATATTATGAATTACTTGATTAAAAAAGATCCAAATATGAGATGGAGGAAGTCATTACATGACGAAAGAATTAATGAATGAAGAAGAGTTAAGGTGTATTGGTTGCGGAGCAGTTATTCAGACAACTGACAAAGAACAGTCTGGATATACGCCAGAGTCTGCATTAAAAAAAGGTTTAGAAAAAGAAGAAGTGTATTGCCAACGCTGTTTTAGATTGCGTCACTACAATGAAATCCAAGATGTCCATTTAACAGATGATGATTTTTTGAAATTATTAAATGAATTAGGAACAAAAGATGCTTTAATCATAAATGTTATCGACATTTTTGATTTTAATGGCAGTATGATTCCTGGGCTTCACCGTTTTGTTGGAGATAATCCAGTTCTGTTAGTGGGGAATAAAGTCGATTTGCTACCAAAGTCTTTAAAACGTGGGAAAATGACACAGTGGTTGAGAGAAAGAGCATTTGAAGAAGGGTTACGTCCACAAGATGTTATTTTGACAAGTGCTGTTAAACCTAAAGAGATGGAAGACTTACTGGCGACCATTGAAAAACATCGTAAAGGACGTGATGTTTTTGTAGTCGGGGTAACAAATGTAGGGAAATCAACTTTAATCAATCAAATTATTCATCTGACTGCAGGAGTACAAGATTTAATTACAACATCTCAATTTCCTGGAACGACACTAGACAGAATTGAAATACCTTTAGAAGACGGAAAATTCTTAATCGATACTCCAGGAATTATCCATCGTCACCAGATGGCACATGTCTTGGGAGATAAAGATTTGAAATTGATTGCGCCAAAAAAAGAGATAAAACCAATGGTTTACCAACTAAATGAAGGGCAAACTTTATTCTTTGGTGGTGTGGCAAGGTTTGATTACTTGAAAGGTGAAAGACGATCTTTTACTTGTTTTACATCTAATGATTTAAAAATTCATAGAACTAAATTGGAAAAAGCAGATGAATTGTACCAAAAACAAGTTGGGAAATTATTGCAGCCTCCACGTGAAGATGAAGTTACAGGCTTTCCAGATTTGGTTCGTTTTGAGTTTACCGTTAAAGAAAAAGCAGACATTGTCTTTGCTGGTTTGGGATGGGTGACCATTAACGAACCTGGAGCAATAGTAGCAGGTTGGGCTCCAAAAGGTGTAGATGTTATTATTAGAAAATCATTGATTTAATAAAAATTGGAATCGAGAGATCGATTTAACTGGAGTGGGAAAATGGATTTAACAGGAAAGCAAAAACGTTTTTTAAGAAGTAAGGCACATCACTTAAATCCTATTTTCCAGATTGGGAAAAACGGTTTGAATAAAGAAGTTATTATTCAAATAGGTGAAGCACTTGAAAAAAGAGAACTACTAAAAATTAGTTTACTACAAAATACAGATGAAACAGCCCAAGAAGTAGCCAATAAGATTGAAGCAGATTTAGGATGTGAAGTAGTCCAAATTATTGGTCGAGTCATTGTGTTATTTCAGCCTTCTACACAAGAAAAGTATCAACGAATTTCAACACAAATTCCGACAAAAAGAAAAAAATAATTCGGTGAGGAAAGGTGATTATTTTGAAAAGGCAAGCAGTTTCTTTTAATCAAACAGAGGACTTACTAAATAGAAATCCTTTGGAAATTGAGCGAAAAAAAGTAGGGATTTTAGGTGGAACCTTTAATCCTCCACATGTAGGCCACTTAATAATTGCTGATCAAGTTTGCCGACAACTTGATTTAGATAAAATTTTTTTCATGCCAAGCTTCATTCCTCCGCATCAAGATAAAAAAAGAACAATTGATGCTGTTTATCGCTTAGAAATGGTAGAAGCAGCTATTCAAGATAATCCTTTTTTTTACGTTGAAAAAACGGAAATTGATCGTGGTGGAAAAAGCTTCACTTACGAAACGATGATTCAATTAGCAGAACAGCATCCGGATACCGATTACTATTTTATTATCGGTGGGGATATGGTTGAATATTTACCGAAATGGTACAAGATTGATCAGTTAAAACAGTTAGTTCAGTTTGTAGGGGTAAACCGTCCTGGTTATGCTTTAATGACTGATTATCCTCTTATCTGGGTTGATGTGCCGTCAGTTGATATCAGTTCGACAATGTTAAGAGAAAAAATAAAAAGTAATTGTTCTGTAAAGTATTTGATTCCAGAAAAAACATTAAAATACATTCAAGAGAAGGGATTATATCAAAATGATGATAAAATCAACTGACGTATTTTATAGCAGCGACTATACTCAGCTCACGAGAGATGAATTAATTAATAAGGTTCAGTCACAAATGAGTGAGATACGTTTTAAACACGTGCTTGGAGTTGAAGAAGTTGCTGTCGAGTTAGCACAACTTTACAATGTTTCGATTGAAGCAGCGAGTATAGCCGCGTTAACTCATGACTACGCTAAAGAAAGAAACCCGCAAGAAATGCAGGATTTAATCATTAGTGAAAGTTTGGATTTAGATTTGCTGCAGTATGGTAGTGAGATTTGGCATGGACCTGTAGGAGCAATTTTAGTGAAGAAAGAATTACGTATTGAAGACGAAGAGATAGTAAACGCTATTCGTTATCATACAGTGGGTTCTCCTAAAATGGGTTTGTTGGAACAAATTATTTATGTTGCTGACTACGTAGAGCCAAGCCGTGATTTTCCTGGCGTAGATGAAGCAAGGAAATTAGCTAAAAGTGATTTAGCACAAGCTGTGGCATTTGAAACAAAACACACATTACAGTATCTAATTTCAAAACAAAGAGAGATTTATCCAAAGGCTATTGAAACGTATAATACGTGGGTAGCAAAAAACTAGGAGGAACAACATGACAGCAACAAGCGAAAAAATATTAGGATTAGTAGTAAAAGCAGCAGATGATAAGCGTGCAGAAGATATCATGGCTATGGACGTCAGAGGAGTTTCGATTTTAGCAGACTATTTCGTAGTTATGCACGGAAATAGTGAAAAGCAAGTTCAAGCTATTGCAGAAGAAATTATCAGTCTGTCACAAAAAGCCGGCTACGAAGTAAAACGAGTTGAAGGTAGAGATTCAGCAAAATGGTTATTAATTGATTTAGGCGATGTTGTAGTTCACGTTTTCCATTATTCAGAGCGTGCGTTTTATAATCTTGAAAAATTATGGAGTGATGCACCGTTAGTTGACATCACGGAAATGGTTTAATAAAAATGAGCTATCAAACCTTTGCTCAAGTTTATGATGCTATTATGGATGACTCACTTTATGAACGTTGGGGACATTACGTAGACCAACAGTTACAAAATAAAGGTCAAAGATTATTGGAATTAGCATGTGGTACTGGTGCTTTAGCGGTAACGTTAAAAAAGCGAGGTTATGATGTAACGGGATTAGATCTATCACCTAATATGCTTAGCCTTGCAAATGAACGGGCGTTGTCAGCTGGGCTACAATTGCCTCTAATTGAAGGAGATATGCTAGATTTATCTGAAGTAGGAGAGTTCGAGGTTGTTACTTGTTTTTCAGACTCTATCTGCTATATGCCAGATGAGGAAGCTGTTTTAGGTGTTTTTAAAGAAGTATCTAAAATTTTAGGTTCGACGGGGACGTTTCTTTTTGATGTTCATTCTACTTATCAAGTAGATGAAATTTTTCCGGGATATATGTATAATGACCAATCAGAAGAGATTAGTTTTCTTTGGAAAAGTTATTCAGGAGAAACAAAGCATTCTATTGAGCATGATTTAACTTTTTTCGTTTACGATAAAGAAACTGACCTTTATGAGCGTTACGATGAAACACATAAAGAACGGACGTACTCATTACAAACCTATTATGAGATGCTTAAACAAGCTGGGTTCAGCTCAATAAAAGCTTATTCTAATTTTGGTGATTGCGAAGTAGAAAAAGAATCAGTACGTTGGTTTTTTGCCTGTTCAAAATAAGTAAGTGTGAGTATTAAGTTACTAGTCGCTTCAAAAAAACAGGAAAATCGATACTGATTTTTCTGTTTTTTAATCTATCAGATAAAATATATGTTTATAAAAATGGAGGGTTAAATTATGCTTGAAAAAGCCCGACAATTGTTACAAGAAATTTATGGATACAACGAGTTTAGATCGGGACAAACAGAAGTAATAGAAAATGTTTTAAATGGAAAGGATTCTTTAGCCATTATGCCAACAGGCGGCGGGAAATCGATATGCTACCAAATTCCTGCCTTAATTTTCGATGGTATTACAATCGTTATTTCTCCTCTTATTTCATTAATGAAAGATCAAGTAGATGCGTTAACTGAACTAGGTATATCGGCGACATTCCTAAATAGTACATTGACTACTCAAGAAATGAATGAACGCTTAAGAAATGCTAGTAATGGAGACTACAAGTTAGTTTATGTGGCTCCTGAACGATTTCAAACCGAGGAAATATTTTATTTAATGCAATCAATTAAAGTTTCGGTTATTGCAATAGATGAAGCGCATTGTATATCTCAATGGGGACATGATTTTAGGCCTAGTTATTTATCTTTGTGTGAGACAATCCAACATTTTTCGTATCGACCAACTATCTTAGCCTTGACTGCGACAGCGACACCAATTGTATCAAATGATATCCTTCAGCTATTAAACATTGATGAGGAAAATTATGTCAACACTGGATTTGTACGAACTAATTTAGCTTTTCAAGTTGTTAAAGGACAAGAGCGTAATCGTTATTTATTAGATTATTTGAAAATAAATGAGGGACAATCTGGCATTATTTACGCTAGTACCCGTAAAGAAGTTGAAAGAATTTATGAATTATTGCAATCAAAGAAAATACCTGTAGGAAAATACCATGGCGGGATGAAAGAAAATGAACGAAATGAATGGCAGGAAAAATTTCTTTATGATGAAGTAACGGTAATGGTGGCAACGAACGCTTTTGGAATGGGTATAGATAAGAGTAATGTACGATTTGTTATTCATTATCAGATACCGAAAAATATCGAAGCTTACTACCAAGAAGCCGGTCGTGCAGGACGTGATGGATTACCTAGTGATGCGATTTTATTGTTTTCACCACAAGATATACAAATTCAATATTATTTTGTTGAGCAATCAGACATGGACGAAGAGCATAAAAAATTAGAATATACAAAAATAAGAGAAATGGCTCAATATGGCTCAACTCAAATGTGTCTACAGTGTTATATTGTTCACTATTTTGGTGATCAATGTACTGAATGTGGACAATGTACTAATTGTTTAGATGAACGTGAAGCTATTGACATCACTAAAGATACCCAAAAAGTATTATCTTGTGTTAAGCGAATGGGAGAAACGTTTGGGAAGTCTATGGTTATGAAAGTTTTAACAGGTTCAAAAGATCAGAAAATAAAGCAATGGAAATTTGAAGAGCTATCAACATATGGTTTAATGAACGGGATGCCACAAAAAGAAGTAACACAACTTATTGACTATCTAACGGCAGAAAAATACTTAACACCAACTGATGGACAATACCCCTTATTAAGAATTACTGAAAAAGGTGCTTTGGTACTAAAGGGAAAAAGTAAAGTTACGCGTAAACAAGCTCAGAAAGCTCATAAAGTTGCAATAGATGATCGTTTGTTTGATCGTTTACGTGAAATTAGAAAAGGATTAGCAACATTACAAAAAGTACCACCTTATCTTATTTTTTCAGATGAAACCCTGAAACAAATGTGCCAGGCAATGCCTCAAACTGACAAAGAGTTATTATTGGTTAAAGGCGTAGGAGAAAATAAATTAGAAAAATATGGATCCGTATTTCTTGAAGCATTAAGAGAAATATCAGTTATCAGCTAAAGTGAGGATGTAAAATGAAGAGTTGCGGTCTTATTGTAGAATATAATCCATTTCATAACGGTCATCTTTATCATATCGAACAAGCTAAAAAAAATACAAATGCGGAAATCATTATTGTTGTAATGAGTGGTAATTTTTTACAGCGAGGAGAGCCAGCAATTGTAGATAAGTGGACCCGTGCGCAAATGGCTTTATCTAGTGGAGCCGACTTAGTCGTTGAACTTCCAATAGCTTTTAGTGTCCAACCAGCGGATTATTTTGCTAGAGGAGGCATAGCTTTGCTTCATGCACTAGGTTGTCAGAACTTTTGCTTTGGAGCAGAAACTGGAAAGGCTATCGATTATTACACTATGGTAGAGAAACTTAATAAAAAAGATTCGGATATAGAAGAACGTTTCAATGAACTGAAAAATAATGGTTCTAGCTATGCTTTTCAAATGAACCAAATAATGCAAGAATATCTTCCGGAAACACCTCTTGACTTAACATCTCCTAATACGATATTAGGTCTTGCCTACGCGAAAGAAAATGCTAAATACGCTGATCCAATGAAGTTATTTCCTATTAAACGGATAAAATCTTCATACCACGATAAAGAGATAACGAAGAATCAGGGAATAGCCAGTGCTACTGCTATTCGGATGGAGTTAACTGATACCATAGATAAAGAAAAATCAGTATCTAGTTTAAGAGAATTCCTACCAGAATCTAGCCATAAGTTATTAGTTGAGTCTGAATGGGTAACCTGGGAAAAATATTGGCCTCTGCTCAAGTATCAACTAATTAATCAATCAGTTGAAGAATTAGGTTTAGTTTACCAAATGAAAGAAGGAATTGAATTCCGATTAAAACAAAAAGTTAAGGAGTCAGATAATTTTAAAGATTTTATTTCATTAGTAAAAAATAAACGTTATACTTGGGTGAGGTTGCAACGATTATGTGTATATATCTTATTAAATATTAAAGATGCAGAAATAAAACCACAGATAGACTTGCCTAGAGCGATACATCTATTAGGTTTTAATAAAACTGGTCAGGCTTATCTAAAACAAGTAAAGAAAACTGTTCATTTGCCTATAATTAATAATATAAATAAAAAAAATTCTTCTCTTTGGGAATTAGATATTAAAGCAGGAGAGATTTATAATTTAGGTTATACTACTATAATGCGACCCCAAGATTATCGAAGACAACCAATAATCTTAATTTAATTTTTATTTTCACATGAAAATTTATATGAAAACAAGTATTACAAGCTTTTTAGTGTAAGGTAAAATACGTTGACAAAGGTATGTTAGACTAGTATAATTACCTTTGTTGCTTTAGGAGTGATGAAAAATGAAATGGTCATTAAACGAATTGCAAAAATACCGCTTTGAACCGCTTGTTTTTTCTGAGACAGTTGATTTGAAAAAGTCATTGACAAAGAGAGATAAAGAAATTTTAGACGTATCTCCAATTCTTTTGGAAGGAAATCTAATTGTTCAAGAAAACGAGATCTTGCTTCATATGGTTGTTTCATTAAATGTGACACTACCTTCCGCAAGATCATTAGAACCAGTATTAATACCTTTATCTTTAGAGGTAGACGAGATTTATATTCCAGAAAATGTAGCAAGTCGCGAATTTGATGAAGAAGAAGGAACGGTTATTCAACTAGAGAATGATTGGCTCGACTTATCCGAAGCAATAGAAGATGCGGTCTTGTTAAATATTCCGATTCAGGTGTTTACTGAAGAAGAAGAAGAGGAAAATAAAATGCCAAGTGGAAATGATTGGGTTGTTATGTCTGAGGATGATTTTATATCAGAAAAAGCAGCACAAAAAGCTGAAACTTTAGATCCTCGTTTTGCAGGTTTGAAAGATTTATTTAAAAATGAATCTGATGATAAGAAGTTAGATTAGAGCTTAAATCTTCTCTTTTCAAACTAACAAATAAAGAGCAGAAGAAATTTTAAGGAGGTGTAGATAATGGCAGTACCAAAAAGAAGAACATCAAAAGCTAAGAAAAACAGACGCCGTACGCATTTTAAATTAGAAGTGCCTGGCATGAATGCTTGTCCTAACTGTAGTGAATTGAAAAAAAGTCACCACGTTTGTGCAGCATGTGGCCACTACGATGGAAAAGAAGTAGTAAGTAAAGAAGCATAATACTAACAGTATCTTGAGATAATGTTAAAAACACCCTTGAGACCATGGCTCAAGGGTGTTTTACTTTGCAGAAAAATACATATGATTAACTTAAAGGACCCAAATAGTATAACTATACAAAAATACAAAATTAATGTAAATTGAACAAGAGATCAATTTAAAAGGTAGAATTATTATTTTAATTGAAAGGAGAATAAACTTGAATCAATCTATGTTTAAGTTAGCGGATATTGTTCTTTATATTATACCAATTTTATTACTATATATTTTTAGCAAAAGTATTAATAATCATTTTAAGAAACAAGAAATTAGAATTAAGCTTGCAGATTTGATGGTCCCTTATTTGATGATGGGTATCCAAATTCTAAGTATACAAACTTTCAACATGTCTATCTTTCCTTACTATTTAATTATTCTATTTAGTTTAGGTATGATTATTGCGATTTTTCTAGCTTATAAAAAAGGAGAAATTATTTATAGTCGCTTTTTTAAAACATATTGGCGCTTTGTATTTATATTTTCTTTATTCACATATTATTCTTTAGTAGGAGTTAATATTTTAAATAAATTACTGATTTTTTAAGTAGTAAGATGGATTTTTTAATCTATCTTACTACTTTTTTGTTTTTTATTTGGGAAAAGTCACCACCTAGGTATTTACTATATGTTTCTTTTGTTTAAGATAAACAACCAACAAATAGTTCAATAGTCTTTTTTTTTTGAAATGTATCTTATTATTGTGGTGGAAAGTGGGGCAATGTGGTAGACTAAAAACATCTACTGATGGTGGGGTGAGTTTAGACATGTTAATGGGTGAATATAAACATAATATTGATGCAAAAGGTCGATTAATTATGCCCGCTAAGTTTCGTAATGACTTAGGGACAACTTTCATTTTAACCAGAGGATTAGATGGTTGTCTATTTGGTTACCCAAAAAACGAATGGTCTATACTTGAAGAAAAGCTTAAACAGCTCCCATTAGCAAAAAAAGAAGCTCGCGCGTTTACGAGATTTTTTTATTCCGCAGCAACAGAGTGTGAATTAGATAAACAGGGAAGAATTAACATACCTCAAACATTAAGAGAACACGCTGATTTACAAAAAGTTTGTCATGTCATAGGAGTATCGGATCGTATTGAAATTTGGAGCGAAAGAAAGTGGAATGATTTTTCAACTGAAGCAGAAGAATCATTTGATGAAATCGCTGAAAATATGATTGATTTTGGATTTTAAGAACGTATCATAAATTAGTTTAAGAGCTAGGTGGGGAAAAAATGACAGAATTTAATCATGAAACAGTCTTACTTCACGAAACAATAGATAAATTATCTATTGTACCAGATGGAATCTATGTTGATTGTACATTAGGTGGAGCGGGTCATAGCGAATATTTACTTTCACAACTAAGTGAAGACGGTCATTTATATGCTTTTGATCAAGATTCGAGAGCTATTGAAAATGCTGAAATTCGATTAGCTAGTTATGTAGAAAAAGGAATGGTCACATTTATTAAATCAAATTTTCGCTTTATAAAAGAAGAGTTAAATGCTCTTGGAATAAATGAAGTAGATGGAATATATTATGACTTAGGAGTCTCATCACCACAATTAGATGAAGCCCAAAGAGGTTTTAGCTATCATCAAGACGCTCCTCTAGACATGAGAATGGACACAGATGCACCATTAACCGCAAAAGAAGTCGTTAATTCTTGGACTTACCAAGATTTAGTACGCATTTTTTATCGTTATGGTGAGGAGAAATTCTCAAAAAATATTGCGCGTAAGATAGAAGCATCAAGGGAAGAGAAAACGATTGAAACAACTGGAGAATTAGTTGAAATCATTAAAAGTGGTATTCCAGCACCAGCTAGAAGAAAAGGCGGACATCCTGCAAAGAGAGTTTTCCAAGCGATAAGAATCGCCGTTAATGATGAATTATCTTCTGTAGAAGACTCACTTGAAGAAGCGATTAGTTTATTAAAAGTAGGAGGCAGAATTAGCGTAATCACATTTCATTCATTAGAAGATCGAATTGTAAAATCAATTTTTAGAGAATACGCTAAAGGACCAGAATTACCACCAGGATTGCCAGTTATCCCAAAAGAATATATAGCTGAACTAAAGTTAATTACTCGAAAACCAATCTTGCCAAGTGAGAATGAATTAGAAATGAATAACCGTTCTAGAAGTGCAAAGTTAAGAGTAGCAGAAAAACAAAGAAAATAGGAACTTTAAATAGGGGTTAGGAAGGAAGTTATTTAAATGTCTTTTAATAGTAATCTAGCTAGAAAAGTTGAAATGGAAATCCCTCTACAGTCGCCACTTATCACTCCTGAGCAAACAATTAGATCTGTACATAAACCGACATCTAAACAGACACTTGTATCTCGGACAGAAAAGATGTTAATTGGTATGATTATGGCTATAGCCTTCACCTTAATTGCAGTTAGCATTTCCTTAGAAATTAATATAGCAAGTACCAATCGCAGTCTACAAGATACTAAAAATTCTATTATAAATACAACAGCAGTAAATAATAATTTGGAACAAGAAGTCCAAGAATTGTCTAGATATGATCGTATCTACAAGATTGCTAATAATCAAGGGTTAAAAATGAATGAAGCGAATGTAAGGAATGTTATTAAATGAAAAATAAAAATCCTTTAAAAAACAGAAAAAAAATAACGATCCTACTTTTTTTCGTTACCTTAACGACATTTATGGTATTTGTGGGACGTTTTACTTATATTATGGTAAAAGGAGAAATTAACGGAGAAGATTTATCTCAAAATGTTAATAACCTCTATACAAGAAGTAGCGTACTCGAAGCAAACAGGGGAGCCATTTATGATATGGGCGGCAATCCTGTTGCCGTGGATGCTACTTCTTATTCGTTAATTGCTGTTTTGACAGATAAGTGGTCAAATACACCTGAGAAACCCCAACATGTAGTAGATAAGCAAAAAACAGCGAGAGCCTTAGCTAAATACATCGCGATGAGTGAAGAAGAAATTTTGAAAAAATTAAATCAAAAAAATGTAAATCAAGTCGAATTTGGTTCAGTTGGGAAAAAATTAACGTACGATATTAAATCTTCAATAGAAGAAGAAAAATTACCAGGAATTATTTTTAATGAAACGCCAACTAGGTTGTATCCAAATGGGATATTTGCATCACACATTGTAGGATATGCAGAATTACCTACAAATGAAGACGGTGAAGTTAGTGAAGATTCCTCAAATGCTGATTTATCTGGTTTAATGGGGATTGAACAAGCATACAATGATGTGTTGACGGGTAAAGACGGAGCGATTGAATATCAGAAAGACAGTTTTGGTTACGTCTTACCTAATTCTACTATAAAGTCCACAGATCCAGTAGATGGTAAAGATATTTATTTAACTTTAGATAAAAGGATGCAAGTTTATTTAGAAAGTATTATGACTGAAGTTAATGATAAGTATAAACCAGTTGGCATGACTGCGACGCTAATGAATCCAGAAACGGGAGCGATTATAGCGGCTTCTCAAAGACCTTCATTTAACGGAACAACTAAAGAAGGAATTGGTGATTTATGGCAGAACTTGCTGGTCGAAAATACATTTGAACCTGGTTCAACAATGAAAGTATTAACACTTGCGGCAGCCGTTAATGAAGGGGTATTTAATCCTAATGAAACTTATATGTCGGGTTCAAAAAAAATTGAAGGCGGGAAAGTAAACGATCATAACGTAAATGGTTGGGGTCAAATCAGTTATTTAGAAGGTTTAGAACGATCTAGTAACGTAGCCTTTGTAAACCTAATGGAAAAAATGGGGACTGAAAATTGGAAAGAATATCTGGATAAATTTGGTATGGGGAAAACAACATCTACCGGTCTACCAAATGAACAAGAAGGATTCAATCCTTACATGTGGCCTCTTGAAAAAGCTAATACATCATTTGGACAAGGATTAACAGTAACGGTTATGCAAATGATGCAAGCTTATTCAGCTGTAGCAAATGAAGGTAAAATGATGAAGCCACAATTTATAAGCAAAATTGTAGATCCTGCAACAGGTAAGGAAACAATTATTGAACCTGAAGTAGTAAGTGAACCTATTTCTAAAGAGTCAGCAGATCAAACTTTAAATTATTTAAAAGAAGTTGTTTACAGTGAAAATGGTACTGGACAAGCGTATAAAATCGAAGGTCATGAGATTGCAGCTAAAACTGGGACGGCACAAATTGTAAATCCCGACACAAAGATGTATTATAGCGGTGGTAACAATTATGTTTATTCCGTCGTTGGAATGGCGCCAGCTGATGATCCTAAAGTTGTATTGTACGTGACAGTGCAACAACCAACAATTAATGATCCTTCTATAATTGGAGGAGATGTAGTAAAAGCAGTTTTTAATCCTGTGATGAAAAGAGCTCTAGAATACCAACATTTAACTGATAAATCCCAAGTTCAAAATTTAAATCAGATCGATATGCCAAAAGTAACGGGTATTTCTAAAGTAGATGCATTAGAGAAATTAAATGAAACAAAAGTAGATGTAACAATCATTGGAAATGGCGATACTGTAGTTCAACAATTGCCGCTACCTCAGGAAACTATTATAAAAAATCAACGTATTATAGTAATGACGAATGGGGCAATGACAATGCCTGATATGAGCGGATGGTCAAAAAACGATGTTCTAAAGGTATCTGAAATTACAGGAATAAAATTTACATTTAAAGGAGAAGGGTATGTAGTCGAACAGAGCCTCATGCCTCAATCTAATATGCAGAATGAAGAAACCATTACTGTCACATTAGCATCTCCTTAAGAATAGAAAAGGTGGATATTATGAAAGCTATTGAATTAATTGCACCACTAGTTATTAAAGGAACCTCTATTAAGATTTCACAAGAGTTATCCATTTCTAAAATAACACAAGATACAAGAGAAGTTGAAAAAGGTTCATTATTTATCTGTATTGTGGGAGCCTTGCAAGATGGTCATAATTTAGTAGAAGAAGCGGTTGGTAAAGGAGCTGCTTTAATTGTGGCTAGTGAAAAAGTAAATGCAGCAGTACCAGTTGTTTATGTGGGAGATACTACAAAAGCGATGGCTATTCTAGCAGATCGCTTTTACCATCAACCTAGTCAAAAATTAAGAGTTATTGGAGTAACTGGTACAAATGGGAAAACAACAGTTACACATCTATTAGATCAAATTTTTAGAAATCATGGAGAAACTACAGGAGTTATTGGTACGATGTATCGACGAATTGGAGACGACCTGTTTACAACTAAAAATACAACACCAGATAGTATTACTTTACAAAAAACATTAAGTGAAATGAATCATGCCGGAGTGACTACCTGTTCTATGGAAGTGTCATCCCATTCTTTAGTACAAGGAAGAGTGTGGGGAACTGATTTTGATATCGCAGTATTTACAAATTTAAGTCAAGATCATTTAGAATATCACCATACAATGGAAGAATATGCACATGCAAAAGAGTTGCTCTTTTCTCAATTAGGAAATAGTTACAAAAACTCACATCCTAAATATGCGATTTTAAATGTGGATGATTCAGTTGGTAGGAGCTACAAAAATAAAACTGCTGCACAAATTTATTCATACGGTATTGAAGTTGAAGCAGATTTTAGAGCACTTAATTTAAAAACAACAAATAAAGGAACTAGTTTTACATTGCTATTTCAAGAAAAAGATTATCCTGTCCATATGCAAATGATAGGTAAGTTTAATGTATCGAATGCTCTAGCTGCTATAGCAACTGCATATGCATCAGGTATGGAATTGTCCAGTATTATTGATTCAATGGAAAAAATTAAAGGAGTAAGAGGACGTTTTGAAGTTGTGCAAGGCGATCAGGACTATACAGTTATTGTCGATTATGCGCACACACCGGATGGATTGTTAAATGTCTTGGGTGCAGTAAATGAAATCAAAAAAGGGGAAGTCTATTGTATAGTAGGGTGTGGTGGAGACCGCGATAGAACGAAACGACCTATTATGGCTGAAGTAGCCTATACTCACTCAGATCATGTTATTTTCACATCTGATAATCCTAGAACTGAGGATCCACAAGAAATTCTTAACGAAATGGTGGTAAACTTAGAAGTTGGAAGCTATCAAATGATTAAAGATCGTAGAAAAGCTATACAAACAGCTATTAACCAAGCAACAACAAATGATATTATTTTAATTGCTGGTAAAGGACACGAGGATTACCAAATTATAGGAACTGAGAAAATTCACTTTGATGACGTTGAAGAAGTAGAAAAAGCAATCAAACTAAAAAATTAAAGAAATTTAGGAGCGATTAAGTATGCATTGGACAGAAATGTTATTGTCAGTCGTTAGTAGTTTTTCATTAACTATTATGGCGATGCCAATTGTTATTGGCTATTTTAGAACAAAACAATTAGGGCAAACAACAAGAGACGAAGGGCCGAAATGGCATGAAGTTAAAACTGGAACACCTACAATGGGGGGGGTTGTCTTTTTGATAGCGTCCGTCATCTCGGCGGTTTGGGTTGGTATTTGGCAAAAAAGTTTTACAATAAGTCTGAGTTTATTATTGTTTATTACACTGCTCTATGGACTACTTGGTTTCTTAGATGATTTTATTAAAATTTTTAGAAAACGTAACTTAGGATTAACTTCTAAGCAAAAATTAATTGGTCAGTTAGTTGGAGGGATTTTATTCTTTATTGTTTATCAATCTAATAATCTTTCAACGGACTTATCGTTTCCTCTTATAGGTTCTATTGATTTAGGGTGGTTCTATGGTGTTTTTTCTTTGTTTTGGTTAGTAGGGTTTTCTAACGCGGTTAACTTGACTGACGGGTTAGATGGGCTAGTTGCGGGGACAGCTGGAATTGCTTACACTGCCTATGCATTTATTGCATGGAATCAACAACAAATAGATGTATTCATTTTTTGTTTAACTGTTGTTGGTGGTTTAGTAGGATTCTTCTTCTTTAATAAAAAACCAGCTAAAATATTTATGGGCGATGTTGGATCATTAGCATTAGGTGGTGGATTAGCAGCAGTATCTATATTGCTAAAACAAGAGTGGTCATTACTTTTGATTGGTTTAATCTTTGTGATCGAAACAGCTAGTGTTATGATTCAAGTTACTTCGTTTAAACTAACAGGGAAAAGAGTCTTTAAAATGAGTCCTATACACCATCATTTTGAAATGAGTGGTTGGAGTGAATGGCGCGTTGTATTAACATTTTGGTTTATCAGCCTTGTTACGGCAGCACTAAGCCTATGGTTCATTATATACTAAATTTTTATAGTACAGATTAAGTAAAAAAACTCTGCTGAAAAGAGGATTGAAGATGAAAAATATTAAACGGTACGAAAATACTAAAGTATTGGTTTTAGGATTAGCTTTAAGTGGCGTTAATGCGGCGAAGCTACTTCATTCTTTAGGTGCTTTAGTAACAGTGAACGATTATAAAAATTTCGATGAAAATCCTGAAGCTCAGGAATTGTTAGAATCTGGAATTAGAGTAGTAACAGGAGGACACCCTGTAGAATTGTTAGATGAGGATTTTGAATGGATTGTAAAAAATCCTGGAATTATGTATACAAATCCTATTATCGTACGGGCTATTGAAAAAGGAATACCAGTTATAACAGAAGTTGAACTTGCTTATGAAGTATCCGAAAGCACACTTATAGGAATTACTGGAACAAATGGAAAAACAACAACAACGACAATGGTTGCAGATATTTTAAATAAAAATCGTGAGACGGGGTATGCCTACGTTGCAGGAAATATTGGGACTCCAGCCAGTCTAGTAGCACAAACAGCTACAAAAGATGATGAGATTATTATGGAACTATCTAGCTTTCAATTAATGGGGATAACGGAATTAAAACCTCATATTGCAATAATCACAAATATTTATTCAGCGCATCTTGATTATCATGGAACAAGAGATGAATATGTTGAAGCTAAAATGAGAATTACTGAAAATCAAACGGAATCAGATTATTTAATTATTAATTGGGACCAACCCGAATTAAGAGAATTAGTAAAAACAAGTAAAGCTCAAATTATTCCTTTTTCAAGGTTAGAACGACTGGAAAATGGGGTTTATTTAGATAATAACGTTATTTTTTATCAAAATGAACCGATTATGAATAAAGCATCCATATTAGTACCAGGCGAGCACAATGTAGAGAATGCTATGGCTGCTATTGCTGTAACAAAATTATTGGGTAAAAAAAATGGTGAAATCAGAGAGTGTCTTGAACTATTTACAGGAGTTAAGCATAGAACTCAATTTGTAAGAGAGTTTAAAGAAAGACGGTTTTATAATGATTCAAAAGCTACTAATAGTTTAGCCACTAAGAACGCTTTAATAGGTTTTAAAGTTCCGACTATTTTACTTGCTGGAGGATTAGACAGAGGAAATAATTTCGATGAGTTAATACCAGAACTAAAAAATGTTAAAGCTTTGATTGTTTTTGGAGAAACAGCGACAAAATTAGCGGAAACTGGTGAAAAAGCTGGAATTAAAACGATTAAGGCTGTTCAGAATGTAGAAGCAGCGGTCCCTATCGCATTTGAATTAAGCGAGCCCGGAGATGTCATTTTGTTGTCCCCAGCATGTGCAAGTTGGGATCAGTACCGTAGCTTTGAAGTACGTGGTGATGTCTTTATCCAATCAATAGATCAATTAGTTGATGAAATAAAAGAAGAGGGGGAGTAGACCAACTGGGTCTGACATAATAATGAAAATTTTATTATCAGGTGGAGGAACAGGTGGACATATTTATCCTGCTTTAGCTCTAATCAAAAGAATAAAACAAGTACATCCGTCTTCTGAAATTATGTACATCGGGACAGAAAAAGGACTCGAAAGTAAAATTGTAAGAAATGCAGCTATTGCATTTAAATCTATCGAAATTCAAGGGTTTAAACGTTCACTATCTATTAGTAATTTAAAAACGATACTATTGTTTTTTATAAGTATAAAGAAATCAAAAAAAATAATTAAAGATTTTCAACCGGATGTTGTCATTGGGACCGGTGGATATGTATGTGCACCAGTAATTTATGCTGCATCGAAGCTTAAAATCCCAACGATTATCCATGAACAAAATAGTGTAGCAGGTGTTACAAATAAGTTTTTAGCTCGCTATGCAACTAAGATAGCAGTGTGTTTTGAAGAAGCTAGAGCTGAATTTAGTCGTTACTCAGACAAAGTTAGCTATACAGGAAATCCAAGAGCGCAAGAAGTAGTTGGTATAAAACCATCTACGATACTAAAAGATTATCATTTAGCTGTTAATCAACCAACAGTGCTAATTTTCGGGGGAAGTCGAGGGGCGAGAAGTTTAAACGAAGCTTTTATTGCAGCCTTACCCGAATTGAACAAAAAAAAATATCAAGTATTGTTTGCGACCGGAGACGTTCACTACGAGAGAATTAAAAAACAAGTTGAACCTCAAATAAAAGAAAATCTTTCTATCTCAGTAGTACCCTATATTGAAAATATGCCTGAAGTATTTGCTAACGTTGATTTGGTAGTATCTAGAAGTGGTGCAACAACACTGGCAGAGCTGACGGCGTTGGGTTTACCAAGTATCTTGGTACCTAGTCCGTATGTAACCAATGATCATCAAACTAAAAATGCTGAGAGTTTAACTAAACGTGGAGCTGCAAAAATGATAACAGAAGATCAGTTAACTGGAAAAAGTTTAATAAAAGCAATTGATGAATTAATGCTACATGAAGAAATAAGGAATAACATGGCGAAAGCCGCCAAACAATTAGGATTACCTGAAGCAGCAGATCATTTAATTCAAATGATAAAAGAAATTATCCGTTAAAAAGAGATGATAAAAGGAGGACGGCGTATGGCAAACAAAAAAGAATTAAATAAAAAGAAGGGGAAATTGTCAGCGCAATGGTCTTCTTGGAAAAATAAATCAACTAAAGATAAAACGAAAAAGTCCCGAACATTAGAAGATAAATTACCTAAATTAAAAGAACAAAGGCGAAAAAAAATGAAACAACGATTAGCTGTATTGCTTTTGTTATTTTCATTTGCGATTTTAATAGTAGTCTATTTTATATCACCATTAAGTAAAATTGAAAAAATAAGTGTTGCAGGAGCTAGCGAAGTTACAGATCAATCGGTCATTAGCGCGAGTCAAATTAAATCTGGAGAGTCTTTATGGGAAACCTTTTTTTCGAAAAAAGAAAAAGAAGTACTAGTGAAAAAAAAATTATCTCAAGTGAAATCCATGGATTTAAAATTTGATAGTATAAATTCTTATGAATTAGCTATTACAGAATATAAAACTGTAGCCTATCTAGAAAAAAACGAAACTTATCATAACATCCTTGAAAATGGAAAAATTGTAAATGAAAGTAGAAAAGTATCTATTGGAAATCAACCGATATTTATAAATTTTAAAGAGGGAAAAGTATTAAATAAAATGGTTGAAGAATACGCTTTACTTAAAGAAAATATACACAACAGTATATCAGAAATTGAATACACGCCAAGTAAAACAGACCCATATTTAATAAAAATATATATGAACGATGGAAATCAAGTAGTTGCATCGATAACGTCTTTTGCTGAAAAAATGGCTTATTATCCAGATATTGTTCAAAAAATTGGTAAACAAAAAGGAATAATTAATATTGAAGTTGGTATCTATTTTTTACCTTTTGAAAAGGTAGTGCCGGAAAAAAGTGACGTTGATAAAAATAAAGAAGAATAATTAAAATAAATAGAAAACAAGAATTTAATAAAGCTATTAAAACCTTCGTAAATTAAGCATTCTTATGGTAAAATCAAAGATAAGTATTATAAACTAAAAATTAAAAACTGAAAATGAAGTTTAAGGAGGTTTCAATGAATGAAAAATACTGGAATGTATGTAAGTCTAGATATTGGAACCACTTCAATAAAAGTTGTTGTAGCTGAGTTTATTAACGGTGAAATGAATATTATTGGAGTAGGAAATGAAAAATCAGAAGGTTTAAGCAGAGGAATTATCGTTGATATAGATAAAACGGTGGAATCAATTAATAAAGCCATTAAGCAAGCTGAACAAAAAGCAAACGTTGACATTAATAAAGTAATTGTTGGTATTCCAGCAAATAATATTGAAATTGAACCTTGTCACGGTATGATTGCTGTATCAGGCGAGAACAAAGAAATTACAAAAGAGGACGTACAGAACGTACTTTCTGCAGCAATGGTCAAATCAGTTCCACCAGAAAAAGAAATTTTAGCAATCTTACCGGAAGAATTTATTGTCGATGGGTTTGATGGCATTAAAGATCCTCGTGGAATGATTGGGGTTAGACTGGAAATGCACGCAACTATGATTACTGGTCCAAAAACTATTATACACAATACAAAAAAATGTGTTGAAAAAGCTGGACTCCAAATTGAAGATATAGTTCTACAACCATTAGCAACAAGCAGTATTGCGATGTCTAAAGGAGAAAGTGATTTTGGTACTATTGTAATTGACATGGGTGGTGGACAAACAACCGCTTCTGTTATGCATGATAGTCAGCTGAAATTTGCTTACGCTAATCAAGAAGGTGGAGAATACGTAACAAAAGATATTTCCGTTGTTTTAAATACATCTTTCGAGAATGCCGAGAGAATTAAACGAGACTACGGTTACGCCCTTCCTGAGGAAGCATCAGCAGATGAGGATTTTCCAGTTGATGTGATTGGACAAAGCAAACCAGTTAACGTAGATGAACAGTATCTTTCTGAAATTATAGAAGCACGATTAGTTCAAATTTTTGAAAAAATTAAGAGTGAACTAGATCATGTGCAAGCGCGAGATTTACCAGGAGGAATCATTTTGACTGGTGGAGCAGCAGCACTTCCAGGAATTGTTGAATTAGCTGAGGATATTTTTGAAATTAATGTTAAATTGTACGTCCCTGATCAAATGGGGATGCGTTATCCGACGTTTACGACTAGTATTGGTTTGGTGAATTATGAATCACAATTAGATGATATACATCAAATTATAAAAAGTTTTTCGTTAAATCAAAGTGATTTCAAAGGAAATAATAGTACAGCAAAACAAACTCAAATAGTAGACTATCAAGAACAAGAATATGAGTACAATGAGAAACCGACCAAACAAGAAAAGCGTAAAGAAGATACTTTGGTTTTTAAAGCTAAGAGTTTCTTCTCGAATTTTTTTGATTAAATACACTATAAAAGTGTAAGTAGGAGGAAGTAGAATGGATTTAGAATTTGATACAAACCCGTTAAATGGAGCAATAATAAAAGTAATCGGTGTAGGCGGAGCAGGAAATAATGCTGTTAATCGTATGATTGATGAAGGTGTTAAAGGTGTAGAGTTTATCGTTGCCAACACGGATGTTCAAGCGTTAGCTGGATCTAATGCAGAAGTTAAGATACAATTGGGACCTAAACTTACTCGCGGACTCGGAGCAGGAGCTAATCCTGAAATCGGACGTAAAGCAGCTGAAGAAAGCGAAGAACAAATCGCTGACGCTTTAAGAGGAGCGGACATGATTTTTGTTACAGCTGGAATGGGTGGAGGAACCGGTACTGGAGCGGCAGCTATCGTTGCTCGTATCGCGAAAGAGCAAGGTGCTTTAACAGTAGGAGTTATTACTCGACCATTTACTTTTGAAGGACCTAAGCGTGGGCGTTTTGCTGCTGAAGGTGTTGCTCAGATGAAAGAGCATGTAGATACATTGGTTATCATATCTAATAACCGTTTGTTAGAAATTGTTGATAAAAAAACACCTATGCTTGAAGCTTTTCATGAGGCTGACAATGTGTTACGCCAAGGAGTACAAGGGATTTCTGACCTGATAACTGCACCAGGATATGTGAATTTAGATTTTGCAGACGTTAAGACAGTCATGGAAAATCAAGGATCAGCATTAATGGGAATCGGTATGGCTAGTGGAGAGAATAGAACTGCAGAAGCTACAAAGAAAGCTATATCTTCTCCATTACTTGAAGTTTCGATTGATGGAGCCGAATCAGTTTTATTAAACATAACTGGTGGCTCAGATTTAACATTGTATGAAGCTCAAGATGCCTCAGACATCGTTTCTTCAGCTTCTACAACAGAAGTAAATATTATCTTTGGAACATCTATTAACGAAAACTTAGGCGATGAAGTTATCGTTACAGTTATTGCAACAGGAATTGATACAACTAAAAAAGCAGATACTCGTCCAAAGTCTTCTGGAAGAAATCGTGGTATGGACTTAAATGATTCTCCAAATCGTGGAGAAGCTGTTCAATCAAGAGCCACAAAAGATCCCTTTGGTGACTGGGATATTCGTAAAGAGCCAAACGTTCGCGATCAAAATGTTTCTAGCTCTCAATCAGAGGTATTTTCTGAAAAAGAAAAATCAGATTTTGATTTTTTCAAAAAAGAAGAAAAACAAGAACGTAGTCAAAAATCAGAAGATGAAAACCTTGAGACACCACCATTTTTTAGAAGACGTCGTAAATAAATTAGATGGTAAATATAAAACAAGCAATTTCTGATTTTGAAAAAAAATTTAATAGCACTTTAGAAAAAACAAACCGAAAAAAATCTTCTGTACAAGTAGTTGCAGTGACTAAAAATAGATCAATACAAGAGACTAAAGAAATAATTCAAGGAGGTTTCTTCCATTTAGCAGAAAATCGATCTGAAGGACTCCTTGAGAAGCAAAAGGAACTTTCGGTCTATGATATTACTTGGCATTTTATTGGGAATCTTCAAACTAGGAAAGTAAAAGAAATCATTAATCGAATTGATTATTTACATTCTCTAGATCGCTTATCTTTAGCTAAAGAAATTGAAAAAAGAGCGCAAGACAGCGTGAGATGTTTTGTACAAGTTAATGTTAGTGGAGAAGATACCAAAAGTGGAATAGCTCCTGAAAAGCTAGAAGAGTTTATTTTAGAGTTAGCTACTTTTAGTAAAATAAAAGTAGTAGGTCTAATGACAATGGCTCCTAAAAATTCGAATGAAGAGGTTATTCGTTTAATATTCTCAAAATTAAAGAACTATCAAAAGCAAATAGAAAGAAAAAAAATACCTCATGCTCCGTGTACTGAGCTTAGTATGGGAATGAGTGGAGATTATCAAGTTGCTATTGAAGAAGGTGCAACTTATATTCGTATAGGTAGTTTATTTTTCCAAGAGTGATTTATCGTGTTAATACCATTTATTCATTAAGGGGGATTAAAATGGGAATGAAAAATAAATTTAGTCGCTTTTTTGAACTAGATGAAGAAGATGAGTTAGATACAATGTATAATCAAGAATCTCATTCTTTTTCTAAAGGTGGAGACTCTAAGTTGGTTGATGCAAAAACTATTCCTATCATCAATGCCAAGCGAGAAAAAATAAATAGTAAAGTTGTATCATTTAACCAACAATCTTCAATGAAACAAGCTAAAATTACTATTATTGAACCTCGTGTCTACTCAGAAGTACAGGGAATTGCAGATATTCTATTAAAAGAACAATCAGTTGTATTGAACTTTGTTCGAATGGATGAAGAACAAGCAAAAAGAATAGTAGATTTTTTAACAGGTACAGTCTATGCTTTAGGTGGAGATATTCAGCGCATTGGAGATGAGATATTCTTGTGCACGCCAGAAAATGTGAGCATTGACGGGACATTGAATGATATTATGCGTGAAAAAGATTTATATTAGAAAAGAGGAATAGTTTAAACGTTATGGATATTTTATATTTAGTTTATCTTGTATTATCGAGATTGATTCAAGCTTATTCAACCCTCATCATTATCTATATACTAATGTCTTGGTTTCCAGGGGCCTACCAATCTAAGATCGGTCAAATTATTGTACGTCTCTGTGAACCTTATTTAGGCTTTTTTAGACGCTTTATTCCGCCAATTGGTATGATTAGCGTTTCTGGTATAGTAGCTATTCTAGTGTTAAATTTAGCTCAGAGAGGTTTATTCTCGCTTTACCAAATTATAGCAAGATTAATTGTAGGCTTCTAAACTAGGAGGTATTTTGATGATTGAGAATGTTTATCAACATTTTAGAAAAGAAGAACGTCCTTTTATCGATCAAGTTACCGATTGGATTAGAGAATGCGAAGATCAATATACTCCTTATCTGACTAATTTTTTAGATCCCAGACAAGCTTATATAGTCGAAACAATTGTAGGGAAGAGAAGTGGGATAAAAATCTATTCTTTCGGTGGCTATCAAGCTGCCGAAAGGAATAGACTTTATATATGTCCCGAATACTTTGTACCTGTACAAGATGATTTTGAAGTAGCTCTTTTTGAAATCCGTTATCCAATTAAGTTTACTAACCTTTCCCATGGGAAAATTTTAGGAACCTTACTTTCAACAGGGTTAAAAAGAGATTTTTTTGGAGATATCATTTCTGATGGAGAACGTTGGCAGTTTTTCATTGGTGAAAGTATGAAGCCGTTTGTCCAAAATCAAGTTGAAAAAATGGGTAACGTCTCTATACGTTTGATAGAAAAATCCTATTTAGATCTTTTAAAACCACTTGATGATTGGACTATAGTTCATGAAACAGTTTCTTCTATGAGGTTAGATACAATAATAGCTAGTTTATTTAATATATCTAGACAACGATCTAAACAAATGATTGAGTCTGGAAAAATTAAATTAAATTGGTCAGAAATAACTCAACCAGATTTTGAATTAGGCGTTTTAGATATTGTCTCTATACGTGGATTTGGTAGGCTACAAGTTCAAGAAATAGAGGGGAAAACAAAAAAAGATAAATGGCGTATAAAATTTGGAGTCTTGCATAAGTAAACTAATTTAGGTATTCTAGTATTGAATCATTTAATATCAAATCAAAGATAAAAAAAATCAGATGATGGAGGTGTCTTATATGGTGTTAACTCCTTTAGATATACATAATAAAGAGTTCCCTGTCAAGATGCGTGGATATGACCAAGACGAAGTAAATGATTATTTGGATCAGATTATTAAAGATTATGAAATGGTTCTGAAAGAAAATCGTGAATTAGAAAAAAATCTGAAGTTTTCTGAAGAAAAAGTAACACATTATAATAACCTGCAAGATGCGTTAAATAAATCTATCATTGTTGCTCAAGATGCTGCAGATAGACTTAAAGAAAATGCAGTAAAAGAAGCTGAATTAATTGGTTTAGAAGCCGGCAAAAATGCAGATCGGTTACTGGATGAAGCAGTTGCTAAAGCTAAAAAAATTACAACTGAAACTGATGAATTAAGAAAACAAAGTAGAATCTTTAAACAACGTTTACAATTAATGATTGAATCTCAATTAGAGATGGTCAAAAATGAAGAATGGGAAGATATTCTAAAACCCTCACAAGAAGAAGCTCTAGAAATACCTACTTTAAAGGCATTGCTTTCAGAGATGGAAGAAAAAAATAGTCATGAAGAGTCAACTGAACTAGCTACTGATGAAGAAGTTGAAAATGATGAAAATCAAATTGCTGAAGGCACAACTCCTGCAATTGAATTACCATAGTATTTAAAACTATGATTGGAATAGAAAGCAATAAAATATTTTTAGCGAGTTAGAAAATGGTGAAAGTCTAACAATCCCTTTTATTGTAAGATCCTCCAAGAGTGCTGATTTGAAAAAATTGTAAAATTAGCCGGCTGATAACCGTTACCAATTGCTTGAGAGGAATATGAACACTGTTCATTCCTAAACTTGGGTGGTATCACGAATTCACTTCGTCCCTTATAAGGGAGGAGTGTTTTTTTGTATACTGAATTTGCATTTTTAAAGTTTAAGCAGTACGCTAATAAACAGTAGATTGATAAGAAAATGGAGGAATAAATAATGAAAATGAAAGAAACATTGCAATTAGGGAAAACAGCTTTTCCAATGCGCGGAAACTTACCAATACGTGAACTTGAATGGCAAAAAGAATGGGAAGAAAAAGATATTTATGGTCAACGACAAGAATTAAATAAAGAAAAACCAACTTTTATTTTACATGACGGACCTCCTTATGCTAATGGAAATATTCATATTGGCCACGCGCTAAATAAAATCAGCAAAGATATCATTGTTCGTTATAAATCGATGACAGGTTTTCGTTCTCCATATGTCCCGGGATGGGATACACACGGTCTACCTATTGAGCAAGCATTAACTAATAAAGGTGTTAAGCGCAAAGAAATGTCTATAGCTAAATTTCGCGAATTATGTGAAGAATACGCTTGGGAACAAATAAATAAACAACGTGAAGACTTTAAACGTTTGGGTGTTGCAGGTGAATGGGATAATCCTTATGTGACATTGACACCTGATTATGAAGAAGCACAAATTCGTGTTTTTGGTAAAATGGCTGAAAAAGGATATATCTATAAAGGATTAAAACCAATTTATTGGTCACCATCAAGTGAATCTGCTTTAGCAGAAGCAGAAATTGAGTATAAAGACGTTAAATCTGCAAGTATTTATGTTGCTTTTAAAATTATTGATGGCAAAGGATTGATTGATGATTCTACATCACTAATTATTTGGACTACAACACCATGGACTATTCCGTCGAATTTAGGTATTGCTGTTCATCCTAACTACGATTACGTGACTATCTTAGCTGATGGCAAAAAATTTGTTTTAGCGAAAGATTTAGTTGATACAGTAACTCAAGAAATTGGTTGGGAAAGTGTAGAAATTATTAGTGAACTTAAAGGAAAAGATATGGAATTAATGACAGCACAACATCCTATGTATGATCGTACTTCGCTAGTTATTTTAGGAGACCATGTTACTTTAGAAGCTGGTACTGGTTTAGTTCATACTGCTCCTGGGCATGGGGATGACGATTACATTGTCGGCCAAAAATATAAACTAGGTGTTTTATCACCAGTCGATGATAAAGGGTGTTTTACAGATGAGGCTCCTGGGTTAGAAGGGGTATTTTATGACAAAGGAAATAAACTAATTACAGAAATCCTAAAAGAAAAAGGCGCTTTACTGAAATTGGACTTCTTTATGCATAGTTACCCACATGATTGGCGTACTAAAAAACCCGTTATTTTCCGTGCAACACCACAGTGGTTTGCTTCTATTGATCTATTCAGAGAACAAATATTAGAAGCAATTAAAAATGTAAATTGGACTCAACAATGGGGAATGCAACGTCTCTATAATATGGTTCGTGATCGTGGCGACTGGGTTATTTCTCGCCAACGGGCTTGGGGTGTACCTCTACCGATTTTTTACGGTGAAAATAATGAGCCTATTATTACACCAGAAACAATTGATCATGTTGCACAATTATTTGGAGAATTTGGTTCAAACGTTTGGTTTGAACGTGAAGCCATTGACCTATTGCCAGCTGGATTTACTCATCCATCCAGTCCTAATAATATCTTTACCAAAGAAACAGATATAATGGACGTATGGTTTGATTCTGGGTCTTCTCATGAAGCTGTATTAAAGGAAAGAGAAAACTTGACATTCCCAGCTGACATGTATTTAGAAGGGTCAGATCAGTATCGTGGCTGGTTTAACTCAAGTATCACAACGAGTATCGCAATAAATGGTGAAGCTCCTTATAAAACAGTTTTGTCACAAGGTATGGTATTAGATGGTGACGGGCGTAAAATGAGTAAGTCACTTGGAAATACGATGTCTCCTGATAAAGTAACAAAACAAATGGGTGCAGATATTATTCGTTTGTGGGTTTCTAGTGTTGATTCTCAAGCAGATGTACGAGTAAGTGATGAAATATTAAAACAAGTCTCAGAAGTATATCGTAAAATTCGCAATACGATGCGTTTCTTATTAGCCAATACATCTGATTTCCAAGTTTCAGAACATGCAATTAATTTTGAAGATTTACGTTCAGTAGATAAATATATGATGGTTCGCTTGAATCAACTCGTTGAAAAAGTAGAAATGAATTATGAAAAATATGAATTTCCAGCGATTTATCAATTAATTAATAATTTCTGTACAGTTGATTTATCTCAATTTTATTTAGATTTTGCTAAGGATGTTGTTTATATTGAATCAGAAAACTCATATGATCGTAGAGCTATGCAAACAGTGTTCTACGAAGTACTTGTTAAGTTAACTAAACTTTTAACACCAATTTTACCTCATACAGCAGAAGAAATTTGGAGTTTGTTAGGTGAAGATGAAGAATACGTTCAGTTAGCTGAGATGCCACATGTTGAAACCTATGAAAATGAAATAGAATTAATGGATATGTGGAATGCCTTTATGGATATTCGTCAAGATGTTCAAAAAGCATTGGAAGAGGCACGTAACGATAAAAAAATTGGTAAGTCTTTTGAAGCTAAGTTAACTATTTATCCTACTGCACCTACAAGAGATTTATTTGTATCATTAAATAGTAATATTGAGCAATTATTAATTGTCTCAGACTTGAATATTGCAGGAGATAAAACAGAAGCTCCAGAAACAGCCTTACAGTTTGATTCTCTAGCAATCGTAGTAGAACATGCTCATGGTGAGACTTGCGAGAGATGTCGTGCGATTAAAGAAGATGTAGGGGCAAATACAATAGCTCCATCTCTTTGTGAACGATGTTCTGAAATTGTTTCAAAAAATTTCCCGGAGGCTTTAGTACCGGAACAATAAAATATAATTATCTTATTTAAAATAAAAAACTTCTATTAGATAATTTAGGAAAATTAATTTTCCTAAATTATCTTTTTAGAAAGTTTTTTTATTTATTTTCTAAAGTCACTTTTACTTCATTTAAAATATTTTTAGCCCACGAATCTTTAAGTGAAGGTAAAAGAGGAGTAAGGAGTAAAAATTTTCTTCCTTTTAAATGAAGCTCTAACGAAATCTCTAATTTTATAATATCATCAGACTTAGGTAAAACAATTAATTCACCTAAGCCGGTAATATGATTATTTTTTGAAGAAAAAGTAAAATGAACTTCATTAAATTTTATTTCTGGTTCGAAATAAAATATTAAGGTTGTCTCATGAGTAAAAGAACCTAATGGTAGAGAAGTTTTTACAGAATAACTATAATCGGAAAGTTGATTGAGTTTACTAAAACCTGGTAAGAAAGGCAACCAAAAAGTAGGTTCTTTTACTTTTTTGCTAGATTCTTTGAATGGTGCATGTATGTTGATTGAATAGTGTTCTAATGACATGATATATCCCCTTTTTATAGTTAATTTAAAAAAAGTAAAAACACTTTGAGATATAGTCTCAAAGTGTTTCTACTGAAGCGTTAAATACAATTAACCTTTGCGTCTTCCCATGATAAGTGAAAAGATAAAGATTAGTGCTACAGCACCAATTAATGCAGGTATAATAGCAAACCCACCGATGACAGGTCCAAAACTACCAAATAATGAAGACCCAAGCCATGATCCGATGAATCCTACGATAATATTACCAATAATTCCTCCTG
>NZ_JBATXB010000032.1:0-1664 GCF_049673005.1 Carnobacterium sp. | reverse complement strand
AGTGTTATGCCATATTGATACTGAGTCTGATAGTCACTCATATGCTCATCCAATGAACTAGAGCTTGAACGCTCTTGCCACGTATTGTACTGTGCATCTCCAGGGTTACTAATCCAATAAGACTGATCAGTAATTTGTCGGTAAGCTAAATTTGTACCAGGATTTTGACCCGTTCCAAAAGCGAAACCTAATGAATAAACACCTTTTGGAGTACGTCCAGAACCTTCATATGCACTACCTACACCGTTGTAACCGACACGACCAGGGACCGTGAGAACAGTTTGCCATTGCTCTCCGTTTTTTTCGAATAAAGAAACGGTTGCACTTGAACCAGTTGCGACAACACTAATAATTTGATGAGTTAACTTACTAGTGGAAGTTCGTGCAATCAATCCTTCAATTCCATCTTGTTGTTCTGGTTTCTCTGGGCTTATTGTAGTATCCAATTTATCTTGAATAGGTTTTTTTACTGTAGAAGCATCCGTTTTAGTTGAAGAAACTTTTTCTTTTTCAGCCTCTTCTTTATCCTTTTTTTCTGATTCTTGCCGCTCTTTTTCTAATGTAGCATTCTGTTCTTCTTTTTCTTTCAACTCTTTATCCTCTAGGGCTGTTTGAATAGCTTTTAGAGCTTCAACTAAACTCGTTTTAAATGGTTCACTAGTCAAAGAATCAATTTTTTTATTTAGTTTATTATATTCAGAACGAGAGATAGATTCTTTTACGTTTAGCTTATCGAAATCCTCAAAAAATAGGTTTAATTCTTTCTTTACAGCAAGTTGTGATTTGCTTTGTTCAATGCTATCCGTAATTGTTTTAGCAAAAAGTGGATGGGTTTTATTTAATGAGGTTAACTCTTTTTCCTCTTTGGAAAATTCAATATCGTCACTTGTAATTTTTTCGTTAGTAAATTTATTATGTATAGAGAGTTGAATAGCGTACATTTTTTTAGCTGAATCTAGTCTTTGTGAATAGTTTTTTAACTCTATTTTATTTGATTTAGTCAGATTGAATTCATTTAATACTTGAAGAGAGTCTTCAGCTTTAGTTATTTTTACTTTTGAAATAGATTCGCTTAAAAGTTGATAATCATCATTTTTATAGAGTTGTTTCACATTGTATTTGACGGTTGTAAAAGCTTTTTTGATTTCTGTTTCTATTTTTTGTGCTTCTTTCGCTTGTACGTTAATTTTATGTTGATGTAAGCTTATTCCACCTGTAATTAAGAATAAAATAAGTATAAGTGCAACGAGTAGTTCTTTTCTTTTTTTTGTCATTTTCTAACTCCTTCTATGATGGATACATTCGCCAATAGTAATGCTACTTAATCGTTATCAAATAGGGTTTTTATCAGATAAAGGAAGGCTTAAACATATAATATAACGAAAGAGTTTTAATTTCTAGCCTTAATTTAAAGTGAAAAGTACCGAGTAAAGAGTAGAAAGGCTACGAGTTATTTAATCTGTTTGTAACACTACTCGTGAATTTGTTACCTTAGAGGTATCGTTTAATTTCTCTTTTGATGCTATACTTGTTAAGTTGGAAAAATTGATTAGATAGATTTACAGGGGGTATTTTTTTTTGAAAAACAAATTAACTACAGGATTAATTGCAGCGATGTTGCTTGCGAGTCCTTTTGTAATGCCGACAGTGGCAAATGCTGAAAG
>NZ_JBATXB010000031.1:0-2785 GCF_049673005.1 Carnobacterium sp. | reverse complement strand
CTCCTAATTTTTCTGCTGCTAATTTCTCTGCTGCTGCTTTCTCTGCTGCTAGCTTCTCTGCCGCTGCTTTTTCTGCTGCTAACTTATCTGCCGCAGCTTTTTCTGCTGCTAACTTATCTGCCGCAGCTTTTTCTGCTGCTAACTTCTCTGCCGCAACTTTTTCTGCTGCTAACTTATCTGCCGCAACTTTTTCTGCTGCTAACTTTTCTGTAGCTGCTTTCTCTGCTGCTAACTTATCTGCCGCTGCTTTCTCTACTGCTAACTTATCTGTCGTAGCTTTTTCTACTGCTAGTTTTTCTGCCGCTGCTTTTTCTGTTTCAATAGCTTTTTCGTCCGCAATTTTAACAGCTTCATCTTTTTTATCACTAACATCAACGTTTTCTTCTTCAGTTAATTCATATGTAATCGCAGAATTATCATCAACTATCATAGTTGAGCTTGTATTTTCTGTTTCAGCTGATTCTTCAGATACAATACTTTCCATATTCGATCCAGCTAAAGCTTCTATAAATAAGTCTTCAATTTGATCCGTTGTTAGTTCTTCAAAAATTAATTCATCAATTTGTGATTCGCTTAATAAAAGTTTTAATTCATTAATTCTTTGCTCTCTTATGATTAATGATTCTTCTGTAAGAGCGACGATAGGTTGTTTATCTGTATCTACTTCTTCTGATACCCCATCTTTCTCCTCTACAATAACTTTTTCATTTTCTAATTTTTTAGTACTAGAATTTGCTAAATCATTTGCAGTGGCTGAAACTGAAAAAGAAGGGAATGCTAATAAACTAATTAGCAGAGTTGTACTTAAAACAGTAGTACCCTTTTTGTATGCAATATGTGATTGATTGAATTGGTCAACAATTCTTTTATTGGGAATAGAGTTTATTCTTTCTTTTCTAGTTTTTTCCAATATTATACCTCCTGATTCAGTAACAACCTTTAATGGTCATAAACACAAGTTTATTTAATAGTTAAAATGCTCACTACTTAAGTTATTATAACGTTCTATATGCTCATTTGATAGGTGTATTTTGTTTATGACGTCTATTTTAATAAAAGTCACATAACTGTAATAATAACGCATAGTTTATTTTTGAAAAAACACCTTCCAATAAAAGCTTAGTGATGAATCACTCAATTTGTTTAGCTTAAATTTCTATGGTAAAATAAATTATCAGTTCATCTTCGTTTTAGAAAAAATAACTTTAGAAAGTGTGAATCAATGTCTTCAAAATTTAACTATTCGAAACCCGCTTTTATCCTGAGTTTTTTATCTTTTCTTATTTTTTGTTTCTTAGCTTACGGTGTCCAAATCAATGCAAATTGGGTTAACTGGTTGGATCAAGTTATTGCTGAACCAATCATTGCAAGCTCTAATCAATATCTGACACCTTTTGTTATTTTCATTACAGATTTAGGTGGCGTTTTAATCATGTCTATTCTAGTATTATTATTTAGCTTTCTTATTCTCTGGTATACAAAAAATAAACGTATAGTAGTTTGGTACTTTTTTCAATTTGTTTTAGGAGCTGGTGTACTAAATTATTTGGCTAAATTACTTTTCCAAAGAGAACGTCCTACTATTGAACATTTAGTTGTACAAGGTGGTTTAAGTTTCCCTAGTGGACATTCAATGGGCTCTTTTATTTGTTACGGTGGGATAACTTTTTTATTCTTCTACTTGCATAAGAAAAAAAAATTGCCCCTATTTGTTTTTATATTTGCTACTCTTTTAATTTTATCGATTGGGTTTAGCAGGATTTATCTCGGAGTCCACTTTCCATCAGATGTTATTGGTGGTTATCTACTAGGTGCATCATGGTTAGCTTTAATGATTGGCTTGTTTCCATACTTTGTTAAATCTAGCTTTAATAAGAAAAAGGATGCCGTAGTATGATTGAAAATGCCTTAAGCTATAGTCATTCACTTTTGAAAAGAACCGTTATAAATGGCGATAATGTTATTGACGCAACTGTAGGAAATGGTGGAGATACCGTTTTATTAGCCAAATTAGTTGGTAAAACTGGGCATGTCTTTGGTTTTGATATTCAATCTCAAGCCATCAAGACAACTAAAGAAAAATTAGTGCTAACTAGTCTGTTAGAACAAGTAACCCTTTATAATGAAGGACACGAAAATCTTGATTTATTTATACCTAAAACTATCGAAATAGCTGCAGCGGTCTTTAACTTAGGGTACCTACCTAAGGGAGACAAACAAATTATAACTAAAGGCGAAACCACTATTCAAGCAGTTGAAACTATTCTTCCACGGTTAAGAAAAGGTGGTTTACTATTATTAACCGTTTATTCTGGACACCCTGGTGGAGAAATAGAAAAAGATGCTATCTTAAACTTTAGTAAACGACTCTCTCAAGATTTATATAGTGTTTTATATTATGGTTTTATAAACCAAAAAAATTCTCCACCTTTTCTAATTGTTATTGAAAAGAAATAAAAGAAGGCATTTAAAGTTAGTTTTTACTCTAACTTTAAATGCCTTTTTTCTTAATATATTTTTACTTTTTTATCAAACTGGTTAATAATCAGAGCGATAAAAACTGTTATAAAACCATAGAAGAATACATCATGAATCCCTACATATAATATCTCTCTTAGGATAGGCAATAAAGTAGGGTCTAAATTAATAGCTGTTAAAGGATTAATTAATTCATTCATCATTTCACTTTTAACCCCTGTTGACTCTTTTATAATCAATTGTTCCGCCATTCTTTTATTTAAAATAATACCATATAATGAAATCATAATCGTTTGTCCTAAAATTC
>NZ_JBATXB010000030.1:0-24138 GCF_049673005.1 Carnobacterium sp. | reverse complement strand
TTTTTGTTTATTTTAAACCATTAATTTGCTACAAAAAAAACTATAAAAAAAGAAATCTTATCCACATAAAAAGTGGAAGTAAAGATTTCTTTTTTTTCTTACTTACTGGGACTTTTGTCCCAGCCTCATTTTATGTTATAACCTATTTCTTAAACCATTAAATTAACTCGCTTGCTTCTTTTAATTCAAAAGATGCTTCTGGATTATTTTTCAGAAACGTATTAGAGTCAGAATCATTCTTCAAGGTAACTTCCTCTTTTGTTTCGTCTACATGAATCATGGTAAATATAAAGCGTGTGGAATTTTTTTGTCTAGTTAAAAATTCTTGTAATTCGGTGCTAGTCATCTTATTTAATTGATGCATTATGAATTCCACCTTTCTTGAAATTAACTTCTTTGTTAATTTCAATATACCACTCAAACAACAATATTTCTAATGATATACCTAATTGATTTCTTTAGAAATTCAAAAGGATACCTAAAATAAACGTAACCATCATGAATAGTGGAATAATAGCTGAATTTTGAACAGCGTAAATAAATGTTTGTGATTTTGATTGAACCGCTAAAAATTTATTTGTATTTTTTGTTGTTAGTGGAATAGCTAATAATGTTAATAGAACCATTTTGGGATAAACTCCAATAAAAACTGAAACAATTAAAGAAATATAAGCTACTGCATAAAAAGACTTGAATAAAAACAATGCTTTGCTTTTCCCAATATAATAGGGTAACGTAAAGCGGTTGTCTTCGATATCTTCTTTTAAATCGCAAATATTATTTGCTAACATAATATTAATCACTATGTTAATTAATGGAACAGACGCCAGGAAAATTTTTCCGGTTGTTAGAACATTTACTTCTATCAATCCAAATGCATTCACAAATACCGTTACATAATAAATGGCAAATCCCATCACAATACCAGAAAAAATTTCTCCGTATGGTGTACTTGAAATTGGATGAGTACCTGAGGTATATAAAATCCCAACTAGATAACAAACTAATCCAATGTACAATAAAATGATACTTGTTTGACTAACTAAATAAATACCTAATAGTGCAGATATCAGACCAGTTATGTTATAAACTTTTTTAACTGATGCTAAGTCTAATTGATCTCGACCAACTGTCATTTCTTTAGCATGAGGAGCATTTTTTTCACTAGCAACCTTATAATCTAAATACTCATCCCGTATATTAACTGCTGCATGAAATAAAACAACCGTTACGAACAAAATAATTGATGAAATCAACTGCAATTGCTGGTAGTGGTACCAACTATACAATAGTCCGATAAGAAATGGAAAAACACTAGCAGTAGTAGAATACAGCTGAGCTAGTTTAATAATTGATTTTAAATTCATATAATAGTTCCTTCTCTTCTTTTTCATTTTTAAGTCGTTATACATTATTTCAAAAAATATAAAAAGATAATCTCGATTGACTAGATCGAAATCATCTCTATAAATAAACAGCATTCGATTTATTTGTAGTAAATTTATCTGTCTACTCTATTCCTATCTTCGTTCTCCGTAAATAACATCTAAACAAAAAGCACACGGTTCATCATTCATTCGACGTGAGCCATAAAAAACATTGCAGACATGAAACCCATCTTCATATAATTTTTCTAAATTCAAACGCGATTTACTCATCTCAGGCTCTACAATTTCTTCATTTGAAAGTTGCAGTTTTTCAAGGTCACTCAATCGATCTCTTAAATGTTGATTTTCAATTTGTAGGGTGGCATTTTCTTCTACGAGTGCCTCGACCTCTCTTCTTAAATCAGAAATTTGATGTAATGTAGCATCCGTGTCTTTTTCTAGCTTTGTAAAGCTATCGTATAAAGTTTTTTTATCCATTCCTTATCACCCGCTCTTTGCTATGATCTTTGTCCGGCTTTTTTATCCTCTTATTAACAATAATGTTAGTTGTTCAAAAACTCCCTGTGCATTTACGTTACTTTCTAATTTCTTTCGACTTTGTAAAAGAATTTCAATTGAATAAGATAATTTTTCACCGCTAAATTGTTCTGCTATGTTACCTATTTGCTCACTATGCTGAGGATAAGCTAACTGATCAACTACTTTATAATGTGTCTTTAACACATCACGATAGGCCAATAACAGTAAATCTATTGCCAGTAAGTAATGATCTCGTTCTTTAAAGTGAGGCATTACATCTGTTTGAACAAAGATAAAACTTTCTGCTTTCTTATTTACAATTTGAATGAACCATTTATACCCAATCTTTGAAGCTTCTATAAACCACTCATCTTGACTCATTAAAATAGCCGTCTCTAAACTATTCGTTAAATGAATAAGTAAGGCTGATTGCTGATTACTTAATTCTTTTTTTTCTAACTCATCTAATAACCGTTGTTTTGACAGATTCCTAAAATGAATCAATTGACAACGAGATAATATGGTCGGTAATAGTCTCTGTTTAGCTGTAGTTAGTAAAAAAGCTATTGCTTTACCATTAGGCTCCTCCAAAAACTTTAGTAAACTGTTTGCTGCTCCGGCAGTCATTTTTTCAGCATCTTCTATAATAAATACTTTTTGTTGACCTTCAACTCCACTTTTTGAAAACTCTGCTTTTAATTGTCTAACCTGTTCCACTTTAATTGATAATCCATCCGGAGCAATTTCTATTACATCTGGATGAACTTGTTTCAATACCCGAGAGCAGGATGTACATTCTTTACAAGGCAAATTATCAATTGGTTTTTGACAAAAAAGAGACGCAGCTACCCATAATGCCATATCTTTTTTCCCCGTTCCAGAAACACCTTCAAAAAGATATGCATGAGTTAGTTGATTTTTTTTCATTGTCTTTTCTAGTTGTTTGTAGATAATAGGCTGCATACTTCTTAAGTTATCCTCGATTTTTATCACGACCTGTAATTAAAATTGTTCAAAACGTTCAACGGGCATCACAAATACAGTCGCACCGCCTACTTGAACTTCTATAGGGTAAGGCATATTCGTTTCCATTGATACATCTAAACTAACGGGTGGGGTCATAAACTGCTCTCTTGATTGACACGTTTCTCGAATAATATTTAACACTTCATCTACACGTTCATCAGCAACGCCAATGATAAACGTTGTGTTCCCAGCTCTTAAAAAACCGCCAGTAGTTGATGATTTTGTTGCCCGTATTCCAGAATCAACAAATTCATTTGATAAACGGTTGCTGTCTTTATCTTGAATAATAGCTATAATTAGTTTCATCTTGGTCAACCTCTTTCGTTTTTTATAGTTGTCTGAAATACTCTAATAAAACACTGTAACACTCTTTTACTACTTCTTCTAATTCTTGATTAGCATTTATTGGAATCATTCTAAGAGGATTTTGCCCTACTAAATTTAGATAGGCTGAGCGTACGGTTTGATGAAACTCTAAATTTTCTTGGTCTAAACGATCAAACTGACGGTTCTCTTTATTTTTATTAATTCTTTCTAATCCAATGTGAGCCTCTACATCTAAATAAAGAGTTATTTGAGGAGAAAGGCCTTCTGTCGCAAATTGATTGATAGCTGCAATCTGTTCGACACCAATATCTCGTGCAACACCTTGATAAGCTAAAGAACTATCAACAAATCTATCACAAATAACTATCTTCCCGACTTCTAAAGCAGGAATAATTTTCTCTACCAGATGCTGTCTTCTAGCTGCTGCATAAAGCAAAGCCTCTGTTCGTACATCCATTTCAGTGTGTTTTGGATTTAGAATTAGTTCACGTATTTTTTCGGCAATTATGCTGCCTCCTGGCTCTCTTGTAGCTACTATTATTTGAGATAGTTCTTTTTCTAACATAGGCAACAGAGCTTTGATAACGCTTGTTTTACCTGAACCATCAGGGCCTTCGATTGTTATAAACGTTCCCTTCAATGCACAAAACCCCTTTATTTCTTACTTTTAGTCCTTAGTTATTATTATACTGCATATAAGTAGAACAGTCTAATGCCATTTACTCAGATTTTTTCAAAACCAACGTATATAAATCTATTCAACTATTGATAAAAGAACTCTCCATTTTCTAGTCCGTTCGCATCATCATTATACCTTAAAAAACCCACTTATTTATAACCCAGAAACAATCATCTGAATTATAAATAACTGGGTGTATTTTCCCTTTCTTTTGTGAACCTTTCAACTCTTTGTTGTGTCTCCCTTTATCTTACGTATTCGTGCTTCTTTAAATAAATAAAAATATTTAATTTTAGCTAGTTTTGTCTGGGCAAAAAGTAATCCATCTTTTTCAAATACGGATTGCTCAATTTTTTTTGCATGTTCCCATTCTTGCTTTGTTTGTCTCATTAGATCAAACATTTTTTTGTCATATTGATTCCGTAACTTAATTTTCTTTTTAAACAACACGAGCATTCTCCCTTTACCTATCACATGTCTGCTTCTTTTATTCTATTTCACGACGCCCTTCAACAGCTTTGAGCAATGTAATTTCATCCGCATATTCAATGTCGCTACCTACTGAGAGGCCATGAGCTAATCGTGTTACTTTTATTCCAGCGGGTCTTATTAATCTAGACAAATACATCGCTGTTGCTTCTCCCTCGGCTGTTGCATTCGTTGCAATGATTACTTCCTTTACTTCCTCAGATTGCAAACGTCTTATTAAACTTGGGATATTGATATCTTCTGGTCCAGTTCCTTCAATCGGAGATAACACACCATGTAAAACGTGGTACAATCCATGGTACTCGCGCATTTTTTCTAAAGATATAACATCTTTAGGGTCTTCTACTACTAAAATAATGCTTCTGTCACGAGACTTATCCTGACAAATAAAGCATGGATCTTCTTGTGTAATGTGCCCACAAATGGAGCAATAATTTAAATCGCGTTTAGCGCTAATTAACGCTTTTGCAAAATCTGTTACATCGTCTTCTTTCATATTGATTGTAAAAAACGCCAGACGAGCTGCTGTCTTAGCTCCAATTCCGGGAAGCTTCATATAGCTATCCATTAATTTAGTTATCGGTTCAGGATACAAATAAACTCCATTCCTCTCTATAAAAACTAATGAACTAAAAAAGTGAAAAAAACAGGATCCAACTTGGAATCCCATTTTCAACATTTTTTTGACTTCATTAGTTTATCTTTAAACTTCTTACATACCCGGGATATTTTTAGTATATTTACCCATTGTTGCTTCCGTCTCAGCTTCTACTTTAGCTAAAGCGTCATTTGAGGCTAAAACAATTAAATCTTCTAGTATCTCGATATCTTCTGGATCTACTACTTCTGGTTTAATTGAGATACTTTTCATTTTACGGTCACCTGTCATCGTTACACTAACTAAGTCCCCACTGGCTGTTCCTATAAATTCTTTTTCATTTAGAGCTTCTTGTGTCTTTACCATTTCTTTTTGCATTTTTTGCATTTGTTTCATCATACCTTGCATATTTCCCATTCCGCGCATTTTATCTCTTCCTTCCAAGTTTAAAGTCTAGTTAATCATTTTTTATTTCTACCATATTTTCTCCAAATAACATCATCGCTTCAGTAACTATCTTATCGTCTTCTTCGGTAGGGGGAACAAACTCCTCTAAACTATCCCACTGAGAAGTATCTACCGACTCTAATTCTTTTTTGACAGGTTTAAATGCCTGTTCCATCTGCCCAACAGATTCATCAGCTTTTGAAATTTGGCCTACTTCTTTTTGCTTTATTGGCATCTCATTTAAAGGATGATTTTTAAGTTGTTTGACGTATTGTCCTCTAATAATTGGCCACTGTTCACCTGGTACACAAATCATGTTAGGTCCATAACCCACAAGTTTTTCTAAAAATTGTTTAACAGCTTCCATTAATTCACTATCATTCGTTGCTTTTTGACATAGAATATCATAATCAAATGAAACAATTAATCCACTTGGACCTGCGGCAACCGGTGTTGATGCTTTTAACATTGCACGCTGAGTAACGGATAGCATATTTAATAAATCAGGCCAGACATTCTTTAATTGAACTAAGTTTTCTCTAGTAGCTTCTTTTAATACGCCATAGATAGCCGTCGTGTTTGGTTTAAACTGATTGTTATTAGATTTTCTAGTTACTTGTTTAGATTTTTTAGAAACTGTTTTCGAACTACCCTCTACCATCAAGGACTGCATTTGTTTCTTTAATTGTAGGAGTTCACTTTCTAACTCGATAATTTTTTTGTTACTAGATGACGTTGGTACTTTTTCTTGTTTTGGTACTTGTTCATTTGATGATCCTCTAGAATCCGAGTGGGTAACCGTCCCCAATTGGGTTAACCTGACCGTAGCGACTTCTAAATACACATCAGGATGATTAGTGAAACGCAATTCTGTCTGTGTTCCATTTAAAATTACAATCATTTGATAAAGCGAATCTGCCGAAATAGTTTCACTCAATGTTTTAAATGCTTCGTCAACTTTAGCCCCTTCTAGTAATTCACTCATTTGAGGCGCTTGTTGATAAACTAATAAATCACGACTAAATAGAATTAAATCTTCTACAAAGCGTGCAGCGTCTTTTCCATCCACTAATATCTCCTGTAGTAGAAAAAGGCCTTTTTTTGTATCGCGGTTAACAATTGCCTCAAAATAAGCCATCATTATTTCTTGAGTCAAGCTTCCAGTAACACTCATAACATCTTCAACTGTTACATTCTCATCTCCATAGGATATGGATTGATCCAAAATGCTTAAGGCATCACGCATCCCACCTTCTGCTGCTCGAGCAATAATAGGCAGTGCTGCTTCTTCAAACTCAATTTTTTCTTGAGTTAAAATATAGCGCATCCGATCCGAGATATCGCGTGCATTAATGCGTTTGAAATCAAATCGCTGTGTTCTAGATATAATCGTTAAAGGAATTTTATGTGGCTCTGTAGTTGCTAAAATAAAAACGACATTCTTTGGTGGTTCTTCTAATGTTTTTAACAATGCATTAAATGCTCCCGTTGAAAGCATATGAACTTCATCAATGATGTAAATTTTATAATCTGCACTAGTTGGTGCGTACTTAGCCTTGTCACGGATATCACGAATTTCTTCGACACCATTATTACTCGCCGCATCAATTTCAATCACATCATTTAATTGGCCTTTTGTGATAGCTATACACGTTTCACACTCATTACAAGGCTCACCATCTTTTAGAAAGTGGCAGTTAATAGCTTTAGCAAAAATCTTAGCTCCACTAGTTTTTCCAGTTCCACGAGGGCCTGTAAAGAGATAGGCATGACTTGTCTTTTTTTGCATCAGGGCATTTCTTAATGTTTGTGTAATGGCTTTTTGCCCGGCAATATCTTGGAATTTTTGAGGTCGCCATACGCGATAAAGTGCTTGATAACTCAATGCTTCTCTCCCCTTCTTAACCCTGTAGTTGCTACTTTTTATTATACGTTATTTGACTCAAAAATTAAACCTCGATCTTCTTCAAAAATAATTCCATTCCTGATCAATCATTGTTTGTCTTTTTCTTTATGGCAACAAAAAAAGTTTTTGATTTAAAAAAATCAAAAACTTTTTAATCTTACTATGTACGTACAGCACATGGACAAGCAAACTTAGTGCTGCTTCCTTCCGGATCTGACACGATTCGTAAGTTCTCCATTGCCATACGGCCTTGCGGCATCTCTTATTATAACGTAAAGCAAAACTAAAAGCTAGTCATTTTTATTCAATTTTATTTCACACTAAATTTTATTAGCAACTATACAATTAAAAAATATATAAAGTTACTATTGACACAGCTAGCGTACTAGCCATATAATACAGTAGAGAAGTTTGATTTCACAGTTTTTTTTAATATAGGTGTATTAGTCAATTAATACACCGAAACTTATAGGAGGTAGCTATGAACATCCAATTCGATAAACGAGATCCCATTTATTTACAAGTTATTCGATACTTTAAACAAGAAATTGCCGTTGCCCACTTAAAACCTGGTCAAGAAATACCATCGAGACGTGAACTTGCAAATCAATTAAGTATTAATCCTAATACTGCGCAAAAGGCTTATAAAGAAATGGAAACGATTGGATTAATCTATACAGAAGGCAACATGCCTAGTAAAATCACTGAAAATACTGCGCTTTTAAAAAATATTCGTACAGAATTAATTGATGAAGCTACAAATAACTTCATTACAGCAATCACTCCTATTAAAGTTCCTTTAGAGGAAATTGTTGATTTAGTCAAAAAGAAATATCTCGAAAATGAAAACGATAAGGAGGATACAAATGATTGAAGTAAAAAATATCACTAAAAACTTTGGTAAAAAAAAGATTTTGAAAGGACTATCCTTTACTGCAGAGAAAGGACAAATAACATGCTTGATTGGAATCAACGGTGCTGGTAAGACAACTGCCTTGAATGCGATTATGAATTTAACTCCTATAAACAGTGGTCAAATTTTAATCGATGGTAAAAAAATAACTAAAGATAGTTATCAGTCTATTGCGTTTATTCCAGATACAATCGCTATGCTTTCACAGATGACTATTAAACAAGCAATGGGTTTCATGAAAGATTTTTATGCAACCTGGAATCAAAAACGAGCAGATGAATTGCTAGATTTTTTCCAATTAACTGAAAAAGAAAAAATTGCCGATCTTTCAAAAGGAAACACTGCTAAAATTAATTTATTACTTGGTTTAGCTTTAGATGTTGATTACTTACTAATGGACGAGCCTTTTTCAGGAATTGATATTTTTAGTCGCGAACAAATCACTGCTGTTTTTACAAGTCATCTCATTGAAGATCGTGGAGTGCTCATTACAACTCATGAAATTAATGATATTGAACACTTAATTGATAAAGTTATTTTAATGGATGATGGTATCGTAGTAAAAGATTTTAATGCTGAAGATATGCGCGAGCAAGAAGAAAAATCTATTATTGATGTCATGCGGGAGGTTTATATAAAATGAAAAACTATTTAAATTTAGTCCATTTCGAACTTAATCGCTTTATAACTTTTTATGTCGTATTAATAGGGATAACTATCGTTTCTCAGTTAGCAGGAGTTTTTTTAGAAGCACGTAGCTATATCACCCTTGTTAATCAGACGCTATTGGAAGAATCTCTTTCTATAAAGCAATACTTCATTTCTTATTCTCCAATTACAATGATTGACGTAGTCACTAGTGGTTGGTTTGTTCTCCCTATTATTTTTAGTATTGCTACATTAATTATTTATAGTTTTCTTATTTGGTATCGAGATTGGTTTGGTAAAAATTCTTTTATATACCGTCTTTTAATGTTGCCAACAAATAGAATTAATTTACTTTTCTCTAAGTTAACTACTATTTTTTTAATGGTACTAGGATTAGTTGCTACTCAATTAATTCTGCTTCCCCTTGAATCTGCTCTTTTCCATTATTTATTACCGGATAATTTAAGATTTAATCTCTCCATCCAAACAATCATTTCTTCTTCAGAATACTTAGTTTTTTTAATTCCTGAGTCATTTCTTCAATTTTTGATTCATTATGGATTAGGTTTACTTATTCTAATTGTTTTATTTACATCTATTTTATTTGAAAGAAGTTTCCACTTTAAAGGAATACTATTTGGGATATTATTTAGTATAGGAATGTTGATTTTATTGATTTCTCCTATCCTTATTCAAGCTAAGTTAGATTACTATTATCTTTATCCCATTGAAAATTTGGCTATTGTCTTATTTATTGGAATAGCTATTGCTATTTTTTCTATATGGATTAGTCATTATTTATTAAACAAAAAAATCACAGTCTAATTAGAGGAGGTCTTCATGTTGAAGCGTTACTGGAAGTTGTACACACTTATAGTCGTTATTATTTTGATTGTTGGTATTTTTTATTTGAAACCTATTTTTTCAAATACTGACTATCCAAACTTTACTATTAAAACTATCGAAGGAAACCCCTCAGAAGTAGAAGAACTTACTTTACAGGGTTATTATTCTCCAGATAGTCGAATACAAAATGAATTCGGTATGATACATTCTGATAAGTATTTTTCTTTAATTAAAAACAAAACTTTATATGACAAGCAAACGTCTTTTCTAAGCCAGTCAACTTATATAGAAAAAACATCTCCTTTGGCTAGTTTACAAAATGAACATAAAAAATTCTTTCGCGGAAAATCATCACTAACTCAAAATTTTTTCGAAGATGATTCTTTTTTAGTTTATATTGAACTCAATCAAGAATATCTAGATAGAAATTCGGGAAAAAGATTTTTTTCTATTAGTATGTTGAATAAAAAGACAGATGAACAGCTCGCTTATAAAATTGATTTCCCTAAAACTAAAGACTATCAGTTTGTTGATATTCAAAAAATACAAATTATAAATAGCAACTTAACTGTTCTTACTAGAAATGATATTCCACAAACAGATCCAGAAGAGTATCATGAAAACTCACAAGAATACCACATTTATCAGCTAGATCTTGGCAACCAAAAAGTTACATCAGACAATCAAATTTCTTTTGAATCAAATGCATCAGCAAATGAAGTAACTTATATCGAATTGATATCAGAAACAAAAATAAATCAGACCTCTGATGATTTAATTTTTAGTTTATCTTATGAACAACCATTTGATGAAGAGAATGAAATGGTCCCACTGGATTCTAATTCTAGAGTACCTAGTTATGAACTGTATCATTATAAAATTAGTACAAAAGAAACAAAAAAAATTCTTCTTCCTAAAGAATACAATAAAGTAGACTCAACTATTGTTTTAGATAGAAGTAAAATTTATTCTTATCACTACACTGGTAATAGGATTAATTTATACACAACTAATTTGATGAATCTAGATGAATCATCAAAAAAAGTAATTACTTTACCTGTCTCTAATGATGCCATAGAATGGCAAAACATTAAAAACAATAAACTTTATTTAGTCTCTAAAACTAAGCATTCTCCATTAAAAAAACAACTTTTAATTTATCACTTAACTGAAGAAGAAATGATTTACGAAGGTTCATTTGAACCAACTTCTGACATTCTCCAGAATAATAAAAATAGTGTAACAATTGATTACGGTTTAATAGATTAAAAAAAGAAGCCAAAGGCTTCTTTTTTTATCTATTTAACGATCTCCGTTAAAGATAGAATTTTTCACAACGACGTAGTTTACTTTACGAAGTGCTTCAATATCCTTGCCACCTGCATAAGAGATAGAAGATTGTAAGTCTTGTTGCATTTCTAATAAGGTATTTGAGATATCTCCCTTTGGTGAAACCATAATCTTTTTACCTTCAACGTTTTTATGCTCACCTTTTTGAAATTCAGAAGCACTACCATAATATTCTTTGTACATTTTCCCATCTATTTCAAGCGCTTCTCCTGGAGACTGATCATGCCCTGAAAAGACAGAACCTACCATTACCATTGTAGCCCCAAAACGAATAGATTTGGCAATGTCTCCATTGTGTCGTATCCCGCCATCAGCAATTATCGGTTTACGAGCTGCTGTTGAACACCAGCGAAGTGCAGCTAACTGCCAACCACCTGTTCCAAAACCTGTTTTTAATTTAGTGATACAAACTTTACCTGGACCGATACCTACTTTTGTAGCATCTGCTCCTGCATTCTCTAGCTCACGAACAGCTTCTGGAGTACCTACATTTCCAGCAATTAAAAATGTATTGGGTAAGTATTTTTTTATATGATGAATCATATTAATCACTAACTCAGAGTGACCATGCGCAATATCAATTGTAATGTATTCAGGTATGATTCCCTGATCGGCTAATTCCTTGATAAAATCATATTCTGCTTCTTTTACTCCAACACTGATAGAAGCGAATAATCCTCTCTCATGCATGTCGATAACAAACGGACGACGCTTCTCTTCTTCAAAACGGTGCATGACATAAAAATAATCATTCTCTGCAAACCAAATCGCTAGTTCTTCATCGATTACTGTCTGCATATTCGCTGCAACTACAGGCAATTTAAAAGTACGCTCGCCTAATTTCACGCTTGTATCACATTCTGTTCTGCTTTTAACAATGCTTTTATTGGGAATCAATTGGATGTCTTCATAATCAAAAACTTTCATTAGTTTGAAAACCTCTTTCTATTCTTTTTATCTATTTTTAAATTATTTCCGCTTTGTCGCCTCTATAAACGAACATTATATTCTATATGATTCTAAATAGTTCGCCCATTAACCAATTTACCTCATTTTTTTTTATTTGTCAAAGCCTATTCACTTTTTTCGTTATTTTTTAATAAAATTTAATGTGATATTACTAGTTTCTCTTTAAAATACGAATAATGTATTTCTAAAAGCACTAATAGATGCACTTTTCATTAAACTCCTAGTGATATACCTTATAAACGATTATTAATTACTTATAAAATAATAAAAAAGCATCACTACCTTCAGTTGAATTCAACTAAAGATAATGAAGCCCTCTTACATAAGTGTCACTATTTCCATTCATAACGATTAAACTCTTGTAAAACCAGCTAACTTTTCTTCATCTAAACCAACCAAACTACCTAAGTCAGCACCAATAGACATTCCAATTGTCCATTGGTATGAATCTGAAATCTGACCATAATAGAGATAAACACCCTGTTCACCGATAGCCATACTTGCACGATAAACACCGGCAGAATCATAACTTTCGCCATCATCACTATAAGTTAAAATAAAGGTTTCTTCAGTAAAGTTAATCCCATCAGTAGATGTACTGTACCTTATTGATCCTCGTATACCCGCATTTGTATCATTATCATTGTTCAACAAGTAATACGTATCATTAAATTTTTGAACATTTGGATGCCACGTGTGAACATTTTTTCCAGCAGTATTAATCTTAATAACTTCACTCCAATTTTTACCATCTAAACTTTCAGCATAATGAACTTCCCAATTGCGATTAAACCACATTTTATATTTACCATCTTCATAGACAATAGAAGGGGAAGTCAGTTGCATATAATTACTTGAAGTTGCAGAAATCATTACTTCAGGCATTGTCCAATTTAGTGCATCTGTTGTTCTGATACGGAATAATGTTTCTTTATAGCTAGCATTTTCAACTTGGCGATACCAAAGTTCCAACTCGTTTGTTTCACTATTATAAACCATATGCGTATCTGAGTTATATGCATTCTCAATTTCAATTGGTACTAACGGATTGAATATATTCTCAGGAATAATCCAATTTATTCCATCATGACTAGCTACAATACTAGGATTTTCTTTTTGATCATCGCCATACGGGTAGGGCGTAAATCCCATCCAATATTTATATCCGTTCCAATTATTTTCGAACTGAATAACAGAAGGATGAGTTGCTTGATTCGTCCGTCCTATCCAATCGGTTCCATCATCATAAACTGTCGGAATAGGCAAAAATATTTGAGAATTTGGACCTTTCTCGGCTAGAACTCCTACAATGAATTTTTTGGATGCTACTTGTCCTGTATCAACCTCTACCATAATAGTAACTTTACCATTTCTAATTGTTGTAATTACCCCTGTAGCAGAATCAACTGTTGCAATATCTGGGTTCTGAGACCACCAGTATTCCCATTTCGGTTTTATAGCATTACCTGGACTATAAATAACATCTAAACGGCCTATTGTTTCTCCAACCTCTAAGTTAGTTCTAGAAGAATCAATGGTTATCGATTCTATTGGAGTTTCTACTGGCGTTGATGAACCATCACTAACCGTTAATGATACTCCGGCTTCTTGCCCTGTATCAACTTCAACCATAATCATAGCTGTACCTGCTCTATGGGTTGTGATTATGCCCGTACCTGCATTTACTGTCGCAATTTCTGGATTGGATGACCACCAATATTCCCATTTTGGTTTTACTGCATTTCCGGGGTTGTACGTAACTTCTAAGCGTCCTATTGTTTCGCCTACTATCACATTTTTTGGTGGTGGGGTGACTACAATTGTTTCTACTTGTATGTCTTCTATTAATTCTTGTGGTGTTTCTTGTAGTGTTTTTTGTGGTAATTCTTGTGGTGTTTCTTGTGGTAATTCTTGTGGTGTTTCTTGTGGTGTTTCTTGTGGCTTTTCTTGTGGTATTTCTTGTGGTGTTTTTTGTGGTGTTTCTTGTGGCTTTTCTTGTGGTATTTCTTGTGGTGTTTTTTGTGGCTTTTCTTGTGGTATTTCTTGCGGTATTTCTTGCGGTATTTCTTGTGGTATTTCCAAAGTTGTATTATCTTGAACGAATTCTGTGATGTTAGACTCTTTTAGTTTACTGGATTTCAATTCTTGACGTTCATCTTCATCTAATAATTTAATACCTCCGTTATTTTCTTCTTGCACTATCTTTATCGATTCATTACTTTCTTCAGCTAAAACTTCAGATACATCTAGACTAACTAGCATAATACCAACTAATGGAAAAACCCAACTCTTATTTTTCACTATTCTATTCCCTTCTTTCTATTTAATAAATCACTATTTAAAACTCCTGACACCTCTCTTCATTACTAATAAAATCACTATTTATTTTTTGATACCTATTTAATTTAGCTTTGTCCATTCCTCTCATTTTATTTAAATTTAATCCGGTTGAAAGTCCAATTGTCCATTGATAATTAATAGAAACTTGACCATAATACAAGAAAAAACCTTGTGGTCCGGATGCCATACTTGCCCTATAGACTCCTGTCGAATCATAGCTTAAACCATTTCCGGTTGAACTTAATATTATTTTTTCTTTAGTAAAGTAGATACCATCATCAGAAAGACTATAGTATATTTTCCCACCAGCACCTGTATTTGTATCGTTATCATTGTTTAATAAATAATAAGTGTTTCCGATCTTACAAACATGTGGATGCCATGAGTGAATCGGTTTTTTTCCAGAAAATACCGGAACTGGATTACTCCATTCTTTGCCATCGTAGCTTTCCAAATAATAGATATACCAATCACGCATAATCCACATTCTATATTTTTTTTCTTCATAGATAACAGAAGGAGAAACATATTGTAATAAGTTATTAGAATCATCTACCAATTTTTCTGGAGAAGTCCACTGAATGGTATCTTTTGATCTTACTCTATACAATATTTCATTTCTTTTCCTGTTACTCACATAACGATACCACAATTCTAACTCATCTTTATCTTTGTTGTATACTAGGTGACTATCAGAAAGGTAACTATCAAAAAGATAACTAGGAATGACCCTATTAGAAATAATTGGGTTAACTACTTTTGGTGGCACAACCCAATTAACGCCATCATTACTAGACACTAAACTCGGATTTTCTTTTTTATCATTCCCGTAAGGATAGGGAGTATACGTCATCCAATATTTATAGCCATTCCATTCTGTATCAAACTGAATAACAGATGGATGTGTCGCTTGGTTTTTTCTGCCAATCCAATTTGTACCATCGTCATAAGGAGTAGGAATTTTTAAAAATATATCTGAATTTGTTTCAGGAAAGTTATGGTTGAGTTTTACATGTTTTTGAAGGGGACGTTTAGAAGATTTTTTTATTAATTTTAATAAACCCGTTATCAATGATGATATAAACGGTATCGTCTGTTTACTTATTCTAAAAAGGGAAAAGCTATTAGAATTATATATACGTGGAGTATCAGGAGAAAAAATCGTTATTCTATCTGGAATTAATCGAATAAAAGTTGGTGCTTTATTAGAACGATAAATTATCGTTATGAACACACTAATGGCTAGAAGTATACCGAAAAATAAGTAAGCTGTTGATTTATTAACCATTTCCAACCCCCGTTCCTTATTAAATGAATAAGAACTATTAGTTAACATATTGGGTTCGCTTTCAATTATTACTATTATGCTTGTTTCTCTCTATATTATCAACTAACTACTAACAACAAATACGATTAGATTAATTCTTTCTTCATAATAAAGACACAATTAACTATTCGTATCGTTATTTTGAGCAGGTTCAACGTGAACATCAATGTCAATTATCCCATAAGATTCTTTTAAGGTTCTCTCGACATTCTCTGTAATTTGGTGCCCTTGTAGAACTGTCAGCGTAGCATCAACCAAGATTGTCACATCTACATAAATATTTGCACCATATTTTCTTGCTTTAATGTCTTCAACTGAAACAACATTTGGTAGATTTAAAACACTTGATTTATACCTATCCAGATCTTCTGTATTAAAGCCATCAGTCAGAGAAAATGCACTATCTCGAAAAATTTCTACACCTGTCTTAATAATAATAAAGGATACGATAATAGCCATGGTACCATCCATCCAAACATATCCTAGCGTTGATCCAATAATAGCAATCGTTGTCCCTAAACTAGTTAGAGCATCACTAAAATTATCTTTGGCTACAGCTTTTAAACCATCACTATTAATCTTTTTAGCAAGTGTTAAATTATAAAAATAAACTCCTAACATTATAATAGCGCCTAAAAAACCAACTAATCCTGTTATCTTATCGGGTGAGATGCTCTCACCTTCAATTAAACGATTAAAGCTAGAATAAAAAACTTGAATTCCTATAAATAGCATAACAAAAGATGTAACCAAACTAGCTATTGTTTCTGCTTTCCAATGACCATATGGATGGTTATCATCAGCTGGTCTTCGAGCTAACTTTAAACCAACTAAAACAGCTATTGAAGAAAAAACATCCGTTAAATTATTTAACCCGTCTGCTCTTAAAGCTACGGATTGATAGGTAACACCAACACCTATTTTAATTAAAGAAAGAAAGATATACGCTACGATACTTATAATTGCTCCTTTTTCAGCTCTTTTTAGTTCGTCATAACGATTTTGCATCTTAGATCACCTCTCTTTAATCTACTTAACTTATCTCTTTAACTTATAACTCTGTTTGGTTCTAAAAATAAGTTAATTTTTAATCTAAGTATGTAGCTTTCCTATTTTTGAAATATGACTTGTATTTTACCATTTTAATTGTTTGCATACAACAACACGTTAGATGTTGTTGTATGATATAGATGAGGAAGTAAACTTAGAGTTCTAAACAAGATAGTCTTTTTATGTTAAAATAATAACAGTTTAGTATATTTTTAGGAATGGAGTGTTATCTATGAAAGTTGGATTTATTGGAATAGGAAATATGGCTAGTGCTATTATAAAAGGAATTATTAAAAAAAATTATATGTCTAGCGAAGATATCTATCTCTATAGTCGAACAAAAAAAACATTAGATGTATTCGCTGCTGAAACAAAAACAACTATCTGCTCTTCAAGTGAAGAATTAATCTCTAAAGTAGACGTTGTTGTTTTAGCTGTTAAACCTAATGTACTTAAAGAACTATTGCCTGCTTTAAGTGATGTTATTAAAAAATATCAGCCGACATTAGTCTCAATCGCCGCAGGAACATCTCTACAAAAATTAACTAATTTAATTGGCGAAAATTCTACTAATGCTATCATTAGAGTTATGCCAAACTTAAATTCAATTATCGGTGAAGGTATGACTGCAGTTTGTGGAAATGACTTTACCTCGCCCGATAAAATCCAATATGTGCTTGGTATGTTTGATGCCATAGGAGAAGTTATCGAGTTAGAAGAAAAAGACTTTAGTACATTTATAGCCATCGCCGGTAGCTCACCAGCGTATACGTTTCTTTTTATTGATTCCCTAGCTCGTGGAGCTGTAAAGAATGGTATGCCAAAAGAATTAGCTACAAAAATTGCTGCTCAAGCTGTTTTAGGTAGTGCGAAATTAGTCCTTCAAAGCGATCAATCTCCATGGAATTTAATAGATCAGGTTTCATCTCCTGGCGGGACAACTGTTGCAGGGATTGTCGCTTTAGAAGACGAAAAATTTATCTCAACAATAATTAAAGGTGTAGATGCTACTATTGCAAAAGATCAAGAGTTAATGGCTGACTAAATGAATTCCAAAAATATTTATTATCTTGTTAGATTGCATCTAATTTTTTTGTTTAGCTTTTTCTTCTTTTTTCCTTCTGCGTAGTTCTTTAAAGAAGCTTGTTAGTAATTCACTACATTCAAATTCAAGAATACCTTTTTCACTATCGACTTGATGGTTAAAACGGCTATCTGTTAATAAATTCATTAACGTACCGGCAGTACCACCTTTAGGGTCGGGTGCTCCATAATAAAGTTCTTTGACACGTGATAAAATCATTGCTCCACTACACATTGGACAAGGTTCCAACGTTACAAATACCTGAGCATCTTCTAAACGCCAATTTTCTAAAGTTTTGTTTGCTTGTTTAATGGCTATCATCTCAGCGTGTGCTGTTGCATCATGAGTTTCTTCACGACCATTATGACCGCGACCAATAATTTGGCCGTTCAAGACAACTACAGCACCAATCGGTACTTCTAATTTTTTCCCAGCCTTTTTGGCTTCTTTAATCGCTTCACCCATAAAGTGTTCTTTTTCTTCTAATGTCAGCATACGTCCAACCTTTCTTAATTTATTACCATTATCATATCATAACTCTTCAATAAACTTGATTAAAAATAATAGACTCAATAAAAGTAATGATTATTTATTTGAAATGAGGTGTTTTTTTGAACTTTAACGAAATCAAAGTAATTTATCCTGATGCTCAACTAACAAGTTTGCCTTTAGAAAACTCTCATTACATTTCTTTTGCTTATGAGAACCAATGGATTCAATTTAAGTTAAAGCATAAAACTAAATCTGAAATCGAATTGCTGAAGCTTATATTTACTTCTAATAAAAGCAACGTTCCTTCAATTGCTTCTAAGTGGCAACACTTTCTATTTAATGGAACTGAATTGCCTTCTGTAGTTTTGACTAATGAATTTCGCATCATTCAATTTACTATTTTAAAAAAAGACTCCTATTTCGAAACTAAAACTTGGCTAAGGGCATTTAAAAGTATGTTTAGTAACACTGAAGAAGTTTTTTTCATCAATGAATTCTCCGGTTTACTCATACAAAAAAAATCTGATGAAAGACTAACGCTTGATGAAATTTCTGGTATCATCCAAACCCTTGACGATGACTTTTCAATTAAAACGATTTTCTATATTGGTCAGTTTTGGCCCATTAATAAACAATTTAAAATAGTATTCAAAGAAGAACAATTTATTTTTGAAAAACAAAAAAATAAAGGAAAAAACTTGCTTTCTCTATCTAACGTCGCTTTGCAGCATTATACATCTGAAGCTTTAGAAAAAAGCGTCCTTATGCATACCTTGAAAAAAAATTATTCTAATCAACCGGAGCTAAAAGAACTAATTCTAGCTATGTGGCATAGTCAAGGAAATATTAGTTTGGCCGCTAAGTCACTATACGTTCACCGAAATACTTTACAATATAGAATAGATCGCTTTTATGATACAAGTGGTTTATCTTTACGTAATATGAACGATTTATTACTTTGCTACTTAATTATCTTTTGACCATTTAATGGTACTATCTCTTATAAAAGAAAAAAAGCTTTTTACTTATCATTCAATAAGTAAAAAGCTTTTTTTCTTGTTAACCTTTAACTTTATCTTTAACTTCATCTACAAAATGTTCTGCTTTTCCAGCTGCTTTTTCTTTTTTATCTATAAACATGTCCTTAAATTCATTCGTTGCATCTTTTAAATGACTTGTATAAGTTCCAACTTGCCCTTTTAAATCACTAACTTTATCGACAACCTTTAAAAGATTTATAACTTCTTCATCCGATAACCTTTCAACAACATCTAAAGCTTTCTCATTGCCTTTTAGCTTATCTTTAACAAAATTTTTAGCTTTTTGACGATTAATATAGGATTCTATTTTAGCCATAGATTTATCAGATGCGGATAAAATAACGGCTCCTATCGCTACTGTAGCACCTAAACCGATTAGTAAGTTACGTGTACTTCTATTCATAAAAATTCACATCTCCTTTTATACTATCTATAGCTCAATCATAGCAGAAAAAAAATTGAAATACGAACAAAAACACCTGACATCATTCGATGATATCAGGTGTTTCCATTACTTAAACTATCTTATAACCTTTTCTTTAGGATTTTACTGAAGTAGATGGAGTAGCGTTTTCGAGTCTTTTAGTCGTATCTTTCACTATCACCCTAATTGTTCCTTTTGAGGCTCCGATAGTAACATGATCGCCAACTTTAATTGAACCGCTTAATAGCTCTTCGCTTAAACGATCTTCAATTTCTTTTTGAATCGCACGGCGCAAAGGTCTAGCTCCATACTCTGGATCAAATCCCGCTTTGGAAATAACATCTATAGCTGCTTGGGTTAATTTGACATGAATATCCATCTCTTCTAAACGCACAACAATCATTTTTGTTAATAGTTTAACGATTTTATTCAATTCTGTTTTTTCAAGTGCATGGAACACAATAATTTCATCCAAACGATTAATAAACTCTGGTCTAAATGTTGTTTTAAGTTCTTCTTTAATTCTTTTTTCCATCATATTATGATCTTTTTTCTTATCTTTTGTACTAAATCCAACTAGTTTTTCATCTCTCAATGATGTTGCTCCAAGATTTGACGTCATAATCATAACAGTATTTTTAAAATCTACCTTACGACCTTTTGAATCTGTTAAATGACCATCGTCTAACACTTGCAACAGTATATTAAATACATCTGGATGTGCTTTCTCAACCTCATCAAACAAAATGACAGAGTAAGGTTTTTGTCGTACTTTCTCCGTTAATTGTCCGCCTTCATCATAACCAACATAACCTGGAGGAGAACCAATTAAACGACTTGTACTATATTTTTCCATAAACTCAGACATATCTATTCTAATTAAAGCTTCTTCGCTACCAAACATTGCATCAGCCAACGTTTTAGCTAGTTCAGTTTTCCCAACCCCTGTTGGGCCCAAGAACATAAATGAACCAATAGGTCTGTTGGGATCTTTCAGCCCACTTCTAGACCTTCTAATAGCTCTAGCAACTGCACTAACTGCTTCTTCTTGCCCAATTACACGATTATGCAATACTTTTTCTAATTTCAATAAACGATCTGATTCTTTCTGGTCCATTTGTTTTACTGGAATCCCAGTCCATAAAGAAACAACCTCTGCAATATCTACCTCTTCTACCTTCAAACTTACTGCATTTGGAGAGGGATGTTTAATTTTTTCTAATATTCCTTCAATTTCTGTTCGCTGTTTCATTTCATTTATTCTTATTTTAGCTGCTTTCTCAAAATCTTGTAATTGAATAGCTATTTCTTTTTCTTCAATTAAAAGTTCTAACTGTTTGAGTGCAGCAACCATTGGTGAAGGTTTACTAGAAGAATCTAAGCGTACCTTTGAAGCTGACTCATCTATTAAATCAATTGCTTTATCTGGAAGTTGCCTTGAAGTTATATAACGAGAAGATAATTGAACAGCTGAATGAATTGCTTCATCCGTAATTTCTACCCCATGATGATTTTCATAACGTGAACGTAAGCCCAATAGGATATCTTCCGTTTCTTTAAGTGACGGTTGTTCGACACGAATCGGTGAAAAGCGTCTTTCTAAAGCTGCGTCTTTTTCAATATATTTTTGATATTCGTCTAGAGTCGTAGCACCTATAGTCTGTAACTCTCCTCGAGCTAGAGCAGGCTTCAATATATTAGAAGCGTCTATCGCTCCTTCAGCACCACCCGCACCTATTAATGTGTGTAGTTCATCAATAAATAAGATTACGTTACCGTCTTGATAAATTTCATCAATAATTTTTTTCATGCGCTCTTCAAATTCTCCGCGATATTTTGTCCCTGCAACTAATGATCCCATATCAAGCATCATCAATCTCTTACCAATTAACGTATGAGGAACTTCTCTGTCTGCAATTTTTTGTGCTAATCCTTCTGCTATAGCAGTTTTACCTACTCCAGCTTCACCTATCAAAACTGGATTGTTTTTGGTACGACGACTCAAAATTTGGATAACTCTTTTTATTTCTGTATGACGACCTACAATTGGATCAATCTTTTTTGCTCTAGCACTGGCTGTTAAGTCTCTTGCTAATGCATCTAGTGTAGGTGTCCCTGAAGTTTGTTTGATAGCTGATTTAGAACGTCTAGCTTTACCATTATTTACATCGGTAATACCAATTTTTTTCAATAAAATTTGACGTATTTTATTTAAGTTAATATCTAAGTTTGCTAATATTTTAGAAGACAATACATCCTCTTCGCGTAATAGACCAAGCAATAAATGTTCTGTACCTACTAAAGAAGCACCCATCCTTCTAGCTTCATCTGTCGCCAAAGTAATTGCTTGCTTTGCTCTTGGCGAATAAGGAAGAACAACATCTTTAGAACCATATTTCATCGTCCCATAACCAGTAAAATGTTCTGCTTCTTCTCTTATCTCTTTTTCAGTTATAGAAAATTCACGCAGGGTTTTTCCTGCAATACCTTCTTGCTCAACTACAAGGGCTAATAAAATATGCTCTGTCCCTATAGAACGATGACGAAATTGTTTAGCTTCCTCTTGAGCTAACATTAAGACAGCTTTTGCTTTTTCTGAGAATAATTCATCCATAATATTACCTCCGTTTTTATACTTGTTCGTATCTTAAATTATTCAAAAAAGCAGTTAATATTCTTGCACGTAGTTCATTTTCTTTTTTACAATCCTCTAAAGATAAAACCGATTTCTCCATAGCTGAAAGCATCAAGCTTGCTTCTCGTTTAGCTATCATACTATCTTGATAAAGTGTTTCAACAATAGAACAAGCATTTCTTTGTGATATCCCACTACCTATAACATCAATCATCATTTCTAGCATCTCTGATGCATCTAGTAATTTAACTTTAATTATTCTTATATATCCGCCACCGCCACGCTTGCTTTCAACTAAATATCCTTGTTGAATAGTAAAGCGCGTGTTGATAACATAATTTATTTGAGAAGGAACACAATTGAATCGGTCTGCCATTTCACTACGCCTAATTTCGACTTGCTCATCCCCGCCAAGTACCTTTTTTAAATAAGCTTCAATGATATCCGACATATTCTGATTATTCATGTGTGACTTGTTACTAAAACAATGATGTTGTATGGTATACATAATACCTATTTTCACCATACATTGCAACGGTGTCCTTTCAGTAACGCTCCTTTTCTTTTCGTCTCAACACCAGACTTTATAATGATTCTTCTGTAAAAAATAACTAACTAAATTTTTTTTGACTAATACTGACTTTAATTATACGAGAAAAAATTGTATTTGAAAAGTAACTCTCCTCATAATTGTTCATAAATAATATGTTTCTTTTATTTATGAGATAATAATTCTTGAAGAACCCAAATAATCACTATTTAATTTTTTAGATAACAAAAAAAACCACTTATATTAAGTGGTCTTTCATTATCGGGAAGACAGGATTCGAACCTGCGACCCCTTGGTCCCAAACCAAGTGCTCTACCAAGCTGAGCTACTTCCCGTACGTTGAGTTATTCTGGAATTTCCATTTCGATTTAATTATGTAAAATGGAATGCACCCAAGAGGAGTCGAACCTCTAACCGCCTGATTCGTAGTCAGGTACTCTATCCAATTGAGCTATGGGTGCAATAAATGGTGCCGAGGGCCGGAATCGAACCGGCACGGTGATCACTCACCGCAGGATTTTAAGTCCTGTGCGTCTACCTGTTCCGCCACCCCGGCAATATGAACAAGTTATGATTATTATATCACTTACTAGTTGAACTAGTAAGCGGAAGACGGGGTTCGAACCCGCGACCTCCACCTTGGCAAGGTGGCGTTCTACCACTGAACTACTTCCGCACTGATGCCGGCTAAAGGAGTTGAACCCTCGACCCTCTGATTACAAATCAGATGCTCTACCAACTGAGCTAAGCCGGCTTGAAAATATGGTGCGGGTGAAGGGACTTGAACCCCCACGTCTTTCGACGCTAGATCCTAAATCTAGTGCGTCTGCCAATTCCGCCACACCCGCTAAAATATGGCTGTAACTAGTCATTTGAATGAATAGTTATGAGTCATGCAGGATTCGAACCTGCGACCCTCTGATTAAAAGTCAGATGCTCTACCAACTGAGCTAATGACTCATGGTGGAGGTTGACGGGATCGAACCGCCGACCCTCTGCTTGTAAGGCAGATGCTCTCCCAGCTGAGCTAAACCTCCGAAGAATATTGCTACTGCTCTTTTTTAACCAGTAACGTCGTTACTGATGACCCG
>NZ_JBATXB010000029.1:0-8091 GCF_049673005.1 Carnobacterium sp. | reverse complement strand
CCTTGTGCTACTTTCATATTTAACGAGTACGAGCGTTGAGCTAACATCATATCTGTAATAGCTGTCGCTAAATCAGTATTTGAACCTTCAAGGTAAAATTGCTGAATAGAACCGTCTGTTTGATCGTAATCTCCATTGTATGTAAACTTATTTCCTCCTACTGAAACCAAGTCGTCTGTGTTAGCAGGATTAAATAAAGCTATTTTCCCAACGAGTGTATTTCCGTTAGCTGTTTGGATATTAACGTCACCCGTTTTAGAAATACTAACGTCTCCTTCTGGCCATTGTTCAACTGGAATAGCCGCTTCAATCGCTAAACGATCGCCATTTCCATTCGTAATAGATTTATCTCCATTTAGTTGAAAAGCACCATCACGAGTTAAATAGAATTGATTCGTTGCGTCGGTTACTCCAAAAAAACCGTTACCTTCAATTGCTAAATGATAAGGGTTGGCATCAGAAATAAGCGAGCCTTGTCCATGATTTAATGTGGTGTACTCACTTTTTGTTCCTCTATTGATTGAACTATTTTGTGCCTCGTCAGATAAGAGTAGTTTTCCACTCTGCATATCATTCGTCAACAATTCATTAAAGCGAATATTTTTTGATTTGTAGCCTGTTGTATTGATGTTCGCTATATCATGTGATAAGGCATCCATTGATGTTTGAATCGCGTTTAATCCACTTTTACTAATACTTAAAGGTATGCTCATGTCCTTATCCTCCTAGACTCTTCCAATTTCATTAACAGATTTTTTTAAGGTTTCATCCGCTGCACTTAATACTTTTTGGTTCGCTCCAAATTCTCTAGAAACAAGCATTAAGTTCGTAATTTCATCAACGGTTTTTACGTTTGACGTCTCAATCATTCCTTGGAAAACGGTTGTCTCTCCATTGACTAATTGACCACCTTGTCCAGTATACAAAGTTCCGCCCATACTCGTTAATGCCGCTGGATCATCAAATTCTGTTAACATCAGTTGCAAGCCTGTTCCATTTATCCTGCCTGTACTGTCTACTGAGATGTCCGTTGTATTCATTTGAATAGGTGTTGGCTGGCCATTTGCGCCCCTACCCATTACACGGTGCCCATCTTGGTTCACTAGTTCACCATTTTCATTGGCTAAAAATTGGCCATTTTTAGTGTAATAGGTTTGTCCATCGTTCCCCGCTAATGTAAAAAAACCGTTTCCACTTAAAGCGAAATCTGTTTGAGAAGAGGTTCCTTTCAATCCACCCTGTTCAAAGTTTTTGTACACTTCATCTAGCTGATTGCCAAAAGTAAACCCACCTAGATTTTGCTGTTGGTCTAATTTAGGGCCACCTAGATGATTAACCATTGTCTTAGAAGCCAGCGTGCTTTGAATCAATTCTTGCGATTTGTATCCAGCTGTATTGATATTCGCAACATTGGCACTGATATTTTCTTGTCGTTTTTGTAAGACGTTAAAATTATGGCTAAGTGTATCTATGCTTCTAATCATCGTATTCTCTCCTCATTAACTCTCTTAGTTTCATTATTGTTTTGCCATGGATTTGTGAAACGCGTGGAACTGAGATGTCAAACACATACGCAATTTCTTTTAAGGATAATTCATCCACGTAATACATGTTCAAAATCATTTGTTCTCTTTTAGCCAATTGAGCAATATGCTCCGTTAAAAGACCTTGACGTTCTTTATTGGTAAGGACATCTTCCGTGTCCATTACTTGTTTGTCTTCTAAGAAATTAATCAGTTCATTTTCATTGCCATCATCACTAAACATCGCTTTCTCTAGTGATACAGAAGCTAGTTGATGAACGGTTTCGTGTATTTTAGATAATTGCTTTTCATTAATGTCTAACTCCTGACAAATTTCTAATTCTGTCGGTGTGCGCATCTTTAATTTTTCTAATTTTTCTTTCGCACGATAGTACTCATTTAATCGCGTTAATCTTGTTCTTGAGACAGGACCTGTTTTTCTGACCTCATCAATAATCGTGCCTTTGATTCTAATGTATGCATACCCTTCGAAAGGCACTTTTTTTGATTTATCAAACTTTTCAAGAGCATCCATTAACCCGATGACACCAATATTGTATAAATCACTGCGATCGTATTCGCTGCGTTTAATCTTCAGCCCGTTTACCACCTTTTCCACTAAGGGCAGGTATTTCATGATCTCTTTTTCTCGGTCATTTTCATAATACATCTGCTTTCCTCCTCATTTAGAAAATTTGTGGTTCTTGCATTTTTATATCATGCGTCAACTCTCAATCATCCCAACCGTTTCAATTACAACATCATTCGGAACTTCATTTAAAGATAAAACCGCTAAATCTGGAAAATTATAAGAAATCAAATTTTTCATGGCCGGTCTGATTTTAGGGGATGATAGCAGAACATGTGGGACACCACTCATTACCAATTGATTGTGTGTCGCTGTAATGCTATCAAATAGTTTTGTAACCCTATCTGGTTGAAGAACCGGGATGGAGCCAGCCGAAGATTTCTGAATGCTTCGGCTAATCATTTCTTCTGTATCAGGGAGAATGGTAACGACTTGTAATGTTCCATTGTCATCCAGATGAGGTTTAACTACTGTCCTATTTAAGGCTTGTCGGACATATTCTGTCAGCATTTCGGCTTCTTTAGTTGTATTGCCGTAATCCGCTAAGGTTTCTAAGATAGTCACTAAATCATTGATTGGTATATTTTCTTTCAATAAGTTTTGCAAGACTTTTTGAACTTCACCAAGTCTCAATATATCTGGGATTAACTCATCAATAACGACCCCGTATTTATCTTTGATGCCTTCTAATAATTGCTTAACTTCTTGTCTGCCTAATAATTCGTAACTTGATTTGTAGAGCGTTTCTTTTAGATGAGTTACCAATACTGTTAAGGGTTCAACAACTGTGTATCCTCTTAAATCCGCTGCTTCTTTATCCGATTCATTTACCCACATCGCATCTAAACCAAAAGCTGGTTCTTTTGTTGCGATTCCATTAAAATCAAAATCCGTTTCGCCAGGATCAACAATTAAAAATTTATCTAAATACAGTTCTCCCTTTGCAACTGTATTTCCCTTAATTTTAATTAAATAGTCATTTGCTCTGAGTTGTAAATTGTCTCTTATCCGAATTGGACTAAGCAAAATCCCTAATTCGTGAGCACTTTGTTTTCGGATATTTGAAATATGGTTCATCAAGTTGTTGTCTTGCGTATCATCCGCAATCGGAATCAATCCGTAACCAATCTCAACTGAAACCGGATCAACTTGAAACGAAGTAATGGATTCTTCCTCATTTCTTTCTTGTCGAGTACGCAAGGCTGCTTGACTCTTCATTTCATCTGATTTATCTTCTTCTTTTTGACTCTTTTCGTTTTCCATCGTTAAGTAGCCACTAACACCTGCTGCTAGACCTAACAGTAAAAATGGAATCGTTGGAAATCCAGGAATAATAGCAAATAAAATTAAGATTGTAGACAACATCATCATGACTTTTGGTGCACTGAATAATTCTTTTGCTACAACACTACCAAAACCTGTGCTGCTTCCTGAACGAGTTACCAAGATACCTGAAGCAACTGAAATCAATAGCGAAGGAATCTGACTTACCAACCCATCCCCAATCGTTAGTTTTCCGAATTGGTTTAAGGCTTCCATAACACCCATATCACTTTGGACAGTATGAATGACAATTCCACCGATTAAGTTAATTACTGTAATGATGATACCAGCTATGGCATCCCCTTTAACAAACTTACTCGCTCCATCCATTGCTCCAAAGAACTGAGTTTCTCGCTCTAAATCTGACCGTCTTTTTTTAGCGGTATCTTCGTCAATCAAACCTGAGTTCAAATCAGCATCAATAGACATTTGTTTTCCTGGCATAGCATCTAAGGTAAAGCGTGCCGATACTTCTGATACACGACTTGCACCGTTTGTAACAACCATTAACTGGATGATAACAATGATGATAAAGATAACGGCTCCGACGACAACATTGTTTCCAGCTACGAAATTGGCAAAGGTGTCAATAACCGATCCAGCTTCTCCGACGGTTAAGATTAGTCGAGTAGAAGAAATATTTAATGCTAATCTGAACATGGTGGTGATTAATAATAAGGTTGGAAAGGTTGAAAACTCTAATACGCTTTTAGAAAATAGAGTCAATAGTAATATAGTAATAGATAACGCAATATTGACAACCAACATAAAATCTAGTAAAAAAGATGGCAATGGAATAATAATCATTCCTAAAATAGCCACTACAAAAAAGGCTATTACTACATCTAATGATTTCGTTAGTTTTTCAAGTCTTCCCGTAAAAGCAGTTAACATCTCTTCGACTCCTCATCTTCTCAAACAATTTTAAATTTTGCGTTTCGTCATTTCTTCCATTTGGTAAACCAAGGCTAAAATTTCAGCAATCGCTTGATACATATCTACTGGAACGGGTTGTCCCACCTCAATTGATTTGTACATCGCTCTAGCTACTGGTTTGTTCTCTATAATAGGAACATGCGATTCTTTTGCTCGTTGTCTAATTTTAGCCGCTTGATGATCGGCTCCTTTAGCAACAATAATGGGGACTTCATCTTTTCCTTTTTCGTAACGAATGGCGATCGCTAAGTGAGTCGGGTTTGTGATGACTGCTGTCGCTGTTTCCACATCTGCCAATGAACCACTGGTCATTTGTCTATGGAATTGCTTACGCTTACCTTTGATTTGTGGATCTCCTTCACTTTCCTTGTACTCATCTTTCAATTCTTGCTTAGACATCTTCAATCCATTGCGGTAATCATAAACTTGGTACAGGTAATCTGCGATACCCAATACCAACAGCACCATTCCCAATTGGACACCTAAACTTTTAACTAATTCCATTACTAAAAAGAATAATTTTTCTGAACCCACATTGCTTGAGTTTATTACGTGGTTAATCGAAGATGAAATCATCAAGTACGCCATCCAAAAAACTAAACCCAGCTTCATAATGTTTTTCAACAAAGCAAACAATGTTTTCTTACTAAACATGTTCTTAAATCCACTAACTGGATTTATTTTTTTAATATCAAACTTTATGGCCGTAGCGGTAAAGAGAAAACCTGTTTGTAACATACTGGCTAATAGTGAGGCAATAAACCCAATAGCTAGAAAAGGCCCTGCTAATACAAGAGTAAATAGAATAGCTTTCATGCCGATATTGCCTAAGCTGTTTTCCATACCTACGACCGACAGTTCTTCTGATAAGTAAACTCTTAAGTATAAAAATCCTTGCCTTAATATGTATGGCCCTAAAAATGCCGATGCACCGGTAAAAACGATAAAGGTGATGGCAGAAGTTAAATCTTGGCTTTTAGCAATTTCCCCTTTTTTTCTTGCGTCTTTAAACTTCTTAGGACTGGGTTTTTCTGTTTTGCCATCTTTTTCTGCCATCTTTTCTCACCTCACGCTTTCGGTAACGACTGGATAAATTCATTGATATATTTCGTCATCATAGGCAATATATCTTGGATATTGCTTGATATCGCTGGCAACAATAATAAAATAAAAATGAAACTCGCAATGATTTTTAATGGCATCCCTAAGATCAGCACATTAATTTGGGGAACTGTTCGAGAAATTAACCCCAATACTACTTCGGTAAACAATGCCACAATCATTAAGGGCGCAGCTAAATTGATCGCTGATTCAAAAACGATTGAATACAACTTAACCATTCCTTCAACGCCAAATCCTCCTAAATTAGTGCTCTCGATTGGAACGGATTGGAACGTTTTTATGACGGTCTTTAATACTAAATGGTGCAAATCTGTAATAAAGAAAATACAAATCGACATCCAGTAATAAATTTTCCCGTAATAGGATGAACTTACGCCTAGTGCTGGGTCAAATACAGCCCCCATTTGAAAACCAACTTGGAAATCGACAAAGTTACCTGCCATCTCGATGGCTGAGAAGATTAACTTTGTGATAAAACCAATAGCTAATCCCAATAAAACTTCTTTTATAGCTAAAACAGCAAACACTTGCATGGTTACTTGTGCTGACAAAGCTTGGGTTACTGGATAAGCTGCTAGGGTTAATCCAGCAGATAAACCAATCTTAACTAGATTAGGCAGGCCTTTCATAGAAAATCCTGGACTAATCATAAAAAAGGCCGATATTCTCATTAAAATCAAAAGTGACGTTTGAACTTGAAGACCCGTAATCCCCTCAATCACAACTGAGCTATCATTTCGAATATTTTTTGGGTAAACCCAATCAACGCATTTAACATAAAGTTACCAAAAACGATTAACGAAACAACTACAGCTAATATTTTAGGAACAAAACTAAGTGTTTGTTCTTGTAATTGTGTCGTGGCTTGTAAGATACTGATTAATAATCCCACTACAAGAGCAATGATTAAGACTGGCCCAGCGACAACAATCATGGTCATAAATGCTTCTCTAATAATGTCTAGAACTTTTACTATTGTCATTTTACACCCCTATTGAAATCCTGTAACAAGTGATTCGATGACTAAATACCAACCATCAACCAAGACGAACAACAACAGCTTAAATGGCATCGAAATCATAACTGGAGATAACATAAACATCCCCATCGACATCAATATGCTGGCTACAACAATATCAATAACCAAGAATGGAATGAAAATTAAAAATCCAATACTGAAAGCTGTTCGCAATTCACTAATCGCAAAGGCTGGAATTACAATCGTTAAAGGTAAATCATTTAAATCATCTGGTTTTTTTGTTTCAGAAATATCTAAAAACAATTTGATGTCTTCATCTCTTGTTTGTCTATACATAAAATCTTTTAACGGTACTTCTGCTTTTTTAAAGGCTTCTTGGCCAGATATTTCTTCATTCAAATACGGCGTTAAAGCCTCATCTGCTACTTGCGTGTAAATGGGCTGCATGATAAAAAACGTCAAGAATAATGCGATACCTGTTAAGACTAAGTTAGGCGGATTTTGTTGTGTCCCTAATGAACTTCTTACAAAAGATAACACTACAATAATTCGCGTAAAACTCGTCGTTAATATTAAAAACGTTGGTGCCAAACTAAGTAAACCCATCAGTACATATAATTTCACAACATCTGACGTTCCATCAGATTGGTTTTCAATTGCACCAGTTAAGCCATCAATCAGACTTTCTGCTGAAACAGTTTGTGGAAAACTAAAGATGAGTAAAAAGAGGATAAAGCACAAACTGAATAGTACTTTTTTCTTCAAGTTTATTTCCTCTTTTCATAAAAATTTTGATACCGCGTTTGAAGCTCTTTAAACACTTGGATAGGCTTACCCTTAAATAGGTCAGGGGACTCTTGGTTACTTTCATCCAATTCTTGAGACTGAATAACAGCTTCCTTTTCAGATTCTGTTAACTCTCTAAGGATTTCATTACGCGTCTCCGTAAAACTCATGACATAATAAGTGCCCGCTATTTCTACAATACAAATAGATGAGCCTTTATTAATTGCTGTTCTTTCAATAATACGGATTGCTTTTCCTTTTTTTGTCATAAAAGTATTTAAGTATTTCAAACTATAGTTGGCAATAAATATAATCACCACTAAGGCTAAAATACTTTTAACCACGTACCCTAAACCTACACCCAATCCCATGTTTCAGCTTCCTTTCACTTTCTTTATTGCATAATAATATTCGTAATAAATATATCGCTAATAACTGGTTTTCCTAATGATTTATTGATTTGACTAATGAGTTCTTTTTTAAGAGCAATCAATTCTTGATCTTCTCCGAAAACAGTCTCTGATGTTTGTTTTCTTAATACATTAATAATGGCATTTCTGATTTGAGGAGTCTTAGCAACAATGACTTCTTGCGCATCTTTTTCATCGCTATAAACCGCTAATTCAATTTTAAGAAATTGTTCTTTTTTGCCTTTTTCTGACGTTAAGTTAATTAAAAACTCCTCCATCGGAACGGTTGTTTCTACTACTTTCTCTTCACTCAAGTTTTTCATAAACGCTTGAGCTTTTCCTGAAGTGAAACCAAAACTAATCACTCCACCAATAATCAATGTCGAAACAATGACTATGACCGGAAGAATCCACTTTTTTTTC
>NZ_JBATXB010000028.1:0-14050 GCF_049673005.1 Carnobacterium sp. | reverse complement strand
CTAGACTATCAAAGGGGACTTAAATGTAATAGCACTTATCTAGTAAATCTAATATTTTTTGCAACAAAAATAGTCCAGTACCGTCTGTATAAACAGTATTTACAGGACGAGAAAAGCAGATACAATTGTTATTTGAAATATAACATTAACTGGTATAATGGTATTGTAAGTAATAGAACGGAAGTCAAAAATTAGTTGCTAATTTGAGCTTTTTATAGTCTAAACTAAGATCATGAAAAAGGAGAGAAATATGATAAATAAAATGAAAATCACATTTATAGCGTTTACGACTTTAACTTTGGCGGCATGTGGGACTATCAGTCAAATGACTGTTGAAGAGAGTTCCGCGTTAGTTCCTAGTGAAGTTAAAGTAGCGACAACTGAAACCATTACAACTTCTATTATTATACAAGAAGAAGGTAAAGTATTGACTAATAGTTCTAAAGAATTGAAATCTGAAGAAGGCCAAAATTTATTAGAAGTTATGAAAGAAAATTATGATATAACAGCTAAAGATGGTTTTATATCAGCTATAGATAAGTATGAGCAAAATGAAAAAGAAGGAAAATATTGGTTGTATACGATAAATGGAAAAGAAGCGACAGTTGGAGCTGCTGACTATGTTTTAGAGGATGAAGATGTTATTGTGTGGAATTTAGATGGCATTTAAGCACTCTTCTCGTAAAATGTCTATTAAACGAGTAACATTATTAGCTATGCTAACAGCTCTTTGTTATGTTAGTCGCTCAGCTTTTCAGTTCTTACCTAATGTTCAACCTGTGACAGTCATTCTAATTATTTTAACACTAACACTTGGAATAACAGATGCATTGATAGTTGCAACCCTATCTATCTTTGTATCCAATTTAAATCTAGGAATGGGAATCTGGACAATTGCTCAAATTGTTTCATTTGCATTAATTGTCGTTGCTACAGGTCTATTTATAAAACCAATCTATAAAAAAATTCCTTTTTTTATAATGATTTTGTATAGTGTAATTACAGGATATGCCTATGGTTTTTTTATTTCAGCTATACAAGCTCCTTTTTTTGGAATACAAAATTTTTGGGTCTATTATTTTTCAGGACTTTCTTTTGACACGTTACATGCTTTTGGGAACGGTGTCTTTTATTTAATATTAGCACCAATATTATTCCCATTATTAACGAAATCAATTGATACTTATTATTTCCACGAGTAGAAAAAATTAATAGATAAGAATACAGTCGATAGTAAAGCGGCTGTATTTTTTTGTGAGAAGCTAAAACGTGCGGTTTGAAACTAATTCATGGTAAAGTTAAGTTAAAGAATGAATAGAGGAAACAGTCACAAAAAGGGCTAACGAAACAAAATAAGTGGGGAGGTAAAAAAATGGCGGATTATCTAGGGGTCGACATTGGAGGAACTCAAATAAAATATGGTTTAATTAATGATGAAGGTTGTATAGACATAGTGGAGAAAAGAGAAACACCTATGGATTCATTGGATAGTTTTGTTAGAGTAATGGGTGAAATATATGATGACTATGCAGATGAAATTGAAGGGATGGCTATTAGCATGCCAGGAATTATCCATTCAAGAACCGGTTTTGCTGTTCATGGGGGGACATTAGATTATATTAAAAACATGAATATGATTTCACTACTTGAAGAACGTTGTCCAACAACGATTCATGTCGAAAACGATGGGAAAGCAGCAGCATTAGGTGAATTGTGGAAAGGGAACTTTATAGGAGTTGAAAATGGTGTAATTCTTGTTTTAGGTACCGGTATTGGTGGTGGGATCATAAGCAATGGTAAACTATTAAAAGGGAATCATTACTCTGCAGGAGAGGTTTCCTTTATCAAAACAAATTCTGATAGAAGTTCTGATGAGGATTATATGTTTGGCTTTCAAACAGGATTAAGAAAATTGTTTAAGACTATTTCAAATCGATGTGAGATTCCATTAAATCAAATAGATGGACACCTTGTATTTCAATATGCAAACGAAGGAAATCTTGAAGTTTTAACTTGTCTAAATGAATATTGTCGAACTTTAGCTATTCAAATTTTCAACCTTCAAGCTATTTTAGATCCTGAAAAATTTTTAATTGGTGGTGGAATTAGTAAACAGCCGTTGTTACTTGAATTGATTAATAAGAGTGTAGCTGAAGTTTTTAAAGAGAAAAATACAGAACTATTTTATGCACCACTGATTGAAAAAAGCAAACATGGCAATAAAGCAAATATTATTGGAGCCTTGTATAATTATAAAAAAAATGAACAACTTTCATTTGAATGAATGTTAGCAACAACTACATTAGTTAATCATACAAAAAATTAAAGAAAAAGAAGGTTAGGACATTTGGCGTCCTAACCTTCTTTTCTCTATCTATAAGGCCTCAATGCACGAGGTTTATCTAAAATTTCCTTGTATACGATGCCTTTAATAATATCCTTTTGATAAGGAGTCTGTTTCTTTTTTTTACTTACTTGTTTGTTCGTTTGAACAAACTTTTTAGTAGAGGCAGCCATTTTTGGGTAAGATCTTGTTAGATCATCTCTGTTTGGAATAGCTTGAATCCTATTTCGTTCGGCCAAAGGCTGAGATTTCACCTTAGGCTGTTGGTACTGATCTTTTTTAGTAGACAAGTAAGGGTTATTTCGTTGTTGCGCTATATTTGCAGCTTTTTGTTTTACACGAGAAACTTCTTGGTTAGAAGCTTCTTTTTTGGTTGGAACATTCCTCAAACGATCTTTTTCTTGATTAATTTCCTTCATGAATTCCTGGTATTTAGATACCGCACCACTCTTTTTACCTTTAGTCTGGTCAAAAAGAGAACTCCCTATTGCTTTTACAACAGCAATGATAATAAGAAGAGGAATAAAAGAACTTAAAAAACTAAGGAGAGTAAATAGTTCCATTATTCATCACGTTCACTTTCGCCTAACCCAGAAATAGAATCTCTCATAGAAGTATCTGCAGCGATATTTTTCATATTGTAGTAATCCATTACGCCTAGATTACCTGATCGTAATGCTTCTGCTAATGCTAAAGGAACTTCAGCTTCGGCTTCTACTACGCGAGCACGCATTTTTTGAACTTCTGCGATCATTTCTTGTTCCTGAGCGATAGCCATTGAGCGTCTTTCTTCAGCTTTTGCTTGAGCAATATTTTTATCAGCTTCAGCTTGTTCCATTTGTAGACTCGCACCAATGTTACGTCCAACATCGATATCTGCTATATCAATTGAAAGAATTTCAAAAGCCGTACCAGAGTCTAATCCTTTTTTAAGAACCATTTTTGAAATAGAGTCCGGATTTTCTAAAACGTCTGTATGTTTTGCAGCACTACCAACAGTTGTTACAATACCTTCACCAACACGAGCAATGATAGTTTCTTCACCAGCACCACCAACCAAACGTTCAATGTTAGCACGTACAGTAACTTTAGCACGAGCTTTAACTTCAATCCCATTCATCGCCATAGCAGCAATGACAGGTGTTTCAATAACTTTAGGATTAACACTGACTTGAACGGCTTCAAACACGTTACGGCCTGCTAAATCTATAGCAGCGGCTTGTTTAAATACCAAATCAATATTAGCACGTTGTGCAGCGATTAGAGCATCAATTACTTGATTAATATCTCCGCCTGCAAGGTAGTGAGCTTCTAATTCATTGATATTAATATCTAGTCCAGCTTTTGTAGCCTTAATTAAAGGGCGGATAATATTTTGAGGAGCAACTCTTCTTAAACGCATTCCAACTAATGTACCAATTGAAACTTTAACTCCTGAAAAGTAAGCCGTTACCCATAATCCAACAGGTACAAAACGGAAGAACATACTTAAAATGATAATGACGATTATCGCAATAATAGCGATACCTATTAATCCACTAGTTTCTTCTAATAACATAATTATGACACTCTCCTGACTATTATTTTAGAACCTTCAACTTTAATCACTTCGACAAAAACTTCAGATTCAATTTGTTCTCCGGAACTTAGTACGTCTAATTCTATCTCATCAAAAGCTACCTTACCAGTAGGTCTTAATGTTGTAGTAGTGATTCCTCTTTTTCCTAAATAGTCAGTATAGTCTTTACTACTAGAATAACCACTCGTTTTAGTCATATTTTCTTCCAGTATTAGTTTTTTAAAATTACCAAAAGAGTACCCCTTTTTCAGAAGGATGATAGCTAAAACTACAGAGATAATTCCAGCAATACTTAAGTCAAACAAGCTCTGGCCAGCGTCTCCGTAATTGAGATAGATGCCTCCAAAGAGCAATAGACCTCCCAACACACCCGCAACACCAAAGTTAGGGATAAAGACTTCTAAAAGTAGTAAAAGGATACCTAAAACAAAAATCACAATAGGAAACCACTCTCCATTACCATTTAAAAAAAAGTAACCAGCAAAACTACCAACGGCTAATAAACCACCTAATAAATAATGAATGGTCAACCCAGCAATAACTAGTCCGATAAAACCAGCACTCAAAAGTAAGATATTCAAATTTATTCACCTCCTTTAATTGACTAGATTCTTCTATATAAGATAATAAATTAAAAAAACGTTTTAACAAGTTACTGAAAAAAGAATTTAAAATAGATACTTATATTTTACCACTCCTATAGTGAATATGCACACTTATTGGGTTAATTATTTATTAAAAATAGAACGCTTTAAAAGCGACAATAGACTAACTTTAAGAGTTTTTTTGATAAAGCATATGATAAATTTTCAATGCTAATTGGACCTTTAATATTTCTTCTGAGTCTTTGAGATCAAGCAAAAGAATTCGCTGTATTTTTTCAATTCTATAAAGCAAACTATTGCGATGAATATATAGTTGTCTAGCCGTTTCAGCAATATTTAATTGATTTAAAACCCAACAATCTAACGTTTCAATTAACTCGCTTTGAAATTTTTGATCATGTTCATATAATTCTCCCAATGTGTAGGAAAATAATTTATGCATTTCTTTTTGACTAACATTATCTTTTAAAAAATGATGAATAGTAAAATCGTCAAAGTGATACGTTTTTTGCTTAATGGTCTTTGTCTGTGTCAGTCGCAAAGCTTCTTGAGCTTCGTAAAAACTTAAATTAATATCGAATAGTTGTTTAGTCAACCTTCCAATTCCACAATAGAGGATACAGTGTGAAAAGTTTAGTTCAATTGAGTGAATCAGTTCTTCCATTTCAGTTTTTAAACTAGTTTTATCTTCAATAGTAACTTTAGGAGAGGTACCAACAAGAATAATAATTTGTTTTTTACGATGAAAAATTAAAAACGTTTTAGGGCTCTTATTGGTCTGTTTCACAATAAAACGACTAATTTGTTTCATTTTATTTTCTTCTTGATGTGCTGCTTCTAATAAATCATCAGAAAAGAGGTCTTGAAATTCTACTTTGAGAACGTACGCTGTATACCATAGTGTTAAGTCTATACCGTGTAAATCAGCTAGGTTAGTAAGAGAAGTTGACGAAGTAATTTTACCAGCTAATAATTCATCAAAAAAATCTTGACGAATGCGGTTTCGAGTCCGCTCAATTTCTCTTATTTGAATACGTTCAAGTGCAAAGGCCATACACCCATTTTCTAAAGCAATAAAATGATGGTCTGTCAGTTTTTGAGTAAGATCCCAAACAACAATAAAGCCATAAGGTGTGTTGTTAAAAAAAACGGGCATGATAACACAACACATCTCTTTGTCTTCAACTAAAAATCTACGCACTAACGGTTTTTGAATATTCTCAAATTCAGGTGGCAGGCTATCGAAAAACTGTTGGGAAAGGTAAGTTTCTTTACCGCTATGAACCAGTTCAGTCATAGATGAATTAAGCAACCTCCAATTTTGGTCACATAAGAAAATCGAAGAATCCATCATATGAGATAACGCGTCTGAAATTTTTTGAAGACCGCCGCCATGGAGTGACAATTGGAAAAATTCGTTATGTATATCTAAAGATTGTTTATTTAGAATATCATGCTCTCCGGAAAGCTCTTCCATGACGCGCATCATAACTTTAGAAAAAGCAATTCCATAAGGCATTTCAATAATTGGAATAGTTAACTCATTAGATAACTGCTTCATATTTTCTGGGATATCTCCAAGGTAGCGTCTTGGCTTGATAATTAGAGCCGGACAGTTGATGGCCTTTAACTGGTGGACTAGCGTATTTTGCATGTCTTTATCATTTTTGAAAAAATAACCAGATGTAATTAACATCTCGCCCGGTGAAAACCAATCTAATGCATCAGGATTATCCATAATATTCACACTGGAAATTTTGTTCGTTAATCCTTTAAAACCTGAAACAACTTTAAATTCTTTAAATGGGGCTAATTCTAAAAAATCATTGACGGTTAACATAGCTGAATCTCCTTTTATAAGTACTAGTGAAATGATACCGTTTACCAGGTTGTCAGTATACCATTTTATAAAGAATATCTCTATCTAATTTTCTGTATATAATAACTATAAAAAAACTGTTTTTTAGTATAGTGTGACTAGTGATGAAAAGGCTTCCTTTATTTATACTAAGGATGTAGTTGAGAAGCCGAAGGTAAAAATAAAGAAGTCATTATATATTATAAAATGGCAATCAACTAAAAAATAGTAGGGGGTAAAAAAAATGAGTGAATTATTAGGTTGGAAAAAAGGTGACTGGGGTGCCTATTTCGGATTATTGGCAAACAATTTAACGAACTTCTTTACAATGTCAGGCCTATTGATTTTTGCAGTAGGAATGCCAGCAGAATTTGTTTATAGAAGAATTGCACCAGGTTTTGGATTAGCATTATTTCTAGCAGGTTTCTTCTATTGGTATGCAGGTAAAAACTTAATGAAGAAGACAGGTCGCACAGATGTAACCGCTCTACCTTCAGGTCCTAGTGCACCATCTATTTTCTTAGTTATTTTCTTGGTTATTATGCCAATAGCTAGAGAAACAGGTGACGTTATGTACGCTTGGAAAGTTGCTTTAGGCTGGTGTTTCTTAGAGGCCTTGATTGAATTATCAGGAGCTTTCGTAGGAGACTGGTTAAGAAAAATTATCCCACGTAGTGTATTGCTTTCATGTTTAGCAGGTTTAGGATTATTACTTTTAGCAATGAATCCAATCTTGCAATCTTTTGAAGCACCTTATGTTGCTTTTGTTGTTTTGGCAATCATTTTTATTAACTGGTTTGGTAAAAAACCTATTTTACCTAAAATTCCAACTGGATTCTTGATCCTAGCAGTAGGTACAATCTTAGCTTGGGCATTTGGACAAATGGACTTTGCAGCTGTTGTAGCAGGGGCAGATACTCTTGGTTTTTCTTACCCAATCTTACAAATAAAAGAATTGTTTGAAGGAATTCCTCCGGCAGCATTGTTCTTAGTTTCAGCAATTCCATTAGGTGTAACAAACTTTATCTTTACCTTAGAAAATATTGAGTCTGCAGCAGCAGCTGGTGATGACTTTAACGTTAGAAACATTATGTTAGCAAACGGATTTTCTTCAATCATTGGTTGTTTCTTCGGAAACCCATTCCCAACAACAGTTTACATTGGACATCCAGGTTGGAAATCAATTGGAGCTGGAATTGGTTATACACTTGTAACTGGCTTTACAATGTTTATCATCTCACTATTTGGATTAGGTGGTATTTTACTTGGTATTATCCCATTAAGTGCAGTTTTCCCAATTCTTTTCTATGTTGGTATTGTTGTAGCGGTTCAAGCAGTAAACGAAACACCAAAAGCAGAAATGGCAGCCGTTTTCGTTTGTCTGTTCCCTTGGATAGCAAACTGGGCATTAACATTAGTAAATAACACACTTACAGCAGCAGGAACAAATGCAGCTGGCGTTGGATTAGCAGCATTTACAGATGCTGGAGTTTACCACAAAGGTTTAGTTGCTTTAGGTAGTGGAGCACCGTTAAGTTCTATCTTGTGGGGTTGTCTAGTAGTCTTTTCAGTTAGAAGTAAATCATCCGCTGGAATTATCACGGCATTGGTATCAGCAGCGTTAACGTATACTGGAGTTATTCACTCTGTATCAGTTGGTTTAAATCAACAATTTGGTATTACAATCGGCTACCTATTAATTGCAGGATTGTTTGTATATAAATATGTTGTTGATAAAAAAGAAGTTGTAGAAAAAGAAGAGGCAGATACAGCAACAGCTATTCCGAATCAATCAGCTTAATAGATGAGATTAGATAATCAGTGAATGAAAATAAGGATTTAAAGGAGTGTCAAACGTGAGTAGAAGTAAAAATGAGGAACTAATGAACCAAACGGAATTAGGTCATACAAGTGAAGTGAAAAAGTTATTAACGGATGAAGTAGATGTAAACTTTCAAGATGAAAGAGGAAGAAGTCCATTAATGTCTGCAACACAACAAAACAATATCGAGCTAGCTAAATTATTAATGGAAGCAGGAGCTGATGTAAATTTAAGAGACAATATGCTGTTAACACCTTTCATATGTGCAGCTGCTAATGGTTTTCATGAAATTTTAGAAGCAGGAACAAAGTATGGAGCAGACGTTGCATTAGTAAACCGTTTTGGCGGGACAGCCTTATTGCCAAGTAGTGAAAAAGGGTTCTTGAAAGCAGTAGATGTAGCGATTAAAGCTGGAGTGCCAGTAAATCATATTAATGATTTGGGTTGGACAGGATTACAAGAAGCAGTTGTTCTTGGAGATGGTGGTGTTTTATATACACTCATTATAAAACTATTAATGGACAATGGCGCAGATGCAACAACAAAAGATCACGATAATAAAACAGCAATTGATTGGGCTACCGAAAAAAACCAAGATAAAATTTTAGCTTTATTGAATCGTGAAAATAAATCAGATGAAAAAGAACTTACAGCGATAATGGACTTAATTTCTACTAATAAATTTGAAGCAGCGCTACAAGCAATTGAGCAAGCTGGAAATTCAGCATCTGATTTAACGTATGACTACCTAAAAGGGTACACATTAACTCTACTCAATCGTTATGAAGAAGGTGTAACTGTATTTAAAGAGGCTCTTCATAAAGAAGATGGCAATCCTGAATTTTACTTCTACATTGCTAATGCGCTAAGGGAGCAAAAGAAAGCAGACGAAGCAGTAGCTGTTTATGATGAAGCCATTCAACAAGATCCAACAAACTTCTTCTTTAGATACCATAAGTCTAACTATCTAAGAGAACTAGGCAGACATGAAGAAGCGATTAAAGAGATGGATGAATTATTGTCTAATGATCCCGATCGTTATGATTACCTGTTCCATAAAGCCAATAGTTTAAGAGTGCTGGGTCATGCTGATGAAGCGGATAAATTATTAGAAGAATTTAAAAAAAATAAACAAACAAAATAACAGTAACAACTAGAGTGGAGGAGCAAAAGTGAAACACGTCCGAGCACTTTCTATGGATAAACAATTCAAAGAAATGACAAACGATTCAAAAATAGTACTAATCGTTCATAGTGTTTTTGAACGGACAATCAATATTCTTATAGAAGATGAACTGTTTACACTTGCATGTAGTCAAATTGACAATGCTCCTGCTACTTTGGTTATCGATTTACCTGACTTTAACGGATGTGATATTGATGCCAACATGCGTGGATTTTTATCTCCAGAAAAAGTAGAAATTAATGGAAGTTTATCTATTAATCTAACAAGCACACCAACTTGGGAATGCCAACTAATTGACTTTCCAACAGATAAAAAAGATTTAGTTAAAAATATTTCTATAGCTAAGAGAGAAATTGGTCGTAAAGGTCATGCAAGATGGTTATTGGAAAAAGAAAGTAAGCTAACAGCTTTTGATAAAGAAATGGGTAGAATGCTCAGAGAACGCACCACATTATTAATAGAAAAATTTCTAACGAGTAGTACAAATCAAAATATTCAGCATGCAAAGCAGTTGATTGGATTAGGACAAGGGTTAACTCCTTCTGGTGATGATTTCCTTGTAGGTTTGCTCTTGGCTTTTTCAATGAATAAGAATGAGAACTTCCGTCAAAAGGAGTGGAGTGAATTAATTGTTAAGGAAGCTAAGAGCAATACTAATATCATCAGCTACAGTGCATTAAGGTATGCAGCTATTGGTCAAACAAGAGAAACAGTTGGCTTATTCATAGAAGCGTTAGTGAGTGAAAAAAAAGAAGAAAGTATTAAACAAACATTATCTAAAGTTATGGAAATTGGATCATCCTCAGGTACTGAAATGGCTTGGGGCATATTAAACGGACTAACATTACTTTTAAAACAGGAGGAGCAAAATGACAATACAAGCAAAAATTAAAAAGAATACGTATTTTGATTCCGTATCTTTAATGTCTTTATCAACAAGAGCAAACTTAATAGAAGATGTAAAACAAGCAATGATCGGTATGGGTACGGATATGAATAAAGAAGTAATCCGTAATGTAGGAATGGGTTCTTCTGAGATTGATGAAGCGGGAACGGGCGACTTAATGATTACGATTGAAACCGATAACCCTGATGCAGTCGATATGATTTTTGAAGAAATTGACTTATTGTTTACGACAAAAGTTAAAAAACCTCAAAAAGGTGAGACCATTTATAAATCAATCAATCAAGCTGCAACCGAAATAGAAGCGGCAAACATAGCTGTGATTTCTGTTAATGGAGCATTTGCTGCAAGAGAAGCACAAGCCGCATTAGATAAAGATTTAAACGTGATGTTATTCAGTGACAACGTAAGTGTTGAAGAAGAATTAGCATTAAAACAAAATGCACATGAAAAAGGATTACTCGTGATGGGTCCAGACTGTGGTACAGCAATTATCAATAATATCGGATTGTGTTTTGCGAATAAAGTTCGTAAAGGTACTATCGGAATTGTAGCAGCATCTGGAACTGGTGCTCAAGAAATGAGTGTACGTATCCACGAATTTGGCTATGGTATTTCTCAATTAATCGGAACGGGTGGACGCGATCTAAGTGAAGCCATTGGCGGAATCATGATGTTGGATGGTCTTGCAGCATTAGAAAATGACGACAATACAAAAGTTATTGTGCTTGTTTCAAAACCACCAGCAAAATCAGTAGAAGTAAAAGTACTAGAGGCTGTTAAAAAGAGCAAAAAACCTGTTGTTGTCTACTTCTTAGGTGGCGATGAAGAAACAATCACAAAAGCTGGCGGACATTATGCTAAACGCTCAAAAGAAGCAGCGATTAAAGCTGTCGTGCTTGCAGGCGCAAAAGAAGAGGAGTTGGATACACACCCATTAAATATTCCTCTAGTTGAAGAAGTTAGAGCTAAACTATCCGATGAGCAAAAATACATTCGTGGACTATTCTGTGGTGGAACACTTTGTGACGAAGCAATGTTTGCTGCGATGGAAAAACTAGACAATGTTTATAGTAACATCCATCCAAATCCTGAATTTAAACTAGTAGATAATAACAAAAGCCAGGCTCATACGTTTATTGATTTTGGTTCTGACGAGTTCACAAGTGGTAAGCCTCATCCAATGATTGATCCATCAACACGTATTGATAGATTCTTAAAAGAAGCAGCTGATCCTGAAGTTGCTGTTATAGCAATGGATTTTGTTTTAGGCTATGGTTCACATGAAGATCCTGTAGGCGTGATGTTACCGGCTATAGAAGAAGCTAAAAAACAAGCTAAAGAAGCTGGTCGTCATTTAGAAATTCTAGGATATGTATTAGGAACAGAATTAGATGTACAAAATATAGAAGAACAAACACAAAAATTAGTGAATGCAGGAGTAACGATTTCAAGTAGCAGCCAAAATACTGGCTTGTTAGCTAGAGAGTTTGTATTGAAAGGAGACTCTAAATGAATAAAATAGAGGAATTATTTAACAGTGAGGTTAATGTTATTAATGTAGGAATCGATTTCATTTCTAAAGATATCAAGAAACAAGGTGCAGTAGCAACTCAATTAGAATGGTCACCACCAGCAAGAGGAAACGTTGAATTGTTAGCTTTACTGGATAGCTTAAATTCAGAAGAGAAACAAGCAAAAATTGAAGCAGCTAATAAAGAAGCAGTCGAAAGAATTATAAAATCGCAACCCGTTTTAATTGGTTACGATCAAGCGATTAATTGTGTGCCAGGCATGACCAAAACAACGATTTTACACGCGGGTCCTCCAATAGCATGGGAAAACATGAGTGGGCCGATGAAAGGTGCTGTTACTGGTGCAATCGTCTTTGAAGGCTTAGCAGCAGATTTAGTTGAAGCAGAAGAAGTTGCTGCATCAGGTAAAATAACGTTCTCTCCATGTCATGAGCATCAATGTGTTGGGTCAATGGCCGGTGTTACGTCAGCTTCTATGTTTATGCATATTGTTGAAAACAAAACTTACGGAAATCTAGCATTCACTAACTTAAGTGAGCAGTTGTCTAAGATTTTGCGCTTCGGTGCTAACGATCAAACGGTTATCGATCGCTTGGTCTGGATGAGAGATGTTTTTGGACCAGTATTGCGTGATGCAATGAAGTTATGTCCAGAAGGAATTGACTTACGCTTACTTCTTTCTTCAGCATTGCATATGGGAGACGAGTGTCACAACAGAAACGTTGCCGGAACAACGTTATTAATTCAAGCTTTGACGCCTTATATTGTTAAAACAGATTATTCATTAAAGGAAAAAATTGAAGTTTTTGACTTTGTAGCAAGTAGTGATTATTTCTCTGGCCCTACATGGATGGTTTTATGTAAATGTGCATTAGATGCAGCACATGGTATCGAAAATAGTACAATTGTTACTACAATGGCTCGTAATGGAGTTGAATTTGGTATCCGTGTTAGCGGAATGAAAGGCAACACTTGGTTTACTGGACCTTCTCAAAAGGTTGTTGGTCCAATGTTTGCTGGATACAAACCAGAAGATTCTGGATTGGATATTGGCGATAGTGCCATTACAGAAACTTATGGAATCGGTGGTTTTGCAATGGCAACAGCGCCTGCTATTGTTCCTTTAGTTGGTGGAACGGTTGAAGAAGCGATGGGTTATTCAAAAGAAATGTTAGAAATTACAACAACCGAAAACCCTAACGTAACTATTCCAGTCCTAGACTTTATGGGTGTACCAACTGGAATTGATGTTAGAAAAGTAATTGCGACTGGAAAACTACCAATTATTAATACAGCTATTGCACATAAAGATCCTGGTGTTGGTATGATCGGTGCAGGAATCACAAATCCTCCATTTGAAGCATTTGAAAAAGCTATCAAAGCGTTGGAAGAAGCTATTCATTAATAAAAATAGAACGGATATAATTTATTAACTAAAAATTCGATTCTTGTAGCAGTGGATTTTATTCACGAGCTGAAGAATCGTTTTTTTTTTTGATAAAAATAGGAGGGAATGAAAAAATTCTCATATTACCAGAGGACAGTAAATTTTTTTCACTAAGCGGAAGCGGAAACATTTCGTAAGAAAATCATTTTAAAAAACCGTTCGATTATTGATACATAAGGGGTTGTTCAGTTTTAAGTAGTATTCCAAGTAAGATAAGGGATATAGGATGTAATTATTAGAAAAAAATGATAAAATAATGAGTGTAAGGTTTGCCTATCATTCTTTTTATAGAAAGGAGTCCAACAGTTGGTCAAACAAGTGAATAAAGAAACAAATCAAAGGTTATTAGAAAAAGAGATGTATTTATTTAATACAGGTCAACATTTTGATAGTTACTTAGCGCTAGGTTGTTCTTTTGAAAATTATGAGGGAACAGAAGGATTTCGGTTTACTGTATGGGCACCAAATGCGAAAAAGGTATCTATAGTAGGAGATTTTTGCGACTGGACTAATGGATTAGAGATGGAAAAAGTAAACGAAACAGGATCCTGGACAATTTTTACACCCAATGCACAAGAAGGACAGTGTTATAAATATTTAATTGAACAAGCAAATGGAGAAATTAAATTAAAAATAGATCCTTATGCTTATGCATTTGAAGTTCGTCCTAAAGATGCCTCGATTGTAAAGGATTTGCCACAAAAAAAATGGCAAGATAGTTTATGGATGGCTAATAAAAAAAGATACAACCATGCAACTCGACCTATGGC
>NZ_JBATXB010000027.1:0-17241 GCF_049673005.1 Carnobacterium sp. | reverse complement strand
AACTGTATCAAGATTACGCACAAAAAATTGGCAATAGAAAAGCGCTATATGAAGGTGTTGTGAATAAATATAAGATACAATCAGCCATTTATCCAGGCTCACATATTGATATCACACCTTCTTTCTTTATTCCTAAAGTGACCTACATTGATAATTTTAAAGGTGCTATTCAATTTTTCAAAGATAAAGAGACGATAGAAAATTTTATAGAAATCAACAAGGCATATTCCAATCCAGTCGAGTTAACGTTCAAAGGGCAAGATTACACTGAACCGCTAGACATTGAAGCCGTCGATTTAATTATTTCTCAATATGCTGGATTTGTAGGTCAAGCAACAAAAGACTACTTAAAAGTTAATGGGATACTACTATGCAACGATAGTCATGGCGATGCATCCTTAGCAAAAATGGATGAAGATTTCGAATTTATTGGGATTGTCACAAATGACTATGCAATACAAACTAGTAACTTAGAAGATTATTTTAAGTTGCCAAAAAACAGAGAAATAGATTTAACGAGTGTAAAAGATAAGATGAAAGGGTTAAAATATAAGCTAGTTGCTGAAAACTATTTGTTTCGAAAAGTGAAATAGATTCTCATAATAGTAGAGGATAAAGATAGAACCAAAGTAAAATAAATGATATGCAAATAAGAAAGGATGATACGATGAAAACAATAGTAGCATTTGTTTGCGTTCATAATTCATGTCGGTCACAAATGGCAGAAGGATGGGCAAAAAAACTAGGAAGCGATAGTCTAGAAGTCTACTCTGCTGGAACAGAACATTATCCAGCAGTAAAACCCTTAGCAATCGAAGTGATGGAAGAAGCTGGGATAGATATGAGCGGTCATAAACCTAAGTTACTATCAGATATTCCTGCAAAGTTAGATATTTTAATAACAATGGGCTGTAATGTAGAGTGTCCATTTGTTCCAAATAAACATAGAGAAGACTGGGGATTAGATGATCCATCAGGAGGTCCAATCGAAGATTTTAGAGAAACAAGTAAATTAATCGAAGAAAAAGTTAAAGAACTACTTGTCAGAATAAAAAATAAAACAATTTAACCAGTCTAATGTTGTGAACAGTTGAAAAAGACTATTCGCTTTTTTTTAGGGGTCTAAACAACGAGAATTAAGCGTAACGTGGTATAATAATGGTAAGAAAAAGAAGGTTAAACATAGAATAGGCATTAAGCACCCCATACTTAAAAAAAGGGAGGGTGAATAAAATGAATACGAAATCATCCAAATTTAGTGTCATTCTTTCATTGGTTCTGTTACTTTTCCTAGCATTCTCGTCACCAGTTCTAGCGGCGAATTCACAATATGTGACCAAAGGAAATACGTCATCAAAAACAGTTGCATTCACATTCGATGACGGATCAGATGGGAAAAACATAACGAAGATTCTCCAAACCTTAAAAACGAATAACATCAAAGCAACTTTTTTCATTACAGGTAAAGCTGCTGAAAATCATCCACAATGGATCAAATCGATTGTAACCAACGGTCATGATATAGGAAACCACTCGTATTCTCATCCAGACTTCACAAAAACCTCCGCCGCACAGATTAAAGTAGAATTAGATAAAGCAGATGCAGCTATAAAAACAGCTAGTGGGAAGACAACAAAACCTTACTTCCGTGCTCCTTTTGGATCGGTTAATCAAACGATGTTGCAAGCAGTAGGAAATGCAGGATACACGAAAACAATTGGTTGGACGATTGATACAGTTGACTGGAAAGGTGTTTCTTCAAATACAATTACGACAAAAGTGGTGGCTAATGCTACACCAGGTATGATTGTCTTAATGCATGTCGGAGAAGGTGCTACAGGCACACCAGGTGCTTTGCAGTCTATGATTACTCAATTAAAAGCAAAAGGGTATCAATTTGTTACGATTAGTCAACTGCTTGCTAACACAACAACGCCCGGCACAACAACCGGAGGCAGTCAATATGTTGTTAAAAAAGGCGATACGTTATATAGCATTGCTAGAGCGTATGGTTTGAGCGTTCAACAACTAATGACGGCGAATAAACTTACAAATGCTAATGTGATAAAAATAGGTCAAGTGTTGACCATACCAACGACAACGTATACGGTTAAAGCTGGCGACACGTTAACAAAAATTGCCGGAGCTCACGGAATTACGCTTCAACAACTTTTGTCAGTCAACACCATTTCTAATCCTAACCTGATAAAAATAGGTCAAATTCTTAAAATTCCAGCAAAAACTAGTTCGACAACACCAACTAAACCAACTACTCCAACACTACTAAAGTATACTGTCAAAAAAGGCGATACACTCTATGGTATTGCTAAAAAATATGGAGTGACCGTTCAAAAAATAGTTTCCGCAAATAAATTGACTAACGCGAATATCATTAGCATTGGCCAAGTGTTAACGATTCCAAAATAATCAAAAAACAGGTAGAATAGAATTAATCGTTTACAAAAAGAAGTTGTTTTTCTTTCCATGTAAAGGATTAATTCTTTTTTTTATATAATTGAGTCAAACGAAGGGAGCTGATGTATGCGTGAATAATAAACGAACCAATGCACTTTTATTTCAAGGAGATTTAAATAAAAAGCCCTATTTTGAAGGATGGTACTACAAACAAGTATCAAATGATGGCAAACAAATCATTAGTTTAATCCCTGGCATTAGTCTGAGTGAAAAAGACTCACATAGTTTTGTTCAATACATTATGACGATACATGGAGACAACAAGAAAAAAAGGACAGAGACTGGCTACATAAGCTATCCGCTAGATTCCTTTGATTGCCAACAAGAACCGTTTCAATTAACGATTGGTCCGAATGTATTTACCGTGTCAAAAGCAGAAGTCAATTTGAGTAACGAGAAAGTATCTATCCAAGGAATTGTTGAGTTTGGTAAGTTTACTCCAATAAAACAGACTCTTATAACGCCTAACATCATGGGTTTTTTTGCCTATTTCCCGATGATGCAATGTTTCCATGGGATTGTCAGTATGAACCACACCTTATCTGGAGCATTTTATGTCAATGAGGAAAAAATTGATTTTACGTCTGGTAAAGGCTACATTGAAAGAGACTGGGGAAACTCATTTCCACGAGAATACGTTTGGATCCAATCCAATCATTTCGAAAATGAGGATACGAGTTTATTTTTCTCAGAAGCCCATATTCCTTTTTTGAAGACTGCTTTTCAAGGATTCATCTGTAATCTAGTTGTAAATAATAAAGAATACCGCTTTGCTACTTATCACCGAGATAAATGTAAACTTAAAAAACTAAATGAAAATCGTGTGGAAATTACGTTAGAAAATAATACTGCAAAGTTAAGGATAGAAGCAGAAATTACAAGTCCAGGTGAACTTATAGCACCAACCGTTTCTGGAATGCAAAAAGTGATTAAAGAAGAGCTTGGTGGTACTGTTAAAATAGAATTGTATTTAAAAAAAGAAAAAACGCTTTATAAAGATAAAACGAACTGTGCTGGGATAGAGATTGTAGATCATACTGAAAAGGAACGGATTTAACAGCATAAAAATAGAGCAACTAAGTTATCTCTTAGCTGCTCTGTTTTATCAATCAATTAGTTTAATAGGAAGTGGAGTAGGTTTATCTTTTTTATGGTTCGGCTTCCTATCTGCTTTAATGGTTTTAAACAAATCGAAAAGCGGAACAAGCAAAGCGGCTGTAAACCCACCTGAAAAACCATTATTGTATAGGTTCATTCCAGCGTGTAGGTAATTTACATTTAATACCATAGCCATATGGAAGACCCCAGCAATAAAACCAGCTAGTGAGCCATAATAGCCACTAATAGGAGCCAATGTTGTTCCAAAAAGTGCAGCTAGTAAAGCTGAAGTTGAGTGAATTTCTGAAACATTAAACAGGCCAACAACAAATACTCCTACAAAAATGGGCAAAACATTTTTAATGTGCTTCCCTGCAGCTCCGAAACCTACAATTGTAAATATGCCACCTATAATTGGTCCATTTAACTCCCCACCCACTGCTAAAATATAAGAAGTAGATAATAGACCGAGTAAAGACATGTTCATTAAAACTACCCCAAAATGGAATAAACTTATAAAATCAGGTACGGATTGACCAGATTGATTTAATAATTGGCGGTAGCCAATCATTTGCCATTTATTCAAAACGAATCCAATAAAAAAGAAGACTGCGAACAAACTATATAAGATGACACTAAAAATACCGTTATTTCCTGTAGAAACTAATTCATACGCATCAATAGTAATCCCGAAACTTCTTAGAATAGAAATAAAAAACATGCCTATTATACCGGCTGTAAAGCCGATGTTGTATAGACTAAAACCTCTATGAAAAAAGGCAAAGTGTTTTGCTAGAGGTGGGAGGACGAAACCAATTAATAGACCAGCCAATGTTCCTAAGATTATACCCCAAAATAAGGGTAAACCAAGATTGAATGTAATTTCGCTAACCAAAGGGCCGAGAGATGTACCAAAAAGAGCTGGCAGTAAATGCTTTGAAAAAGGATTTCGAACAATTTTTGCATATCCGTAAACGCCTAAAATAATAGGGAGTGAATTGTAAAGATTTTTACCAAACAATGAAAAACCAGCAACGGTAAATAATGCTGCAATGATTGGACCGGTTATTTTTGACTTGCTAAGTCGAACAAGCGCTAATGTTTTAAAGGTCATTAAAGATGCGTTTAAAAGAGCTGAACCACTATTAGCCAATTCAAAATAATCAGTAACTAGTTTTGCCGGTGAAGTGAGAATAATGATGCTCCCTATCCATAGTTCTTTAGGACTATTAAGAACAAAAGCTAAAACCATTAAAAATAAACCGAAAGTTAAGAATACACTATATTTAAGTCTCTCAGAAGTGATTTCATGTGGATTAAAGGTCGTCGGTACTTTCTTTTTATCTGTGCGTTTATCCATCTGTCATCTCCTTTTTTATGAAATAAAAATAAAAAAAGGGCAGTGAGAAAAGGTTTGGCGTCGACTATTTGAATTAAGGCGTTCGCACATTCAGCAATGTGTTGGGTCTTTTCAAATGCAGATCGGTGTCAAACTCTAATCCCACTATCCTTTAAGGGTAAGTCAATTGAGTTCTAGAAACAGTTTATATTTTTTTAAGAATAACATGAAAAAAAGATAAAAACAATTTATTTATTTTATTAAAGAATGCGTTATCAATTTATTTCTCAAATTAAAAAAGAGAGGTGAAGGAAATGATTGTAAGAGGGTATCAACTCACATTTATTATTTATGATTCTTATTCATTAAAGGATAAACGAAATGTAGTAAAAAGTATGATAAAAAGAATGCACAATAAATACAATATCAGTATTTCTGAGGTTGGAAAACTAGATAAACTAAATCAAGGAATGATTGGGATCGCAATTGTCGGGAATGATTCTGTATTTATCCAAAAAGTTTTTGATCAAGTAGTAAAAGAGCTAGAAGAACACTATGAAATAGATGTGCACGATATCCAAAACTATTAAAAAAGCTTATATTAGTAAAAGATCGACTAATATAAGCTTTACAAGTATGAAATTAATCTATATTTTCTTCAATAGCAAAAGGTGTTTGCTTTCTGATAGTTAAATACTGCTCTTTAAAGGGATGATCTGATTCGGTATGCCAAGGTTTAACATGACCGCTGTAATGAACTAAAGCTGGTTCATTACGAGCTTCAGTATATTCTATTTGCCCAATCTCAGTAGGGGAATCTTTTTCATTAGACAATATATAGGCTTGTGCATTCCATTTAGGGTGCAGGATTAGCCAGCGATCATGTAAAATAGCATTCAATGCATCTTGATCATGAAACATCAATTCATCTTGGTTTTCTGATGCAAACGCAAGAACTTGTTCAGATATTTTTTCATTACGCCATTTGTCTAAATCAATAATCATAACGCCTGAGTTAAAATAAGTATCGCTTTTTGTATCTATCTCCATAGCTTCTAATCGTTGGTGAAAACCAGCATCTTCGACAGCTGCTAATAATTTATCCCCTAAATCAATAGACCAGATATCTTCAATTTGCTGCAAAGCAATAATGTCACAGTCTAGATAGATTGCTCTTTGAATGGTTGTGCTTTCTAAAAAAATAGGAATGGCAATACGGAAATAAGCAGTTGTAGTGATACGATCACTTTCTACCATTTCATCAAACTCTAGTGTATCTATTTGTAAATAACTGATTGTCGCATTGTATTCATTTACCATCCGATTTAATTTTTCTTTTGAATTTAGTGCGATATGGTCATCAATAACATAAAAATTTAGAATAGTTTCACTTTTCTTTGTTTGTAAAAGCGACAAAAATAAGGTTGCAAGGTGAGGAACGAACTCTTCATTAGCTGCAGATATAATGGTTATTTCAGATTCTTCAAACATAAAATAAAATCTCCTTCATGTAACAAGTATGGGGGTGCGTTTTTTACTATTGAAAAAGGTTACCCAATTGCTAATAGCATATAGAATTATTCATTTATTAGCAAAGGAAACGAGCGTTTTAAAATAGAGGATTTTATCATTTTTAATACCATAATAAGGGGAGGAATAACAAATGATACCAAAAATAAGAAATATTTTTATTAATTTACCTGTCGAAAATTTAAGCAGAAGTATCACTTTTTTTACTGCACTTGATTTTGAGTTTAATCAACTACTCACCGATCAACATGTAAGCTGCTTGACCCTTAAAGAAGGAGTATACGTTAATTTAATCGAGCAAACCTATTTTAAAGAGATCACACATAATGACGTACCTAATAAATATACACAAACAGAAATGATGCTAACGCTTGTTGCAACAAGTAAAGAAAAATTAAGCGAGTTTTTAAATAAAGCGATCGAACTAGGAGCAATTGAGGTAAATACAAAAAATGATATGGATGGCGTCTATTGTCGTCGTTTCATGGATTTAGATGGACATTTGTGGGAAATGTTGTACTACGATCAAACACTGTTATTTTTTGAATGACTGTAAAATAAAAAAAGATACTCTAAGCAGTAAACGACCAGAAATGGCGTTTACTGCTTATTTTACATAATGATGAATATGGAGTATGATAGGGAACAGTTGGAATAGACCAATAGGAGGAAGTCAATTGATTCAAATCGTTAAACAGTATGCAATAAAAGGAGCAACGAAACAGTATTTAGAAGATTGTTTGATTGCTTATAAAAAAGATACGCTGCTAGAAATAGCAAAGACTCATTCTATTTCTGTAAAAAAAAGTCAGACTAAAACAGTAATGGCAGCTAGATTAGCTGAAAGTATACTCCATCAATTTGATGAGGACTATACGCATCTTAGCGAAGATGACAAAAGTGAAATAGTAACAGTAGTAAATATAATGAAATCCGAGAATCGAACGGATACAACAGATAGAACAGAGGCGCAATTAAATTTAATTTTAAAAGGGTACGTTTATTTTTTTGCTGAAAATCAGACTGTTAAAACAATTGTACCGTTAGAATTAGCTGAAAAAATAGCAACTTTATCAGAAGATGGTATCAGTGAAAGTGACCCTTCAATGGTAGAATGGTTTTTAAAAACAAAAATGGCTATAGAGAATATTTATGCCTATTGTTCCTTATCTCATTTAGTCAATACATGGAATAAACATGCCACAAAAAGCGTAACGATTAAAGAAATAGAACCTTTCTTTAACAATCCAACAAGAGAATAAATTATAGTCAAACAATGAGTTAGGGGTTTTATAATGAATCAATCAATGTTAAAAAAAATAGATTTAAATGAAGTTTGTTTAGTAGAACTACTGCAGCTAAATAAAAAAGAGGACATGTTAGCTATTGCCAAAAAAAATGGAGCAGAAGTAAAAAAAAGCCACACAAAAGCCAAAATTGCAGAAGAGCTAACGAAGCATATGAAAGAAACCTTTTTAGAACAGCTTAGCTTCTTGCGGACGAGAACATGGGATACCTTCAATGCTTTAGTAAGCAAAAGAAAGATACATTCTACCCAAGTATCAAATAAAGAACGAATTGATTTAAAAGACTTAGAAAGAGAAGGGTATCTTTTCATCACTAAAGAAAACGACGAAAACCTGACTATCTCATTAGCACAAGAATTGGTAGTGCTTGTAGATGAACTGAATAGTGATCCATTAAAGCGAAAGAAAGTAGAAAACAACCAAAAACTAATAGATTATACTCTAGCTCTGACTCACTTGTATGGTGTCTACCCAATGGAGCAATTAATGAAGATATGGAATATCTATCAAATAAATCAAGTCGACCAGGAATCTCTTAGTGAAAAACTAACACTGATGGAAACGAAACAACCTAGTTTTAAATGGAATAGATCCCTTATTTACGCCCAGTCTTTTTTAAAAGAAGAAGACGCGGTTGCATTCTATGAAGCAGTACAATCACTTACTATTCCTTACTTTACGCCTACAGAAAATGAGTTAGCGCTATATGTGGATGTTCTGATTAACAGAAAAACTCCTTTTTACTTAAATATTCAAAACTTTGTTCAAATAAATACGAAAACAAACGAATCAGCAGCAAAGACAATGTCTGAAATAACTGAAAGTACTATATTAGGAACTCAACCAAAAGAAGTCTACGAGAGTTTATCGAAAAAAGGCTTGCTTTGTCTTACGGGGGAGGATGTCGGAACCTTTATCCAATTATTCCAAGAATTATCTAACCAAACGAAAACATGGAACTTCCGAGGATGGACCCCAGATGAAGCTATGAGTCTTTTAGAAAAAGCACCAATGAAAAAAGCACCCATACTAGTTAATAAAGTTGGTCGAAACGAACGCTGTCCTTGTGGCAGTGGAAAAAAATATAAAAAATGTCATGGATTATAAAATAGAATAAATAGTTAAACGAAAAAAGTTGAAGACCATTAGTAGCACTGATTTGTAAGACTACTTTTGGTCGCTTTGATATAAAAAAAGGTAAAATGAAAATAAAACTTAATTAATTTAATTAATAATGATATACTACAATCGAGTATATTAAATAGGAAAGGAACTAACTATATGAAGCGTGGGACATTTCAATTAATGAAATCGGTTAATAAGTCTACAATTTTAAATAAAATACGTTTGTCAGAACCGTTATCTCGTGCACAAATTGCCCAAGAGACGGGGATTACGCCTCCCACTGTGAGCAGCATCGTTAAAGAATTAATTGCTGAAAATCTAGTTGAAGAAAGCATACTTGGTGAATCCAGAGGTGGTAGAAAACCAACAATGCTATTAATTAAACGGAATGGCCATTTTGTAATCGGAATTGACGCAGGATCAAATGCGATAAAAGGAGTAGCTACTGACTTAGTGGGTTCAATTTTATCAGAAACAGAAATTCAAATATTGCCTCATATAAGCAAAGAATACTTTTTACAAACACTAAAAGAAGTTGTTCGAACAATTTTTATGGGGATTGATGATAAAAAGAAAATCTTAGGTATAGGCGTAGCGATGCATGGTGTAGTTGATGTTTCATCTGGGGTTTCACTCTATTCTTCAAATTCAGGTTTAAGAGATATTCCTATTAAAGAAGAACTAGAAAAAGAATTCAATGTAATGGTCATGGTAGAGAATAATTCTCGTGCAATGGCACTGGGTGAATATTGGTTTGGCAATCATGAAGAAGTAGACAGTTTTGTGGCGATAAATATTGGTAGAGGTGTCGGGTCAGGCATAGTAGACAAAGGCAGACTATTCTATGGTGCACAAGATATTGCTGGAGAAATAGGTCATATGACTATGGATCTGGATGGGGAGCTATGTAGTTGTGGCAATAGAGGGTGTTTTGAAACTTTCGTAACCGGTGAAGCAATTGTAAGACGAGCTAAAGAAAAAATTAAAGAAGCGCCTAAAGAGTTAACAGCCGAGGACGTTTATAAATACGCAAAAGAAGAGAATAAGCCTTACATTGATATTTTAGAAGAAACAGGCCAACTGATTGGTATTGGTGTAGTTAACTTGATTCATCTGTTAAACCCCAATAAGATTGTCTTAGGCGGCGGCGTACTGAATAGTGCAGAATTTCTAATGAAAGATATTCGACAAACCATTCAGGAAAGAGCACTAACTGAAAAAGCTAGAATGAATACAGTTATTGAAGTTTCTTTATTAGGAAAAAATTCTACAATACTTGGTGCAGCAGCATTACTATTGGTTGAAATTTTTTAACAACAACAGAGATGAGTTGAAAGTTTAAGATAAAACTCTGTTGTTTTATTTTTTTAAAATTGTGTTGACAAATGAATAAACAACCTATAAAATACTAGTTAACAGCTTAGTTAATTAATTTAATTAAGATGAAAGATTTGAAAAGGCTTTATTGTATAGAAAGGAGCAGGGAAGCAAAGAAGAACGAAAGAGATTTTATCTCATTTAGATAAAATTTGTGGTAGTAAATTGTTTGTTTCGCCAGTTTAATTTCCAAGAAATGAATCCGCTTTCGATTTTTCTGTTAAAAAAAGAGAGGAGCCAATTAATTGAGAAGATTAGGAATTTCAGTCTATCCAAATCACAGTAAAGTAGAAGACGTAAAGCAATACATTGAACTAGCGTCAAAGTATAACTTTAAACGAATATTTACTTGTTTGTTATCGGTAGAAGGAGACAAAGAAAAAGCTATTAAAGAATTTACAGAAATTATAGCAGTTGCTAAAGATAATGGAATGGAAGTCATTGCAGATGTCAGTCCTCAGCTTTTTGAAGAATTAACTATTAGTTATGCTGATTTATCGTTCTTCAAAGAAATAGGAGCAGATGGAATACGTTTAGATAATGGATTTACAGGAAATGAAGAGTCAGTTATGACTTTTAATCCACAAGGGTTAAAAATTGAACTGAACATTAGTAACGGAACAAAATACTTAGAGAATATTTTAAGTTTTCAAGCAAATCCGTCTAATTTATATGGGTGCCATAATTTTTATCCTCATAGATATACGGGTCTAGGCTACGATCACTTTCTTGCAACAAGTAAGCAATACAAAGAACAAGGTATTAAAACGGCTGCATTTGTTAATTCAGCTACAGCAACACTTGGTCCATGGCCGGTTAGTGAAGGGTTATGTACACTAGAGATGCACCGTGAATTACCAATTGTGACACAAGCTAAACATTTATGGGCAACGGAGTTAATCGATGATGTTATTATTGGGAATGCCTTTGCATCTGAAGAAGAACTTAAAGCTTTAAGCGAAATAGATCCTTACCAATTAGTTCTTAATTGTGAACTAGTAAATGAAACTCCTGAAACAGAACAGAAAATTGTTTTAGAAGAACCTCATTTTAACCGTGGAGATGTTTCGGACTATGTTATTCGTTCAACGCAAAGTCGAGTGAAATATAGTGGACATGAATTTCCAGCGTTCAATACACCGGATATAAAAAAGGGCGATATTTTAATAGAGAGTTCTCTTTACGTTCGTTATGCTGGTGAATTGCAAGTTGCACTTTTACCGATGAAAAATTCAGGGAAAACGAATATTGTAGGGCGAGTTGTGGAAGAAGAAGTCTTTTTACTAGACTTAATCAAGCCATGGCAAAAATTTAAATTTCAATCTAAAAAATAAAGATTAACTGTTTCTACTTTTTTAAAAAAAGGTTTAATTTATCTATAAAAAACAGATACTATTTTAGGAGGATTTTAATATGAATGCTTTAACTGCTTGGCTGGAGAAATATATTCTCCCAATCGCTGCTAGAATTGGCGCACAGAAACATTTAGTAGCACTTCGTGATGCTTTTATTGGAACAATGCCTGCAACAATGGCCGGATCAGTTGCGGTTATGCTTAATGCTATTTTACGTGATTTACCCCCTCAATTTTTTGACGGGTATGATGCTTCAAGTATCCCTGTTCTTAAAGAAATTATTACTATTAACGGATACGTATGGAACGGTACACTAGCTATTGCCGGTGTTATCTTCGCCTTTTCATGGGGTTACAACCTTGCTCGTGCTTACGGTGTGAATGATTTAGCTGGTGGTATTGTATCTCTAGCTGCTTCAATCAGTGGAATCACATTTGCTTTCTCTAGTTCACTAGAAACAGCAGTGCCTGCTGACGTTATGGAAACAATCAATGCAGGTTCAGCTACAAGTGGTTGGGTTGCAACAGAAACTGGTCTATCCGTTGGTGGATGGGGTTGGTTACCATTAAACAACTTAGACAGTAACTTCTTCTTTACTGCAATGATTATTGGTTTTGTATCAACAATGATTTTCTGTCAATTAATGTTGAGAGATATGACTATTAAATTACCAGACTCAGTTCCTCCAGCAGTATCAAGAGCTTTTGCAGCGATTATTCCTGCTACAGTTGCTTTATATACTATTGCTGCATTCTACTGGTTATTTGCAAAATTAGTTCCAGATATGACATTCTTAGCATGGTTGCAAGCAACAATCGCTCAACCGCTATTAGGTCTTTCTCAAGGTTTCGGTGCTGTTATTCTTGTAACTTTATTCGTTCAAATCTTCTGGTTCTTCGGAATTCATGGTCCTAACGTATTGGCACCAATCTTGGAAGGTGTTTTTGGAGTTGCACAACTACAAAACGTTAACCTTTTCCAACAAGGTGGAGTTGAATTAGTTAAGGCTGAAGGTTATAATTGGGTACGTGGTTCATTTGATGCTTACTCATGGTTCGGTGGTTCAGGTGGAACAATCGTATTAATTATTGCTATTCTATTATTCTCTAAACGTGCGGATTACCGTGCAGTAGCTAACTTGTCATTAGGACCTGGTATTTTCAATATCAATGAGCCTATCATGTTTGGTCTACCAATCGTGTTAAACGCTATCATGTTTATTCCGTTCATCGTTGCACCTTTAGTATCAGTATCTATCGGATACTTTGCAACAGCTCTAGATTTGGTTAACCCAGTTTCACAACAAATCGTTTGGGTTACTCCGCCTCTATTATTATCATTCTTAGCAACTGGAGCAGACTGGCGCGCACCTGTAGTAACATTAATCGGTATGTTAGCAACGTTTGCAATCTGGGCACCGTTTGTTATTGCAGCAAACAAAATGGATCCTTCATTAGGTGAGCCAGAAAATGACTAGTCCTTACTAAAACTGAAAATGGTTGCTTCTACTTCACTAGCTGAAGTAGAAGTAAATTTTTGTCATTTAAAAAATAGCGAGAGGAATGTGATTAAAATGATTGAAATAACTTTGCCTATGCAACAAGATAAAGCGATAGCTTTATTAGAAAATTATAACGAAGAAGACGTAACCTTTACATTCAAAGAAAAAAAAGGAATCAAATTGTATTTTGAAACCTCTGAAAGTGATTTAGATAAAGCTGCTAAACTTGCAAAAGCCGCTATTAAAGCAGAAACATGGGGATCAGTGTTGTACTTCCAAGTTGCACCTGTTAAATAAGAAGGGTCTGATATTATGATAAAGAACGGTTTATTTTTAGCCAGTATTGGCATGTTAGTTCTAATGTTTAGCGTAAGTCGTGAAACATTTGAATACGACTTTTTAAACTTAACAACAGCTTTATTCTTGATTATTTTTGGCGGAGTGTTAGTCTATAAAGGCAATAAAAAAGAAAAAGCATTAGAAGCAACTAAAGAAGAGGTGGAAAAATAGTGGAAATTGTAAAAAAACTTAAAATACCTGCTGAATTTTTCTATGATAATGTGATGAAGTCTGTGCTATTTGATATACGTGATCAAACAGGCAAACAATTATCCCAAGATCAACTAAAAAACTTTAGTTACATTAAAACATTTTCTAAAAATAGCAGCGCTAAAATAGAGATTGAAAAAGTTGAAAAAAATAAAACGTATCATTATCGTACATCAACGACTGCAAATGAATACGTTGTTCAATACGATATAAAAGCAATTGACGATAAAAACTGTGAAGTACGTTACAAAGAAACTATGGAGTCTCACGGATTCCTTCAACAGATGAACGACGCTGTATTAGGTATTATTTTAGGCTATGTTAAAAAGCGTAATTTCAAAAAGATGCTAACGTTAATTGAAGAATCCTATTAAAACTAGAAGGACGAAGAAAAAAAGAATTCTTTATGTAGCTCATTATATGATGAGTACATAAAGAATTCTTTTTTTAATTTAAAATGTATTTCTTTATAGCTTCTGCTACGCCATTTTCATTGTTTGTGGCCGTTACATCATCCGCGATGTCAAGAACAGTTTTATCAGCATTACCCATAGCAATACTTGTACCGGCAAAAGTCAACATGGATAGATCATTGTCATGGTCACCGATAGCTAGAACATCTAACGGATCGATGTTTAGACGTTCACAGAGAGCTTTGAGTGCATTTCCTTTACTAGCCGTGCTGTTCAAAATTTCAAAATAGTTTGGACCACTTTTAATAGCGTGGAATCGAGTTGAAAAGTCTTTTGGAAGTTGATTAATAAAATTATCTAACTTAAACCTTTCTTCACTAAAAATAGCTTTCGATGGAACAAATTTTTCAGGAAGATCATAGATATTTCTGTAATACAATGGAACGTTAGTATAGTATGCTTCTTGTATAGTGTACTTTCCAATATGTTGGTTAGGTGTGTAAATAGAATACTCATCATCAAAATGAATCGAGCAGCCAGCACGCTCGCTTAAAAGGTATAAATAAGATAAATCATCTTTTGTAAGATTCACACGAGAAAGAACGGTATGTGTTTTAGCATCTTTTACTAGTGCACCGTTGAAACAAATTGCATAATCAACAAATTGATTGCCTAAATCGTGAACGACTTTTACGATACCATCATAAGAACGTTCGGTACAAAGAACAATTTTTATTCCCGCTTGGTGGGCTTTTCTAATCGCTTCAATCACTTCAGTTGTTACTTCTTTTTTATCGGTTAGCAGCGTACCGTTAACATCAAGAACAATCATTTTATACATTAGTTTACCCTCGCCATCATTATAATTTTTAATAATTAATAATTTGTTGATACCCTAATGATAAACCACACAAGCGAACTATTCAATCTCTCCTTAACAGTTTAATGAGTAATAGAGTTGGCAACTAAGTTAACTATACCCTAAAAGGGAAACGGGAAATTAAACAGAATGCTCAAGATTATCAGGTTTTCCTTATAATTGGACCAGTTGGATGTGTTTTTGGTTCTACTCGGCTAACAGAGACGACAAGCAGACGAGTGGAGGGGAATGAATGCTCCAGTTGGCCCAAACAAATCTATTTTAGACCAGTGACGGTTTATTATGGCCCACTTGTCGGTTTAGACAACTAAATTGTAGAATACACAGTCCACAACTAAATTTACTTTACCCTAAAAGGAAAACGGGAAATTTAACAAAATGCTCAAGCTTATTTTAGATTTGTCTCAAAATTGGACCAGTTAGGTGTGTTTTTCGTTCTACTCGGCTAACAGAGAGGACAAGCAAACGAGTGAAGGAGAATGAATGCTCCAGTTGGCCCAAACAAACGTATTTTAGACCAGTGAAGGGTTTATTATGGTCCACTTGTCCGTTTAGACAACTAGAGTGTAGAATACACAGTCCACGACTAAATTTACTTTACCCTAAAAGGAAAACGGGGAATGAAACAAAATGCTCAAGCTTATCAGGTTTTCCTTAAAATTGGACCAGTTGGGTGTTTTTTTGTTTCTACTCGGCTAACAGAGAGGATAAGCAGACGAGTGGAGGGGAATGAATGCTTCAGTTCTCCCAAACAAATCTATTTTAGACCAGTAACGGTTTATTATGGCTCACTCGTCTGTTTAGACAGTTAAAGTGTAATAAATACAATCTATAAAAAAACAACTCCATTTCCATAGTAGTACCTACTATGGAAATGGAGCGAATAGTATAATTTAGAAAACAATGTATCTTAAAGCAATGGTTTTCTTGAACGTGGTAATTTTGTTTTAATAAAATAAAAGGAAACGATGAATGCCAGCACATCAGCCAGCGGAACTGCTGCATATACTCCGTACAACCCAAAAATTGAAGATAAAATCAAAATAAGGGGAGTAAGGAAGATTAATTGACGGGCAAGATTCAAGAAACTTGCCAAACGAATTTCTCCGACAGCTTGGAAGTAGTTAGACCAAATAATTTGGAGTCCGACTAGCGGGAAGCCAATAGTCCAGATACGGATGGCTTTAACTCCTAAGGCTACGACAGCTGTTTCTTGGTTAAAGAGAGTCACGACAAACTCCGGGAAAAATTGAATGACTAAAAATCCTGTCGTTGTAATAAGAAAAGCAGCGACACTAGCTAACTTAAGCGCTTCTTTCACTCGATCAACTTTTCCTGCACCAGTATTGTAGCTGATAATTGGTTGCAGACCTTGTGTGATACCGGAAATCATCATAATAATTAAGGTAGACGAACTGGTAATGATACCAGCTACCGAGATCGCCACATCGCCACCGTATTTAACCAATGTTGCGTTAAGAATAATATTTAAAATACTATTAGCAATTTGCAATAGGAAAGCTGGGATACCAGTTGTTAAAATTTCTTTTACATAAGTAAGTTTAAGTTTCATGTTTCTTAACGTTAAGCGAACGTTGCTGCGCTTACTAGTAAAGTAAGCCAATTGCCAAATAACAGATAAAAATTGTCCTCCAATAGTTGCATAAGCAGCACCTTTCATACCCCAGCCCAATTGAATAATCAGAATGTAGTCAAAGATGATATTAAAAATTGCACCAATCATCAAGCTGATCATAGAAATACGAGGATTTCCGTCTGCTCTAGAAAAATTGTTCATACACATCGCTAAACATTGGAAGACCGCTCCGTATAAAATAATACTGAGGTACTCGGAAGCATAAGGTAACACGGCGTCGCTAGCACCAATATTTCTTAAAATAGGTTCTAAAAAGATATTGCCTAAAGTGGTAAATAGCAATCCTGCAATAATAGCTAAAGATACTCCGTTTCCCAAGTAATGTTGCGCTTTTTCGGTTTCTTTTTTACCTAAACTAATAGAAAAACGTGTTGCACCACCAACTCCGACTAATAAACCGAAAGCAATCATGACTAAGGTAATAGGGTAAGTGATAGAAGCTGCGGCTAAACCCAAAGAGCCAAGTTCAGGAGCATTCCCGATAAAAATACGGTCTACGATATTGTAAACAGCATTAACGAACATTCCTATAACGGCAGGAACAGAAAACTCTAGTAACAAAGAAGAAATTTTTTCGGTTTCGAGTTTATTTTTTTGAGGCATGTCTTTCCTTCTTTCTTTTCTTAATTTCTTTT
>NZ_JBATXB010000026.1:0-33280 GCF_049673005.1 Carnobacterium sp. | reverse complement strand
CCGGCAATTAACCGTAAAATCGTTGTCTTTCCACAACCAGATGGACCAAGTAATGTATAAAATTTACCTTGTTCAATTTCAAAGTTAATATTTTTTAAAACGGGTTCATCATCATCGTATTGTTTTTTTACATTTTTAAATTGAATAACTATATTTTCTGTCATAATCGATACTCCTTCTTTAATAGATAAGCTTAGTAAACTCTATATTTATTCGTATAGATTTTTGAATACTTTCACGCAGTTCTTATAAATAAGAATCGGTTACTACCATTAGTAGACTACTTTTTCCTTGAAACGTATTGACTATTTTATGCTGCTGAGCAGCATGAAAATAAATAGATTCTCCTTTTATTGCAACAAATCTTTTTGAACCAATCTCTATGCTAACTTCCCCTTCTTTAACAAAAGCAAAGGTCTCCGCCAGTGATGGACCAAATTCTTTAAATTCACCTGCTTGTTCAAGAGTTAAAAAGATGGGCTCCATCTCATTTTCGTTTGCCTCTGGCACCAACCATTCAATCTCGTAGCCTTTTTCCAAGTCTTCGAATCGAGTTACATCTTCTCTTCGATAGACCACGCGTTGATCAACATCTTTCTCATCAAAGAAATCTTTCGGTTCGCACCCTAAAACTTCTAATATATCAAAAAAAACATCCATAGAAGGCATACTGAGATCTCGTTCCAATTGAGAGATGTATCCTTTACTTAGATCGGTTCGCTCGCCTAGCTCTTCTTGTGTAAAATTTTTTTGTATCCGTAAATTTTTTATCCGCTTACCGATTTCCATTTTTAAAACTCCTTAAAAATCAATTCAATAAATTTTAGAAAAAAGCACCTAAAGTTCATCTATAGTAAACATTAAGTTTACTAATACCTTTCAATTATAATTTTTATTGAATGAAAAGCAATAAAAAAATCAAAAACAGAAGATAAAATTCTGTTTTTGATTTTTATTCATCTCTTATTAAGAAATATTTTCTCCAATAATTCGAACTTCTGGAACGAGCTCAACACCCGCACTTTCTAAAATAGTTTTTTGAACATATTCGATTAGCTCTATATAGTCCGTTGCTGTAGCATGATTAATATTTACAATAAAACCAGCATGCTTCTCTGAAATTTGAGCACCACCCCAAGTTTTACCTTGTAATCCGGCCTCTTGGATTAACTTACCTGTAAAATAGCCTGTTGGTCGTTTAAATACACTTCCACAAGATGGATATTCTAATGGTTGCTTGGACTCTCTTAAAAAAGTTAATTCAGACATGCGTTGCTTTATTTCAACTGCTTTTCCTTTTTCTAAGCGAAACTCAACTTCTAAAACAATATCTCGTGTTTCTTGTATGGCACTATGACGGTAGCGGAATTCAAGATCTTTATTTTTTAATTCTTTTAATTCGCCACTACGAGTCAGTAGTGTTACCGCATGAATGACTTCACTGACTTCGCCTCCATAGGCACCGGCATTCATAAACACCGCTCCACCGATACTACCAGGAATACCACATGCAAACTCTAATCCAGTTAATTCTGCCTCTAAAGCTGCATAAGTTGTATCAATCAAGCGGGCTCCACTTTGTGCAATAATTTTAGTTTTTGAAATTGAAATTTCATTCATTTCAGTTAAAACCATCACAACACCATGGATACCGCCATCTTTCACGATTAAATTACTGGCATTTCCTAAAACCGTTAAAGGCAATTCATTTTTGTTAATCCACTCAACCAATTCAACTACCTCAGATTTTTCTTGAGGCAATACTAATATATCTGCTGGTCCACCTGTTTTTGTGTAAGTGTAAAGAGACAAAGGTTCTTTTTCTTTTATGATTGAATTAGGGAATTGTTCTTTCATTCTTGTTATAAGCATTAAATAATGACCCTCTCAAAGTTAATTTACTACTTAGCATTCTAACATGATACCCAAACATTTGAACAGTCTTTGTACCTTTTCTCACGACAATCTTAGACTATTCGCTATCTATTTTTATATAACTTCAGGTTTTTTTCTTTTATCCTATTTATTTAACCTTATCTTAATTTATTAAGATAATCGTAGCGCTCAAATATTTCTGACTCTGCAATTCCCACAATAATATCATTACTTTGAATAACATAATCTGGACCGAATGAAACATCTAATTTTCTTTCTGTTTTTTTCCTGATACCAATAACATTCATTTCATACCGTTTTCGTAAATCTAATTCTTCTAGGGACTGATTGATCCATTTAACAGGTGGTAAAAATTCAATTACAGCGTATTGATCATCTAAATCAACAATATCAGTAATATTGCGTCTGAGCAGACTTTTCGCTACTCGTGTACCCATTTCTTTTTCAGGTCGAATAACCGTTGTAGCTCCCACTGCTGTCAAAACTTCCATAAACATTTTATTCTTAGCTTTAGCTATAATCGTATTAATTTTCAACTTCTTGCAATTCATCACTGCTAATACGCTTGCTTCTAAACTAGTTCCTGTTGCAACAACAACAACATCGCAGTTCTCAATACCTATATTTTCTAAAAACTCTAAATCTGTAATATCTCCTTGTATTGCTTCAGTAACAAACGGTTCTACTCTGTTCACATTGCTAACGTCTAAATCTACAGCAATCACTTCACAATCAAACTCACTTAATTCCTTAGCGATTGATGATCCAAATATACCTAATCCTAACACACCAATTGTTTTTGTTGCCATTTTAAGATTTCCCCTATCCAATTAAAATATTTGTTTTAGCGTAGACTCTTTCTTTTACTCTATGTTTTTTTCTAGCAAGACTTAAGAAAATCGTAATTGGTCCTATTCGCCCAATAAACATTAAGACAATCAAAACAGTTTGGCCAATTCTTGACAATTCTGGGGTTAAGTTCATGCTAACTCCAACTGTACCCAAGGCTGAAACAGCTTCGAATAACAAAACTACAAATGGTTGTTCCTCGACAATCAGTAATATACTAAAGCCTATCATAAGGCACGCAAAGAAGCTGAAAACAACCACGATTGCTCTACGAATGGTTTCTACAGGGATAGAATGTCTTGCATAATTTATACTATTTTGACCTCTAATTTCATTTATAACTAATAATATAACCAATGCAAATGTAGTTGTTTTTATCCCTCCGGCTGCACCGCCTGGAGAACCTCCGATAAACATTAAAAAGATAGAGAATAATAACGAGAATGGTAAAACAGTTGCGTAATCTATCGTTGCAAAGCCAGCTGTCCTCATCGTAACGGAATGAAAGAATGAAGTCATTACTTTTTGGCCAACTGAAAAAGTACCAATAGAGGAATTATTATTCCATTCCACTATCATAAACATCATTGTTCCAGCTAATAGCAACGTTACTGACATATTGATTGCTAAACGAGTGTGTGGTCTTAATAAGCTGTACATTTTTTTAAAACCTAATTTTTTCTTATTCTTTATAATTGAGAAAACGTTATGGGTTACATCGAACCATACTGAAAATCCAATACCACCTAAAATGATTAATGTTGCAATCACTAAATTTACTAAAGGATCATCAACATAATTTTGTAGACTAGAGGCCCCCATGTTATCAAATCCAGCATTACAAAAACCTGAAACGGCTAGAAACAATGACGTAAATAAACCTTTAGCTAAACCAAAATCTGGAACAAAACGGAACGATAATAAAACCATTCCAATTCCTTCGATAATTAGCGTATATTTAAAAATAGACAATAAGTATTTCTTAAAATCACCAAGCTTGTCACGATTTAAAGCTTCTTTAACCGCTAACGTATCAGTATAGCTAATTTTCTTTCCAAATCTCATTAATATCGTGGCAATAATCGTCATCAGCCCTAGTCCACCAATTTGCATTAACACGATACAGATAACCTGTCCGAAAACAGTGTAGGATTCTGAGACTGGTGTAGTAGACAAGCCTGTTACACAGGTTAAAGAAACCGCAGTAAATAAGTTATCAAAGTAAGTATTTTGAGATGTAGCTGCTGTACTTATAGGCAAGCTTAATAAAATGGATCCTATGAAAATAACTGAAGCAAAGCTGAAAGCTATTCGAGCTGATATCGACAGTTTTCTAAATTTATTAGACAACATAAAGGCAACCTCTTTCTCACAAATCTTAGACGCACAAATGTATTATAGACTCATCATAAAAAAAGTAAAGCGTATTAATCAATTTATAGAGACCTATTTTTTTCAGCTTATTTATTATAAAATTCTTTTCCTTCATTTTGATTCAGTATTCTCAATAATCTCATCACACAATCGGTGAGATAATAAAGTTGATTCAGTTGAAACGGGATTTTCGCCTGACTCAATTGCTGTCAAAAACAATCGAATTAAAGGTGCAAAACCTCTTTTTTCAAGAGTTGGTTCCCAATCGCCAAACGATTGAACAGTCTGCGTACCCTTAACATCGCTTTCATATTCTGTTAAGTTAACTACTCGATGCATTCCACTAGGCGAGTGGACTTCAGCAGATTCGTGATTGGCTCCAGAAACGTAATTCATCGATGCTACACATTCCGTTTGTTCTGTTGTCAAATGAACGACACAATTAGTTAAATTTCCATCCTCTTGGTTAACTTTAAAAGTCATCGTTGTAATCGGTGTATCTAATAGGTACAAAGCCGTATCTAATACATGAATAAACATATCGTATAACGCAAATTTAATCGTCCCAGTACTATTAGGTTTTGTTTTTTGAATAAAGATCATATTTTTATTAGGAACATCTTTTAGCGTTTGTATCCTTGGAGCAAAACGGCGATTAAAACCGGCTGTAAGTAATAGATTTTTTTTATTAGCTAATTGACTTAATTCTTCTACCTCATCTAAATTTTCACTAATAGGCTTGTCTACATAAACATGAACGCCGTTCTCCAGTAATTTTTTAACGATTAAATAATGCGTAGGTGTGGCTGTATGAACGAAGGCTGCCTGGATACCACTTTCAATTAAGTCCTCTATAGAAGAATATAGATTCTTATTTCCGTATTGCTTTCCGATAGCTTGAAGTTTTTCTTGGTTACGAGTATAAAGATGCCATTCTACTTTATCTTGCATTTCCATAACAACTGGTAAATAAGCTTTTTGTGCAATTCCACCTAATCCAATAATACCAACTTTCAACATTTTCATACCTCATTTCTTTTATACAGTTTTTTAAATTTATTCAGTAGTTCATGCTCCCTATAAATGTACTATCTTTGCTCCATCATGTACAACAAAACAATAATCATTGTAAAGACACTATCATCAAGTAAATACTCTTTCTGAATATAAACGTTTTATAGAGAGATTCAAACCACACATCTCAGCTTCTTATCACGCCGATTGTAACATTAATTTTTGATTAAATGGATAAAGCATCTTAACTCTACTTCAAGTAGAACAGGATGCTTTAATGCTTTAATTGTTTTTATTAATATCAGAAATCGTGTAACTACGTGTATCGTAGCGATGCCTACTTCTAGAATATTCAAACGGTCGTCCATCTTTTAAATACACAACTTGTTCTACTTCTAGTACTGGGTCATCTACTTTACAATCAAGGTAAGTTTGATCGTATTTTGATGATTTGTCTGCATGTATTTTTCTAAACGCACCGCCAAAATATAAATCTAATTCTTCATGAATATAACGATAAATAGATTGTTCTAGTATCTCTTCTGTTAACCCTATTGCTAAATCAATCGGCATATAAGTGTGTTCCAAAACGTACGGTTTTTCGTTAACTATACGCAACCGAACAATATTATAGACTGGTTGATTTTTTTTAATCATTAAGTGTTTCATAATATCTTCTGAGGGAAATTCTACTTTGAACTCTATCACTTTACTTTCTACTTTTTGCCCACTTAATTGTTTAGTCAATCCTTCATACTCGTTTACCGCTGAATCTTGTTGGTTTAATAATGCTGTTTTCATAACAAAAGTACCAGAACCACGCTGTCGATAAATCAAACCTTCCATTGCAAGTATATCTAGAGCTTTTTTCATTGTCATACGACTGACCTCAAACTCTTTTGCTAGACTAATTTGATCTGGAATTAGAGACTCTACAGGATACGTACCTTTTATTATTCTTTTTCTTATTTCATTAGCTATCGTTTCATACTTCAACATTTGCGCACCTCCATTTTGTATCATGCACATCATACCTTATATGATTTCTAAAGACTAGTCTTTTCAAAATGCTCTTTCACTTTTTTTAGTTGTTTTACTTTTTCAAGAAATAAAAAGCGATTAATCAGTTTATGATTAATCGCTTACTAGTATTAACCTTTTTCAGGTTCACTCATTATTAGTTGATTTAAGTTGGCACGATCAATTAATTTCAAGAACGGGAACCAAATTAAGCCAATTATTGCCATATCGATCAGTTGAAGCACACCACCCATAAATGAATTTGTCGCCATAATTCCATTTATTATAACTGGCACTGTCCAAGGAACCGAAACACCTGTTGGAGTAGGGAAAATGCTTGTTGCCATCATTGTATAGTTAAAAGCAGTAACAACTATAGGCGCTAGTAACCATGGAATTAGTACCGATGCATTTAAAACTAACGGCAATCCAAAGATAAATGGCTCGTTTACATTAAAAAGACCAGGTCCTAAAGCTAGACGACCAACATCTTTTAACTGTTTACTTTTCATAATAAATGACATTAATAAAACAACGATTAATGTACTACCAGAACCTCCCATTCCTACAGTGAAAATTTCTATGAATGGTTTTGTAACGATGTGAGGTAAGGTCTCTCCCGCTTTAAAAGCATCTAAATTATCTAACATCAGTGTGTTCCAAATTGGATCCATCACTGAGTTTACAATAATTTGACCATGTAGACCAAAGAACCATAAGAATTGAACAAAAAATACGGCGATAAGTGTTGCTGGTAACCCACTACCCAAACCAGTAAGAGGTACTTGAATCACATTATATACGACATCATGTAAGTTTGTTGAGAAAAAACCTATAACTACAGCGTTCGTAACTAGAAATAATGTTAATGTTATAATAGCTGGTAACAATGCCGCAAATGATTTAGCAACTGCTGGTGGAACACCATCAGGCATTTTAATAACGATACCTCTTTTAACGACTCTTGTATAAATTTCTGCCGCAATAAATGCAGCAATCATTCCGATAAACATTCCTTTTGCCCCAAGACGATCGAGTGTTAATACTCCAGTCATGGTTTCTCCATTTTCAGTAACGGCTTCAAATGGCGTTAGAATAAGATAAGCTGCTAATGAAACCGCACCTCCATAAATTGCTTCAACATCATAAGATTTACTTAGATAGTATCCGATACCAAATGTGACGAAAATAGTCATAATTGACATTGTCGCATTCTGGCCATTTCCGAATAGTGTACCCAATGTTCCTTTGGTTGAATCACTGAAAAATGGCAAGTTATTTAAAACGACTACTATAGAACCAAACATCGTAATTGGAAATGACAACATGAACGCATCACGTAAAACTTTTAAATGACGATTTTCTCCCAGTTTTCCTGCGATAGGCATTAGTTTTTCGCCTAATTTATCAATAAATTCATTCATTGACCGATCCTCTTTTCTATATTTTTTTACTGACTGATAACTGGCCTAGTTTAAGTCAGTCTCTCTTTTCTTGAAATCGATTACATTAAAAGAATACCATTTCATTTTTATATTGTCTAGTCTTTTAATACTTAATAACTTATCTTTATTAAGTGTTGTACTGTTATTAACAATTTAATAAACGATACACCTGTTTTATTGTTATTTTTATTGTTCTATCATTTACATTTAATTCTTCATGACTAATAAAAGCAAAAAAGAGATCCCAGTTGAATGCTATACTCAACTGGAATCTCTTTCTTCTTATATAGATGAATCCTAAAACATTAAAATCCGTTTTGACTTGTCATCTCTTTAAACCAATGACCGCTTTTCTTTATCGTTCTTTTTCCTTCTTCTTTTAAATCTACTGCGATAAAACCATAACGGTTTTTGTAAGCATTCATCCAAGACCAGTTATCCATACATGTCCACATGTGGTAGCCTTGAACATTGCTTCCTTCTTGAATAGCTTGATGAACATAAATTAAATGTTCTTTAACAAATTCAATTCGGTAATCGTCTTCAACTACGCCCTCTTCATTAATATATCGTTCTTCATCTTCAACACCCATTCCATTTTCAGAAATAAAGCATCGGATGTTCCCATAATTTTCTCTTAGATTTGTTAAGATATCATAAATCCCTTTTTCATATATTTCCCATCCCCGGTAAGGATTCATTTTACGCCCAGGCATAATATAATTATCAAAATAATCATCTGGCATCGGACCATCTGCTAATTTCCCAAAAGACTCTTTAGCTTTAATTCGTCTTGGTTGATAATAATTCACACCTAATAAATCTACTGTATTTTCTTTAATAATGGTCAAATCTCCGGTCTCAATATTTGGCAGATGATCAATATCACGCAATAATTCTATTAAATCTGCCGGAAACTCTCCTTTTACCGCTGAATCTAAGAATGAGCGATTAAAGAATGCATCTGCAATTGATGCAGCTTTTACATCTTCAGCATTATTCTCATCACGAGGGTAGCTTGGTGTCAGATTTAAAATAATTCCAATTTCTCCATCAAGTTTCATCTCACGGTAACTTTTTATTGCTTTTGCACTTGCAAGAACTTCATGATACGCTACTTGAACGGCGTGCTTCATATTCACTTCATTCGGATAATGGAATTGATAGAGGTAACCTCCTTCAACGGGTACAATGGGTTCATTATGAGTAAACCATTTTTTTACTCGATCTCCAAACAACTCAAAACAAGTCTTAGTAAAGGTTTCATAAGCCTCTACTGTTTCACGATTTAACCAACCGCCTTTTTCTTGTAGCCACATTGGCATATCAAAGTGGTATAAATTTATAAATGGTTCAATATCATTAGCAAGCAGTTCATTAATAACTGCATTATAGAAATCTACCCCTACTTGGTTAAGTTTACCCGTGTTATCTGGAAATAATCTACTCCACTGAATAGACGTTCTAAAACTATTGTGCCCCGTTTGTTTCATTAGCTGGATATCTTCTTGATATTTTTTATAGAAACGGGATGTTTTTTCTGGTCCTACTTGATTAAAAAACTTTTCAGGTTCTGTTTCATACCAATGATCCCAAATGCTTTCACCTTTATTATCCCCTTCATATACCCCTTCTGTTTGTGGACCACTAGCTGCTGAACCCCACCAAAAATTTTCTGGAAATTTATAGTTCATATTTATTCTCTCCTTTTATCATTAATTAGGCAACATTTCGATTTGTCTATACATTAACTATAAAACAATTGTACATTTAAACGTAAGCGAATACAAGAAATTGTTTACTCTTATTCACTTTTTTTTAAAACTAATAAGAAAAATGAGTTTTAATTGCATTATCAAAAAAAAAACTATATACTGTACAAAGAAGAAAAACGACACGTTACCTATTCTCATACATAAGGGAGTAACTGGCAGCATTTGCTGTGGCAACATCACCAACAAGTAAATTCGCAAAATTTACTGGTGTTGTCTTAAACGGTGAGACTTATGCACATTGTTTCTGCATAGAAACGATTCTGCATAAGTCTCTTTTTTTATCATTTTTCTTAAAAAGAACTTAAGGGGGTATTCTCGTACCGGTTTTCATACACAATATGTTGGTTTGTTTCCTAGTATTTAACCGATAAGCCAATATCTGATTGTATTTTACTAAATCATCCAAAAAAAATTAGGGAGTGTCATACTTGGAATATTATCAAAAAGAACAAAAAGACGTTTTATTAGAATTAGATACCACTAAAGAAGGATTAAATGATACAGAAGTAAAAAATCGTCTCGAAAAATACGGAACGAACGAGTTAAAATCCGTCAAAAAAGATTCAATTTTAAAATTATTTTTAGAAACATTTAAAGATGCAATGGTAGTCGTTTTACTTATCGTAGCTGTTGTTCAAATTTTAATGGGTTCTGTTGTTGAATCACTTATTATTTTTGCAGTTCTAATGATTAATTCAATTGTAAGTGTCGTTCAAACTAAAAAAGCTGAAGGATCTTTAGATGCTTTAAAAAATATGTCCGCACCAATAGCTAAAGTTATTCGGAATGGTGAAAAAATATCTTTACCCGCTAATGAATTAGTCCCTGGAGATATCGTTATTTTAGATGCCGGAGATTTTGTTCCTGCTGATGGTCGTTTAATCGAAGCTGGATCACTAAAAATTGATGAAGGTATGTTAACAGGTGAATCTGTTCCTGCTGATAAAGATGTTGCAACCCTTTCAAACACAGTACCTGTTGGGGATCGCTCTAATATGGTTCACAGCGGTACACTGGTTGTCTATGGTCGTGGTGTCTTTGTTATTACGGCAACAGCAAATCAAACTGAAATTGGACAAGTTGCAAACTTACTTGAAAATGCTATGACAAAGCAAACTCCTTTGCAGAAAAAATTAGATCAATTTAGTAAACAACTCGGGATTGGGATTCTAATCCTATCTATTCTTATTTTTGTTATCGAAGCCGTTCGTATTTATTTTGGTGGTTCTTCAAACCTCAGCGTAGACTTATTGAATGCCTTTATGTTTGCTGTAGCTGTAGCGGTTGCTGCCATACCTGAAGCGCTGCAATCTATTGTTACGATTGTACTTTCAATGGGAACAAATAAAATGGCTAAGCGTCATGCCATCATTCGTAAATTACCAGCAGTTGAAACATTAGGCGCTACAAGCGTTATTTGTACAGATAAGACTGGTACGCTAACACAAAATAAGATGACTATTGTTGATTACTTTTTGTTAAATGGTCAATCTGCACCGTTTAATGATAAACCAGAAACATGGACATTTGATGAAAAACGCTTAATGCAAATTGCTGTATTAGCTAATGACTCTACAATCAGTGAAACAGGCCAAGAATTAGGTGACCCTACCGAAGTGGCTATGGTTTCTTTCAGTAATAAAGTAAACCAACCTTATGGAGATTTGCGTCAGCAATACCCACGTGTTGCTGAATTACCTTTTGATTCTGACCGTAAATTGATGTCAACGGTTCATAAAATAGATAATGAATCTTTAATGTTAACTAAAGGCGGACCAGATGTTATCTTCAATCGTAGTACAAAAGTATTAATCGATGGAGAAATTGTTCCTTTAACTGAAGAACGTCTAAAAGTAATAGAAGACAAAAACGAAGCTTTCTCAGATCGTGCATTACGAGTTTTAGCATTTGCATATAAACCAGTTGCTGACGAACATACCATTCAATTTGAAGATGAGAATGAGTTAATTCTAGTTGGTATTATGGCTATGATTGATCCTCCTCGTGAGGCAGTATACGGAGCTGTTGAAGAAGCTAAAAAAGCTGGTATCAAGACTGTTATGATTACTGGTGACCACAAAACAACGGCTCAAGCAATCGCTCGTGATATTGGTATCGCAGAGGAAGGCGATATCGCTTTAACGGGTCAAGAATTAGATGCTTTAACAGAAGATGAATTAAATAATCAATTAGAAAAAATATCCGTTTATGCACGTGTATCTCCTGAAAATAAAATTAGAATTGTACGCGCTTGGCAAAATAAAGGCAAAGTTTCCGCTATGACAGGAGACGGTGTAAACGATGCTCCAGCTCTAAAACAAGCAGATATTGGTATTGCTATGGGTAGTGGAACAGATGTAGCTAAAGATGCCGCTGCTATGGTTCTAACTGACGATAACTTTGTTTCAATTATTAGTGCAGTTGAAGTTGGACGTAACGTTTACGATAACATCAAAAAAGCTATTGCCTACCTATTTGCTGGAAACTTAGGAGCAATCATTGCTATTGTTGCAGCGTTATTAATGGACTGGGTAAACCCGTTCACTGCATTGCAACTCCTATTCATTAATTTAGTTAACGATTCTGTTCCAGCAATTGCATTGGGTATGGAAAAAGGTGAACCTAATGTTATGATGCGTAAACCTAGAGATCCGAATGAAGGTATTTTTGCCGGAGAAACGCTTATCTCTGTTTTATATCGTGGAGCATTAATCGGTATTGCTGTTATTATTTCTCAATACATCGGATTAGGTTACTCGAATGAAATGAGTATTGCAATGGCCTTTACGACATTAATACTCGCACGTACATTACAAACATTCCCTGCACGTTCTAACTCACAAACATCAATTGGAGCAGGATTCTTTTCAAACATCTATGTCATCCTTGCTGTAGTTTTCTGTTTTGCTTTATATGGTTTAACTGTTATTCCTGGCGTTCGTGAATTCTTTGCCATCCCTGCTGATTTCGGTTGGGTACAATGGAGAATTTCTGCAGGACTAGCTTTAGGAGCTGTTGTTTTAATGGAAATAACTAAATTAATCGTTCGTAAGAAAGCCTAACACATTGAAAGGAGCCATGTTGTGTTGAGTAAAGTTTAAAAGCTTTTCTCAACTATATTGGCTTCTTTTACTCTTTTTATCTACTAGCATTTTCACTTAAAAACACCTATACTACTAATTGACTATCTATATAAGGAGGTACAGAATGAATTTTGTTGCATTAGATTTTGAAACAGCAAACCATCAGAGACATAGTGCCTGCTCTGTTGCTTTAACCATTGTAAAAAATAGTCGAATTGTTGACCACTATTACACATTAATTAAGCCAGAAACCGACTTTTTTTATCGCAATATTCAAGTACACGGTATACATCCAGAAGATGTTGCACAAGCTCCCAGTTTTGCTCGTGTTTGGGAGGATATCAAACCTTGTTTTAAGGAAAACAAACTAATCGTTGCTCACAATCTTCCTTTTGATAGAGGTGTTTTGCAAGGTTGTCTCGATTACTACCAAATTGAGCAACCACATTTCCAAACATTGTGTACTGTTCAATCTAGTCGTAAATTGATTACCGAAATTCCTAATCATAAATTAAACACGGTTTGTGCCCATTTAGGCATTAAATTAGAGAATCATCACCACGCTCTAGACGATAGCAACGCGAGTGCTGAAATTCTACTTTATTTAGAAAATCATTTTGGAACGGCTCCTCTAAAAAAACTAGTTAAATATGTTTAATAATAAAATAGACCTATACATTGCTTTTTATCAATGTATAGGTCTATTTTATTGTCTTTCTTTTAAAAAATTTTCAATCAGCTGATTGTAGTGTTTCCCAACAGCACTAATTAAAATATTTCTTTCCATTAAATCTACACCTGTTGGTTCAAGTTTTACTTGAAGATACTCTGAAGGTAAGTCTTCTGGGATAAATTTTGCCCACTCAACAATCGAGACGCCATCTCCTTCAAAGTATTCTTCCAAACCTAAATCCATTCCGCCCGTTTCTTCTAAACGGTAAACATCCATGTGATAGAGCGGCAAACGACCGTCTAGGTATTCACGTATAATTGTATACGTTGGGCTTTTAATAATACGTTTGATTCCTAACCCTGTAGCTAAACCTTTAGTAAACGTTGTTTTTCCTGCGCCTAAGTCTCCTTCTAATAGAATTAAATCTCCCGGTTCTAGCCATTTCGCTAACTCAGCTGCAAGTTTTTTTGTCTCTAACTCATTAGTTGCATGAAATTTTTCCAATCTAATCCCTCTTATCTTTCTATTCTCTTTTTGTTGCTTTATCTTATCATTGTAAGGGATGGATCCTCAAAAAGCGAAAATATTTTATTAAAAATTAAAATTTAATTGGCTTAAGGAACTGTCTTACCTATTCCTTTCTTTATTATTTACTACAAGCCGTTATCCTTCTTCCCTCAAACGCTCTATTCTCAATTTCGTCCACTAGAGCAATAGCGTAATCTGCATAACTGATTTCACTTTGACCTAAATGGTTCGTTAAAAGAAAATCTGTTCCTAATTGATAATTACCTGTCCTAGTCCCTTTAGGTATAAAATGTTCAGAGGGACTTAGATAGGTCCAATTTATATCTAACGTGTTTTCTAATGTTTCTAATGCTTTTTCCATATTATGAGCCGTTGCCTTTTCAGTATCAGGGAAATCTTTTTTTTCAGAAAGACGCATTCCAATTTCCCTATCTGCAATTAAGCTGCCGGATCCGCCTACTACTATTAAACGTGGCTTATTTTTTCCTTTTAAGAGCGAAATAAGATGCTCAAGACTTTTTTGATGAAGTTCTTCTCGTCCTTCTGGAGCTTTGAATGCATCTACTACTACGTCTAATCCAACAAGGTCCGTATAAGATAAATCAAATAAGTCTTTTTCTACTATTTCCCAATCTTGGTCTTCCAACTTGCGCGCATTCCGTACTAACGGAACAACCAGATGACCTCTATCCAGTGCCTCTGCGGTAATACAAGAACCAGCCTTTCCAGTCGCACCTATAATACCTATTCTCATGATATTCTTCCTCCTTTGCTTCATCTCTATTCCTATTATAAAGAATTTCTATTCGTAAGCGCAAACATTCCCTCTTAAGTCTTTCATATCAGTAACAAAAGCATATAAACGTAAAAAAAAGCAAAGCCATAAATAGACTTTACTTTTTAAATTTCTAATTATTCGTTCATTAAACTTTGAGTAGCTGTGATAATTGCTAACTTGTAAACATCTTCTTCATTACATCCACGTGAAAGGTCAGAGATTGGTTTATTTAACCCTTGCAAGATAGGCCCAATAGCTTCAAAGTTACCGAAACGTTGCGCAATTTTGTACCCTATATTTCCTGATTGTAATTCTGGAAAGACAAAGACTGTCGCTTGTCCAGCCACATTAGAATCCGGTGCTTTTTGTTGTCCTACAGATGCAACATAAGCAGCGTCGAATTGTAGTTCTCCATCAATTTCGTAATGAGGAGCTAGTTCTTGAGCAATTCTAGTTGCTTCTGCAACTTTAGTTGCTTCTTCAGCTCTTGCTGATCCTTTAGTTGAGAAACTTAACATAGCAACTTTAGGCTCGATTCCAAATAATTCAGCTGTTTTAGCACTTTCAACAGCGATTTCAGCCAATTCTTGAGCATTTGGATTAACATTAATTGCGCAATCTGAGAATAGGTACTTCTCATTATCACGTCCGCGTAACATGATGAAGGCTCCACTTGTACGACTAACACCAGGTTTTGTTTTAATAATTTGTAAAGCCGGACGAACTGTATCCCCAGTAGAATGAATGGCTCCACTAACTAAACCATCAACATTACCCATATAAGTTAACATTGTTCCAAAATAGTTTTCGTCTTTTATCATTTCTCTTGCTTGCTCAGGAGTAACTTTTCCTTTACGACGCTCAACAAATGCTGCGACCATTTCTTCGGCTGCTTCGTAATTGTTCGGATCAACGATTTCAATATTATCTACATTGAATCCACGCTTTTTAGCAACTTCTTTAATTTCCTCTGGATTACCAAGTAAAACAGGTTGAATGAGTTCTTCTGCTTGTAGGCGAACAACCGCTCCAATAATCCGAGGCTCTGTGCCTTCTGGAAAAACAATACGAATGTTTTTTCTTACAATATTAAATTTTAGTCCATCAAATAATTCCACGTTAATTCCCTCCACGTTGTGTGTTTTTTCACTTCTATTTCATCATACTATTTCTTGACAGAAAATAACAGTTTTTTCTCTCTGTTTTATAAAAAAACACCTTATTTGATTGATTTTCTCAGAATTAACTCATTTAAACTAGTACAGTTATAATAAGATTTTCTAATCTGTACTAAATATTTAGTATTTCAGGGAGTTGCCAATTAATTGGACCTTGTCCCATCTGCTCTAATAGTTTGTTTGCATTCGAAAAAGGTTTAGAACCAAAAAATCCACGATAAGCCGATAAAGGACTTGGATGAGAAGAAGTTAAGACAACATGTTTTTCTTCATTAATAAGGTTTCTTTTTTTTATAGAATGATTTCCCCACAAAAGAAAAACAATTGGTTCTTCGCGTTTACTTAATTCTTTTATCACATAATCAGTAATTTCTTCCCAGCCTTTATTGCGGTGAGAATGAGCCTCTCCTTTTCTTACTGTTAAAACTGTATTTAATAATAAGACACCTTGATCAGCCCAAGATTTCAGATACCCATGGTTCACTCGAGCAAATCCTAAATCCGTTTCAAGTTCTTTATACATATTTACTAACGAAGGAGGTATTTTGATTCCAGGATTAACCGAAAAACTTAGACCATGAGCCTGATTTGGGCCATGATAAGGATCTTGTCCCAATATAACAACTCGTACATTTTGATAAGGAGTCCATTCAAAAGCTTGCCAAATTTTATTTTCTTCTGGATAAATCGTTTCATTCTCATATTCTCTTGATAAAAATAATGATAATTGTTCATAAGTCGTATTTAAAATAGGATTCTTTAAAATTGGTGCCCAATCGTTTTCAATGGGTATATTCATATCTTAGCCTTCTTTCTTTATTTTTGATTTCGTCTGTATCGTACTAAACTTTATCGTTTCAAACAAGGACTAGAATGTTTGATTACCATTTTGATTGTCTTAAAATAGTAGGTATGGATACTTTTTTCATTCAATAAATGGTAAACTAAATAAGGATAAAACGGATATTAGGAGGAAATACAATCATGGTTAAACTAATTGCGTCGGATATGGACGGAACGTTGTTAAATGAAAAAATGGTTATCTCTGAAACGAATGCTAAAGCAATCTTAGCTGCTCAAAAAAGTGGCGTTCATTTTATGGTCGCTACAGGTCGCGGCTATACAGAAGCTAAACCTTTACTTGAGGAAGTTGGTATATCGTGCCCGATTATCACGCTAAATGGTGCTCAAGTATACAATGAAGATGGCGAAATTATCGAGAATATCGGACTGAGTAAAGAAACAGTTAGAGCTATTTTGAAGAAAATAAACGAATTGGATCTTTATTGTGAAATGACAACCTCAAAAGGAATTTATTCTGATAATAAAGCTAAACGTATTGAAGCTGTTGCTTCTTTAATTTATAAAACCAATCCAGATACCTCATTTAAAATGTCGGTCGTTTTAGCTGCTGCTCGTTTAGAAATCATGAATATTAATTACGTTTCAGATTATAATGAGCTATTAGAAGATGAGTCTGTAGAAATATTAAAAATTATTACATTTAGTGAGGATGGCCCAAAAGTTCTTGAACCACTTGCTCAAGAGTTAAGCGGAACTGGCGATTTGGCTATCACAGCTTCATTTGTTAATAATATTGAAATCAACCATGCTAAAGCTCAAAAAGGTTTGGCATTAGCACGAGCAGCTGAATCATTAGGTATCCACACAGATGACGTGATGGCCCTTGGTGATAATTTTAATGATGTCTCGATGTTAAAAGTAGCTGGGTATAGCGTAGCAGTAGCAAACGCTGAAGATGGTGTAAAAGCACACGCTAAGTACTTAACTTCTACAAATAGCGAGAATGGTGTCGCCGAGTCTATTTTATTAGCCTTGAATGATGACATGGATAAGCAACTTGCTAGATAAATAGTTTGTTGATAAAACGAAATTTAATAGTATAATAAAGTTACTTATCATGACTTTGCAATAAATAGTCATTGAATTTTTAGGAGGAATTAAAATGGCAGACATTAAAAGAACATTAACAATCGCAGGCAGCGATTCAAGTGGTGGCGCTGGTATACAAGCAGACCTTAAAACTTTTGCTGAATACGGTACTTACGGCTTATCTGCTTTAACAGCGATTGCTACAATGGATCCTGATAATAACTGGAGTCATGGCGTAACTACGATTGATATTCCAGTTATAGAAGCTCAATTAAAAACCATCTTTGCAAGTGACGAGAAAATTGCAGCTATGAAAACAGGGATGTTACCAAATGTAGACATTATCAATGTCGTTGCCAAAACAATCAAAGACAATAACTTAGAAAATATCGTTATTGATCCGGTAATGGTTTGCAAAGGGGAAGATGAAGTTTTAAATCCAGAAAATGCAAATGCATTGCGTGATGTTTTAACACCTTTAGCAACCGTTGTCACACCTAATTTATTTGAAGCAGGTGTCCTTTCTGGTCTTGGAAAATTGACTACGCTAGAAGACATGAAAAAGGCAGCTGTAAAAATTCATAAACTTGGAGCAAAAAATGTTGTAATTAAAGGTGGAAAAGCTTTGGCCGGTGAAAAAGCAATCGATTTATTCTATGATGGCTCAACTTTCAAGGTTCTTGAAAGTGAAAAAATAACTCCTGCCTATAATCATGGTGCTGGCTGTACTTTTGCTGCAGCTATTACAGCTGGTTTAGCCCAAGGTTTAAGTGTTGAGGAAGCTATCTTGAAAGCAAAAGATTTTGTAACAGAAGCCATTCGTAGCGGATTCAAATACAATCAATACATCGGTTCTGTTTTCCATAGTGGTTACCGATTGTCTAAGCAAGATAAAATTTAATTCTTTCTAAAACAAACTACCCTTCTATTTGATTTTAATAAAAAATAGGAGAGTAGTTTTTTCTCATAAATAAACGGTTACGATTCACTGTTCTTATTCGTTATCTTCTTAGTACCAATCAAAGAAGAAAGGAGAATTACGATGGGAACGACTCCAGAATGGCTGTCTGTTATTGTAGAAATTATAGGTAATCTTGGCTTCCCTATTTTTGTAGCTTGGTTTCTTTTGCAACGGATGGAAAACAAGCTAGATGAATTGGTGAAAGCTATACAAGATTTAAACCACATTTTTAACACTTCTAACAGATAACAAATTAGAGTTGGATTGTTGGTTTTTTATGCTGAATCAGTATGATTTACGACAATTCAACTTTATTCTTTGTTGAGTACACGTTTCATTCACAATCTTCGTTTTTTTATAGTTGTTCGTTATACTTAAGAAGAAAACTTATTAAGTATAACAAACATATAAACTCAGACAAAAACTAAATCGAGGTGAGTAAAAATGATTCATCTTTATATGAAACAAGATTATGTGTCACAACGAAATAGCATAATCGTTACTGATGAAACAGGAAAAGATTGTTACCTTATTGTCGGTAAATGGGGCAGAATTGGTGATGGATTTTCGCTATATAATATGAATGGTGCTTTAATAGCGGAAGTAAAACAAACTTTTCTATCCTTATTTCCAAAATTTGATTTGATAGTGGCTAACAAAAAAGTAGCTACAATTAGAAAAATTAGAGGAATAAGAGGTCCTTACTTCAAAGTAAGCCATCTTAATTGGGTTGTAAAAGGCGATTTTAACAACAATCATTATTGGATTAAAAATGGAAAAGAATCTATTATGGAGATGGAGAAAGCTTATTTATCTTTTGGTGATTTTTATTCATTAGCTATTAACCAACAACAAAACGTTCCTGTTTGTTTGTGCATAGCTGTCATTGTTGATCACTTAGCTCTTACAAGGACGCCTACTAAAATAAAGAGATTAAAAAAACAATCCACTCAACTTATCTATCCTTTAATTACAAAAAAATAAAGAGTAGGGCTTTTGAGTCCACTCTTTATTTTTTTGCAATTTTTTAACGATTAAATGAATTCTACATTCAATTTATTCTATATTGCATATGAGTGTATTGATGGCCACTTATTTCGCGCTCTCCAACTTTTTGATAACCCATTTTTTCATACAACCGCTTAGCAGAATTATTTTCTTTATCACAGTTCAACCCTATGATAGACTCTCCTTGGTCTTTAACGAAATCAGGTAGTGATGCTAATAGCTCAGCAGCAACACCTTGCCTACGGAATTCAGGTGATGTCACAAGAGTGTCTAAGTACCATTCTCCAGCTTGGGTCTCTTTATCCGTAAAAAGAATACTATTTTCAAGGTCTAATTTTTTCATAATTTTAGTTAATGGCAAATCAATTATGGGCTCTAGCTCTCCTTTGTATCCAAAGCTAACTCCTGCTATCTGACTATCACGAATACAAACGATTCCCCTATTATAACTATACCGGTAGTTATCATCTAACATAGCTTCTTGTACTAGTTTCTTCAGTTGCTCCTCAGGTAGTTCATTCAATATAGGTAGTTCCATATCTTTTAGTACAATCCAAACTAAATCACATAATTCTTTTATATCTTTTTTTTCAGCCGTTCTAATCATGTTTAAATTTCACTCCTTATTCTTATTTACAACTATAACTAAATGAAATGAAAAATTCAATAGAAGGATATATACGAAAGTATGTCAGATGTTCTCACATAGCCAGATGATATAATGGTTGCAATCCCCTTAAATATAAATTAAAATGTAAAAATATAACAAAGGAGGAAACTTATGACTATTCACAAGCGCTCGTTATTTATAACAGCAATTATTATGATATTAGGGCTATTTTTAACAGCCGTTAATCCGCAGTCTGCTTCTGCTAAAACAAAAGAAGGTAAATACATTATCGGAACGGATGTCACTTTTGCTCCCTTCGAATACCAAGATGCTGACGGCAACTATGTTGGAATCGATATGGATATTTTAAAAGCTATTGCTGAAGACCAAGGTTTTGAGTACGAAGTAAAACCACTTGGATTTAGCGCCTCTTTACAAGCTTTAGAAACAAATCAAGTTGACGGTATGATTGCCGGAATGAGTATCACCGACGAACGTAAGGCAACTTTCGATTTTTCAGAGCCCTATTTCGAAAGTGGCGTTGTTATGGCTATTGCTGAATCTGATGAATCTATTAAAAGTTACGAAGATTTAGCTGGTAAAACTGTTGCTGTTAAAACAGGAACAACAGGTTCCGCTTTTGCCGAAACTCTTCAAAAAGATATCGATTTTAAAATAAATACCTTTGAAGACTCAGCAAATATGTACGAAGATGTTCAAGCAGGAAATTCAGATGCTGCATTTGAAGATTATCCTGTTATGGGCTATGCATTAAAGAACGAACGATTGAAATTAAAAACACCTTTAGATCCTGAACCTGGTGATAAATATGGTTTTGCTGTAAATAAAAATACGAATCCAGAGTTACTTGAAATGTTTAATGCAGGACTAATTAATATTAGAGCAAATGGTAAGTACCAAGAAATTTTAGATACTTATATTGGTGAAAATGCAATTGCTGCAGCATCAGATGTGAGCTTTTTAGGTTTGATTCAAGAAAATAGCGGTGAACTTTTAAAAGGTTTAGGCCGTACGTTAATACTAACTTTTGTCGCTTTCGTTATTGCTACAATTGTTGGAGTCATTTTAGGACTATTTAGTGCTTCACCAAGCAAACCTTTAAATATTATCGCTTCTCTTTATGTAGATTTATTCCGCGGGATACCGTTAATCGTTTTAGCTTTTTTTGTTTACTTCTCTATCCCTCAACTATTTGATTTGCGTCTTTCTGCAACGGTAGCTGGTATTATTACGCTGAGTTTAAACACCGCTGCTTATATCGCAGAACTTGTACGAGGAGGAATTCAAGCTGTAGATAACGGTCAATTAGAAGCAGCAAGAAGTTTAGGACTTCCCTATAACGTTTCTATGAGAAAAGTTGTTTTACCACAAGCTATTAAGATTATGATCCCTTCATTTATCAATCAATTTGTTATTACATTAAAAGATACTTCTATCTTGTCTGTTATCGGTATAGTAGAATTAACTCAAACCGGTAAAATTGTTATTTCTCGAACACTTTCATCTGGAAATATGTGGTTAATTATCGCTTTAATGTATCTTATCGTTATTACTACACTAACTAAACTTTCAAATTATCTAGAACGGAGACTGAAAAATGACTAAATTAAAAGTAGAAAATCTAAAAAAAAGTTTTGGTTCATTAGAAGTCCTAAAAGATCTTAATGTAGAAATACAAGAAGGCGAAGTTGTTTGTATCATTGGACCTTCTGGATCCGGTAAGAGCACATTTTTACGTTGTCTTAATCAATTAGAAGACATTTCTGGTGGTAAAGTTATTGTAGATAACAATGATTTAAGTGATCATTCAAAAAATATTAATAAAATAAGAGAAAATATCGGAATGGTCTTTCAACATTTCAACCTATTTCCTCATCTAACTGTTTTAGAAAATATTACTTTAGCTCCAAATGAATTAAAAAATCAAAAAGAGTCAGAAATTAAAAACCGTGCCTTAGAACTACTTGAAACAGTTGGATTATCTGAAAAAGCAAATGACTATCCCAATTCTTTATCAGGCGGTCAAAAACAACGTGTAGCGATTGCAAGAGCCTTAGCTATGCAACCAGACATTATGTTGTTCGATGAACCAACTAGTGCCTTAGATCCTGAAATGGTTGGAGATGTATTAGAAGTAATGCAACTTTTAGCTCGCCAAGGGATGACAATGGTCGTTGTTACTCATGAAATGGGCTTTGCAAAAGAAGTTGCTGATCGAGTTATTTTTATGGATGCTGGTTATATTGTTGAAGAAGGTACTCCTGAAGAAGTATTTAATACTCCTAAAAACGAACGTACGAAAGATTTCTTAAATAAAATTTTAGTATAAACAAGAAGTTGTCCGTCAAAAACGGGCAACTTTTTTATTTTTTAACATTTAAAAAATAGATTTCATTTTATATCTAGGGTATCATTAAGTGAATAATAAGGAGGCGATTTAACTTGTTTTTGACTATTACAAAACACGCTCAAGAACGAATTGCTTTAGCAAAAACATTAGCGTCTGGACAACTTGTCATTTACTATGAGTCACGTATTGGTTGTGTATGTGGAAATAACGGCTTATTCAGCCTAAGGATAACAAATAAAGTAAGTCCCGAAATGGATTCTTTCCTTAAAACAACTATTGGTGATTTAAACATTCAAGGTTGGAGCTTAGATTTTTTGGATAATGAGTTAAAACTAGACTTTGATCAAGAGAAGCATGCTTTAGTTCTTAGAGGAAATAGCGGTCTAATCAATGCCAATGTCTTAATCACTAATGATTTAGGTGTCTCGGTGTTTACAACCCCTTAGAATAAATAAAGAAGAAAACCACTGATTAATGGTTTTCTTCTTTATTTATTCCAATTCATTTTTTATCCGTTCGGCTACTTTAGCCGGAATGCCTAATCCTCTTATTTCTTCAATATCTGCTTCCTTAGCTTTCTTTAAAGACTTAAATTGTTTCAGAATCTTAGTTCTTGTTTTTGGTCCTACTCCTTCTATTTGGTCTAATCTAGATGAGAGGCTGTTCTTGTTGCGTAATTTCCGATGAAAAGTAATGGCAAAACGGTGAACTTCATCTTGAATCCGTTGAACTAGATAAAAAGCCTGACTTGTTGGTTTCAAAATGATTTCTTCATGATCTTCTCCATAAATTAATGACGATGTTCTATGTTTATTGTCTTTAACCATTCCTGCTACCGGTATAGTTAAGCCTAATTCATTTTCTAGTATATTGATAGCTGCATTTACTTGTATTTTTCCTCCGTCCATCATAATCAAATCAGGAAGCGGCTTTCCTTCTTTTAGTAGTCGCTCGTAGCGTCTTCGGATGACTTCTTCAGTCGTTGCAAGCTCATTGCTTCCATGGACCGTTTTTATTTTATATTTTCGATAGTTGCTCTTATTTGGTTGACCGTCTTCAAAGGATACCATTGCAGATACAGGATTCGTACCTTGAATATTAGAATGGTCAAACGCTTCAATTCGAGTGATATAAGGCAAGTTCATCGCTGCCGATAATTCTTTTATTGCCCCAATCGTTTTTCGATCGTCCATCTCAATTAGTTTAAATTTTTCGTTTAACGTTATTTCACTATTTTTTGTCGCAAGATCAAGCATATCTTTTTTACGACCTTTAACTGGTATTCTGACTGATACACCCAATACATCTTCCAAAACTGCTGTATCCATTTCTGTAGGAACTAAAATTTCTTTAGGTAAAATATGGTTTTCTTCTTGATAAAATTGAACAATATAAGAAGATAATTCTTCTTGTGGTGTATCATAACAAGGAAAAATAGTCGCTTCTCGTTTAATCAATGTTGCTTGTCTGATGAAAAACACTTGAATAGAGATCCAACCTTTATTCATATAGAAACTAAAGACATCACGATTCGTGTAATCATTTGTGATAATATTCTGCCTTTCAACCGTCGTTTCGATGTAATGAATTTGATCTCGATACTCAGCAGCTCTTTCGTATTGCTGATCGTTAGCTGCTTCTATCATCTTAGCACGCAACTCTTTTTTCACAACTTTTACTTCTCCGTTTAAAAACCGTTTAATTTTTTCAATTTGTTCTTTATATTCCTCAATAGGCACTTCATGGTCACACGGTCCCATACACTGTCCCATATGATAATAGAGGCAGGCTCTTTTTTGTGAGCCGTTACAGCGCCTTAATGGATATATTTTTTGGATAAAATGCTGTGTTTCGCTTGCAGCATAAACATTTGGATATGGCCCAAAATAAATACCCCCATCTTTTTTCACTTCAGAGGTAATAATTAGTTGTGGATTACGTTCATTCGTAATGTTTAAATAGGGATAGTTGGTGCCTTGTTTTAATTTGATATTGTATTTGGGTTGATGTTTTTTAATTAATGTTATTTCTAGCAACAGAGATTCTTTGTCTGTCCCTGTAATAATCGTTTCAAAATCTACAATTTCTTTCACAAGTAATTCTGTTTTCCCCTCATGAGTTCCCTTAAAATAAGAACGAACACGATTTCTTAAGTTTTTAGCTTTTCCAATATAAATAATGTCGTTTTCGCTGTTTTTCATTATATAACATCCTGGAAGATCAGGGAGTAGGTGTAATTTATTGTTAATATGCTGACTGGTCATTATTATGCCTCCTATTCGTTTCAGACGACGTAAACCTCATTACCTTACAATTCTCTTTATCATTTGTAAAGGCATATGCGTTGTTTAATATAAAGACAAAAAAACGACAAAATAACTTTTGCCGTCTTTACTATTCATTTTTTCACTTTTTTGACTGACCAAAAAGAAATAAATTGTTGGCTGTATTGTAATCACAATAGCCAACTAAGACTTCTTGATACACGTATTTTTTTCCTAGTTTAATTTGTTCAGTTTTAAACTTCTCTTCTATATCTAATGCTATTTTTTGATACAATATGTCAATTTCTTCATTTGTAATTGGACCAAACTTTTCTTCCCAAGCTTCTAAAAAAGCTGTTTCATCTTTATCTTGATAAAAATCAATATCTACTTCTTCAGCCAACTCATTCACCTATACTTCCATTTAATTATTAATTTAATAATCTAATTGTAATGGTTTTTCTTCCCCATGACAAGGCTTGTCCAACTGTTTTGAAATGAATATCAATTTTATTTCCTTTTATTGCTCCACCAGTGTCTCCTGCGATAGCTATACCGTATCCTGGTACTTCGATCATTGTTCCCAATGGAATAACGCGTGGATCAACAGCAATTACCATCGGATTTTGTAATAAATTGATACCCGTTGCTGTATGTGTGCTTAATCCTGGTTGAGCGGTAGAGTACCCTGTTGCTGAGACAACCATTGTTTTACCTGCTGAAGGTGCTGGTTTAGATTCAGTTGGTGTTTCTGGTTTGTTTTCAGTTTCTGGTTGTGTAGAACTAACTGAATCTATTTTTTCTGTTGAACCCTCTTCTTTTTCTACGGTTGTTTTTGAAGTGATTTGCGCTACTTTAACTTTTTCAGCTAAGGCTGCAGCTTCTTCTGCTTTTTTAGCTTCAGCTAATTTTGTTTCTTCAGTTCTTTTTTCTTTATCTAACTTATTTAAACTTTCTTGATTTTCATCCATTACTTTTTGCAGACTTGCAACTTGACTATCTAATTCAGCTTTTTGCTTTTTTGAATCGTCTGTTTGTTTTTCTAATGCCACAGCTTCAGTCGTTAATTTTTCTTGGAGAACTGCTAATTTTTCTTCTTCTTCTTTCGCTATATCCATCTGGTCATTTCCAGCAGATTGTAATGTTGCTAAAACATATGCACGATTAAATAAATCTGTAACACTCTCTGATTCAAATAATGAAACGACTACGTTCTGATTGACTTCAGAAGTTTGAATAGTTTGCAATCTATCTTTTGCTTGTTTTAAACGAGCAGCCACAACTTCTTTTTGTTGTTCAACTTCTTCAGATGTTTGTTCAATTGATTCTTTTTTCTCATTTATTTCAACCTGTAAGTTTTCAAGTTCAGTATTTTTTTCATTTACTTTTACTAATATTTGGCTAATCTCGTTATCTAATTTTATTATTTCTTCTTTTTTTACCAACGATTGAGTCTCTATCTTCTCTAATTTCGTTGCTGCAAATACAGTAGTAGGAATGGCACCTACTAATAAAAATGCCATTACTGAACTTATGACTAATTTACTAAATTTCACAGATTCACAACACCCTTCATTTCAACTTTTTTTATTTTACGCGTTATTTCTACATCTTTTAGTATAACGGATAAAATCTCTCTAAATATTTCGAGACAATTACTTTTTGTTACAAATGGAATTTAAGGTATACTAATTTTGTAACAATCGTATTAGGAGGAATGAAAATGACAAAAAAAGCTTATTTTGCAAGCCCTTTATTTTCAGAAATGGAATTGATGTACAACGATTATTTAGTGAAAAAGATTAAAGATCTTTATCCTGATTTAGAGCTATATGTACCTCAAGAACAAATGGAAATCAATGATAAAAATGCTTACGCAGACTCTATCATGATTGCCAAATTAGATACAGACCAATTATTAAGCAGTCAATTTATGATTGCCGTTTTGGATGGAGTTTCTATTGATGTAGGGGTTGCTACAGAAATTGGTGTTGCTTATCAAGCAGGTATTCCTATTATTGGTTTATATACCGATTCCAGACAACAAGGAGCTACTAATAAGGAAAAACTTGATGCGTTACAAACAATTGCCGAATCACAATTCTCTTATGTCAATCTATATACGGTCGGCATTGTGAAATCAAATGGACGAATTGTGGATTCTATTGAAGAATTATTAAAAGAAATGAACTCTTATTGTTAGTTCTCTTGCTTTTAAAAATAATTAATCAAAAAAAAGATGCTTATCTGATTAAAATTTAATCAGATAAGCGTCTTTTTTTGATTCTATTTTATTTAATTACAGTTATATTACAATATTTCTACTTAAACACGCTTGTCTTTCTCTAAAAAATCATTCTCTTCTTTTTCTTACCAAGGAATTACGGTAATCGTTGAAGCTTTATTAACTTAATTTTATTTATCTCCTATTTGCATCTTCGGTTTAGTAAGCAAGCTGACGGCCCAACCACTAGCTAATCCAATTAGTGCTGGCAATATCCATCCCATTCCATTATCAAAAAATGGCAAGTAAGCACTATAGAATTTCAGGATACTTTGGATGCTATCTAATTGACGGATACTTTCAGGCAAAGCATTTAACATATCTGCAATACTTACAAAAAGAGTTAACACCGTTGTTGAGACATAAACAATTTGACGGTTTTTAAATAAAGGCGATAGCAACGCTAATAAAATTAAGGTTATAGCTAGAGGATATAAAAACATTAAAACAGGAATTGAGTAACTAATAATTTTTGTTAAGCCAACATTCCCTACTAAACAAGCTACGATACTAAAAATGTACACATACGTTTTATAACTAAATGATTTTGGAAACATCTCATGGAACGTTTCTGAACAAGCTGTAATCAAGCCGATAGCTGTTTTAAGACAGGCTATGGTGACGATTATGGCTAATAAAATACTTCCTAATGACCCAAAATAATAATTGGATAATTGAGTTAAGGCGATTCCTCCATTTTCAGAAATTGGAAAACGTCCAATACTCATTGTTCCAAGGTAAGCTAATCCTGTATAGATTACGCCCATTAAAATCATGCTAATTAAACCAGACTTAATTGTATCTTTCGCAATTGATGCTGGTTTTGTTACCCCTAATCCTTTAATTGTTTGGACAACAATAATACCAAAAGCCAATGAAGCCAATGCATCCATTGTGTTGTATCCCTCAGTAAATCCACTTGCAAAAGGTGCTGTCAAATAATTTCCGGTGACTGGAGCTTCTGTTATTCCACCTAATGGTTTGATAAAAGCAGTAATCATCAATACACTTAAAAATAATAAAAATAAAGGATTCAAAATTTTTCCAACATAAATCAATATTTTAGTTGGCTTTAAAGAAAGTATTAAAGCCAATCCAAAAAATGCGATTGTAAAGAGACCTAACCCTAATGTTTGATACTGTTCTCCTATATAAGGAGCAAGACCAATTTCGTATGAAACTGTCCCAGTTCTTGGTAATGCAAAGAATGGTCCTATGGTTAAATAGAGTGCTGTAGTCATAAAATAGCCATAATATGGATGAATGCGACTGGATAATTCAAATAATCCATTACTGTTAGAAACTCCGATCGCCACAACTCCTAAAAAAGGCAATCCAATTCCTGTAATTAAAAATCCCAGTGTTGCCCAACTTACGCTCGAACCTGCGAGTTGTCCCATGTGGACTGGAAAAATTAAATTCCCAGCACCAAAAAATAAACCAAATAACATTGAACCGATATATAGATAGGAAGACAGTGTTAATTTTTGTTCCGTTGTTTTTATCATATAGTACTCCTTTTTAAGACTCTTTTTTTCAGTTCTTATGACTATATCCTTTTTTTACAATGACTTCAAGAATAATTTTGAGAAGCTTTCACAATCGACTACGGATTCATTAATAATAAAAACAACTCTGAAAAAATCAATCTTTTTCAAAGTTGTTTTCTATTCACTCTATCTCAATAATTCTTTACATTAATTTGTATAAACCGCCATTTTTATTTCTAGATAATTTTGAAATAAAGCAAATAAACTGCAAATAGCCCAATAAACTAAAGCTACCAAGATATACATAGTCATGTAATCAAATTCTCGTCCGCCAACAATCTTTGCTTGTTGAAAGATTTCCGGAACTGTAATCATCGCTGCTAATGCCGTGCCTTTGATCAAGTCCAATAAGACATTGCTTAGTGGTGGAACAGCCATTCGCATTGCTTGGGGAACAATAATTTTACGCATAACAACAGTCCATTTCAACCCTAATGCGTAGGCTGCTTCCCATTGACCTTTGTCCACTGAAAGCAATGCCGAACGCAATATTTCAGCGATATAAGCACTTGAACTTAAACTAAATCCTATAATTGATGCATTTACTGCTGAAAATTGAATCCCTATAAACGGAAATCCAAAGTACAGAATAAATAACAAAACAAGCAAAGGAGTCCCTCTCATAAAAGAAATATATATTCTTGCTCCTATATCGGCTAATCTATTGCCTGACATTCGCATAATAGCTAGTACGAATCCTACCATCAATCCTATTATCATACTTGTTACTGAAATTCCTAATGTGTAGCCTAATCCTTTTAAAACATAAGGCAGACTAGTTAAAGCTAGTACGGGATCAAAAATATATTGCCATTGAACGTCGAGCATCCACTACCACCGTCTTTCTATTCAGCCAGATTAATTTCAGGAAAATCATACTCTATTTGTTTTGTTACATCTTCTCCAGCATAAAACTCTTTCGATAGTTTTGATAACGTACCGTCAGAAATCATTTCTTCCAATGTTTCATCTATTTTTTCTGTTAAAGCATCATTTCCTTTTTTCATTGAATAATTCGTTTCAGAAGGGTTATAAAAAATATCATGTACTTTTACAGGAATTTCAGGTAATGCTGCTACTGCTAATTTTTGAGAGTAGTAATCATTTAGAATGACATCTGTTCGGCCGTTGGCTACATCACTTAAGTATTGATCGTTTGTGGCGTTATCGTAAATAACTTCTTTTGCTTTATAATGACGAGCAACCTTCATATAAGAGGTTGTTGCTGCACCTGCTGCTTTCTTATCTTTTAAATCTTCAAGCGTTTTAATCCCTGAATCGTCTGATTTCCTAACAACCATCGCTCCATAAGAATATTTATAAGGAATAGTGTAATTGTACTTATCTGCGTCTTCGCCATCTCGATCAATCCCCATTGCCGCTACATCAATGGCACCACTGTTAAGTGAGGTCAACATCCCGTCTACTCCCATTTCAGTAAAATCAATTTCCAAATCCAAGCGATTAGCAACCTCGCGGATTACTTCAACCTCGTAACCTGTTAATTTATCTGTTTCTTTTTCATGAAAAGAACTAGGATAAAGAGTTCCTGACGTCGCAACGTTTAAAACACCTCGCTCTTCAATTATTTCCCAAGCCGTTTGTTCAGTAGATGGCTCTTTTGTTTCTTTCGAATCACATGCACCTAAAGTTAAACTAAAAAATGCTACTACTCCTAGAACTAATTTCTTCTTCATAGTGTACCCATCTCCTCAAGCAATCTTTTTTAATTGGTTATTTTTTATTCATTCTCCTCAAGTAGATTAACAATCCTCTATAATAGTGTCAAAGAATTTTGAAGGATACTCTAAAAAGTGAGTTCTTTTTTTATCCCCTCTCTTAAGAACCTATGCCTAAAGCTTTTAAGCAATCTTCAAATAAACAATATTGTTTTTTATGAATTTGTTTAAAAAGCTAAGAAACGTAGAATGCCATAAGTTACATCCTACGTTTCTTTATTTGTTCTAATAATTTTTTTCGTAATCAATGACATTTAAGGGCAGAGTTTCATTTGCGACATAAGCTTTTAGATTTTCTTCAAATATAGCAAATAAACGTTTTTTAAAGTGTTCGGCAATACCAGATATATGAGGAGTAATTAATACATCCTCTCGATTCCATAGAGGGCTCTCTTTTACTAACGGTTCTTGTTCAAAAACATCTAAACCTGCAAAACCTACTTTCCCATTTTCCAAAGCTCGAATTAAACTCAAGCTATCTACTGACGGACCACGACCGACATTCAAAAAGAGTGTTTTATCTTTAAATGAATCAAATAATTCATCATTAAAGAAGTGACTAGTTTTACTGGTTAACGGCAAGATATTTACCACTATATCGGCTCGGCAGACCTGTTTCTTTAACTCTTCTTGAGAATAAGTTTCATCTATAAATTCAACAGTGTGCCCATTGCTATTTATACCAATAGTCTTCATGTTAAAGGCTTTTGCGATTCGTCCAACTTCTTTACCTATCTTACCTGTCCCAACAATCATCATGGTCTTCCCATTTATCTCCATTAGGCTTTCAGTTTGATTCCATGTACTTGTTTGCTGATTTTTAATGGCTTCTTGAATCCCTCTTGTGTAAGTCAATAGCATGCCAAAAACAGATTCAGCAATCGGTATACTATGAATTCCACTACCATTTGTTAACACAATCTTATTTCTCTTTAAGCCTTGTATATCTAAGAAATCTACTCCGGCTGCTTGACCTTGAACCCATTTTAATCGACTATTTTTACTTTCCATTAACTCTTTACTTCTTTGTCCTTTAAAACCATAAATAATTTCGATATCGTCTAAAGGAAAGTCTAACTCATTTGTCTTATCCCATCCCTTAATGACTTCAAATTGAGGGGCTATTTTTTTGATTGTTTCTATTTGTTCTTTTGTCGTTTCATAAGCTAACCAAATCCCTTTATTTGTCATTCTATTAGCCCTCCTTTTTTCGTTTATCCTTATTGTCTCACTTTCATATAAAATAACCAACTCTACGATACTATTATTTTTTATCGTCGCTACACAAGTTATCATAAAAAATGATACAATAGAAGAAATAAAACCTCGTAATGGAAGGAGAATAAAATGGATTTCGAACATGTATTAACAACTAAAATTACCATTAAAGGTGTCTTTCAAGACTTCCAACTTTATAGTGGTAAATTTTATTTATGGCTATCGACTAATGAGTTGGTTATTTACGATTGGAATAAATGGATGAAACATTTAGCTTTTGTAGACCGCACTATTTACTTTGAGCCACAACCTACAGAGCAATTGACTATCGATCTTCATGAATTAGATCCTTTTAAAGAAAAGACCGTATCTTTCCCTGAACCTGTCTATGATAGCGCTATTTTTGACCATGCTTTGTATTATTCTGATGCTTCTGGTTTTTATCGCTTTTCACTTATTTCTAAAGAAGCAAAAAAAGAACATATTTGTTCTATTCCATTTTTTCAAATTAACCTTTCAACCAATGGAAGAATGGCTCTATCAGCTAGAGAGAAAGGATTGTTTGAGTATTTAGTTTCTTCTCATTATTTATTCGTTGAACCCACTGTCCAATTGACTCCTAGACTTTTCCAACTCAGCAACCGTTATACCGCTAGAACGGAATGGAGGAAACACGATTTAATTCAATATGGGAAGGAAATACAATCAGGTAGCTTCTTATTGCGAATGACTGAAAAAAAAGGATTGTTACACTTTTTGAAAGAAGAACCTATTCACTCAACGTCAGGGGGCGAATCACTCGTTATTCAAGAACTGCCACTCCCTTTATCTCTTAGCAAACCCTCTATGGATAGCGGAATATTGTTCGCTTTTGAGAGGGATACTATCACTTTGAAAAAAGATCCTCTTTATCGTTCTAAAAATCTCCGCCTCTTAACAAAATTTGAGTCAGACATAAAAAAAGAATTCGACTCTTTAGATGACCTAATTATTAATCAAACAACCTCTTTATTAACTGTATCGTTATATGATGTTGCTTTATTAACATTGACAACATCGACTATAAAAAAATGGCGTATATATAGCCGAACTCGTAATTACCGTAATCAGTTACATGTATTAGCTAAAAATAATCTTTGTGTTTATTTATTTACTGAAGTGAAACGGTAATACCATCTGTCAAAATAATCCATTCGAAAGGACGATACAAAATGAGTGAGCGAGATAATCGAATGAAATACAATAGAGATAACAACATAAAAAGTTCGATGTACGACAGAGTAAATGCTGGTCGAAATAACGCGAATAATAAACTTGACGGCCCTAATCATACTCCTGTTAGTGGGAGTATGGACAATCCAGATGAAGAAAGAACAGATCTAACTTCTTTTTCCTATCAACTCTTTTTTTACCTAATCGGTATCGGTTTAAGTAGCGCTTTTATTTTCGTTGGGTATTTAGTCCTTCGTGAGCGTTTTTTTAGTGTTGGTATGAATCAACTCCTGCCTTCTTTTTTATTGGTCTCTATTTCTTTAGTCATTGGATTCTACAGTTCAGAAAAAATCGTTGCCCTATTTAAAAAATAATAAGTTCGTTTTAATTTTCTTTTTCAGTATTAAGCTTTCGTTAAAATTAAAAAAATCTTTTTTTAGCATAGATTTCGATCACTATCCATGTTAAAATAGGTTAGATATACTATAGAATAGGGGTAAGTAAATTAAATGATTACAGTATCTAATGTTAGTTTAGAATTCTCTGACCGAAAATTA
>NZ_JBATXB010000025.1:0-2158 GCF_049673005.1 Carnobacterium sp. | reverse complement strand
CAACTGCTCAAGGAATTCTTATTTTAATTATTGGCTTTTTTACAGGATTGAGATTTGAAAATTGGGTAACAATTCTATATGTTTTATTTGCTTTAATGTTAGTCGGCTTAGTTTTTTCAGGATTAGGATTATTTTTAGCTTCAATGGTAAAAAGCTCTTCTACCTTTCAAGTTGTGCAGCAAGCCGTTGTTTTACCTTTTACATTCTTATCCGGCGCCTACATTCCGATAGATTTCTTACCAAGTGTGCTTAAATTTGTTTCTTATTTTAATCCTATGACTTATACAACCGCCTTTTTCAGAACAATTATGTTAGAAAAAGGAGGATTGTCTCAAGAAGGATGGTTGAAATTAGGTTTAGCGTTTGATCTAAATGGCTTTATTATAACGCCATGGATGAGTGGGGGTATCATCGCCATTTTCGGAGCTTTATTTTTGTATTTAGCAACGAATTCGTTTGTCCGTGCTGACTTTAATAAAATTTCACGTAATCCATTAGCTCGCAAGTAATTATAAATAAAACCGTTCACTAAACGTTTAGTGGGCGGTTAGTTTATAATTACAGACCAGATAAATTAATGGTAACCTGAGAAAACAATAGTAGTATATTCAGGTACATGTATAGATAAAGGAGTTGTCCCAGACAAGAAAGGGAGCCTCTTTTCTTCTAATTCTTCTATTTTATTTATTTCTCCAGATAAATAGGTCTCTATTTTTTGGCGAGTTGTTTTTAATCATTGTAGCAATCCACCATATCGGTTATCTAAAACTTCCCATCAGAGCTAAAATAATAATAAATTGTTTGATACTATCTACAGTCATAACGGCATATCTGGAAGCGTCCAACAGAAAGTTTAATTCATCAAATTGCATTTCTTCTACTTTTTCAGTAACACCTGATTTTTGCATCTCTACTAGAAGTCTTAAACCGCGAAAAAGAAAAAGATGAACCTTTTTGTGTCCAGTAATGAAAGCTTGATTGGTAATAGGATTATAGGCTATCGTGAGTTGACTATTATCCTTCACTTCGTAAGTAATGTTTATTGGTTTTAATTCATGAGAATGCTCTAGCCAATGTATTATGGTATAAAAAGCTTTTTGACAGTCGCTAGTTCCGCCGATAAGTTCCCAGCTCATTCGTTTTTCTCCAATACAATTGTTTCGTCAATTAAGTTCCAGTAGTTAACAAATTCAGCAGGAAGGTCTGTTCCGAGTCTAGCTTGAGACTTGTTTAGGACTAGCTGTACTTTTTTTATTTCTTCTTTAGTCCCCTTTTTTATACTATCCCAGTAAGTTAAGTCCTGCTCTACACGTTTTAACCAAGGACCAATAGTAGATTGAAAGTCATCATTTTTTACTTCTGCAAGTTTACGACTGGCTTTTAGTAGCTGTTCTAATTGTGCTGTGATAAAAGGAATATCTTTATTCCAAATGGCTTGTTTTTGTTCAAAGGTCAGGACTGCTCGAGTGTATTTATTCGGATTAAAGGCAGTAAATAGTTTTAATGCGTTTAAATAATCACTTGGTAAGTAAGCAGCCAATGTTTTATTCCAACTATCAGCAAGTTTATAACTGCTAGAGTCCCATAAAAATTGACTCATAGTTTGTATTGTTAATTTAGATAACTCCCATTGGGCCATTGGATTAGAAACAATGCCTAAAACATTATATTTTGATTGACTTAGCAGTGGCGAACGGTTTTCATAAGGACTCAAAAAAAGAAGCTCGTAGTCTTTTTGATAATCGTTTACGGGAATATTATCCCAAATAATCATTGGCCGATTATAAATACGAGCCATTTTTTCTATGTCATCAGTTGTAATTTGAGAGGCTAAAGTAGCAGGTCCTGTCCAAAATAGAGGGATTCCAATAGGCATTTTTTTACTCAAAATTTCGAGATAAGCTGAATCATAAGAGTTATCATATTCCGTGGGACAAACAACTAAGCGATAGTCTTCTAATTCGTTTTTCAAAAAGGTGTCAACTTGGGTAATGAGATAAGCATGAGCACTAGCAGCTGAAGAGAATTTCTTCTTAGCATTTCCTTTTAACGAGTAATCAATATCATCTAATAGCAATCCGAAGTTTCTGATACCGCTATCAACTAATTGTTTGAGTTTAGCATTTAAGACGTTACTATCTTTTATTTGAGTATAATC
>NZ_JBATXB010000024.1:0-6182 GCF_049673005.1 Carnobacterium sp. | reverse complement strand
CATTTGGCTTATTTGTTCCAGCAACAACAAAAATAATGTCATTTTCGAATTGAATTTGATCTAAAATTGCTGATTCTGCTGAAATAAAATTACTGTTAATTTCATCATTACTTCCTAATGAAATATTCCATACTTTAATATCTTTGTGTTTGGTAACTATTTCCTTAATCTGCTTAGTAATACTAAAAGATGAAAAACTAGATCCTGTTGCAACACCAAAATGTCTAACTTTAAACCTCCCACACCCGTCATCAAGCCATGGATTCAGTGTTGGTCCATCTACAATAATAGACGTTACTGCGGTTCCATGACTATAATCCCGAGGTTCTTTAGGTATATTATCATCAATCAAATCATGATATTCTACCCATTCGTTAAAATAAACACTTTTATCAAAAAGTGTATCTATAACTCCGATAGTTGATTCAATGTCAGGTGTTGGTATTGACATCAGTTTAGCATCATAATTTTGAATGAAATTTGAAGGAGCTAATTTTGATAAATCTACTGTAGCCATTGAAATTAAATATGGTGCTTTGGCAAATAATAAATCTAATTGGTTTCCATCTAAAAACACTGTTTGATCATCTAGGATTCGACTTGTTAAAATATCTATACCTAAACTATTAAGAATCTTTTTTGTATCAGACTTAGTGTCATATAGAGTTACTATGCTTTGTTCACCTTGATTCTCACTATATTCAATTTCAAAATCATCAATATATGAAACATCTGCAATTACCTGTTTAAATGGAGATTGAGTTATAGGATAATTTTTAAATATACTACTATTTATTTGAGTTTTATCTTTTAGTATTTCATTATTAATACTGCTATTAAATTTTTTAGCCAAAATATTATTTGCCTTTTCCAATAGTTCTATACTCTTGACTAAATCATCAGAGTTAAGATAATAAGTAATAATGTGTTTGCTTCTATCACTATTAAATTTGGCTCCAACGACGCAACCATTTGATTTATGTCCCTTAAATAAACCTCCTATCCTATTACTCTTAGCAACAATTTTATTATAATGAACACTAATTAAAACACCCTCAAAAGGTTTGTTTTCTTCTTGCCAAAATTTTTTAATTTGAGATATTTTTTTTATTAGTCTGTTTATTTTTTCGCTTGTAACGATTTCTTTACCATTCATAGAAGGTCCTCCAAAGCTTCCACCCCTTGAAGCTTGAACAAACCGATTTCCTCTTAATTCCAAAACATTATTCATTCACTTCTCCCTCCGCCTTCAAAGTACGAGAAACAGTACTTTTAGATTTTCCTTTCAACATCTCTATCTCTCTAACAGTAAATCCGTTTTGATATAATTCTTCAATAGTCGTTTGTTCTATATTACCTACTAAATTACTATATAGTCTCTGTAAATAATCATAATTACTATTTATATCACTGAAAGCCAATGATGTTTTTATAACGTTTTTAAGTTCGCCTGGATATGGAAGTTGATCAGCATTTCTTAATATCTTTTTAAAAAGCCTTGTATTCTTCGATATTCCTTTAAAATTTTTGATATATGACGATAAAAACGACTCCGAAATTTCTATTAAATCAGCTTGAGTGTACCTATTAAAATTGATTATAGCATCAAAGCGTCTAGATAACGCTTTATCAAAATTTTTAAACAGATTTGTAGTCGCAATAACTACTATCTTTTTATTTAAATCGGTTAGTCTATCAAGTTCTCGTAATATAGATGATGTCACTCTTCCCATTTCTCTTACATCGTTACTATTAACTCTATCCAAAGCGATTACGTCTATTTCATCAAACAAAACTACTGTTTTCTCGGGATGTGGAATCGTATTTATTTCACTGAATACTTTTGTTATATTTTTGGTTGTTTGACCAAGTTTGCTATCAACTAAATTATCAAAGTCCACGTAATATAAATTCCTATCTAATAATCTTGCTATATGCTTCGCAGCTTCTGTTTTCCCACTACCTGGAAGTCCTTCAAATAAGAACTTATTTATTCCAATATTATGATTTACTGCATTGATTACTCCCTTAATATCACTTGCAATCTCTGAAGGTAGGTTTAGAGGGTCTGATATTTTCACATTGACAGATTTCAAAAAATCGCTCTCAAAATCACTTGCTTGTGGAACATAAAGATTGGATTCAGCAACTAACCCCATGATATACTCGGCTAACTGGTAATCTCCTATACTATCAAAATATCTCGCAATGCTTATTGCTTCATTTCTAAAACCATTCTCATTTCTTTCAACATGATATTTTATCAAGTTGATTACATTTTGTTTCTTCACAGTAAAACACCTCCTGTAAGCTTTGTAAAATTATAACATAAAATGGGACTAATGTTAATTATTTGGGACAAAAACATAAAATATATTTGTTGTTGAAAAAACTATTCATACTTGCATACCTGGTTACTAATTTTCATTCTGATCAGATCCTGCTTGTCGCACTTCGGTTGCTTCATCTGATAAAAGCAATTGAATAGTGAGAGCGTTTAAAAATAATTGTATTTTAAATTTGGCTACAATGCCTCTAAAGAGGCTGCATTTCTTTTTACTAACAAGTTCAATGAATTATATTGCCCGATAGCACCTAACGGCTGGTTATGCATTATTTTAGATAAATATAATTTACCAAAAAACATCTTACTTAGTTTTCGTCATACTCATGCCAGTTCGTTATTGAGTTCAGCGGAAATATTAAAGAAGTTCAAGAACATTAGGCCTTAAAGACGTTATAATAACTATGAATATATACACTCATGCCATACTTTAAAAACTAAAAAAACTGGCTAACGCTTTACAGAGTACTTCAATTTCTAAAGAATGGAATGGAATTTAATGTGGGTTTATCAAAATTACTCATGCAAAAATAGAGTTAAAAACATTAAACAAACAATGTTTTTAACTCTTTAATTTTCATTACCCTACTGACCCTTCCATCTCATAAGCAATCAATCGGTTCAATTCTACTGCATATTCCATTGGCAATTCTTTCGAGAACGGTTCAACAAAGCCCATGATGATCATTTCAGTCGCTCGTTCTTCGGTTAAGCCACGACTCATCAGGTAATACAATTGTTCTTCTGATATTTTTGATACTTTCGCTTCGTGTTCTAATGACACATTGCCATTGTGGATTTCATTGTAAGGAATCGTATCGGATTTAGATAGGTCATCCATGATAATCGTATCGCATTCGATATGAGAAATCGATCCACCTGAGTTTTTCCCAAAGGTTACTTGGCCACGGTAGTTGACTTCGCCACCATCATGCGCAATCGATTTAGAAACAATCGAACTAGACGTATTGGGTGCATTGTGAATCATTTTTGCACCAGTATCTTGGTTTTGCCCAGCGCCAGCCATCGCAATCGACAACATTGTCCCACGTGCGCCATTTCCATTCAGGAAAACACTTGGGTATTTCATCGTTGTTTTCGCACCTAGGTTGCCATCAATCCATTCCATCGTACCGCCTGCATCGACTGTTGCCCGTTTCGTTACTAAGTTATAGACGTTATCAGACCAGTTTTGAATCGTTGTGTAGCGGCAATACGCGTCTTTTTTAACAACAATCTCAACCACGGCTGCGTGTAAGCTGCTTGAAGAAAAGGTTGGAGCCGTACAGCCTTCAACGTAATGAATACTCGCGCCTTCATCAACCACAATTAACGTCCGTTCGAATTGACCCATCGCTTCATCATTAATTCTAAAATACATTTGTAACGGCACATCACAACGAACGCCTTTTGGTACATAGATAAACGTTCCACCTGACCACGTTGCTGAGTTTAAAGCTGCTAGTTTGTTATCCGTTGGAGGAACAACCGTCGCGAAGTGTTCTTTAAAGATGTCGGCGTGCTCTTTTAAAGCTGTATCGGTATCGATAAAGACAATGCCCATCTTTTCGAATTCTTCTTTCATGTTATGGTACACCACTTCAGATTCAAACTGTGCACCAGCGCCGGCAAGGTATTTGCGTTCCGCTTCAGGAATCCCTAATCGTTCAAAGGTTTCTTTGATTTTTTCAGGTACATCTTCCCAATCACGTTCCGGTTTGTTGCTGGATTTCTTGTAGTAGGTAATGTTGTCAAAATCAATGTCGGATAAATCTGCGCCCCAAGTGGGCATTTTTTGGCTTTGGTAGCGTTCGAAAGACTTCAATCGAAAATCAAGCATCCATTCCGGCTCTTCTTTACGAGTGGAGATATCTCGAATAATCGCTTCTGAAATACCCTTTCCGGTTGTATAAACCGACTCGACATCATCATGAAAACCATATTGATACTCTTGTGTTTCTGGTACTTTACTCATCACTCAAACACTCCTTTCGTTACTCTTTTTCATTGATTCTAGTTTCCTCGGGTGTAGCTAAGGCTTTTTCTAGACCTTTCCAAGCTAATGTGGCACAACGGATCCGAGCTGGAAATTTAGCCACTCCACTAAGAATGGCTGCATCGCCTAATTCGTCCAAGTTTTCTGGGTCTTTTCCTTGCACCAATAAAGAAAATTGATCAACTAATGCAAGAGCTTCTTCTGGTGTTTTGCCTAGAACCACATCGGTCATCATACTGGCGCTGGCCGTACTAATCGTACACCCACTTCCCGAAAAGCGAATCGCTTCAATGCGGTTATCCGTTAGATTTAATTGCAGTTCAATCACATCGCCACACGTTGGATTGTTCATTTCAACTTGGTTAGTGGCCTCTTCTAATGTGCCATGGTGGTGTGGATGGCTAGAATGGTCTAAAATAACTTGTCGGTACAATTGATCTAATCTAGTTAGGGCCATAATTAAAAAACTCCTTTGCGGCTAGAATGGCTTCAACTAAGCTGTCACAGTCTGATTTAGTGTTGTAGACATAAACACTCGCTCGGGCCGTTGAAGACGCTCCTAGCTGTCTCATTAGCGGTTGGGTGCAATGATGGCCTGCTCGAACAGCAATACCTTGCATGTCGAGTGCCGTTGCTAAATCATGTGGGTGTAAATCATCCACATTAAACGTAATCACTCCCGTACGGCTTGCATCCTCCGCTGGTCCATAAACAACTACACCCGGGATGGCACGTAGTTTTGGCAACAGATACGTCACCAATGCTGTTTCGTGAGCATGGATATTTTCCATCCCTAATTGATTCAAGTAATCAATTGCTGCGGCTAATCCGATTGCTCCGGCAATATTCGGTGTGCCTGCTTCAAATTTCCATGGCAATTCCGTCCAGGTACTTTCTTGATCGTAGACAAAGTCGATCATTTCGCCACCGTACTCAATTGGTTCCATGGCTTCTAATAAGGCTCGTTTGCCATACAATACCCCAATACCGGTTGGTCCTAACATTTTGTGTCCACTAAACGCATAAAAATCAACATCCAAATCAACCACATTAACGGTCATATGGGGCACAGCTTGTGCACCATCGACAACCATCACTGCTCCAACACTATGAGCCAGTTGAGTCAATTCTGTAATAGGATTGATACTGCCCAAGACGTTTGATACATGTGTCAGTGCGACAATTTTCGTTTTAGTCGTGATTTGTTTTTTTGCACTAGTTAAATCTAATTGGCCATCTTTGGTTAACTCAATGTATTTTAGAGTCGCTTTATTTTTTTTAGCCAATTGTTGCCAAGGGACAATATTTGAATGGTGCTCCATATAAGAAATCACGATCTCATCGCCTTCATGCACGTTGGCTTCACCATAACTTTTAGCGACCCAATTCAGACTAGTCGTCGCTCCTCTAGTAAACAACACTTCAGCGGTTTCTTTCGCATGGATAAATGCTCGAACCGTTTCGCGGGCCGCCTCATATTGACTGGTAGCTCGTTCCGCTAATGTATGCACACCACGATGAACATTGGCATTAGCCGTTTTATAATAGGTTTCAATGGCAGTTAAGACAGCTGTTGGCTTTTGACTGGTCGCAGCACTATCCAGATAAATTAAGGGTTCATCGTTCACCACTTGATTTAGAATTGGAAAATCTTTCTTTACCTCTTCGCCTTGGAACATCATTTCAGTAACTTCCCTTCAATCGTTTCCACTAAGCCATCACGAATTGTTTTCACTGGGATGGCCGCAATCACAGATCCTAAAAACCCTCTAGTAACTAAACGTTCAGCGACATCTTTTGGAATACCGCGACTCATCAAGTAATACATTTCTTCCGGATCCA
>NZ_JBATXB010000023.1:0-2785 GCF_049673005.1 Carnobacterium sp. | reverse complement strand
CTCCAAATATTAATGGCTCATTAATATTGAAAAGTGAAGGGATAATTGAGAAACGGCCTACTTGTTTTAAGTAAACGGATTTTGCAAATAACAGTAAGATACATAAAGCTAGCGTTGAACCCGCGCCACCAATCCAAACTGTCCACTGATAAAACTGTTCCGGTGCGATATAAGGCAATTGATTTGGAGCTGCTCCATCTGCTAGTGCTTGACCATTTGCATCTAGCATAACTAACCACATCGGGCGAGCAACTGAACCGATTACGCTCATACCATGGACGCCTGCTGCCCATAATAAAGTAATAAAGATAACCGGCACTAAAACACCGATTAAATTATTTCCTAATATATCATTAATCGGAGTAAAAATAGAAAGAATAAAACTATTCAAATCAAAATCAAGTAATACACGAATAATCCACACAATCGTAATAACAAATGCACCTGGGATCAGTGCTTCAAAACTCCTTGCAACTGAATCTGGTACTTGCTCTGGCATTTTTATCATCAGATTTCTATTTTTGAAGAATCGTAATGATTCAACTGCAAAAATCATTGCTAAAATTGCTGAAAACATTCCGGCTCCACCAAGGTTTCCCATTGGCAAAACCCAACCAATGCCTTGACCTTCTGGCAATAAGGCATCTACATTTACAGGTACTGTTAACATTAAGAACGTTGCTAGTGATAGAACACCACCAGTGATACCATCTAATTTATAAGACTTGGCTAAACTATATCCCATTCCATAAGAAGCATAGATACTCATTAAGCCCATAGTAATTCTGAAAGGAATAACAATATCTGCTGTATACGGTGCAATAGCTTCTGCCCATGATGCAATTGGAGGATTAGCAATAATTAAAAAGAAACTTCCAACAAGTATTAATGATAGCGTAGAAATAACTCCGTCACGGATTGCTTTTAGATGTTTTTGTTCAGCTAACTTAGCCATAGGAGGCATAAATTTTGTTTCAATCCAAACTAAAAATTTCGTCATTTTTCTTTCTCCTTTTTAAACCATATTGTCGTATCTAAAAATGAATAGTTTTTATATCTTTATAAAAAGTATTTCTAAATAAATGAATGGGAAATTAAATGATTCCTATTTGTTGTATTTTTTTATCTGTATCAATGTCTTTGGTGCTCCTAGTGGTGTGTATCCCATTGGTTCAACTTTATCAATTGGTACACCAGCCTCATTCGCATATCCTTCGAACGTAGCGTACTGATGTTTCACTTGAGGTGCAACTAAAAGTAAATCATATGCACTAGTCTTTAATATATTTTCAATTTCTCCCGATCCTACGGCAATCATTTCTAAATCAAACTGTTGCTTTTCTGCCTCTTTTAGTATAGCTTTTACGACTATTGCGCTAGACATTCCACCTGAACAAACCATTACAACTTTCATTTTATTTCCTCCTTTTATTAGTAATTTAAAGATATATTTATAGAACTAACTAAAACATACACCTTCCTAAAAAGATATCTGTCATTCACTGTAAGTACTTAGCTCCTTTTTTGCTAATTATATGAGTAAGCTCATTTTATTTTTTACTTGCTTCAATTGTTTTCCTAACAAATCCAGCATTCTCTGCTAATAATTTTTGAGCTTTCTCTTTATTTATACCTGTCAATAATCGAACAATTGCAAGCTTTGGTTGATTGTTTGAATCGTTAAAATAAAAGGTAGCATCTTCGTAAGTACAACCGGTTGCATCCATAATAATTCGTTTAGATCGTTCAACTAACTTTTCATTTGTTGGTTGAACATCAACCATTAAATTTTGATAAACTTTACCAAGACGAATCATTGCGGTTGTTGAAATCATATTTAGTATAAATTTTTGAGCTGTCCCAGATTTTAATCTTGTTGAACCAGTCAAAATTTCTGGACCGACATCGACTTCAATTGAAAAATCCGCATATTGGCTAATAGCTGATGATTTATTGCATGATAAAGCACCTGTTGTTGCTCCGATTTTATTAGCGTATTTTAATCCACCAATAACATAAGGCGTTCGACCACTAGCTGCAATACCCAAAATAAAATCATTTTCATTTAAGCCACGTTCTCGTAAATCTGCTTCGCATAATTCCAACGAATCTTCTGCACCTTCAACAGCTACAGTCATTGCTTTCATTCCTCCAGCAATCACTCCTTGTATCATCTCTGGTGACGTATTGAATGTTGGAATACATTCAGCAGCGTCTAGAACACCCAGTCTCCCACTTGTTCCAGCTCCAATATAAAATAATCGTCCGCCTTTCTTTAACGATATAATTACGGCTTCAATCAGTTTAACAATATCATCTATTTCTTCCTTAACAAATTTAGCCACTTTTTCATCTTCTTGATTCATTTTTTTTATAATTTCTTCAACCGAAAACGTATCAAGCTCTGTAGTACTATTATTTCTTTTTTCAGTAGTTAAAGCTTCTAACATATTTTTACCCCCCCTCTTTTGGAAGCACTTACAACATTTAGTATACTCTTTAAGAAATATTGTTTCAAGTTAAATGTTTATAAAACGAAATATAAATTCAAAAACCCGTTGTATTTAACGAATCAGTAGAATTAAGATTTATACGATTCTACTGAAGATAAAAAAAGACCAGTGAGTTATACACTGATCTTTGATTTACTTATAATTATCATTTTATCTATAGGCATTTCCTTTTCTTGGAATCAAAGCAAAGCTATTTTTATAAAGTTGGTACGCACTGATTACTAAGAATACGCCTAATCCTACTAGTGTTACCATCTCAAGTGTGGGGAATT
>NZ_JBATXB010000022.1:0-15632 GCF_049673005.1 Carnobacterium sp. | reverse complement strand
GCCAAGTTATTGGAGCGTATGTTGGACCCCGTTTTGTTGTGAAATTACCAGAAAAAACAATCAAGCAGTTTGTATCAATCGGTTTAACTGTAGCAGCAATTTTAATTTTAGCTGGTAAATTTAATTTAATTCCATCTAACGGAACAGCAACAGAATTATATGGATTCAAACTAGTTACTGCCGGTGTGTTATTATTCGCTTATGGTGCATTAAACAATATTGGTATTGGTTCATACGCTTTAACAATGGCAACTGTTTACGCTCTAGGTATGAATCCAGCAGCAGCTTTCCCAATTATGATGGGAGCATGTACGTTCTCTGTTCCAATCGGTAGTATGCAATTTGTTAAATTTGGTCAATATAGCCGTAAAATCACATTATTTGCTTCAACATTTGGTGTTTTAGGAGTATTAACAGCAGTATACTTTGTGAAATCACTAAATACTGGTATGCTGCAATGGTTGGTTATCGTAGTGTTGCTTTACACAGCGATTAGTATGGTTTTAGAAATGCGCAAATCAAAATTGAGCTTAGCAAACGAAGTAAACTAGAAAATAAAAATTGAATCAACTCTTAAAAAAACTGTTAACGACTACAAACAAAGTATGTTTCATGAGGGAGAGAAAAGTATGATTGTATTAACAAAAGAAGAGATGCAAAAAGTTTTTTCAATGGAGGAAGCTATCCAAGCAGATAAAGAGGCTTTACGTCTTTTTTCTGAAGGGAAAAGCACGGTTCCATTGCGCACGAATATTGATATTCCAGAGCATGGCGGTCAAAGTTTATACATGCCAGCTTATGTCGCTGGAAAAGACCATGCTTTAGGAGTTAAAATTGTTTCGATTTATCCCGGAAACATTGAAAAAAATCTACCAAGTGTACCAGCGACTATGGTTATGTTGAATGCTGAAACGGGAATAGTTGAAGCGATGATGGACGGAACATACTTAACGCAATTGCGTACAGGAGCTGTCCAAGGAGCAGCAACAGATGTATTGGCTCGTAAAGACGCTAAAATTGCTGCTTTAATTGGAACAGGTGGACAAGCTATTTCTCAACTAGAAGCGATGCTGACTGTTCGCTCATTAGATGAAGTGAGAATAGTCGACATAGATGAAGAACGTTGCAAACAGTTTGTCAAAGAGATGTCAGAACAATTTTCACATTTTAGTACAAAATTAATCGCAGTAGCTACTTCTGAAGAAGCCGTTAAAGGTGCAGATATCATCACTTCTGTAACCACTTCTAAACGTGCAACATTTTCTGGTGAATATGTAAAAGAAGGCGCGCATATCAATGGTGTTGGAGCATATACGCCTGAAATGCATGAACTTCCAAGTGATATCATTGTCCGCGCAGATAAAGTTATCTTCGACACAATGGAAGGTGTTCTAGCAGAAGCGGGTGATTTGATCACTCCGTTAAATGAAGGACTAGTAGAAAGAAGCCATTACCAAGGAGACCTTGGTGAAGTGATGCTAGGTAAAATTACAGGTCGTGAAAATGATAAAGAAATAACCGTTTTTAAAACAGTTGGGACAGCCGTATTAGATGTTGTGACAGCTAGCAAAATTCTTGTGAAAGCTAGAGAACTTGGCGTCGGAACTGAAATCACGTTATAAGTTTAAACAAATGAATACACTAAAAGCTACCCATTGAGTCTTACTCACTCAATGGGTAGCTTTTAGTGTATAAGATAGCTGCTGTTTATTCTTGATTATCTGTTTCTTGATTTGTTCCAGGAGACATTGGTATGCTTGGATTAGTAATAGGATGATCTCCACCATATGTTCCATCAGTTTTTTTGATTGGAATACCATCTACAGTCAAGTCTTTATTTTTAGATTTAGGAAAATCGGTGTGAGCAGCTGAGTATTCACCAATAGTTGATAAAATATCTTCATTTTCTTTAGTAGCTTCTGTCGCATAAATCTTATTATTTGTCTGATTATTAGTTGATGATTCTTCAACTAAAATAACGTATCCACCGTTTTTAATTGTTTTATTGTACCGTTTAGTAATAGAAGGTTTTAGATTGTATTTTCCGAGAGGATTGTCTATATCGCCATCCGTAAAGATATCTCTAGCTCTATCCCAAATGGATTGATGATGAGCTTGGGTCACTGAATCAACAGCAGCAATCGTTAAACTTTCGATTTTCCCTTTATTTTCTTTAAACGTAACAACTGTAATGTCACCAGGTTCATATCCTTCTACTAACAAATGTTCTATTCCTGCAGCGGCTTCTTCAACTGATTGACAAGCATCTTTAAAAACTTTTGCCATTATAATTCCTCCTAGTCTTTTGATAGTGTTCTTATAAATAGCGTATCAAATAAAGGAAGGGTTTCCAATTTTAAACACTTGAAATTAGAGATAAAATTAAATCAATCCATTGTTAAGTTGTATAGTTAGACAGATCAATCTTTTTTAATTATAATGATTATAAAGTGGTGACACTTTAATACGATTGTAGGAGGAAAAGAAACATGGCACAAACAACTACCGAAGTACAAACAGCACTGAATAACTTGGTGGCAGCTCATAGAGTCTTAACGAGTAAATTATATCAGTATCATTTTTATGTACAAGGAACTCATTTCTTTACACTACATGAAAAATTTGAAGAATTATATAATGAGACCACAGAAAAATTTGATGAGTTAGCTGAACGTTTACTTGCTATTGGTGGAAAACCTTACTCAACCTTACAAGAGTTTTTAGATCATTCTTCTATTAAAGAAAAACCTTATACAGAAAAAATTACAGATATGGATATGGTAACATCAGTGGTAAGTGATTTACGTATAATGAGAGATGAATTAGCACGTGCGATTGTATTAACTGGTGAAGCAAGCGATGATGTTACCCAAGATATGTTAATTGGGTATAAAACGGATGTAGATAAACACATTTGGATGTTGCAAGCCTTTCTAGGGAAAGATCCACTAGAAGGCGAATAAATAAAATCAGTGAATAAAAAAGGTTCCAGAATTTTTTCTGGGCCTTTTTTTGTTGAGAAATAAAATAGAAGAATTAGCGATTACTCATTCAAATTGGAATCTTTAAGCATTAATGATGGTATACTAGTACCGTTAATTGAATGATAGGAGTGATCATAAATGGCTAGAGAAAAAAAATTTTCAACAGAAGATATATATATGGAGACTCATAAATTATTATTGTCAGTTGGGTATGACAAGTTTTCATTTGGATTACTAGCAAACTCGCTAAATGTCTCTCGAGCAGCTATTTATAAATATTATACAAATAAAGATGAATTAATTTATGACTATATGGTTTCAGAAATGGAAAAAATGGTAGACGATTTGAATAAAATAGAATGGATTTCAGATTATCCTTCTCAGTTTCAACAATTATTCTCATTAATTTTTGGCTACAGCGACATTCATCAAATTTCATTTATGATTCCGAGTAACGGAAAAACAGAAAGTGAAAAAATAAAAGAGAAGAAACAACAGTCTCGTGTCTTACACAAATTATTCTTTGAACAAATTCAACAATTTATTCAAGTAGGACAAGATAAAGGCTATATAAAAAAAACTATTCCAGTTAGTCTCATTATCGAACTGATCTTTCATAGTGTAACAATTCCGAATCGATCAGGACTTTCTCAAGAAGAAAGAGCCCATTTTTTGCAAGAAATTATTTGCCAAGGAATGTTTATAAAATAAGGTGACAGATGTGTAACTTTGAGGTATACTAATCTTACGACTTACGGGTTAGTTTATTTGAAATGAGGCTAGAATAATGTTCTTAGCACTTAAAGAATTAAAATATTCAAAAGGTCGCTTCATCATGATTAGTTTAATCATTGTTTTAATCTCTTGGTTAGTATTTTTTTTAGCGGGATTAGGTAACGGGTTATCTGATTTAGGAGCAGCAACATTAAAGTATGGAGATTTTGATTATGCGTTATTTGAAGAAGAGTCTGATTTTTCTTTTTCTAAATCGGTTCTATCAGAATCTTCTGCAGAAGAATTGTTGAACGAAAAAGGGGTTAAGGCTGTAGCTCCAATAGGTACGGCATCAGCTTCTATCCGTCAAAAAGAGAGCAGCGAAGATAAAAATTCAAAAGTAGATGTCCTGATTGCAGGTATTCGACCGGGTTCATTTATGGAACCAGAAGTTACCTCAGGAAAAACATTGCAACCCAATAACCCTTCTGGAGTCATTGTAAATGAGTCATTAAAAGAGGAAGGTTTCAAATTAGGAGATACATTAGCCATTAATGGATCAACGCAAGAGATGGAAATTATTGGTTTTACTAAAAATCAATCATTGAGTCATCAACCAGTTGTCTTTTCTTCTTTAGATAAATTGCGCGAGTATAAATACGCAGCGCCAGGTTCGGATAACGGAATTAAAAATGCCGTTAATAGTATTTTGATACAAGGTGAAGATGTTGATCCCAGAAAAATAGAGAAAGCAATTGGTGCGGTTCAAATAGGCTCTAAAAAGGAAACGATTAACGCGGTTCCTGGCTATTCTGCAGAAAATGGAACCATTTCAATGATGGTTGGCTTCTTGATTATTATTTCTGCAATAGTTATTGCCGTATTCTTTTATATTTTAACAAGTCAAAAGACACAACAGTTTGGTGTAATGAAAGCCATCGGTGCGAGCAATTGGTTTATCATTAAATCGGTTGTTTCCCAAGTGTTTATCCTATCAGTAGCGAGTATAGCGATAGGGATTGCTTTAACCTACGCAACGGCTGCTATTTTACCAGACTCTATGCCGTTTAATTTAATCAATTCATTAGTTGTTTCATATAGTTTAGTTTTATTAGCGATTAGCGTCGTTAGTTCATTCTTTTCTGTGTTGAAAATAGCGAAAATAGATCCGTTGACAGCATTAGGGAGGGTAGAATAATGGCAGGTTTACAATTAAAAAATGTTTCAAAAGTTTATCAAGAAGGCGATTTTGAAACAATTGCCTTAAATGATGTTTCGTTAGCCGTAAAACCAGGTGAGTTTATAGCGATTATTGGGCCTTCAGGTTCTGGGAAAAGCACATTTTTATCTGTTTCGGGAGCTTTGCTCCAACCTTCTAAAGGGGAAGTGCTGATAAATGATGTGAATATTTCAACTTTAAATGAAAAAGAGCTTTCTAAGGTAAGGTTGAAACAAATTGGTTTTATTTTACAAACGTCTAATTTAATTCCTTATCTAACGGTACTAGACCAATTACTGATTGTTAAAAGAATGAGTGGAAAGGTCTCAGATGAGGCTGAAAAGTATGCTATAGAACTGTTGTCAGACTTAGGAATGGCAAAAAAATTAAAAAAATACCCAAATGAATTATCTGGTGGTGAGCGACAAAGAGTAGCAATCGCTCGATCATTTATGAATAATCCAGAATTAATATTAGCGGATGAACCAACGGCTAACTTAGATACAAAACGAGCAATTGAAGTCGTAAAACTAATCGCTCAAGAAGTTAAATCTAGAGGTAAAGCGGCTATTATGGTTACTCATGATGAACGGATGTTGAAATATTGTGACCGGGTTTATAGAATTGAAGACGGTATGCTTTCTCAAGAAGCGTAAAAAAAGTTAAGTGAGTTTAGATAGATGAGGCCCATTTTTCATTTAGAAAATGGGTCTTTATTTATTGCCTACTGAACTCATTAGTCTTCTAGCAAAGAAATAATGAAGGGAACTAACGAATTTAAACAACTCAAACAAAAGATAAATGAAACATGAGTTCCTTCAAATGAGTACAAATAAGCAGTAAACAAGAAAACAATCATGTGGCTTTAGTAGATTCGCCGACTTAAGAAGGAAGATAGAATAGCCATTGTAATTATTTTAAGAAGGACTATAATGGAAAATGCAGTTTTAAAAATAGGGAGATAGCCTGATTAAAAAAGAAGGCTAGAATTTGAAGGAGGTTTTTTGAGTGGATTTTGATATTCTTTCGCTTGCAAGATTTCAATTTGCAATGACGACGATTTTTCATTATTTTTTTGTGCCATTATCAATAGGTTTAGGACTATCAGTTGCTATTATGGAAACAATTTATGTTGTTAAAAAAGATGAGATGTATAAAGATATGGCTAAGTTTTGGGGGAAAATATTCCTCTTAAGTTTTGCGGTAGGAGTTGTTACTGGAATTATTCAAGAGTTCCAATTTGGAATGAACTGGTCTGATTACTCACGTTTCGTTGGAGATATTTTTGGTTCATTATTAGCTATGGAGGCTTTGATGGCTTTCTTTTTAGAATCAACATTTATCGGTTTATGGATGTTTGGTTGGGATAAATTTAATAAGAAAGTCCATGCCTTGTTTATGTGGTTAGTTGTTTTAGGGGCTGTACTTTCAGCCTTTTGGATACTAGTTGCAAACAGTTTTATGCAGCATCCAGTTGGATATGTTATCAATAATGGACGTGCTGAATTAAATGACTTTAGCGTTTTATTGACGAACCCAAAAGTCTGGTATGAAGTATCTCATGTCTTATCTGGAGCTGTTTTATTAGGCGGATTTTTTGTTGCAGGGTTAGCTGCATTTAGACTGATTGCTAAAAAAGATAGTGAATTTAACCTTAAATCATTAAATTTAGGATTAGTGATTGGTTTAGTAGGAGCACTTATTTCTGTCGGAAGTGGAGATTTGCAAACGAAAGCTTTAGTGGCTGATCAACCAATGAAGTTCGCAGCTACAGAAGGATTGTATGAAGATTCTGGCGATCCAGCATCTTGGACCGCTATTGGTTTACATGATACAGATAAAAAAGAAACGACTTGGTCACTTGAGATTCCTTACTTGCTAAGTATTCTATCTTACAATAAACCTGAAGGGTCTATTCGTGGGATGAATACAATTAATGAAGAATTAATAGCAGAGTATGGACAAATGGATTATTATCCACCGGTTAAGACATTATTTTGGAGTTTCAGAATTATGGCTGGTAGTGGAGCATTTTTATCTTTAGTAGCTCTAGTCGGTTTATGGTTTAGCTTACGTAAGAAAACACTATTGAAAATGAACTGGTTACTTTATGTCATTGGATTCACTCTGTTTGTTCCGTTTATAGCCAATACTGCTGGATGGTTAGTTACGGAATTAGGTCGTTTCCCGTGGACTGTCTATGGTTTATATACAATGGCAGATAGCATATCACCAAATGTTTCAGCTACTTCATTGTTCATTAGTAACCTTATTTATTTCACACTTTTCTCTATTATTGGTGGAGTGATGGTTTACTTTGTAAGAAAAGAAGTTCAAGCTGGTCCCTATGATAGACAAGAAAAAGAAGATAAAGAGAGTAAAAAAAGTGACGATCCATTTGAAAAGGGGGCATTTAACTAATGGCTGATATAAGTACATTACAATTTCTTTGGTTTTTATTCATTGGTCTTTTGTTTGCCGGTTTCTTTTTTCTTGAAGGATTTGATTTTGGTGTTGGCATGTCGACGCGTTTTTTAGCCAGAGATAAGGAAGAAAGAGACCAATTAATTGCAACGATTGGTCCGGTATGGGACGCGAATGAAGTTTGGTTAATTACAGCAGGAGGAGCTATGTTTGCTTCGTTTCCTCACTGGTACGCTTCTTTATTTAGTGGGTATTACTTAATTTTGCTAGCAATCTTATTCGGGCTGATTATTCGCGGTGTTTCATTTGAATTTCGTGGGAAAATGGAAAGCGAAAAAGGTCGTTCAATATGGGATTGGACACTATTCGTGGGCAGTGTCATTCCGCCATTCTTTTTCGGTTTAATGTTTACAAGTATGGTCCAAGGAATGCCATTAGATAAAGATGGCAATATGTTTGCGACTTTTGCAGATTATTTCACACCATTTTCAGTTGTTGGAGGGATTGCTTTAACGTTGCTTTCATTCTTGCATGGATTGAATTACATTAGTTTAAAAACACTAGGGGACATAAGAGTTCGGGCTAATGACTACGCTAAGAAATTATATGTTGGTTTATTTGTAGGGTTAATCGTATTCGCTGTCTTGTTATACACATCAACGGATTTCTTTGCTTTACATTTTACAGCAACAGTAGCTTTGTTATTATCAATGGTTGTGTTAAGCATACTAGCCACCTATGGTGTTTATAAAGGGAAAGAGTTTTTAGCTTTCATAACAAGTGGGTTAACGATAATAAGCTTAGTAGCACTATTATTTGTTGGGTTATTTCCACGCGTCATGGTTAGCTCAATTTCATCAGCGAATGATATATTAATTGTGAATGCTTCTAGTTCACCTTATACACTAAAAATAATGACATGGATGTCACTAACGGTTTTACCATTCGTATTAGCTTATCAAGGATGGACGTACCACGTATTTAAACAAAGAATTAAGAAAGATAAAGTGGTGAAGTATTAATTATGATGGATAAACGTTTAATGAGTTTATCTGGTATGAAAAAAATGATGGGATTGCTTGCAGGGATTTCTTTTCTGCAAGCTTTTATGATTGTTTTTCAGGCCAGATATTTAGCTCTTTCAATTACTGGTTTATGGAATGGAGAAGGAATATCAGCACAGATAAAAGCTATTAGTTTATTCTTCTTATCGTTTGCAGGACGCCATTTATTAACCGTTATTCGTGAAAACTGTCTAGACAAGTTTGCCTATGAAAAAGGAAAAGAATTGAGAAAAGAGTTACTTAATCAAGTTTTTTCTTTAGGTCCAAAAATGGTCCAAAAATCTGGAACAGGTAATGTTGTCACGATGGCTTTAGAAGGAATTCGTCAAGTGGAGAACTATATTACGTTATTTTTAGCTAAAATGATGAATATGATGATTATTCCTTGGATTGTTCTAGTGTACGTATTTACTTTAGATAAAGACTCAGGTTTCACTATGATTATTGTCTTTCCAGTTATTATCTTATTTATGATTATTCTAGGGTTTGCAGCGCGCGAAAAAGCAGATCGTCAGTACGAAACCTATAAAAAGTTGTCTAATCATTTTGTAGATGCTTTACAAGGATTAGAAACGCTGAAATTATTAGGTTTAAGCAAACGATATAGTAAGAATGTTCATGAAGTCAGTGAGAATTACCGTAAAGCAACGATGAGTACGTTAAAGATTGCTGTTTTGTCAACGTTTGCGTTAGATTTTTTTACAACCTTATCGATTGCATTAATTGCTTTATTTTTAGGGTTACGCTTGCTAGAAGGAGGTATGACTTTACTGCCAGCACTGACGGTGTTAATTCTAGCGCCTGAATTTTTCTTGCCGGTCAGGGAATTTTCGAGTGATTATCATGCAACATTAGATGGCAAAAATGCTATGGGAGCTATTTTGGATATTTTAGAAATAAAAACGCCAAAGGAAACAACTTTATTGTCTAAGGAACAAGCTAAATGGAGTGAAGAAAGTGAGTTAACGATAAAAGGGATGACTGTTCACCACAATAAGCAAAATAAGCCAGCACTTTCCGCTATTGATTTTAAATGGAAAGGGTATGGGAAAATTGGGCTAATAGGGGCTAGTGGTTCAGGTAAATCTACTTTTATTGATACGATAGGTGGTTTTTTACAACCGGATGAAGGGATTTTAATCGAATTAAATCAAGTGAAACTACCACATTTTTCTCAACAGAACTGGCAAAAAGAAATAATTTATATTCCTCAAAAACCGTATATTTTCCATGATACACTAGCCAATAACATTCGTTTTTATATGCCGGAAGCTGAAGACCAAGCTGTCCTAAAAGCTGTTGAAAAAGCTGGGTTAGCAGATTTTATTGAGGAGTTACCTGAAGGGATTCATACAATCATTGGGGAAAGCGGCCGGAGTTTAAGTGGCGGGCAAGCGCAGCGTGTTTCTATAGCGCGGGCTTTTCTTGATCCTGAGCGGAAAATTTTATTGTTTGATGAACCAACCGCTCATTTAGATATTGAAACGGAAGTTGCTTTAAAAGAGAGTATTTTACCATTAATGGATAAGCACTTAGTATTTTTTTCAACACATCGCTTACATTGGACCAATGAAATGGACTATATTTTAGTGTTAGATCAAGGGGAAATAGTTGATGCGGGTACACATGAAGAGCTATTAATAAAAAAAGGACCTTATGTAAATCTAATGAATCAGATGAGAGGAGAAAAAACGCATGATTAAAAACTATTTAGTTCATATGCGCACGACTTTTTCTGAGGATACTTGGGTTAAACCATTTATGGCTAAGTACCGAAAACTACTGTTTCTTGTGTTGTTTTTAGGATTTATGACACTCTTTAGCGGCAGTGCGCTAATGTTTATTTCAGGTTACTTAATTAGCAAGTCCGCAAGTATGCCTGTTAACATTATGCTTGTTTACGTTCCAATTGTTTTAACACGAGCCTTTGGAATAAGCAGACCAGTATTTCGTTACATTGAACGTTTGACTAGCCACAACTGGGTTTTAAAAATGACATCTGATTTACGAGTAAAATTGTATACCTCACTAGAACAAGATGCTATTTTTATTAAAAGCAAACATAAAACCGGTGATATTTTAGCTATTTTAGCAGAAGATATTGATCATATTCAGAATCTTTACTTAAGGACCATTTTTCCAACCTTAATTTCTTGGATTATGTATACAACAGTCGTAATTGCTTTAGGTTGGTTTTCTATTCCTTTTGCTCTTTTGATGCTGCTAATGTTAGGTGTGGTCGTGGTTTTATTGCCTTTAGTTTCGATATTAGTGAACGGAGCAAGAATGTATGCGCAAAAAACCATTCGTAATGGTCTGTATGACCAATTAACAGATGCCGTTCTAGGTGTTGGTGACTGGTTATTTAGTGGTCGAAAAGATGATTTTCTTAAGAGTTATGAAGCAAGTGAACAAGCTAATCGTGAAAAGGATTATTCTATCAAACGATTCAATCGAGTACGTAATTTTCTTTTACAACTAACTTTTAGTTTGATTGCCGTAGTTGTTTTGATTTGGACAAGTACGATTTTTCAAGGAAATCAAGGAGGAGCAGCCAACTGGATAGCGGCTTTTGTTCTAGCTGTTTTCCCCTTAATTGATGCATTTGCTACGATTCCTGATGCTGTTTCAGAATTGACAATATACGAAGATTCGATTAAACGAATGAATCAATTGCCACCAATTAAACCAAATTCAAAACCAATCGTAACAGAAGAACGGGATGAATTAAAAAAAGTGGGATTTCAAAAAATACAGTTTCAACAGGTTGTTTTTTCTTATGAGAATCAAACAAAAAGACTGATAGATGAATTTACTTTAACTGTTTCAAAAGGAAAGAAACTAGCCATCCTTGGTAAAAGTGGGGCTGGAAAAAGTACGATTGGTAAACTACTAAGAGGGGACTTGGTTCCGCAAACTGGAACAGTAATGTTAAATCAAGTGCCAACAAATGAATTAGCAGAGGATGTTTCATCTTGGATAAGTGTGATAAACCAAAGTCCTCACTTGTTTAATACGTCAGTCATGAATAATGTTCGACTTGGAAACGTTGAGGCAAGTGACGAAGAAGTAATAAAAGTTCTTTATCAAGTAGGGCTTGGAGAAATGATTGCTTCTTTACCAGATGGCTTCAATACGTCAGTAGAAGAGGCAGGAGCTCGTTTTTCTGGAGGTGAAGGGAAACGGCTTGCTTTGGCTAGGACGTTGCTTCAAGACACGCCAATCGTCCTTTTGGATGAACCTACAGTTGGGTTGGATCCCATTAATGAACAAATCTTATTAAATACATTATTTGATACACTAAAAGATAAAACGATTATTTGGATTACGCACCACCTTCAAGGAGTCGATCAAATGGACGAAGTTATTTTTATTGAAGACGGAAAAATAGAGATGCAAGGTACCCCAGGAGAATTGTTGGCTACTAATAGTCGCTATCAACAACTCTATCGTTTAGATCGAGGCGAATGAAAAAGTTATCCTCAGAATAAGATAGGCTAGTTAAATAAAACAGCAAAACCCCCGATTAGAAGCACAGGTTTTGTGTCTAATCAGGGGTTTTGTTGTTATCTAGAAAAGGAGTTGCTTAATGTTTTCGATTTAGTAATCGTTCTGTTAAGTCGTAAAGAAGATCTCGTTCAGGGCGTTCTGGTAATTGTTGTATAGCAGTTAAGGCTTTATTTGTATAACGCTCAGCAAGATTTTGCGCCTCTTCAATGCCGTTATACTTTTTAACGAGATGAGCAACTTGTTGGATATCGTCATCAGACATGTCTTGTCCTTTTGAAAGATAGGGGGTGAAATTCTTTTTGTGTCCTCTTAAAGCTAGAATGAGTGGCAAAGAATACACGCCTTGTTTCATATCTTCCAAGACAGGTTTCTTCAAAGAAATACTGTCTTGTTTGTAATCTAAGATGTCATCCAATATTTGAAAAGCAATGCCAATATTATGACCGATATGTTGACTACTCGTAATCGTTTTTAAATCTGCTTTCCCCATTTGTGCGCCTTGCAAACAACTTAATGAAAAAAGTTGGGCCGTTTTCCCAGTAATGTTTCTAAGGTATTGGCGCAAGGTGATATCGGTATTGTAGCGTAAATGCATCTGGTCAAGTTCGCCTAAAAGTATCCGACGCATGACAAAAGCATTTAATCGAATGGTAGAGACCGAATTCGTTGTCTCTGCTAATAATCCGAAGTAAACAGCAAATAAAAAATCACCCGTATATACAGCAATATCTTTGCCATATTTAGATTGAACAGTTTCGATGCCTCTTCTAGTGGGAGAATCATCAATAATATCGTCGTGAATGAGTGTCGCCATGTGCAAGACCTCTAATGAAGCAGCGGCGTGAGTAAGTTGAGTAGTTTTTTTAAGGTCGGAATCTCCAAAACGAGAGAATAAGATAAAGTAAGCAGGGCGCAAAAGCTTTCCACCCGAATATAATAAGTCAAAAATAACCTGTTCAACTTCTTTGTTTCGAATACGTACTTTCTTTTCTATTACTGCATAGCTGGTAGCTAATTCGTCTTCAATTTCTGGATAATGACTCCATATAGGATGAATGGCCATTATGTTGTTCCTTTCAAGTAGAATCTAAGATTCTTTTTAATTTTTTGACTTATAGACGATTATAGCACAAACATTAATTTAGCGTATGGAGTGAGTTGTGTCAATAAGGATAAAAAAATAATCTTAAAAAACAAATAAGAAAGTCTTAATTTTTTATTAAGGGTTCTTGCTTGACAAGCCATTTTTTTAAGAGCATAATTATGCGGTTGTGAAAAATTAGCAGAATATCCCAGAAAATAAATGGTGAATGGGGAAAATGACTAGTAAGGAGATGAGTTATCGGAGAAGGTACATTGTTTCATTTCCAGCTGCCTTTGATTGAACTCAATCGTTCTAGCAAAGCTGCATGTGAAGTGCGTAAAAAATAGACATGCTCGTAGACTTTGACATCCTATAAGAGATGGCGAGTATAGGAATCTACTAAGATACAAAAAATAAATAAAGGAATCAATTTGATAATTAAAAATGGAACTAAAGAAAGCGAGAGAATAAACAATGAGCAAAGCAAAAGTAGTTATTTTAGGTGCAGGGTATGCAGGTCTAAGAGCGTTAAAAAGTCTTCAAAGTAAACGATTAGATATTGATATCACAATCGTAAACAAGAATAGTTTCCATTATGAATCAACTTACTTACACGAAGTAGCAAGTGGAGCACATAACGCAGAAAGAATAAGTTATGAGATTAAAACAGTTATTAATCCTAAACAGACAACGTTAATAGAAGATACGGTAGTCGTTGTAAATAAAGACGATAAAACCGTAGAACTTGAAAAAACTGGTCTAATTTCATTTGATTATTTAATTTTTGCATTAGGATTTGAATCTGAATCCTTTGGTATTAAAGGAGTAGAGCATTATGGCTTACCTGTTGTTGACATCGAAACAGCTCAAAAAGTTGATCAACATTTGCGTACTCAATTTTCTAAATACAATGAAACAAAAGACGATGCTTATCTAAGTGTAGCAGTTTGTGGAGCAGGTTTTACGAGTATTGAGTATATCGGAGAGCTAACACTTCAATTGCCAAAATTAGTTAAACAATACGCTGTTCCTATCGAGAAAGTTCAAATTAGTTGTATTGAAGCAATGTCTACATTGTTGCCAATGTTTGATGAAAAGTTAGCTGATTTTGGTATTCAAAAACTAAAAGATCGCGGAGTTAACTTTATTGTTGGAACACCAATCAAAGAGTTAACCGCTGATTCAGTAATCTATGAAGAAGCTGGGGAATTAAAATCGATCAAAGCGAAAACAATCGTTTGGACAACAGGAGTAAAAGGCAGTAGTATTGTTGAGGCTTCTGGTTTTGAACAAAGACGTAATCGTGTGATGGTCGAGAACGATTTGACCGCACCAGGCTATCCAGATATCTTCATCATAGGAGATTGTTCAGCTGTAATGGACAGTTCAACGAATCGCCCATATCCACCAACAGCTCAAATTGCTTTGAAACAAGCAATCAATGCAGCGGATAATATTGAAGCAAAATTAAAAGAGAAAGCAATGAAGCCATTTACGTTTACTGCTTTAGGAACAGTTTGTTCGATTGGAAATAATCAGGCAATTGGCGAAGTGTTAGGGCGTAACTTAAAAGGATACCCTGCCTCAGTGATGAAAAAAGTTATTGGAGACCGTTCATTAATTGAAACCGGCGGAGTAAAAATAGTTGCGACTAAAGGACGTTTTGATTTTTACCGCTAAAAAAATACCCGATTTCACTCTGTTTTTTTGAGTGTTATCGGGTATTTTTTTAGTTAGTTTTAAAAGGATTTACTCCAACAAGGTTTATAAAGAGATCATAAATCGATTTATTTACTTTTTTTAAAGAAACTGGTCGGTGCTCGCTATTTAAAAAGCAGTGCTTACTTAATCCAGTAGCTCTGATTTCACCTGAAACCTTATCAATGACTTGATACGAAATAGTTAGTTTAATGCCGTTAAAAAAATCGACGACAGGAATGATATAAACCGTTTGATTGTAATAAACCATTGATTTATAGTCACACTGAATAGCTAAAACAGGAATAATAATACCCGAATCTTCCATTTGGTCATAACCAAATCCAAGCGAATCTAACAAATCTGTTCGAGATTCCTCAAACCAGCGGATATAATTTGAGTGATGAATAATTCCCATTTGGTCAGTCTCGTAATAGTGAGCTATGTGTTCATAGTGCGTTAATTCATTGTTCATAAAGAAACCTCGCTTTACTACATTTAAATAAGCGTCTTTCAGATAGATAATGGCGTAATAAATAATCAATCATTTGTTTTTAAAATGTTGCTAATTCTGGTACTAGTGATTGGTCTGAAACAGTTGCTAAATAGCCGTACAAAGAACCGGTATAAACAGATTCAAAGATGGGCAGGACTTCTAGATCTTGAGGTGTAATAAAATGTATTTCTTTCTGAAAATGATAGATTTTACTATCGGCTAATAAAGTGGCAACAAATTGAGAACAAAAAAACATGTCATCACGTACGAAGTCAATATTGAGAGCAAGTGTCACTAATCCCATCAAGTTATAGTGATACAGATTCTTTGTCTGTTCATAATATCGGATTAGGTTAGTCAACAATGAGTATTGTTCTGGTGTTACATCGCAAGCAAGAATATTGCACTGTGCACGTATAAAATACTCTCTCGTTAAGTC
>NZ_JBATXB010000021.1:0-15288 GCF_049673005.1 Carnobacterium sp. | reverse complement strand
TAATACATCGTTAATTCCGCTAATTGAGGAATCTGAGATTGCACAAAAATAGTTGATTTAGCTGGATCTAATCCGACAGCTAAGTAGTCTAAAGAAACTTCAAGTAAGCTATCTTGTATTTTTTTTGTATCCTTTGCATTATCTGTTAAAGCTTGTTGATCCGCAATCATAATAAAATTTTTATTTCCTGCATCACTTTGTAACATGATTCTATTCTTCAAAGAACCAACATAATGGCCTAAATGAAGTTTACCCGTTGGTCTATCGCCTGTTAAAATTATTTTACTCATTTAATTATTCCTCACTTTTTAATAATATCGTATTGATTCTCTCATTCATCATAACACATTCTGAATCATTCTTAGCATCGATTTACACTATAATTTAGAAGTCCCCTTTCTTTTTAAACTCCTATTATTTTTATCCTTTCTTATTCTTTGGTATAATCAATTTATGAAAGCGTCAAACTTCAAAGATACCTACTAATAAGGAGGAAAATTTACGTGAATAAAAAAAATTTTACTTTTCATAACGGTGTTGACATTCCCTCTATCGGTTTTGGAACTTGGCAAATCCCGAATGAGGAAGCTTATGATGCTGTAACATTGGCATTAAAAAACGGCTACACTCTTATTGATACTGCCCAAGCTTATCATAACGAAGAAAACGTTGGAAAAGCTATCGAAGATTTTGACTTGCCTCGTGAATCTATTTTTCTTACAAGTAAATTGCCTGCAGACATTAAAGGATACGATGAAACACTAGAGGCCTTCAATAAAACTCTTACAAATTTAGGTATGGACTATGTCGATCTTTACCTTATCCATGCGCCTTGGCCATGGGATGAAGTCGGTAAAGACTGCACAAAAGAAAATATACAAACTTGGAAAGCAATGGAAAAATTATACACTGATGGAAAGATCCGTGCTATCGGCGTTTCTAACTTCTCAAAACAAGACATCCAAGCATTAATCGATGCCTGTGACATTGTACCAATGGCTAACCAAATCCCTTTCTATATTGGGCGAGATCAAAAAGAGCTGTTAGATTTTTGTAAAAAGAATAGTATTCTTGTCGAAGCATATTCACCGTTAGCAACAGGAGATATTTTAAACAGTCCAGAAATAATGGATATGGCTAAAAAGTATGGCGTCACAACGGCCCAATTATCTATTCGTTATTGTTTAGAAAAAGATACCTTACCTTTACCAAAATCAACTCATGAAAGCCGTATCATCGAGAATAGTCAACTCGACTTTACTCTTTCTCCAGAAGACGTTAAAAAATTAGACGCTATGAAAGATGTACGCGATAAGTAAACACTCTTTATAAATGAAGGAAGAAAAAGTTAACGTAAGAGACTTTTTCTTCCTTTCTTTTTAGTTTAGTCTGAATCGTATCATCTACTCAATAGGAACAACTACATTACATACATTTATTGAAAAAGAGGTTTTAATATGAAGAAAAAAAGAATCTTTGAAATCATTCAAATTGGACGAGATACAGATATCATTAGTCGTACCTTTGACTTTACCATTGTTTTAGCTATTTTATTAAATCTAGGGATAGCTATTTTCTCTACTTTCGATCGTTCTTATTCCTACACTGGATTAATACACAGCATTGAAATCATTTCTGTTGGTATATTTGCCTTTGAGTACGGATTGAGAGTTTGGACCGCTAATTACCTTTATCCTAGTCTTTCAAAAAGAAAAGCTCGATTGACTTATATTTTTTCTTTTACTGGACTAATTGATCTCTTGTCCTTCTTCCCTTTCTTTTTGCCTTTCTTTTTTCCGAACGGAACCATTGCATTTCGAACGTTTCGAATCATTCGAATCTTGCGACTTTTCCAGATCAACAGCTACTATGACTCTTTGAATATCATCACAGATGTCTTAAAGAGTAAACGTCAACAATTATTTTCATCTGTTTTCATTGTGTTGATTTTAATGACTGCTGCTTCTCTATTTATGTACAGTCTCGAACACGATGCTCAACCAGATGTTTTCACAAATGCCTTTTCTGCTTTTTGGAGGGCTTCTTCTTCTTTATTAACAGTAGGGTATGGAGACATTTACCCCATTACAACCGGTGGAAAACTATTCGGTATGATTATTACTTTTTTAGGCGTTGGAATGGTCGCTATACCAACCGGTATTTTATCTGCAGGATTCGTTGAACAATTAACCGTCATACAAGATAAAGACCATGGTGCCTATTGTCCTCATTGCGGTGAAAAGCTCAGATAATTTTAGTTTTTTTTAAAAAGATCATTTATTTGTCTACTTGCTACAGAAAGGAGTTCAAATCATGTCTATCCTACTGCATTACGTCAATGCCGTTTTCGAACAAAAGCCTAACACACCAGAAATGATTAAATTAAAGCAAGACATGTTGTTAAATATGGAAAAACACTACACGACATTATTAGCCGAAAACTTTACTGAGCAAGAAGCACTTGCTCGTGTTTTAGCTGAATATGGTCAAATAGAGGACTATTTAGGCAAAGAAACATACTTTATTGAAGAGTTAACATCCGAAGAACATATTCTGAACTGGTCAAAAAGTGAGGTTGAAGAATTTAAAACTCATCGTTCTAGGTTTAGTTTAGCCATCGCGCTAGGCGTTTCCCTTATACTATTCGCGCCAGCCCTCTCTTTATTTGTTCAAGAACTCTCTTCCTATTTGCCCCTTCTCTCTTCTTTACAGTCCAATCAGCTTATTCTTGTATCTCTAATTCCTTTATTTATTTTAATTTCCACAGCCGTTGGCCTTTTTATTATTTTTGGAATCAAAGAACAGTCATTCGGTGTAGAGGGTAAAATCATTTTACTGGATCCTTCTACGCGTTCTAATTTAATGCAAGAAATGAATGAATTTAAGCATTCATTCGCAAAAGGCATTACAACAGGCGTTCTATTTTGTTTTGCGGGACTTATCTTTCTGCTGTTCCCATTGATCTTATTCGAATCAGAACGGTTTTGGCCGCTTATCTTTTTACTCAGTTTCGTTTCTGCTGGTGTTTTTCTTCTTGTTTTTTTTGGTATTACTCACTCAACCTACAATAAAATCCTTTCTATAGGCGACTATACACCACAAAGAGTTGCCAGTGAACGGATGACCACTAAAGTAGCCAATATTATTTTTCCGCTTGCAGCAGGGATTTATGTTATTTCAGGTTTATTGTTTAACACCTGGTCGCCCGGATGGATGATTTTTCCAATCTTAGGAATTAGTTTCGGAATATTCGCAGCTATTGCTGAAAATTCAAATCTTTTCTTTCCAAAAAAATAAAGAGTATACAAAAGACGTTGAGGAATAATATCCTCAACGTCTTTTGTATCCGACTTTTTAGTTTATTGAATAAAAAATGACCCGAACGTAAAACTCACTTTGGTTTACCTCAAAAGATTGTTTTGGTTTCCATTCATATGCCCTTCAACTAGTTTCTTATTGACTACTGGCGTATCTCCATAAGTAGTGTGCGCCAATACCGCATTAGAAATAGCAAACCTTAGTGTCTGTTCCGCTGACCATTTCTCGATAAACCCTGTAATAATGCCTGAAGCAAAAGCATCTCCTGTTCCAATCCTATCCAAAATAGACAGTTCATGTCCATCACTAGTCAAAAATCCTTCCTTTTTACTTCGTATAAATCCTGTTAACCGTTGCTTTTCGTTTTCATAGTCACGGATAGTCCCTGAAAAAAAAGTAAGATCGTATCTCTCTAAAAACAATTGACTAAGTGCTCTTAGGTCTTCAATTAAATTAGTCGATTCTTCCTCTAAAGTAAAATCTAGTAACTCTGTTAAATCTCGTATTCCTCCGAAAACAATATCACAATAAGGGAGTATTTTTTCATAGTGCTCTTTCACCCAATAATGATCTTTTTCATTGCTTATACTAGGACGATAATTAAAATCAAAACAAACCGTTTTATTTAATTGCGACGCTTTTTTTGCAATATAATGCGTAGTCTCTCTGACAGATTCACTAAGCATCAACGAAATCCCACAAAGGTGAATGATATCTGCGTCTAAAATGGCTTTATCTAGGTTAAAATTTCTTTTGTGACTTTTCGAAAAAGAGCTTTCTGACCGATTAAGGTACGTTACTTCTGCAGGACGTCCTCCATAACCCATCTCTAAGAAATAGAGGCCGATATGATTTCCTTTATACACTACATGTGTATCTATTACGTTTAATTTACGCATATAACTTGAAGCTGCTCTTCCTACCTGGTTGTCTGGTAAACTAGTCATTACTGTTGAATCATAGCCAAAACGAGATAAATTACTAGCTATATTCAAACCCGTTCCACTAAAACTTAAATCGACCGAATCTGTTTGCTCAATTAATTTATAATGAGGCGGAGTTAAGCGCATCATTACTTCTCCAAAAGCTAGTATATTCATAGCAATCCCCTACTCTATTTATAATCCCACTTTTTTCATTATAGAATATAGCACTTCTATATCTTTTGGGTTAGTATCTCCCGTTTCATGATCAATAATTGAACTATAAACGTGTGGAATAATCTTTTTCACTCCTGCATCACTAGCTATTTGGAGTATTTCTTCAAAATTTTCTAAATCAATTCCACCAGTAGGTTCAAGAATAAAATCATTTTCAGCACAGGCTTTTGCCACTGCTAGATACGCTTCTTTATATTTCAGTCCATCCATAGGATAAAATTTCACTGAACTTCCACCCATATCTTTTAACATCGCGATAGCTGTTTCAATCGGGACTTCTGCTTTAGTCGTTTGACTACTTAAAGGACCTGTAGAAATTAAGACCGTTCCCACTTTATTAGTAGGCGACACCAATCCGTTTACAATTGTTTGTTCCTGATTCAGTAAAGCTCTAGTCTTACCTACCCCTGTAAAGACTTGGTTGACATGTTGAGGTTGAAGTTCGCTAGAAATCCGACTTACCATTTCGCTTTGGTTGGGGTCACCAGCTCCAAGACCAATGGACAAAGCATTTCCTACAGCTTCTTGGTATATCTTCATCTCTTCAATAGCTGCTTGATCCGTTTCATAATTTTTTGAGAGAATACCTAAGACGATATGTCCTTGTGCTGCATCGTAACATTCTTTCGCGTTCTCAATTGAGTTTGCTAGAACATTTAAGCAGATTTTGTTTCCTAAAAATTTTGGCGTTTTAGTCATTTTTTCTCCTTTCTTAGATAAAGTAATGCTTTCTTTTACTCTTTTAGCTATTACTGCAAGTTCTAATTCTGTTACAGCTCGAATATCAAATTCAATAATGCCATTATTCATTTCGTATTCTCGTGTATAAATAGCTGGATTTCCTTGTTTTAGTTTTTCAACTAGTTCTTTAGCCGTCAAAGGCACAGCATCATCAATGAGTAATTTAGCTCTAAAAATATTTCTACCCGCTTTATCTTGTGCTACACAACACGTTAATCCAGAAATAGCATTTAGTTCATTGATAAATGGATTGAGTCTTGCTTTCATATTTTCAGGTGTCTCAGCTTCTTTGGTAAGATAGTTTTCGATTGCTGTCGTTAAACCTAGAATCGATTCTTTCCCAATTTTCATTGCTCGACCTATTCCTTTGCTTTGCAATCGCACCCAGTCTATCAACTCCGACTTACCAATCACAATTCCTGAACTAGGACCCTCAAGAGCTTTTGCTCCGCTATAAATAACTAAATCAATTCCCATTGAGACGTAAGAAAATAACTCTTCTTCTGCCGCAGCATCTAAAATTAGCGGAATCTGATGTTTCTTAGCTAGCTGAAGCACTTCTTCAATTGAAAGCATACTTTTTTGAACACAATGGTGACTTTTTACATAAAAAATGGCGGCCGTTTCTTGGGTAATCATTGATTCAATATGCTGGCAAGTACACATGTTGGCATAGCCTGCTTCCTTAACTTTTCCACCACCTAGCTCTATCATTGTTTCTACGGGAGTACCGTAATCTACGTTATGCCCTTTTGGAAGGATAATCTCACGTTTGGTTATCTTGTCTGTGTAAGGATGGGTTAACAGATAAGAACTCCCTCTGCCTATAATGGCTGAAACAGATTGGGCAATCCCAGCTGATGCGGAAGAAACAATCGTACTGTCTTCTGCTCCGATTAAACGTGCAATATACTGTCCCGTTTTTTTAACCAAGTCTTCCATTTCAAAAAAATGCTGTAAGCCAAATTCACCTGCATCACTAACCTCTTGAGAAGCCGTCGACACGCCCAGAATACTCATCTTTCCACTTGCGTTTATCACTTCTTTTAACCCATACTTTTTATAATAATCCATTCTAACCAGCTCCTAACGTATACTCAATGCCACCAACTACCGTGCGTAAAGGGGTCACTACCTGTTGAGTTTTTCTAGTATTTCCATTTGAATCTATTAACTCTTTTTCCTTGTTTTCTATTTTAAAAATAGTCAGATCTGCATCGTAACCAATTTTCAGTTCTCCTTTTAATGGTAAATTAAAGGCTCTTGCAGGATTAGTAGTTGCCATTGGTATCATTTCACTTAATGAATAACCTAAGTAAAGCATCTTTTCCATAACTGTTGGAAAATTATAGACGGGACCCTGTTCTCTATTCCGATGGTAAATATCTGTACTTATAATAGGACAAGGCAACTTTTCTCTTTTTGCTTGTTCTGCTGTATTAAAATTAAAACTATCCGTTCCATGACCAATATCAAATAAAATTCCTTTATGATACCCTTCCCACACAAATTCATGGATTTTTCCTTTCTTATTTAGAATTCCATTCGGTTTCCCGTTGTAACAGTGCGTTAAAATATCTCCTTTTTCCATAATAGAAAGGATCCTGTCTAAATTGGGAGGTGCCGAACCAATATGAACCATTAAAGGCAGATTGGAATTCTTTTTTTGAATAGATTTAGCCAATTCTAATGGTCTAATTCCATTATCCCCAATGACCGTTTTGCTCATTCTAGCTTTAATCCCTACTACAAAGTCAGGGTAGTTCGCTATCACATCAGACACTAATTTTTCTTGTATGTTTTCTAGATTGGATAACTCATTTTGATGAACGATTCCAGTTTTAGAAATATTCACTAAAGCAAACACGTTTGTCTTAGCTTGAATGGCTAATTGATAAAAATCTGAAATGGTGTCTGCTCCTGTTGAACCGGCATCAATGACCGTTGTCACACCCTGTTTGTATCCGATTGTGTCTGGCGAATCATAATACAACGTTAATTTTTCATAGCAATGCGTGTGCCCATCTATCCAACCGGCTGAAATGTAGCCCTTATTTTTTAAATCAATTGTTTTAATGGCTGTCTTTACTTCTAATTTTTTTTCTAAAGCAACTATTTTACCATTAAGAATACCTATTTCTATTCTATCTCCGGCTACAGTTCTGCCATTTTTTATATAGAGATCAAACATACCATTCCTCCTTTATTTCCCATCACAAAGAACATAACATTATAATGTTTAAATGTAAACGATATCCCTTCACTATCGTTGGCGTTCTTCTTGTTTATACTTCATAATTAATTGAATAGGGGTGTTTTGTTGTGTCATAACTTCCATAAGAAACTTCTATTATTTCGTTCTTTGTGCTAATCGTCTTTCTAACTCTTCTTAATAAATGAGTTTGATTCGTAGCTAACTTCTCCCTCACTGACTCTTTCACTTCTGTTGCTTCAAAGCTGTCTTCAAACCGACTAACGTTCTTATCAAATTCAGCTAACCATTTATATAAAGAAATTTTTTCTATTCTTTTCAATACCTCAATGCTTCCGAGTACAGGAAGAAAGTGTTCGAAATAACTATAAGGCTCATCATTTAAATAGTAAATCCTCGTAACTTTATAGGCCTTATGTTTAAATGTTTGACGTATCCGTTCATCTTCATTAATCGTTTGTACTTCTTGAATAGATAAAATTTCTTTTCGTAATGTGTTGCCATTCATTTCTAAAATACTCGAAAATGAAGTAGCTTTAGACAATTTATTAAAGAGACGGTCACTGATTACTTTAGTCCCTAATCCACTCTTTTTTTCAACATATCCATCCATTGAAACAATCTCAATGGCTTTTCGGATAGTTATTTTACTAACCTGGTATTTTTCTTCAAGCTCATTCTCAGTAGGCATTAATTCTCCTACTTTATACACTCCATTCAAAATATTCTTACGAATATCTTCAGCTATATCTACATAAAGAAGATTCTTTCTTCTCATTATTTCCCTCCTTTTTGATTCATTCTTAATTCTAAAAAGATAATGAATACATCCTGTTTACTGCATTTTAAATCTGCATACGCTTCTCCCATTCATGAACGATAACTTTTCTATGAGAAACAAAAAGGACAACAAACATGATTGCACTGATAGCTACTGATAACCAAGATAAAATCGGATTTGTCGTCCAGTTAAAGAAAAGAAAGACGGCAGGGAAAAAACCTAAAATAACGACAATTAACAGATAAAGAATATAATCTCCTACTTCTGGAAAAATCAGTTTCACTGAAATAGTTAAGGCTAAATCTGCAAAAATACAGATAATTGGAATAACATAAGTCGTTGACCACCCATTCCACTCGAGTAAGTAATCTAAATAAATACTAATTATAGAAACAATAACCATCAAATAAAGAATACTTTTAGCAATGTTTCTTCTTTTTCTGATCACTGTATAAACAACTGTCCATAAACTTAGTATCGCAAGCACAGCTAATTTTAATCCTTGGCTTTGATCTAACCAAATCTCTTCTATTCCAATAAATAAAAATCCCGTTAGAAGTGTAAAAAAGGTTAATAAACGTAGAACTTTTTTTCTATTGAATCGTAAAGGAATAGCTGGATAAGGATTTGATGTCCCTTTTTCATTTGATGGATTAAGAGACTGGCCACATAAAGGACAGTTTTTCCAATCGCCTTCAATATCCGCACAACAGGATGTACAATACTTCATAACGGTTCATCCTCCAATTCCTCACTTGTTACTTGATTAACGGCAACACTAACCGATAGGCCTTCTTCACTCAGCGAGCGCACAAATTCTTTTTGGATTGACGTATCGATAAAGGGCGAAGTAAAACTAATCGTCAGTTTGTCTTCAAAACTAACCATACAAAACTGAGGTCGAACAGCTGCTGTTTTAAAATAGATTTGCTGAATATGCGTACTAATGGGATGAGGGAAAACCATCTTTCCTAAATTAGACATGGCCACCGTAACTTTTCGATTGTTTTGTCGATTGATTAATTTCAAGACAACATCTTTAATCGGTCGTAAGGTCACTCGAGCTATTGGGTGATATTCTGCTTTAATTAATTTACTCAATCGCTGCCCAAGTTTATCGGGTTCTAAGTGTTGCTGCAACTGATCACTCAAGTTATGACAAAGGTGATTAAAATCATCTTCTTCCCCATAGGTATACTCTAGTAAAACCGTACTAAAAAAATTGCGTGCAGAGTTTGACTGATAAAACTGACGTAAATTTACAGGTACAGAAATAGCAATCGTGTCCGTTTGTTTAAAATCTGGTTCTGCTTTTCTAATCGAATCAAAAAATAAAGCGATCAAATAAATCGTTAAAGAAACATTTTCCTTTTTAGCTAACTGGATTGTTTCTTTTAAAGGCATACTCACATCCACTATTCGCGGCCGATTGTCAGGTGTCTTTTTACTTCTAATTTGGTAAACCCGTTTTTTATTGGACTCTATTTTTATAGACGAACCCAACCAATTAGATGTTTTCTTCCCATATCTCAGAACTACTTTACCCGCACGTTTACTTGTTTCAATAACTGAAAAAAAAGCTGAACTAGCAACATGGCTAAAGTTCGTTTCATCCTGTTGACGAAAATGTTTATTAAAACTATCATCTAGCTGTTGTTCCAACTGAATGAGTGTCTTATCCCATTTATTTTCGGCTATCTCATGGTGCCGTAAAAAAACATACTCTTTAATGAGGTCTTCAAAAAACCACATAGCTCCTACTCCATCTGATAATACATGAAAAACTTCTAAATGAATGCGATTCCCTTGATAAATCACTCTAAATAAAAGTTCTTTCTGGTCAAAATGATAGAGTTGAGTAAAAGGAGGGGCTATTTCTGCTGTAACTTTTGGCTTAATCTCACTCATCACTAGATAATACCAAAAGACTCCTCTTCTTAAAACACTATGGTATAGCAAGTATTGGTCGTACGTTTTATCCAATGCTTGTTGCAGTAACTTAGAGTCAACAAGATCAGTCATTTCTGCTGTTAAACGAAAAACTTTTGTATCTCTGTTTGTCATTGCTGCTAAAAAAATATTAGAGGCATTATCCAGTCTTACCCACGTTTTCCGTTTCATCTTGTCTCCTCCTTTTTCATTAATTTACTTGCTTGTTAGGAATTCATTTATTTCTTCGTAAGCTTCTACTACTAGTTTAGATAGTTTGGGATACGTAATAAAACCGTGGACACTTTCTTTAACACGATGAATACGCACTGTATTCCCAGCTTCTCTTAGTGCCATTCCATAGGCTTCACCTTCATCACGCAAAGGATCATTTTCGGAGGTTAATATTAATGTATCGGGTTGATTGCTAAGATCGTCTGCCATCAAAGGAGCAATATAAGGACTTTTTCGCTCGGCAGTGTTTGGCTGGTACAACTCCATATATTCACTAACTTTTTTTGCCGTTAGTCCATAATCTTTGCCTTTAGTACGGATAGATTCAAAAGGAGAGTTGATTGTATGATCCCAAAAGGTAACTGGATAAAGTAAGATTTGTTTTTTAGGGTAGTCTTTACGCTTATCTCTTAATAATAAAGAAACCGCTGCTGCTAAGTTTCCGCCAGCTGAATCGCCAATAAGCGTTAATTGAGAAGCATCCGTTAGCCCAATTAACGACAAATTATCTAACATCGCGTCTGCTACACGGTAACAATCTTCTAATCCTGCTGGGTAAGGATGTTCTGGTGCTAAGCGGTAATCTACTGAATAGACCGTTCTCCCAGTGAAATCAGCCATGTTCATACAAGGCTTGGTGTACGTATTAATGTCTCCTATTACCCAACCACCGCCATGAAAAAATAACAAAACATCGTCAGATTTCTTTTCCGCTGGCTGAAAAATACGTACCGGAATATCATGACTTCTATCTGCTGAATAAATTTTCCGATCTAATATTCGATAGTTTGCTCGTATGGGTTTTCTTGAAAAAAACTGTTGCACTTTACGAATCCAAAGGTAATCTTCTTCCATATTTATTTTAGGGGATGACAGTAATTTTAAAGCCAGTTTAACGAAAGGTTTCATTTTTTTCACCTCTTATCTACTTTTTTAATAAGTCTACTTATTCTGTTTACTATTTTCTCAGTTCTCTATTATTATACCGTCTTTTTACTCACTTAACTAGCACGCCTAATGAGTACCTTATTTTTTCAGACAATTAAAAAAGTTCACTGCACTAGTCGTGTCAATGAACTTTACTTTATTTTATACCATCAGAGAAATTCCGGTAAGATAATAAAAAATAGCGTCGTTAAACTATAGAGTACAAAAGCCCAGATGATCATATTCGTTAGATTTAACGTTTTCCATTTATTTCCAGTTAACTTTTGAACGGTTACGACGACCATGCCGATGGTTATGATTCCTACAGCTAACTCCCTAAAAGAAAAAAAGATAGTCCAATAATTAGATGTTGTTGTTATTTGAGCTCTTGGTAAAATAAAGTAAATAAAAATAGCTAAATAACTACTTCCAACTAAATGATCTTTAGTTTTACTCATATCTATCCCCTCTTTTTTCACCATTCTTTTCATCTTGATTGTAATTGATGGCGCTTTCTTTGTCAATTATAATTAGACTACTCATTCATCTATCCTTCCACAAAAAAATCAGTGCACATTTAATGCGCACTAATTTATTCATTTATCCAATTAATTGTTTTCGTTCATTATAAAAATTCTTGTAGGCCATATAACTCGCCAAAACTGATGCAATACTTGTTGTGGAAAGCAACATAAAAGTAACCATAATTTGATATTTTATGGCATGAGTCGGATCGACTCCTGCAAACATTAAACCAGACATCATTCCAGGCAAGCTAACCAACCCAACCGTTTTGGCTGAATCAATTGTTGGAGACATACCGGCTTTTATGCTATCTCTCACAATTGAGATTGACGCTTGCTTTAAGTCAGCACCTAAAGCTAGTTTTTCTAAAATTTGTTGCCTTTGATCCGCAAATTTACTGTTTAAATTTCGATAACAAATGCCAATGGCAATCATTGAATTGCTCGCAATCATACCCGTAATAGGAACAATCTGAGATGGTTTAAAAACAAGTGAACCCGATAATAGCAATAGAGCTAGTGTTAATGCAGTTGCTGTTAAGATGGCAATAAACGAAATCTTAAAGGCATTGGGTAAACCTTGACTTCTCTTCCCAGCATTATAAGACGCATTAAAAATAATGACCAATACCATTGAAAAGGTAACAATGATATTATCTAATTTGAAAACATAACCCAAGACATAACCCACAACAAATAACTGGATAACGGCTCTTATAACACCTATAATAATATCTTTTCCTAAATCTAATTTTTCTCGATAGACTATTGCTAAGGCCACTAAAACTAATCCCATAGCAAAGATCAAGGATGTATTGTTAATTCTCAAGTCCATCTTTTTCTTCCACCTCCCCATTAACAATTTTGATTACTCGATCTGATTCTGTAACTTCACTAACATTATGAGTCACCCATAATACCGTAACCTGTTTTTCCCGATTCATTTCTTGAACAAAGCGGCCAATTGCTTGTTTGTTTTCCTCATCCAATGCGCTAGTGACTTCATCTAATAAAAGGACTTCAGGTAAGAAGAGGACATTGCGAATCAAAGCAACTCGTTGTTTTTCTCCACCGGATAAATCATTTATCTGTTTTGTTAAGTACGTTTCATTTAATCCCACTTTAGTTAAATAATGACTAGCTTTTTCATAATCAAATGCTTCTTGCCTGATTTCATATGGAAAAAGCAGATTATCCTGAACTGTTTTTCCAAACAGTACAGCTGTTTGAAAACAATAAGATACTTCTTTACGATAAGCGATCGGATCATATTCGTCAATCTTCTTCCCTTTGTAGTTGATTTCTCCCGAAGTTTGAGATAACATTGACGCGATTATTTTAAGTAAGGTACTTTTACCACTTCCTGAAGGCCCAGTGATGGTTACAAAATCTCCTTTAGCAATAGAAAAAGTTGCATTATTTATGATTAATTTATCTGCCACTTTATAACTTAGATGGTTTAACTCAATGATTGGTTCATGCATCTTTATTCTCCTTTTTTTCACTATCTTCTTTATAAAAAAAACAAAAGAGTTGCTCTTTTTTTAAAGAGCAACTCTTATTATAACAAGGATTAAAGCAAAGAGACAATTGAATTTGACGCATTGCATTATATTATAGGTGTTTTCAAAGCAGGTTTTAATCTTTCTTATAATAAAGCTTACTCTTTCAGTTTTAGTTAACCGCCGTGTTATTCTTTAAACAACATCGCCTTTCCAAGCAGAGATTCCGCCCATCACATTTGTAACACTAAATCCTTCTTTTGCTAAATGTTGACAAGCCATTGCCGAGCGGCCTCCTGAATGACACATAACAAAATACTCTTTATCTTTTTCCAACTGATTTAGTGCAGCTGGAAATCCGCTTAATGGCAAATGAATGGCTCCTTCAACGTGACCGTTGTTCCACTCGTCTAGTTCACGCACGTCAATTAACGGACGTTTTGTTTTTTTCCACTCTTGCTCGAATTCTGGCATTGAAATTGATTGATACATTACTTTACCACCTTATCTGAATGTACTACTGAATAAAGAGCAAATGCTCCATCTAGATTTTTAACAGTGTATCCATTTTGTTTTAAAATTCGTTCTGCAATATAGCTTCGCAACCCACTTTGACAACTAACGATAATTGGTTGTTCTTTTGGTAATTCGATTAATCGTTCACGTAGATCATCTAAAGGAATGTTCGTTGCATCTTTTAACTGACCATTATTTTCTAGTTCACTTGCTGTTCGAACGTCTAGCAACAACCAACCTTCTTCTTGCTTAGATTCTAGTTCATGCCACTGAATAGATTCAGATAAACCTTCCATCATATTCGTTGCTGCATAACCTGCCATGTTTACAGGATCTTTAGCTGAACCAAAGGGTGGTGCATAAGTGAGTTCTAATTCTGGCAAGTCTTCGACAGTTAACCCGCCTTTAATAGCTGTTGCAATAATATCAATTCTTTTATCTACGCCATCTTCACCAATAGACTGTGCTCCATAAATTTTTCCATTAGTAGCATTGAATAGAAGTTTTAATAAAATCGTACTGGCATTTGGATAATAACCCGCATGATTTTTCCCTTGAACGTGGACCGTTTCATACTCTAAACCAGATTGTTGCAGTTGACGCTCATTTAAGCCTGTTGATGCAGCTACTACGTCAAATACACGCACAATTGCTGTACCGATACTGCCTTTGTTTTTTCTTTCTAAACCACTAATAACATCTGCAACTTGTCTACCTTGACGGTTAGCAGGTGAAGCTAAAGCAATCATCGTGTCTTCACCAGTAATTTGTTGTTTAACAATGATGGCATCCCCAACAGCATAAATATCTTTGACACTTGTTTCATACGTTGAATCCACAACAATTCCGCCACGGATACCTGTTTCAATATTCGCTGTTTTCGCAACCGTTGTCTCCGGAATAACCCCAACAGACATTAACGTTAAATCACTTTTTAACTCTTCTCCATTTTCTAATACAACTATTTTGCCTTTTTCTTTGAAAGCACTAGCAGCAAGATTAGTGTGCAAGTTAACACCATTTCTTTCTAATTCTTTTGTTAAATAGGCAGCCATTTCTTCATCAAAAGGAGGCAATACATGAGGGGCTTTTTCAATAATCGTTACATGAATCCCACGATTAACCAAGCTTTCTGCCATTTCTAAACCGATAAATCCAGCTCCAATAACAACCGCTTTTTTAGGGTTAAGTTTTTCTACATGATTCATTATTTTATCTACATCTGGTACCGAACGTAAAGTGAAAATATTCTCTGCCTCAGCTAAACCTTCAGCAGGTGGTACAAATGGTTTAGAACCTGGAGAAAGAATTAACTTATCATAAGATAATTTATACGTTCCTTCTTCAGATTTCACTTCTACTTCTTTTTTATCTGAATCAATAGTCACAGCTTCACTATTGGGACGAACATCCAACGCAAAACGAGCATGCAATTGTTCCGGTG
>NZ_JBATXB010000020.1:0-5934 GCF_049673005.1 Carnobacterium sp. | reverse complement strand
GCAATTGATGGTGTTACACTAACACTTAAAGCACTCACTGAAGCAGATAAACCAATGACTATAACGGTAAAAGAAGATACGGCTAAAACCGAGAAAGTGATCCAAGATGTTGTAGACCAATACAACTCTATTTTAACGTTTATAGGAGAACAACTAAGTGTTGGTGATCCCTCTGCAGAGAAAAATAAAACAGGTGCTTTAGTTGGTGATAGTTCATTAATGCGATTGGAAACGGGTCTTCGTTCGTTAATGACGGCTAATGTGAATAATGGCAGTACGTCTGTGAAAAATATGAAGGACGTAGGTATAACCGTTGATCGCGAAGGAAAAGCTACATTAGATACAAAAAAATTAAAAGAAGCATTGGCTAATGACCCAACAGCTGTGAAAAATCTGTTCTTTACTCCTGATAAGACTGAACCAGGTATTGAAGGCGAACCCGCAGTTAAAATCAATGAAGAAAATGGTATGGCTCAAAAAATGCGTTCGTTGATTGATAGCTATATTTCTGAAAAAACGGGTATCATAACAAATAAATCGAATACGTTTGATAAAGAAATGAAAGACATTAGCAAAAGTATTACCAGTTTTAATGAACGCTTAGAAAAAAAACGGTCAAATTATATCGCGATGTTTACGCGTTTAGATACCGTCATGATGCAAGCGGAATCTCAAATGGCTTATTTAGCGAGTCAATTCAACCCGCCAAGCTCTAAATAGTTCTAGAAAAGAGGGTAGAAAATGACAAAAAGTTATGAATGGAATGAGTTGCGCTCTAATGTATTGGATACAATCTGGCAATTACTAATCTCCTGGGATGGGACGACTGAAGAAGCTCTAAAAATTACTGAAAAGAATCAAGAAAATTTAATACAGTGGAAAGAAATGCATAAACAAGTAGCAACGAACGAGTTTTTACCTTATACTGAAACCGAAAACGAAAAACAAGCGGATATTTTACGAATCCAACAAATGATCTTGACCAGTATCGGCAACGAAAGGTTAGTAGTGATGTCTCAGATGAAACAAATTAATCAAAAAAATAAAGTCCGTGACAATTACGTCTCAGTGAAACGTGAACCACTGTTTGTTGATAAAGGCTTATAAAAAATCAGTGATCATCTATAATCGGAAATTTATCTTAGATGGTCATTACATAGGTAAGACTAAATATAGAAAAAGGAGAATGGCTAAGTGAGTTATAGAAATGTACAAAATGTATATAAGCAAAACCAAATTCTAAATGCGACACCTAAGAAATTAGTTATCATGTTGTACGAAGGTGCTATCAAGAACTTAAAGTTAGCTGAACTTTCTGCTGTGGAAAAGAAAATTGAACAAACAAGCAACGCTTTAATTAAAGCGCAAGACATCATACAAGAACTAATGGTAACCTTAGATTTTGAAAATGGTGGAGAAGTTGCTGAAAATCTTAACCAATTGTATAATTATTTTATGACAGAGCTAATTAAAGCGAACAGCACTAAAGACCCTGAGAGTATAAAACAAGTTCGGGAATCTTTAGAAGAACTTCGAGATACGTGGATTGAAATTTAAACGAAAAATTGTCGGATTTTAGACACATTTCGTTAAAAAAAAGACGCTTTTTTTAAACCTTGAATTAACAGTGTTATCTTTGCTTTTTTATAAGAGTAAAGATTTTTTCTTTTTTTGGAAAGTAAGCGTTTTATAGTATTTAAAGGCTTGGCAACAGTTTGCTTTGCAAACTAATGTCAAGTCTTTTTTTTATATCAACAAAATAGATGAAAAACATTTGAAAAATAAACAAACTAAAGTTATTGCTCAATGATTTGAATTCAGTTATACTAACGTTCGTGGAGAGAAAAATAATATATATTCAAAAAGCCACACGTTATCCTAATATTCATTAATAACACTCGTGTTTTTCTCGGTGAATATACATGTTATATAAATTAAATTTCATACAACCAACAAAAAAATTTAAGAAGAAAGGATATTAAATGAGTAATTCTGCGTATAATTTAATTAAGAATGCCCTTGACGCTACAGAGTTAAGACAACAAATGATTTCAAGTAATATTGCGAATGTGAATACACCTGACTACAAAGTCAATAAAGTTGATTTTGAAAATAGACTAGAAAAAGCCTATGAAGGAATCGGAATGAGAAAAACGAACGTTCGACATATAGGGATTGGCAATCCGGATGAAGTTACAGCCGTTGTAACGAAACGCACAAATTCTATCGTGAAAGAAAACGGAAATAATGTAGATATTGATATGGAAATGACCGATGAAGCTGCGACATCGATTCAGTATAATGCACTTATCACCCAACTAAATGCCAAGTATTCTATGATTCATAGCGCCATCACAAAATGATAAGAAAATCTGGAGGACGAAACAATGTCGATTTTTAATTCCTTACATATTAACGCGAGTGGTTTAGGTTTAGAAAGATTAAAACTAGATACCATTTCGACTAATATTGCCAATATTAATACCACACGAACAGAAGACGGCGGAGCTTACATAAAAAAAGAAGTGCTTTTTGAAGAAAGTCTTAAACACGTCAAATCTTCTTTAACAGGAAATGTAGAGAAAAAAAGTTTTGGCGTAAAAGCAACAGAGATAGCAGAAAACGAGGATGGAATAGTGATGGAGTACAATCCGACACATCCAGATGCGGATGAGAATGGGTACTTACAATTGTCAAACGTCAATATGGCAGATGAGATGATTGACATGATTACAGCACAACGCAGCTACGATGCAAACGTTACAGCGATGAATGCCAGTAAAGAAATGTTGAAAAAAGCTTTAGAAATTAGAACAAATTAAAAAATCGATGATCGTAGAGGAGAATGTAAGTGAACATAGAAAAACTAGCAACTAGTTTATTAACGGGTGTGAGTCAACCTGCTACACAAGGAATTAAAGTGCAAGAAGCACCTGAATCCGGATCGTTTTCAGGGATGGTTGAACAAGCAATGGTGAATTTAAATGATAAACAATTGGCAGCCGATCAAGCTGTTCAAGGTCTTGTAGCAGGAGATGCCGATAACTTACATACGGTCATGATTCGCACATCAGAAGCTCAATTAACCTTAGATTTAGCCTTGCAAATGAGAAACAAAGTTTTAGAAGCGTACAACGAAGTAAAAAATATGCAATTTTAATGAGTGATTAAGGGAGCTACAGCACTAATGGGAAATGTTCAAAACACAATGAATGGAATCAAAGAAGGTTGGTCTGGTCTAAGTAGACAAAAGCGTAGCAGCTTAGTTATCTTATTGATTTTAATTGCATCAACCGTAATCGGTGTAACCTACTACACACAAAAAGTAGAATACGCGACTTTGTTTTCTAACTTAGAAGAAACAGATGCAGGGACAATCGTAAATGATTTGAAAACAAAAAAAGTGAAATATAAATTAGAGGATAACGGAACGACCATCTTAGTGGATAAAGAACAAGTCGATACATATAGAATCGAATTAGCCGTTAACGACTTATTGCCACAAAATTCGACCGGCTTTGAAATTTTTGATACGACGAGCATGATGGCAACAGATGAAGACCGAAAAATTATGTATCAACGGGCAGTGACTGGGGAACTAGAGCGGTCTATTTCTGCGTTAGATTCGATTGAAACAGCTAAAGTCTTATTGTCTATGCCAAAAGAAAGTGTCTTTACTAGTCAAGAAGATCAAGCCAAAGCATCGGCTTCTGTAGTCTTAACGACAAGTAACGGTCAAATACCGGATAACTCAGCTGTTCAAGGGATTGCGTCATTAATTGCTGGTGCGGTTGAGAATTTACCAAAAGAAAACATTAAAATAGTGGATACAAAAGGCAACTTGTTAAGTGCCGCTTTAGAAGACGACGCGAGTTTAAACGCTACCGATATGGTAAGCAAGTACCAAGCGATTAAAAACCGTTATGAACAAGAATTAGAAGTGAAATTAGCAGAAACGTTAGGTCCAATTTTTGGAGAAGAAAATGTCAATGTTGCTGTGAGCGCAGATTTGAACTTTGACTCTGTTCAAAAAGAACGCGTGACGTATTCAGATGAACCAGTTTTGAGAAGTGAAACGGTTTCTGCTAGTGGTGGAACGATTGATGTTGCTGGCGGAACTGGGACAGATAACGTAGTAAATGAAATTGTTGAAGGTGAAGGCGGAGCAAGTTCTTCTTATGACCGAACAGCGAACTATGAACTAGATACAGAAACAACGAGTACAGCCCAAGCGCCAGGTTCACTGAATCAATTATCAACTTCTATTATATTGAATAAAACATTGAGTAAAGCAGAAGAAGATCAAGTTTTAGAAATCGTTAAGATGACAATTGGCTTTGTCGAAGAACGCAACGATCAACTTACGGTTCAAGGAATGGAATTTGCAAATAATGATGAAGAGATTATTCCAGAAACTCCTCAAGAGATTATCGGCAATACCATTAAAGAAACGTTACTAAGAGATTGGCCATATCTAGCAGGTGGATTAGGCATTCTTCTTTTATTGATTATCTTATTAACAGTAGTTTTAAGGAAATCAAAAAATAGGAACGACGATGAGTTAGATTTTGAAGAACCAGAAGAAGATAAAACAGATGATACGTTAGCGAGTGAACTAGACGCTATTCGTTTACAAAAACTAAAAGACAAACAAGAAAAGTTATCTAAACGTGAACGAATGGAGAAAAATGATAGAGAAGCAGCTGAATTAACAGAAGAGTTAAATCAAGCGATGTCTGTTAAGGAAAAAGCAGCCAGAGAATATGCGAAAGAAAATCCAGAAGCTTCTGCAGATTTGATCAAAATATGGATGAAAGACGAGTAGGTGGCTAATGTGCAAGAAATGGATGGTATAAAAAAATCGGCAATCTTATTGATTTCCTTAGGGTCTGAAACGGCAGCGAAAATTATGAAAACTTTGCCGGATCATTACATTCAAAAAGTCAGTTATGAAATTGCGAATATTGATTATGTGAAACCAGAAGAACGCGATGCCATTGTGAATGAGTTTATTGAATTGACTCAAGCGAGAGAATACATGATTGATGGTGGAATTGATTACGCTAAAAACTTATTGAATATGGCTATCGGCCCTCAAAGAGCAAAAGAAGTTATCGATATGTTAAACCAAATACAATTACGTGAGCGACCATTTAATATTGCTAGAAAAGCTGATCCGCAACAACTAACGAACTTATTGCTGAATGAACAACCTCAAACAGTTGCGTTAATTTTGTGCTACATGCAACCGGATAAAGCAGCGTTGATTTTATCTCAGTTTCCACTGCATTTGCAATCAGAAATTGCAGAAAGAATTGGAACAATTACGAGTACCTCGCCAGCAATTATTGAGAAGATTGAAAAAGTCATTGAAAATAAATTTTCGAATTACATTGAAAATGATATGGAAACCGTTGGTGGAGTTAAGACATTGGTTGAAATCCTTAATTCAGTTGGCAGAAGTACAGAGAAAAACATTATCGGCGTCTTAGAAGAAAAACAACCCGAATTGGCTGAAGAAGTTAAAGCGAGCCTATTCACCTTTGAAGACATCACAACTCTTGAAAGAGGAGATGTTCAAAAAGTTCTTAGAGAAATTAACAATGATGACTTGGCGTTGGCGCTTAAAGGTGGATCAGATGAAATCAAAGAATTTATCTATGCGAATCTATCTGAACGTGCAGTTGAAACACTCAAAGAAGATCTACAATTCATGGGACCTTCACGTTTGTCAGCTGTAGAAGAAGCACAACAACGAATCGTTTCCGTTATCCGTATGCTGGATGAGAAAGGCGAAGTTTATTTGAGAAGAGGAGAACAAGATGCCATCATCTCATAATGTTATTAAACGAAACCATTCCTTTGCAGAGCAACAAACGTCACTAATTCAAACTAAGTTAGCTGTTCCCAAGGTAATCAGTGTTCCAGAGGAAA
>NZ_JBATXB010000019.1:0-12574 GCF_049673005.1 Carnobacterium sp. | reverse complement strand
CCTGAGCCAGGATCAAACTCTCATAAAAGTTGAAGCAACCCGTTAGGATTGTTTCGCTTTTTAACGATGCTTGAAGCTCATTAAAATGACTTGCTAGCGAATAATTATTCACTTTGTTTCTTTTGGTCCGACCCTTGGCCGAACCGCCGTTCACAGTTTATTGTTTTACTTTGTTCAGTTTTCAAAGGTCTAATTTGTTTGCGTTGTCGTGTTGACAACTTCTAAATAATAGCAAGTACAAATTTTTTTGTCAATAGTATTTTGAATAAATATTTTTTTATTTGAATAAATATTCAAATAGTTTAAATAGTTTCTCTCTATATGACATTTACTAGTGTAGCATAAGGCTTCAGTTTATGTCAAAGAATTTCTTGTACCTTTTAAAAAATATTTTGCAAACAAAGTTGCTGTTAAATTACTAACTTCAATTACTATAACAAGATTTGTATAATCGGTCAACAAAAAAATACAATGTCCGCTCATCTATTTAGATAAGCGAACATTACGTTTGAATTTCTATTTAGATCTCGTATATATATGCAAAAAAAATCTATTACATGAACGTTTTATGTTCCGAAACGAAAATCGTTCACATTTAAATTCATAGTGGCTTAAAGTCTTATTCCTATTTTTTATTTGTGCTCATTTATTTTAAAAACAATCGACTCAAATGAACGTAGATTTAATTTAGAAAGATCGTTAGAACTATCTCCATAATTGCTGATAATAATTGTGCCTTTTCTTGCTTTTTCATCTATATAAGTAGTCTCTTTTTTATAAAAGTTCAAAACAACTAACCATGTTTCTCCAGCATAATAACGTTCATAAACATAAAGTTGCTTATCTTCAGGTAATAGTTCTTTATATTGGCCATATACAACTAACTCATTTTCTTTGCGTAAATGAATTAAATTTTTATAATAGGTAAAAATACTCGTTTCACTTTTTTGATCATTTAGCACATTATATTTTTTATAATCTGGATTTAATGCTAACCAAGGCTCAGCTTCTGTAAAACCTGCATTATTTGAGTTATCCCACTGCATTGGTCGTCTTGAATTATCTCGTCCTTTTTTATTTATAGAAGAAAAAATATCGTCGTTAGAATATCCTTCACTTATTCGTTCATTATATAAGTTTATGGTTTCTATATCATCAATTTCTTCTATTGATGTCACAGGTGTATTAGTAAGACCTATTTCTTCCCCTTGAAAAATATAGGGAGTCCCTTTTAAAAGATGTAGAAAAGTTGCAAACATTTTTGCGGATACAACGCGATATTCAGGAGAATCATCTCCCCAATTAGAAACGATTCTTGGTATATCATGGTTATTCCAAAATAAACTGTTCCACCCTTTATCTCCTAATTCATTTTGCCACTTAGAAAAAACAGCTTTTAATCCAATAAAATCGAGTTCTTTTGTATCCCATTTAGATTTACCAGGAATTTGGTCCAACCCGATATGTTCAAATTGAAATACCATGGATAATTCATTTCTTGCTGGATCCGAATAAAGCTTAGCTATCTCAGGTGTAGCTCCCCAGGTCTCGCCAACAGTTAAGACATCATACTGACCAAATGTAGCACGATTCATTTCTTTTATATACTCATGGAGTTTAGGTCCATTCGTTGTTATAAGTTCATCTGGTACTTTACCGATTGTATCAATGACATCCATACGAAAGCCGCCAATACCTTTTTTTAACCAAAAATTCATCATATCGTAGATTTCTTTACGTACTTTAGGGTTTTCCCAGTTTAAATCTGGTTGCTTTTTACTATATAAGTGTAGGTAGTATTGATTGGATTTTTCATCTAACTCCCAAGCAGAACCGCTAAATACAGATAACAATTCGTTGGGAGTTTCTCCATTTTCTAATGGATCACGCCATATATAATAATCTCTATAAGGATTATCTTTACTTTTTAATGCTTCCTTAAACCAATAATGTTCATCTGAGGTGTGATTAACAACTAAATCCATTAAAATTTTAATGCCTCTTTTTGCTGATTCTTCAATCAGCTCTTCAAGATCATCCATCGTTCCAAAATCCGGTGATATGGCTTGATAGTCGCTAATGTCATATCCATTATCATCGTTAGGTGATTGATAAACAGGGCTTAACCAAATAACATCAATCCCTAAGTCAGTTAAATAATCCAATCGTTTAATAATTCCTAATAGATCTCCAATGCCGTCATTATTGCTATCTTGAAAACTTCTAGGATAAATTTGGTAAACAACCGAATCGTTCCACCACTTTTTTTCCATGTTTATCTTTCCACTCCTTTTCTTTTCTTTTTTACTGCATCCAAAATTGACGTATAACTTAATTCAGCCGTATCAGATACGAACATATCCGCAAATTGCATTGCTTTTTGATCTCCTACTCCTACAGAAAACATATTTGCTGCATTAATTGATTGAATTCCAGCCTCTGCATCTTCTATCCCAACGCACTCTATTGAAGACAAACCCAATTGTTTAGCCCCTTTAATAAAAATTTCCGGATTTGGTTTTCCATTACTTAATTTTTCGGGATCTACAATAGTATCAAATATTTCAGCTATTCCAAGTTGTTTTAAAAGAGTGGGACCATTTTTACTTGCAGATGCTAAAGCTAATTTCATATTTGCCTGTTTTAGTTCAGATATAAATTCCTTTATACCTGGCAATAAATCATCAGGAGAGAGGTTAGTAATAAGTTTTTTATATTCTTCATTTTTTTCTTCTGCTAATTTAGATTTTTCTTGTTCTGAATAAACATTGCTTTTGTTCCCATAAGTTAAAATACGTTCTAAAGAATCCGTTCGACTGATCCCTTTTAATTGTTCATTAAAAACGCGGTCTATTGAAATACCGATTTTTTGACCAAGTTCTCGCCATGCTAAATAGTGGTACTCTGCAGTGTCCGTTAGTACTCCATCTAAATCAAAAATAAATCCTTTTATCAATACTGACACCTCTTTTTTGTATTCGTTTATTGGATTGCACTAGTTAACGTATCAATTAATTCTATTTTTTCACCATACAATTCGATCATTAGCGCTTCTCCCTCATTTAAGGAAACTGTCACATCATTTTTAGTTACAGTAATATGCACTAACCGCGAACGATATTTAATTTTAAAGTTGTACCCTTCCCAATTAACTGGACAAAAAGGTTTAAACGATAAACTCTCTTTAGACGTCCTCATACCTGCAAAACCTTGAACAATTGTTAACCATCCTCCACTCATAGACGTAATGTGCAAGCCATCTTCGGTGTCGTTGTTATAATTATCTAGATCTAATCGAGCTGTTTGAGCATAAAACTCAACTGCTTTTTCTTTTTTACCCAGCTCCGCAGCTAATATGGCATGAATAGAGGGAGAAAGTGAACTTTCATGAACAGTCATTGGTTCATAAAAATCAAAGTTTCGCGCTTTTTCTTCTATTGTAAACTCATCGTTCAAATAATAAATGCCTTGTAATACGTCAGCTTGTTTGATAAAACAAGAACGTAAAATTTTATCCCACGACCAATTTTGATTAATCGGCAATTCCTTTACATCTAATGAAGAAACTGGAAGTAAATCCTTATCTAAGAATGTATCATGTTGAATAAAAACACCTAAACTTTCATCATAGGGGTAATACATCTTGGCTATAATATCTATCCATTTAGCTAGTTCATCATCAGAAACTCCTAAATCAGCTTTTTTTGCTTCTGTTATTTTATTTAGGCTTTCCACTGTATAATTAAGCGTCCATGTTGCCATTCTATTTGTATACCAATTATTATTAACATTATTTTCATATTCGTTAGGTCCTGTTACACCGTGAATCATGTAGTGATTTTCTCGTTTTGAAAAATGAACTCTATCTGCCCAAAAACGAGAAATACTGACTAAAACGTCTATTCCTTTAGTGACTAGATACTCTTCTTTTCCTGTATAATTCGTATAGTTGTAAATAGCAAAAGCAATTGAACTATTACGATGAATTTCTTCAAAAGTAATTTCCCATTCGTTATGACATTCAATACCATTAAACGTAACCATTGGGTATAGAGCACCTTTTAATCCTTGTTGTTTTGCATTATGAAAAGCTCCATCTAATTGATCATAACGGTATTTCAATAATTGTTCAGATACTATTTCATCTGCTACAGATAAGTACATAGGTATAATATAAGCTTCTGTATCCCAATAAGTTGCCCCGCCATACTTTTCACCGGTAAATCCTTTTGGTCCAATATTTAATCTCGAATCTTCTCCATAATAGGTTGAAAATAGTTGGAATATATTAAAACGAATCCCTTGTTGACTCTCATTATCGCCTTCAATAACAACATCAGCTTTGTGCCAACGTTCATCCCATGCAGCAATGTGTTCTTGTTCTAAAACACGAACCCCTTTTTCTATAGCCTCACTCAAGATTCTAGAGGCGACGGTTGTTTGATTGTCTATTTCTACATCTCTACTTGTTACTACACTTACAAATTTTATAAGTTCTGCTTTTTCACCTCTTTTTAACTCGTAGTCAATTATTTCTTCAACTTTCATAACATCTTCATTTACTTGACGTGAGTCTGCATTTTTGGCAAGAGATTGCATCATAGTTGTCACTGTAAACTGTTCAATACCAAAAGGATTTGGGATTGTCTTAGTTGTTAAATGACTTTTTTCACCTACTGACCGCTCGACTTCCAACCAAAATTTTTCTTCATAATTGCTATCTTCATTTACTACATTGCCATCCAGTAATGGCTTGAAAGTTAGTTTTGCATCACCTTTTAAAACTTCAGCAGATACTTCAATAACTGCAAGTTCTTTCATAACAATACTAACAAAACGTTTAAAATGAAATTTTATCTCAACTTCTCCTCTTACCAATGTATAAGATCGTTTTAAAATACCCGTCTTCATGTCTAGCTCAATGGAGTAGTTTTTTATAGAATCTTTTGCTAAGTCAACTTTTCCCCCATCTATCTCAATTTCAACTGGAATAAAGTTGGTCGCATTGATTACTTTTCCAAAATACTCAGGATAACCATTTTTCCACCAGCCAACCCTTGTTTTATCTGGATACCAAACACCAGCTATATAGGTGCCTAAATGACTATCCCCAGAGTATCCTTCTTCAAAATTACCGCGCATTCCCATATAGCCATTACCGATGGATGTTAGACTTTCTTGAAGACGTTTGTTTTCTATTTCTAAAGAAGTAGATTTTATTTTCCAAGGGTCTACTTCAAATAAACGTTTAACCATGTTTTTTACCTCCAACAACTTCCCTATTATTTTTAACTGAGACTGTATCATTGAAACGAGTAGCATAAAATACTAAGAGCACCATTAATGCTAAGCCTACTGATTGAATAGTTAGCATGACAACTATGTCAAATTGAATAAAACTCGACAGCAATGCAAGCAAGGAAGGTATTCCTAGTGCATTAAGAATTAAATTAACCGATTCTTTGTATGTTTTGATGGAAGAAAAAGAATTTTTCTTAGTCAAATATAAAAACACTGCAGATCCTAAAACAATTACTAATGTGCTAACAAATAAAATACTAAAAACTAATAATAATAAAGATCCTATAACATAGATGCGATTCTGGAAAAACCATTGACGAGAAATAGTTTCTTTCATATCTTCAACGGAATTTATTTGGTTGGGATTAAAATCTTTTGTATACCGAACAGTGGAAATCGGTACTCCCTTATTCTTTAAATAAAATTCGTTTTCAGAAAAAACTAACGCATTTTCTGCTTTTAAATTTTCTTCAATGTTAGAATCTGATTCCGTCACACTAACTACTCCGTTATCCTTAACTAGATTTAGTCCCGGTTCAGTAATCCATTCACCTTTTTCATTAGCTACTTCTTTAAAAGCAATTACAACTGATTCATCTATTAATTCAAATGCATCGGGGTAGCTTTCTTCAATTGGGTAGGTATCCATTTTCAAAAAATTTAATGATACTGGAACCATTAATATGCTAGTCAAAAAGAATAGAACGAATAGCAATTGAAACCAATTTAGTTGATGACGGTTGTCAAATATCCGTCTAGGCGTCCAAATTTTTTTAAAATAAGTCAGTGGAAATACATCTGTTTTCATAAAATCTCCTTCTTTTTCTTCACTATTCTTTTCCTTATAACTCACTACGTTAAAACCTGTAAGACAAATTATTTTTTGTTTCTTTTAACCTTTCGTTCCTCCAGAAGTAAGTCCTGAAACAAAGTTCTTTTGTAGCATAAAGAATAGAATTGAAATCGGAACAGCTATCAAGATAGCCCCTGCTGCAAATAGAGAAACTTTTTGATTTTGTGGATTGCTAATAAAAGTTTGAAGTCCAACTGCTACAGTTATTTTTTCTGGACTTCTTAATAAGAATCGAGCTAACATAAAGTCTCCAAAAGGTCCCATAAATGCCCATAGAGCTTGAACAGCAATCATCGGACGAACCAATGGGAGGATAATTTGCCAAAAAATACGGAAATGTCCTGCCCCATCAAGTTTGGCTGATTCATCTAATTCTTTAGGAACGGTATCGAAGTAGCCCTTCATTAGCCATGTATTCATTGGTATACCGCCACCAATATAAAGCATAGATAAGAACCAAAACTGATCTAGCGCGCCTAATAATAAAGCCATAACATAAAAAGCTGTCAATGCTGCCATAGTGGGTACCATTTGAATAACAAGGAAAAAGATTAAGCTTTTCTTTCTACCCATAAAGTTATAACGACTGTACGCATATCCAGCAAGGGTAATCAAAGCAACTTGAACGACCATTGTAGATGTAGCAACTATAAGAGTATTCATATACCACGTACCGTATAACGTTTCATTAAACAGTCGAATAAAATTATTTAATGTCCAATCAGCATTGAAGTCGAGCGAAAATGCTGTAATATTTCCTGATTTAAAGGCTGAACTAGCTGTAATAAGGAGTGGATAAATAATGATTATAGAAAGACCTATCATAAAAGCATAGGTAAAGAATTGACTTAAGAACGTAGAAGTTTTTTGAGATTTAAATGTATTTTTCATCTTAAGCATCCTCCATGTTAAAAGCTTTTGTTTTGCGGAATACAACTAACGATACTCCAATAACGAGTGTAGAAATAATCAATGTGATTGCTGCTGCCATCGAATATTGCGGCGACGTTCCTGTTGTCAATTTATAAATCCAAGAGATTAAAATATCCGTTGCACCAGCACCGCCACCGACACTTCCTGGACCTCCATTGTTAAACAAGTAAATCATTGAGAAGTTATTAAAATTACCTGTATATTGAGTAATAAAAGTGGGCGCTGCAACCATGAAAATCATTGGCAAAGTAATTTCTTTAAAGCGTTGAATAGCATTTGCTCCGTCAATTTTAGCAGCTTCGTATAAATCTTCTGGAATTGACTGTAGAATACTTGTTGTCATGACATAAATATATGGGAATCCTAGCCATCCTTGAATCATTACAATCGCTACTTTAGACCAAAGTGCTTGCGTTTTCCATGCAACCTGGCCAATTTCTACGAAAGGAAGATTATTTAATAATGGAATAACTTGGGTATTGATTGCTCCAATACTATCATTAAACATATTTGAGAAAGACAAAATGGTAATAAATGCAGGAACAGCCCAAGGAAGTAAGAAAATAACTCCAAAGAATCGTTTCCCTTTAATGAATGATTGATTTGTGATTACCGCAGTTATAATGCCTAAAGAAATTTGTAAAGTGGTTGCGCATAGTGTCCAAATAATCGTCCAACTAAATACAGAAGTAAAAGCATCACGATAAGAACTTAAGAATAAAATATTTGTGAAATTTTTAATCCCAATCCAATCGATTAAATTGGCAGGGGGAATGTGATAAAAATCGTAGTTTGTAAAAGCCATAAATAACGTTACTAAAACTGGAAAAATAATAGTGAAGGCCATCATTAAATATGCAGGAACAATTAATAGATAAGGAAAGCCATTATCATATACGTTATATAATACTGTTTTTGTTGTTGTATTTACTGGCAACTGCTTGTTCCATCTTCTTGCTACTGATTTAGCATCATAAATATTCAATGCATAGAAAGCTAAGAAGATAACAATTATAATTAATTGTAATGTTCCTCCAATCATAATAAACAAAGAATGATCTACAATTGGTACACTCCCTAAAGTAAACAAGCCTGTTATAGCATTTGCTCCAAATACAATCATTTCATAAATGAAAGCTAAGGTAATTCCTAAAAATACGATTCCTTTAAATTTTTGTTCATTATAAAATTGTCCAATACCGGGAATGATAGAATACAACATCGCTTTTCTTTCATCCTTCAGCTTTTTTGGCTGATTATCCTTAGACATAATCTCTTCTCCTCTTTTCACTTAATAATAATGGCAGAGAATAGACTCATTCTCTGCCGATAAAAGTATCTCTATTATTATTCTTTAGTATATTTTTGTTCAATAGATTCAGAGATCATTTTAACTGATTCGTCTGCTGACTCTTTTGGTGTCTTGTTGCCAGATGCTGCATCAAACATTAAGTTTTCTGCTCCAGCCCATACTTCAGCCATTTCTGGAATGTTAGGCATTGGTTGCGCTTCTTTATATTGCTCAATTACTGCTGTTGTTAACTCATCATCTTTTTCTGTAGCATACTTACGAGATTCTTGGTTCGCTGGAATTTCGTTTGTAGCATCGTAAAACTTGTTTTGGTTTTCAGTCGTTGTAACATAGTCTAACCATGCTTGTGATACTTCTTTATTTTTTGAATAATTGCTGACAACCCAACCTTTTCCTCCACCAAACGCTTGGTACTCTTCGCCATTGTTCAAAGTAGGAATTGTTGCTACGCCGTAGTTCACTTCAGCTTCTTGTAAAGCTTGTGCTTGCCAAGGTCCACCAATAAATGCTGCAACTTTACCAGCTAAGAATTGATCTGTAATGAAAGCATCTGAACTTGTGATATCTAGCATTCCTTGAGGCCATACATTTTGGAACCAATCAGTAGCATACGTAATCGCTTCAACTGCTCCTTTATTATTTAAACCAACATCTGATGGATCTGTTCCGTCTTCACCAAACACGTACCCACCATATCCTGCAACTAATCCATATGAGAAGTAAAAGTCAGTCCATTTTGCTAAGAAACCAGTATTTTTTCCAGCTTCTCCTTCAAAATTATATTTCTCATCTTTAGCTAATGCTTCAACTTCTTTAAAAGTCTCAGGTGCTTTTTCAATTAAATCTTTATTGTAATATAAGACAAGTGTTTCAATAACAGCTGGTTCGCCGTATATTTTACCATCAATCGTTACTTGCGCTTTATCCGTATCATCATATTGATCTTCATTTCCTAATGTTACCTCTGCAATGTGCCCTTGTTGTCCTAAAGGTCCAATACGGTCATAAGCAGACATCATAATATCTGGAGCACTACCTGCTGGTCCATCCAATGGCAAAGCCTCTAATTGTTCAAACATATCTCTTTCGGTAATTTTAATTTTGACATCATGCTCTTTCTCAAAGTCGCCTTTAATTTCATTAACATAATCAACGTATCCAGCATCAACTGCGATGTTTAATTCCCCATCTTTTTTACTGCCTTCTGAGCCAGAAGTAGCTGTATCTGATCCACTTCCTCCACCACATGCAGCCAATAATAACGCACTTGCAGAAACCAACCCAACAGCATACTTTTTCCAATTATTTTTTCTCACTTTAATATCCTCCTCTTATGTGTTTGCCTTATTTATTTCTCTTTGTATTCTTATTATTGACGATAAAACGCTTTCTTGCAATCGTTTTATCGTTGTTACCGGTAACAGAATGATTCTTATCCAAAGTCTTCTATAAAAAAGCCCATTTAACATTACTTTTACCATATATGCGAGATGTAGATAATTTTTTTTGCAATTTTAGACTATACCATTTCCTTATCAACTACTCCTTGCCTTCATATTTTTGCTTGATGTTATCTTTTATCAATTTCACCGTATCATCAGCTGCTTCTTTTGCTGTTTTATTCCCTGATGCCGCATCAAAAATCATTGATTCTGTTCCAGTCCAGACTTCTTCCATTTCTGGAATGTTAGGCATTGGTACCGCTGAATTGTATTGTTCAATAACCGCATTCGTTAGTTCGTCATCACCATTGCTAATGGCCTTTCTTGTTTCTTGATTGGCTGGAATTTCTGCTGTTAGTTCATATAATTCTTTTGTGTTTTCAGCATTGTTAACAAAATCAAGCCATTTTTGTGCAAGATCTTTATTTTTTGTATAAGAACTAATTGTCCAACCTGTTCCCCCAGCAAATGGTTGATAAGTCTTATTATTTTGTAAGGTTGGAATAGGTGCAACACCGTAATTAAGCCCTGCTTCTTTATAACTAGCAGCACCCCAAGGACCATTTATAACTGCGGCTGTTTTATTAGCAGTGAATTGGTCATTCATAAAGTTCTCAGCACTAGTTGCATCCAAGGCACCCTTTGGCCAAATATCTTGATACCATTTTGAAGCATACTCAATTGCTTCAATTGCTTCTGGCGTGTTTAAACCAATATCTGTCGTATCTTTTCCGTTATCGCCAAAAATATAGCCACCGTAACCAGTTATTAATCCTAGATAGTGATAAGGCGTTACCCAGTTAGCTAAAAATGCTGTATTTTTCCCTTTTTCATTTTCAAAAGCAAATTGATCATTTTTAGCCAGTTCTTCTAGATCATCGAATGTTTTGGGAGCTGTATCAACCAAATCTTTATTGTAAAACATAACTAATGTTTCAATAACAAAAGGAGCTCCATATATTTTTCCATTTGAAAGGACTTGATTCTCGTCCATTTTATCGTAGCGCTCATCATTTGGTAATGTGACTTCAGTTAGGTGCCCTTGTTCTCCTAAAATACCTATCCTGTCATAAGGCGCGATTAAGACGTCTGTTCCAATACCTGCTGGACCATCTAATGGTAAAGCTTCTATGGAATCAAACATATTTTTTTCGGTTATTTCTACTTTAACATCATTCTCTTTTTCAAAATCAGCGACTATTGCACGAACATATTCTGTGTATCGTTCATCAACATCTACGTTTAAAACTGTAGAATCGTCTTCACCATCAGTAATTTTTGAATCAGGAGTATTATCTGTACATGCTGTAAGAAATAAAGTAGTAAGCAAAAAGAAACTAATCAATGTTTTCCCCCAGTGAATTTTTTTCATTTAGAACTCCTCCTTTTTATAATATAACGCATCACTCTGAATCAATTATCTTAGAAACACACCTTTTATGCAAACCTTTACATCTAAAACGATTGATTGATTTTTGCAACAAAAAAAGGAGTAGAATGAACTACTCCTAAACGTGTAGTAAGGTGTGCCTTACTACATTGTTCTTTTAATAATTATTTTTTAAATACAACAAAACCATTTTTCTTAATTGTTAATACAACCTTCTCGGTGTCTACTAAATGAGATAAAAGAACTATCGATTTGGTATCGATGGACACTTCTAAATCTTCTTCTCCTTGATTAAAATAGGCAACAAGTACATCTTCCCCAAAAGAACGCTTAAATCCAACAACATTATCGTCATCACGAACATCAAACCAATCTAGTTTTCCATAACTTAATATTTCTTGATGTTCTTTTCTAAAGGCAATTAATTTTTTACTGAAATCTAGCATGGCTAAATCTTGCTCATCTTTATCCCAGACCATGCATTTACGACAGTCTGGATCATCGAAACCATCCATGCCAACTTCTGTACCATAATAAATACAAGGTGAGCCGTGTTGCATAAAAGTAAATAGCAAACTGGATTTAACACTATCTTTATTTCCTGCACTGATTGTTAAAATACGAGCAGTGTCATGAGAGTCAAGGGAGTTAAACATTACTTCGTTTGCTTGTTGACGATAAAGCATTAATTGCTCATTTAATCCTGAGACCATTTTACTTGCAGTCATTCGTTTATTCATAAAATAATCTTCTATCGTTCCAGTAAAAGCATAGTTCATAACTGCATGGAACTCGTCACCTTGCAACCAACTTTGAGAAGAGTGCCAAATTTCTCCTAAAATATAAAAGTCTTCTTTTAAATCCGTTGTGACTTGATAAAATCTTTTCCAGAAATGGTGGTCAACTTCATTAGCTACGTCTAAACGCCAAGCATCAATATCAAATTCACGAATCCAATAAGCTGCTACCTCCAATAAATAGTCTTGAACGTCTTTATTAGCTGTATTTAATTTTGGCATATGTCCAGTGAATGCAAACGTATCATAAGGAACTTGTCCCACATTTTCAAGTTCTTCAGTTGTTAGTGTATCGTCGATTTTAACCGGAAATTTATGAATATGGAACCAATCAGCATACTTAGATTTTTCTTCATTTTTAACAACATCAGTCCACTGATGAGAAAGCATTCCTAGATGATTAAATACCGCATCTAACATAATTCGAATCCCTCTTTTGTGAGCCTCATCAACTAATTTTCTCAATGTTTCTTTATCTCCAAAATCAGGATCAATTTCAAAATAATCTGTTGTGTCATACTTATGGTTTGACGTTGCCTTAAAAAT
>NZ_JBATXB010000018.1:0-2239 GCF_049673005.1 Carnobacterium sp. | reverse complement strand
GTAATCGTCTCGCCAAATCCTTTACCTTCATTAACAAATAAAGCGGTTCCAGATATATCTGTTTTGGTTGCTTCCATTTGAACTTTTTGGATAAATTCGACGTAAGGATGCTCAATAGCTCGAGCATGGTGCGCATTTTGAATACACATATCCCCTTCGACTTTACCTAATGGTTGATCCAACCACTCATCTACTTCTTTAAATACGCCCGCAAGTTTTTCTGACATCGCTTTATCAGTTAAAGCATCCGCGGTACTTATCAAACGTGCTTCGCTTCCTGTCACGACGTAACGATTTTCTTCGTTTTTCTCAATAGTTAACGTTATCTTGCCTACTGCTTCGCCTCGGTATCCTGGTTGAATAACGGGGATATTGTTTATTTTAGTTGCGATTAAACGGTGTTGATGCCCAGTAATGAGTGCATCTACCCCAGGTACTTCTGTCATCAATTGGTACGCTTCATTTTCTCCAGTCAAAGGTTCAGCTATTTCTCCTGTTTTTAAATCTCTTTCAAATCCACCATGGTAACTAATCACCACGACATCGGCTAACTCTCTTAAATGGGGAACGAGTTCTTTTGCTGTTTCGACACCATTTTTAAATGTTAATCCTTTAATGTGATCAGGATGCTCCCAATTTGGAATATAGGTTGTCGTTAGACCTAATACCGCTATTTTAATGCCATCTTTTTCAAAAATTTCATATGCTTTGCCAAAAGCTGGTTCCCCAGCTTCATTTAAGATGTTTGCTGCTAAAACAGGGTACTTTACAGCTGATATGGCCTGACATAAATATTCTTTCCCATAATTAAATTCGTGATTGCCAATAACACCTACATCATACTCCATCATATTTAATACCGTTGCTAGATCCTCTGAACTCTTTTTTCCCCGGTGTCTTGCAACATAATAACTAAATGGAGAACCTTGAATAAAATCACCATTCTCAATCGTCAATACTGGTCCATCTGCAGCCTCTTTTTCTTCTTTTAATACTGTTGCCACTTTTAGAGCTCCAAAGGGCTTATCTTGCGTTTTTGTACTGAAATTAGTTGGTCTGATGTAGCCATGTATATCGCTAGTTGCTAATATGGTCAATTTCATTCTGCCAAATCCTTCCAATCATTCGATTTTATGTAGATCATTCGCATTCATTATACTCTTAATGTTCGTCTAATTTCATTATTTTTTTAATTTATTCCGTATTCTTTATTGATTGTATCGGATTTGGAGATGATTTGAAAGCGAAACCTATACTCAATTATCTTTTATTCTTATCAGTGCTAGAACAATCGCTTTAAATCACTTCTAATAACTGATTATTATTGAAAAAGCAGTTTCTTCTTTTGAATAAAAAATGATTAGCTCTTACAACAAGGCACAGCCTATTCTTAAGACTTTTTACCAAAGGATACAGTGTTTTTTATTCTCTTTGTGTTCTATACTAAGGATAAGCTAAATAGATTCATCAAGTAGCTCGTTCTATCAAAACTCTACTACCATAGGAGGAATTATAATGAAACAATTAGTCGTATTATTTCTCGCTGCAGCCTTTTTAACTAGTTGTGGCTCAGAAAGTTCACAAGAAAAAACAAGTGAAAAGCTTGAACAAAATGAAAAAACCATTACTTATATTGGAACGGTGATTGATTTTGGTCAAACCCATGATAGTGGTTTATTTTTAGCTGACCTAACACCCATTAACTTTCCAGAAGCAGCTGCTTTTGACGAAGTCATTTTGCTAACCGATGACGTTTCCTTAGTTGATCAATCAACTGGTGAAGCTATTGCCTTGTCTGAGCTAGTAAAAGGGGATAGCGTCCAGGTGACACTCATCGAGCACGCGCCAACGACGATGTCCATTCCGCCTCAAATAGCAGGAAACGGAATTATAAAAATTGAAAAAATAACTGAGGAGTAAGGAAGTGAATTTCCTAATCAAACAGTAGAAATACCCCTACCACGATATAGTTTACACTTCGTAGTAGGGATTTTTATGCCTTATTTACTTACTGAAACCCTTACTCAGAAGCCACGATATAATAGAACAATTCAAAAGTAACTGTTCCACTGAATGAAGCTTCATCTACTTTTTCAAATCCAAAATACTGAATATTCCAGATACGCTCTTGAGCTTCTAATTCTTCGACAAGGTTCTGCATGCTTCCCGCAGTAGTACTTGTCATTTCAACTTCATAGATATTTTTTTTATAACTTTCATCTAGACCTTCAATTGCCAG
>NZ_JBATXB010000017.1:0-68869 GCF_049673005.1 Carnobacterium sp. | reverse complement strand
TGGCTCTGAATCCGCTTCTAAGTCTAAATCGAGTTCTGGATTTGAATTGACTTTTAGATCTGAATCCGCTCCTGACTCTAAATCGAGTTCTGGATTTGAATTGACTTCTAGATCTGAATCCGCTTCTGTTAAGAACTTCTCATTTCCCCAATGCTTATCATCATCATACTTTTGTCTATCTACTAGTTTTTTATTAGTTAATTTATTTTCTATTCCTACAGTATCGATTTTTCGTTTATCTTTATTTGAATTTTTTTCAATATAGTTAAACCTACTAAGTGCTGCTTTAATTTCTAGATTTCCAATCTCTTCTTCCGTCATTTTATCTTTTTTCTTTACAAAAATCTTTTCAGACTGTATTTTTTTATTTAGAATTTTTTCTTTAGTTGTTTCAAGTTTATCTAACTCATTACTTGAGTTTAAGTCATTTGGTTTAGTTGTAAAATCTGTTTCAGAATTAACATTTCTAGTTGATTCTTCACGTTCAGATTTTTCACTAAAATAGTTCGTTCTTTGTTTTTGAGAATTTATCTGATTCTCCTGTTCTTCTTCTATCATTGCTGCTAAAGAACGGCTTAATTTTTTCTTTGGTTGTTCAATAATAGTAGGTTGTTCTATATGAATTATCTTTTCTTCTTCAATATAAAGTTTAGATATATGATCACAAAGGTAGTTATCAAATAAAATAAACTCTTCTTCTTCTTTTTCCAAATGCACTGCTATTTTTCTGTAATTCACTTTTTTAATCTCTTGTTCTAGTTTTTTATTTAATCCATAATAAGGTGAAGGGATTTTTTGGACTTTAAAAGGAGTTGAGCTTCTTCTTTCTTGATATGTAGCTTCTTCACTTTTAACTATTTCCTCTAATATTTTCCCCTGATTTTTTCTAGTTAAATCATTTCTCTCGTGAGAATGTGGTTGTACTGTTTCACTATGATTATTATGCTGTCTGCTAGGCAATCGTTTTATTCGTTCATCGTTAGTTTCATTAACCTGTTCAGAAAATAATTTTTCTGTAAGTTCAACATTGATTTCTCGAGTTATTTTTATAGGTTTATCATATTTTGATGTTTTAGACCTATCAAAAAGATTATCTTTCTTCGTTGCATGAGCAGAGTCACTATAGAAAGGAAACTCAGATTTCTTCAACCTTTTCTGGTTTTTTTTATAACTTGGTCCATCATATTTTGACATGATGACGCTCCTTTCCTCTCTGATGTTCGTGTATTAGTTTAACACAAATCTACTAGAGGTTGTAGAAATAATCTGGTAGCTCTTTTAGAAGAACTTCAAAAAAAAAAAGTGTGAATAGTATATTAAACTATCTCTCACTTCTTTTTCTTATTAATTCTCACTATTATTTTTGAAACTCTGTTCCAATCACTGCAGATTCAGGCAAAACTAAAATACCCTTTTTAAGCGGCTCATCTTTTATTCCTAACTCTTTAGCTGAACAAACCATACCATGACTTGGTTCACCCCTTAGCTCCCCGTCCCAAATAGCTGTTCCATCAGGCATCATCGCTCCAACTCTAGCTACTACAACTTTTTGACCAGCAGCTATATTAGATGCTCCACATACAATCTGAATGCTTTCTTTATTATCTACTTCAATTTGAGTAATAGATAAGTGATCAGAATTAGGATGTGGAACACATTCTTTAACATATCCTACTACAAATTTAGGTGATGTATCGCTTTCTAACTGTTCAGTAAATCCTTCCTTTAAAAGAAGCTGATTGATAACACTAATTTGATTATCCGTTAGTGATAACGCTCCACTCTCATTTAAATTTAAATGTTTAGAGATATTAAAAAAATTGTATCCAACTGTTTTTTTTGTTGTTCTATCAAAAATACGTGTAATCATTCCTTTTGTCTCAAATGATTGATCCTTAGAAGCGCTATTCTCAGTCATGACCAAAAGTACGTCTCCGATTCCATTTTTATTGTAACTACTCATTATCATCGTTTAAACTCATCCTCTTTTTGTGTATTTCTTACTATTAAAACGTCGCAACGGGCTTCTCTAATAATATATTCACTGACACTACCAATCATCCAACGTTCAACCATATTCAGTCCCGTGCTGCCTAAAATTATTAGATCCGCCTTGAATTCATTCGGTATTTCTAAAGATAATAATTGTTTTGGTGAACCCTTAGTTAGCTTAGTCTTAATTGATTTTATGCCTGCTTCTCTAGCCTTCTTGTTATAACTTTCCAAAAGATCGTTCATTTCTGTAGCATCAACTTCTATCGCGTTGAAAGTCGCACTTTCAATTCCCATGTTATAGGAATTAGAATCAATTACATGCACAATGATTAATTCAGAATTATTTCGTTTAGCAATAAGAATCGACTTTTCAAAAGCCTTTTTCGCAGATTCACTTCCATCAACAGCTATTAAAATACGAGCGTATTGTTGTTTCTCCTGCTCCATATCTTCATCTCCTAAAGTTTATTCTTGTTAATCATTTTAATTTACAGTGTTTTGATAAAACCTTCTATCTCTTCTCTAGTTTTACGATTCTTGCTAACAAATCTTCCTGTTTCTTTACCTTCTTCATAAGCAATAAAGCTCGGTATACCAAAAACAGATAGTTCATCACACAGATCTATAAACTTATCACGATCTACTTTTATGAATGTTATTCCGGGATAAGCTTTTGTAATTCTAGGCATTTCTGGTTTAATAAAAAGGCAATCTCCACACCAATCAGCATTAAAAAAGAAGATTACTTTCTCTGTTTTACTTAATAGACGAAATTCTTCAATTGATGTTAAATTACGCATAATCTAATTCCTTTCAATAATAATAAATTAGTTATTCTTCATGATTGTTTCAAATGTACTTCTATCTAGGGTGCGCGCTATCTGCACAACCATCTCTTTAGCTGCAGCATAATCATCAATATGAAATACCGTTTGATGTGTATGGATATAACGTGCGCAAACTCCTATAACAGCACTAGGTATGCCGTTGTTCATAACTTGCGCTGCACCAGCATCTGTACCACCCTTAGAAACAAAATACTGATAAGGAATATGATTCGTTTCAGCAGTATCCAATAAAAATTCACGCATACCCTTTAGAGTAATCATACCAGGATCTTGAAGTCTTAATAAAAATCCATCTCCGAGGTGCCCGAATTTAGACTTATCTCCAGCAAGATCGTCTGCGGCAGAACAATCAACAGCAAAAAACAAATCAGGTTTAAACTGGTGAACAGCTCCTTTAGTACCACGCAGTCCGACCTCTTCCTGAACATTAGCACCTGCAATAAGTGTATTGGGTAAATCCTCGTTAGCTAATTCTTTTAAAGCTTCAATAACAACAGTTGTACCATACCGATTGTCCCAAGATTTACTTATAATTTTCTTACCATTTGCCATTTTCACTGTTTCGACATCTGGCACTATCGTATCACCTGGACGTACTCCGAAAGATTCTGCTTCTTCTTTAGAATCAAAACCAGCATCAAAAAGAATATCGCTAATTTCAAGGTTTTTATTGTTTCCATCCTTCCCTCTTAAAAGATGAGGTGGTACCGATGATGAGACACATGGATAGTCACCTTTAGCTGTTTGCAATGTAAAACGTTGTGCTGAAACAACATAAGGATTCCAACCACCCAAAGGAATAACATTAAATAACCCTTGCTTGGTTATGCGAGCAAGCATAAACCCAACTTCATCCATATGAGCAGCTACCATTATTTTAGGGGCATTCTTAACCTTACTTTTACGAATTCCGAAAATCCCACCGAGACCATCTTGTTTTACTTCATCTACTAAAGGAGTTAACTGAGTCCTCATCTCTTCTCTTATCCTATGTTCAAAACCACTAGTCCCTTGTAACTCTGTCATTTTTTTAATTAAATCAAATGTTTTATCTTCCATGATGTTATGTATACATAAAAGTCCTATATTACTTTTATGATCTCCTCTCCTATTTTTAATTGCACTTCTTTTATATTATACCTTACTTATCCACTAAATTTAAGTTAGAAGACTTTTTTTTCAATAAGTAGTATACTTAATTAGAGATATGAACTGCTGAAAGGTTGGGATATTTATGAAAAATAAGCAAAATGAAGCAGTAACAATTAAATTGGCTGCCGGTTTTCTCTTTGGAACAGGTATCGTATGTGGCTATTTCTTACGTCGCTATTTACAAGAAAAGGTCGCTATACACGGCGATACTATTTTAGCGTCTGTAAAAAAACAGTTTTTGGCTGAAGGTCCTATTGAAGGTTCGTGGATTGAACTAAAAAAAATACCTTTACGTAAGTTCACACTTAAAACGGATGTTTATTATGGTGGAATATCAAGAATAGAAGAAGGTAAGCTTGTTCAATATGAATTTATTGCTGACGCGTATTCTGGAACAATATTAGATATTTATCGTATTTAATTCTAAAAGTAAAAATGTGTTCAACTCAATTCAACGAGTTGAACACATTTTTTACTTTCTTTCAGGAAATTTAACGACAGTTCTATAAATACGTTGTCCTCGATTTGAAAATTTTTCTTCGTATTCAGTCATAATGTTGCCTTCAAAATCACTGTCATGTAAATTTAACCATACCCGTTCTATTGTCATACCATATTTAGAAAAACTACTCAATGAATACTCAAAAAGACCTTGATTATCCGTCTTGAAATGGATTTCTCCTTTTGAAACTAGAACTTCTTCGTAGTTATTTAGGAAGCTTTCAGATGTTAATCGTCTTTTTTCATGTCTACTTTTTGGCCACGGATCAGAAAAGTTCAAATAAACTTGATCGACTTCTCCCTTAGCAAAGTATTGAGTCAATGACCCACCATTGACATGAAGCAACTGTAAGTTAGGAAGTTTTTCTTCAATTAACTTATCAAGAGCAACTACTATTACACTCTCTTGTAATTCAATCCCGATATAATTAATTTCCGGATGACTTTTAGCCATTTCAGTTATAAACCGACCTTTTCCCGTTCCAACTTCAATGTGAATAGGATTGCTATTTTTAAATCTCTCGTTCCATTTTCCAATCCACTCTTCAGGTGTATTAGCTATATATTGTGAGTACTCCGCTATTTTAGCAGGTGCTCCGGGTTTCTTTCTTAAACGCATGATCATTCTCCTTTTTCTTTTTTTAAAAATTCTAGGGTAAATTAAAATTAGAATCTCCCTCGAAATATCGAAGAAGATTCTAATCTCTTTCGTCTTGAATTACTGGATGAATGGTTTGTAATTTTAAGATATCTTTATTCATTTCGTAAAACCTAGACTCTTGATGGTGCCGTTTTGTTTGTATTAGATAATTCATTGAAGCGTACCAAGATATACGTTTAATTAGCTCTTTTGTAGCCACAACTCCATAGTGTTCAAGCCAATCATTCCAACCATCGCTTTGAACATATTGAAAAAGTAACATACTCAAGTCCATCGCTGGGTCAGCCAACATTGCCGAGTCCCAATCAACTAGATATAACCGATTTTGATCAGATAACAACCAGTTTTTTTGATAAATATCTCCGTGGCAAACTCTAGGCGTAACAAGTCTCATAGTATCTACTTCACTTTTTAAGCTAATAAGTATATTCTTCAATAACGGATGATTTTTTAAATCGTTTGGCAACTCATTTTCATAGTTTTCCAATAGAATTTGAGGCGTTATTACTTCCCCACCAACTCGCGACAACATACTTCTTAATGGCTCTGAAGTATGGATCCGACTCAATAACTGAGCAACTTCAGGTGATGACATTTCATCGCCTTCTAGGGTACGTCCATTTAGCCATTCTTGAGCAGTCAACACATCACCATTGCCAATTCTCTTTGTCCATACTAGCCTTGGCGTAATCCCTTCAACAGAAAGCGCAGCTAAAAAAGGCGAAGAATTCCGCTTTAAAAAAAGCTTTTCTTCTGCTCTAATTCCCATGTATGCTTGACCTGTATCACCGCCGACTGGATGTAGTTTCCATCCAGAATCTATCTCAAAATTCATACATTATCATTCCCTGTTTTGTATTAAACTACTTTTCTACGTGGACAAAAAATGACAGATATCTAGAAAGACATCTACCATTCTATTCCTTTCTATTTTAGATAGAAATTCTAATTCCGTCAAGCGCATATACGTTCTTTTTTTATATTCTTTGTTCTGGTTATATCTACTAGGTTTATATTTTTTAATACAAAAAGAGAAACAATTATTTTAACTAACTGTTTCTCTTACTTTCATTCTTATTAAACAGCTTTCTAAAAATTGACCTTTCCTGTAAACACAGTATTCAACTTAAAAATTAGTGAATTAGTCCGCACTCTGATTCTATTTGTGCTACATAAAGTTCTTGTAATAATTGAACTACAGGCCCCCTCTTGCCATCTCCGACAAGCTCATTATCAATTTCTACAACAGGCATTGCTTCCATTGTAGTACTTGAAGCAAATACTTCGTCTGCTTCTTTTAGCTCTTTCAACGAAAACGTTTCTTCCTTAACAATCATCCCAGTTTTTCTAGCGGTCTCAAGTATAACTGCTTTTGTTATTCCTGGTAAAATTAAATTTCCATCAGGATGAGTATAAAGAATATTATTTTTTATAATTGAAATATTTGATGCCGAGCACTCGGTAACATCGTTACCACGATATAATATGGCTTCATCCTTACCTTTTTTGTGTGCTTCATGCTTGGCCATTATATTTCCCAATAAGCTAATTGATTTAATGTCACAATGCAACCATCTCATATCCGGTAATGTAATAACCTTTATCCCATTTTTCATCATTTTTAAATTACGTGGCACAATTGTTGTTGTAGCAGTGAAAATAGGCGTTGTAAATTCAGCCTCTGGATAAGCATGATTTCTAGGACTCGAAACTCCTCGAGTAACTTGAAGATAAATATTACCTGTTTCAATCTGATTTTCTTGAATTAACTCTTTTAAAAGTTGAATTAGTTCTTCTTTTGTAAAAGGTAAAATTAATTCTATTTTTTTTGCTCCCGTAAATAACCGTTCAACATGTTGCGTTGCAGTAAACAGGATACCATTATAGACTCGTATAACTTCATATAGTCCATCAGCAAATTGGTAACCTCTATCTTCCATATCAATTTTAACATCTTCTCGTTCAACTAATTTACTATTCCAGATAACTTTCATCCTATTCGCCTCTTTCTGATAATAATAATTCATCTGATTTCCCAGCCTTTTCTACATAGTTTTCGCTAAAAGACCAAATATATTATTTTATTATACTTTTTTATAGTCTATTAACGCAATTGAATTTTTTCCATTTTTCTTACTCTGGATGGTAAATATAAATAACTGAATAAAAAACTAAATAGTGTTAAAGCCGTTACTAAAACTATTGTTTCTATTAGTGGAAAAACGATTAAAGAAACTATGGTAATCCCAAAGCTCTCAATTAATAATATTTGCAATAGAACTTCCTTTATAGCCTTTAATTTTTGTTTCGGATTAATTGGATACAAAACAGCCATCGCCATATTATCGAAATGAAAGTATAATGGAACGAGCTGAAAACCAGTTAAATATAAAAAAAGTAAGGATAGTAACAAATGCAATATAAATGGTTTTGTAAATAATGTAAGCACCATTGCGATTAATGTTAAACGTATGAATAACCCACTGTACTCAGTTCCTCTTAAAAAAGCTCGTTTATACAGATAACTGTACGTCTTATTGTGATCCTTCTTACTTTTATTCAGGAAGATATCCAAATACTTACGCCTTTTTATAGTACTCTTCATAATAGGTACATCGGTAAATAAATTAATAAACTGATAAATACGTTGAACACGAGTTGTCTCTTGTTTGACCATTATTTGCCATTGATAAAGAAGTCTATCGCGGTAATGCACACCAAATTTTAGCCACAATATATTGAGTAATAAGGCATATAAAATACCAATTAATGGCGATAAGAAAATCATTAGATAGCTGCCAATAAAAGAAGATAAAATAAATAAAAATTTTATTGTATGTTTTTTTTGTGCAAAAGATAGTTTCATAAGCATGTGTTGTATCTCTAATTCTATATTTTTCATCATCATTAAAAATAAGACAAAAAAGAACATATCAGAAAATTTAAAAGAAGACGTCGCGACTAGCAAGGGCATAATAATACTTGTTCCCAAAGTAATTACACTAGTTGGTAGAATAAAACTATGCTTTTTAGCTAAGTGAAGATAATTTTTCAATTCTTTCTCTTTTGGTAATAAGAAAACAATATCCGCTTCTTTTAAAAAAGTAGCTAGCTTTCCTATTAAAATTAATCCTGTAAAAAAAACAACCGCTAGTACACGTCCATAAATAAAGCCATCTGTTAAAGTTTTAAGTAATTCTGAATACGTATAACCTAGTGCACCAAATAAAAATAAGCACACAATAACGAAATGGTCGTTAAGAACATATTTAAGATAGCGCATCATTTTTTTTTGGTGTTGTTTAGATCTTTGTTTCCATATATCATTCATCATCTTTACTCATCCTCTTCTTTAGTCAGTTGAAGATAAATTTCGTCTAATGTTGCAGATGGCATACCAAATGTATTCCTCAAATCTGCTAAAGTTCCGTCTGCTCGTACTTCTCCTTCGTGAAGTAAAACAAATCTATCACATTCTCTTTCTGCTGTAGCTAGTATATGAGTAGACATCAGAATAGAAGCGCCATTTTTTTTCATTTCATTCATTAAATCTAATAATGCATTAATTCCTAGTGGGTCTAATCCAACAAAAGGTTCATCGATAATATATAAACTAGGCTCAATCAAAAAAGCACAGAGAATCATTACTTTTTGCTTCATTCCTTTAGAAAAATGAGCTGGAAACCAATCAAGTTTATTTTCTAGTCGAAATGTTCTAAGTAATTTTTCCGCTCTTTTAAAAACAATTTCAGAAGAAATATCAAAAGCCATACCTGTAATCTCTATGTGTTCACGCAACGTAAGTTCTTCGTATAAAACTGGCATCTCAGGGACATAGCCTATTTTTTTACGGTAAGTCGTAATTTCTTGTTTTAATGTTTGTCCGTCTAGAACGATTTCCCCTTTTATCGGATCCATCAATCCTATGATGTGTTTGATTATCGTACTTTTACCAGCACCATTTAATCCAATTAGTCCAATTAGTTCTCCATTATTCACTTCAAAAGATACATCTTTTAATACAGGAACTTGAGTATATCCTCCTGTTACATGTGATACTTTTAGGCTCATTTTTTGTTCCACTCTTTTCTTAATTTTTTTTAATTGTACCATAAGATATCAATAGATGCTTTATTCTAGTTAGCGTTTCACTTTACCTGAATTTTATGCTACATTTAAATTGAAAAATAATCTAGAATTAAGTTATCTAGACTATCATTATCCTTAAAATTAAACTATTAGAAAGAGGGTTATCCTGTGTCAGAGTGTATTTTTTGTAAAATTATTAACAATGAGATTCCAAGCAGAACAGTTTATGAAGACGATGAAGTCATTGCGTTTCTTGATATAACCCAAGTTACCCCTGGTCATACATTAGTCCTTCCAAAAAAACATGTAGCTGATATTTTTGACTATGATAAAAAATTAGCTGAAATAGTCTTTTCAAGAATACCTAAAATTGCACGAGCAATTAAACAATCTGATTCGACTATTACGGGTATGAATATTATAAATAATAACGGTTTAGTTGCTTACCAATCTGTATTTCATAGTCATTTTCACTTAATTCCTCGCTACACTAAACATGATGATTTTAAAATAACATTTAGCGATAACTCAACTAGCTATACTGATGATGAATTAGATAGACTCGTCACATCAATTAAAGAAAAAATGGAGGTATAATTATGGCAAACGAATTTTTTAAAGGTCTTATTTTAGGTTCTTTAGCTGGTGGTATCTATACTTTATTGAAGACACCAAGATCAGGAGAGGAAAATCGTGAACTTTTACTAAATTATATAGATGATACAACTCTTTTAGTGGATGATGTAACGAATAGTGTAAATGAATTGAAGACTGCTTTCTCAACTCTATCTAATGAAGGTAAAGCTTTAACAGATGAGTTTACACAAGAAGTAACTACTACAATAGAAGAATTTACAAATCAAATTGAACCACGTATGAGAAGAGTTCAAGAACAAGCTGATAAACTCTCTAAAGATGTAGAGAGTCTAGGGCAAGAAACTTTATCTTTATAATAACTATAAATTAAATATGAAGTCTAAAAACCACAACAGTCTATATTAAGTTGTGGTTTTTCCAGGATTATTCTATCGCTTTTAAAGATATGATTTTTTTGTGATTTTTAATAGACTTTATTTAGTATTATCCGATTTTGTTTTTTTTATTTATATGAATGTGGTATATTAGTACTTGTGATTGGGAACGATAAAGATCTAAATTAAAAGAAATGGATGTGTCAATTAGAAATGAAAAAAATAATATTAACTACCGTAACAATTTTAGCAGGATTAACTATTGCAGGTTGTGCAGATAATACCGTTGCATCCTCTACTGCAGGTAAAATTTCTCAAGATGAACTTTACGAAGCAATGAAAACAAATGTTGGGTCTACTACACTTCAACAATTAATAATTAAAGACGTTTTAAATGAAAAATATGGTGAAACTGTTACCGATAAAAAAGTAACTGCAGAGTATAAAAAACAGGAAGAATCTTATGGTGGAGCGGATGTCTTTAAGAATGTTCTCTCTTCTTCTGGCTTTACAGACGCTTCTTATAAAGATACTATCCAATTAAATCTTTTGATTGAAGAAGCTGTTAAAGAAAATTCTAAATTTAGTGATGAAGAAATAAAAACAGCCTATGAAGCCTACACTCCTCCAATGACTGTTTCGCATATTCTCGTTGAGGATGAAGCAAAAGCAAAAGAATTAATTACTGAACTAAATGATGGTGCTGATTTTGCTACTCTTGCAAAAGAAAACTCTACAGATACAAATACTGCTGAAAAAGGCGGAGAATTGACTTTTACAACTGGAGAGATGGTTCCAGAATTTGAAGAAGCGGCTGGTAAGTTAAAAGAAGGCGAACTTACTACTGAACCTGTAAAATCTGAATATGGTTACCACATTATTAGAATGGATAAAAAATCTAAAAAAGGCACGTTAAAAGAAGAAACTAAAACAATTGAAGCACAGTTGTTACAAGACAAACTAGCAGACAGTGCTGCAGTTCAATCTATTCTTTCTAAAATAATACAAGATGCAAATGTAACTATTAACGATGAAGATTTATCAACTGCTATGGATAGCTATTTAAAACAACCTGAATCTTCTGAAAAGAGTTCAGAAAAGGAATCTTCTGCAGCTGATACGGAAAGTGCTAAATAATAGCCAGTTTTATGCTTTAGCTATTAGGTCTATTGTCATGAAATAATTAAAAACGTTGTTTTTCTTTTATTAGAAAAACAACGTCTTTTTTTTTATTCTTTACTCTTCTTCTATTTTTTCATTATCCTTACCTAGAGGCTTATAAAAAATACGGTTATCTAATCCAAATATACGTTCCGTAAACTCTCCAGGTTCTGTTCTGCTTAAACTACTATTTAGCATGGTAATTGTTGCATCTAGATTATCTATCATAAATAGAATTTCTGACTCTTTCAATTTAGGTTGTACAGGTGAGCCATAGTCTAATCTTCCATGATGCGATAAAACCATATGTTTTAATAATAAAACATCCTCATTTTTATCATCTATCTTTAATGATTGACACGCTTTAGTTATAAGTTCGTCAACAATAACAATATGACCTAACAAATTTCCTTCTAATGTATATTCTGTTGAGATAGGTCCGGAAAGTTCGATAACTTTCCCCAAATCATGCAATATGATTCCTGAATACAACAATGGTTTATTAATTTCTTCATACTGATCAGCAACTGTTTTAGCTATTCTTAACATTGATATTGTGTGGTAGGCTAACCCCCCTACAAAAGCATGGTGAAATCTTTTAGCTGCTGGATATTGAAAGAAATCTTTTTGATAATGATTTAATAAATGGCGAACAATTCTATTCATGTTGGCGTTTGTAATTTCAAAAAGAATTTCATTTAATTCTTCCATCATCGTTTCTTTTTTTAGAGGTGCTCGCTCAATAAATAGTTCAGGACTTTCTGGTTCTCCATTTTTTGTTGTTCTTAATTTAAATATTTTTATTTGAGGATTCCCTTGATATAGCTCTCTTTTGCCAGAAATACTTACTACTTTCCCGGCGGTTAATGAAGCAATTTCATCCTCTGAAGCGTCCCAAAATTTCCCATCCATTTGTCCGCTTGTATCTTGAAACGTAAAGGCAATAAATTTCTTACCATTTTTCGCTACACGAACGTCTGCGGATTTAATTAATAAGTATAGTTCAAAAGCTTCATCTACACTATATTCAAATAATTTTTTCTCCATTATACTCCCCCGCTCTTTCTTAACTACATTTATTATAACATTTCTATCTGTTCTTTTCGAAATTTAGTTAAGGATTGTTGATCAAATGTGAAATAGAATATTTGAGTTGTTTCACTCATCTGTTTGACTAGTTCTATCATTTGCATTCTACGTGATTGATCGAAATTTACAAAACCATCATCAATCATAATCGGTAACTTTACAATGTCATTAGCATTTTTAACAAAAGCAAATCTTAATGCAACGTACAACTGCTCAGCAGTACCTTGTGAAAGTTCTGAGGCTTCAAAAAGTAAGCCATCACTTCTTTGAACCTCTATTTTTTCTTCCTTTATCAAGACTTGTGTATATCTTTCTTTAGTTAATAGCTTAAAAAAGTCAGATGTGTCTTTAATTGTTTCAGGAAATCGATTTTTTCGAGCATGAGTCATTGCGCGCTCAATTAATTCAGCTGCAACTTTGTGTGTACTCCATCTGTCTACTAATTCTTGTAGTTCACTTTTTAAGTTAGCGTATTCCTGTAATAAAACAGAATAGGCTCCCCCTTTTTCTAGTTCTTTTAACGCCATTTCATTTTTTATTCTTTTATTCATTAGTTTTTCTTCATTTACTTTATGAAGTTCCATAGACAGTTTTATATTTTTTATTTGTTCCAACAAATCCTCTTGATCACGAAATTCTTCTAACAAACTAATATCTTCAGAAACTTGTTGCTCTAATAACTTTAAACGTGCTTTTTTTCGTTTCCACTCATCAAAAAAAATAAATTTTTCGCGGAATTCCTCTTCGCTTTTTACTTCAACAGAATCAAATAATATTATTCTTTGCTTTTCAAATTTTCTTTGTTCTTGAACCATTTTTTTCATTTTTTCTTGTCGTATTTCTTCTTCTTTTTGTATACTTCTAAAATTTTGCTCTTCACTTAAAGACTCTTGATAAAACTTAACAATACCTGACACTACTGAGGATAAATCTTCCCAATTAACTAAGACTACGGATTCAAGAAATAGTACCTGTTCTCTCCATTGCAGTAATTGATTAGATAGTTTCTTAAGCAGTTCTTCTTTTTCTTCAACTGCTTGTACTCTTTCGCGTAAAGATTCAAAAATATCCTCATGTTTTGTTAAATCTTCAATCTTCATATTTTCAGGGTATCCGTTATTTACTAAAATTTGGTTTAATTCGTTTAACACAGTATTTTTTTTATTTGTACACTCCACTATATTTTCTTGTAGTTTTTTTGATTTTATTATTATTTGATCATATTCAGCTAGCTGAATACGCCATTGCTTCCGCAATTCTACTTGTTTAATATAGTCAGCATAGGTAATTGTTGTTTTATCGCTAATCTCATTCAATTGTTTTTTTGGTTTCCTTTTAAAAAAGATTATACTAGCTGTTAAAAATACCATTATTCCTAATAAACCAAGTATATTTCCGAGCAGCCCTCTACTTATAAAGCCACTAATGGAAAGTAATAGTCCAGTTATTCCAATTAAACTTATTTTTATCTGTTTATTTTTTTCTCTAGATAGTTTTTCTTTATTTAATAAAAATTCATTTCTCGAATATTGTGATTTTTCTTCATTCTTATATTCTTTCTCCATTTTTTGATAGAGTTGATTTTTCCATATATTAGGTTCAATTTTATCTATTTGTTCAGATATAGACTCTCTCTGATAGCGGTTAAAGCTTTGTTTTTCTACTACTTCCTTAAGCTTTTCTTCTATTTCTATACTAGCTTGATTTAATTTTTGATAATCATTTTTTTGACTAGTTGTGGGGCGTACTGGTACATGTTGTTCAATGGATAATCCTAATTGAAGTTTATTCCGTACCACATGTTCTTGTTCTTTTATTACTTCTCGTTCAAGAAAATCTTTCTCTTGAAGAATTGATTTAGTTGTATCTATTGAAGAAATAATTCTTTGAATATCCTTTTTCCGTTCTATAAATAATAACTGTGCTTTAGTGAGATGACTTTTTTCCATAGCTTGTTTAGATCGTTCTTTTTCTTGTATCATTGTGATTCTTAATTGCTCAATTAAGTTATTTAGGTGATTGAGCTGAAATAGTCCATCTTCTGGCATTTCCTTGATATTTTTTTTCTTTATTTCTTCTTGAATACCTATTATTTCTGAAAAATGGTTCCAATTAGCAGCAAGACGACTTAATTGTTCTAAGTTGGTTTCGTTTTTAGTTCTTTTTGATTTAATTTTTTTTATTTCATATTCATATTGTTCTTTTTCGGTATAAATCTGTGTGTATTCATCATTTTTTCCTTTAGCGATACGAACTTGCTGTCTTTTATTTTCTACTTCTCTAATTTTTTGATTTATTTCTGGTACTCGACCTGTTTGCTTATAAAGCTTTCCAGCTTCCATTTGAAACTTATCAGCTAATTTTAAAAGATGCTCATTTCCTAAACTACCTACACTTAAAAAATAACGATTTAATTTAACTCTATTCATTCTTTGGATTTTTTGTAGTCCAAAAAGATCGAATGAGAATAAAGCTTGATAAGTCGTCTTATCAATACCATAAACAATTTTTTCTAAAAGTTTATCTGATCCTGTTTCTCCATTTGATAATGTAACGATCACTTTTCCGTTAGCTTTTCCCTTTACTCTCTCAATACTAACTTCTCCATAAAGATCATCTTCAATTCGTAACTTACCACCATATTTACTGCTAGTCTTAGGTTCATAGCGTAAATCCGAACTTTGTTTTGTAGGAAAACCAAAAAGTATACTATGAATAAAGGCCATTAAAGTTGTTTTTCCTGCTTCGTTGTCCCCGTAGAACAGTTGCATTTGTCCAATATTATCTATTCTTTTATCCACCCACTTACCAAAACCATAAACTTCTATTGATTTAATTTTCAATTTCATCACTTCCTTCAATCGTCAACAAAGATTTAACTTGGTTTTTTGCGCGTTCTATTATCTTCTGTCTATAAGATGAATCTCTTGAGCTAAGAAGATAGGATATTTCTGTATAGTCAAAAAAAGAATTTGTAAGTTCATTAAAGTTAATCTCTTCCTCTACTTCTACAAGTGCTTTTTGCCATTCTTCAGGAAATAGCTGCAAGTATTGTTCATTTTCTATATTCACAGTTGCAAACTCAATTTGATAAACCCATACAAAATAATCTTCTTTTGCAACTTGTTGCAATGCTTCTAACAACTCACCTTGGATAATTTTTTTCCTAACACCTTCCAATAACATCTCAGTGTCTTTTAAAGTAACTGAAATAAATAGACTATATTCTGTGTTTTTTTTACTTAGAATTTGTTCCTGGATAGTTGTATAGATTGTATCAAGGTTCACTACTCCTTTAATAGATAAATTAATTTTTTCCCACCGAATAGCTGCAGTCGAGTGAAAGTCAATTTGCTCTTTTGTATCTGTAATTGTTACAAGCTCGCATCCTTTTGGACCTGTTTCTTTACTATTTCTCCCTTGAGTATTACCTGGATAGACAATCGGTGGATGCATATTTAGATGTTGTCGCTTATGGATATGGCCTAAGGCCCAGTAATTGTATTGTTTGCTTTTCAATTCCATTAAGGTAAATGGTGCATACTTTCCGTGCTCAGATTCTAAACCCTCTGAAAAACCGTGTAGCAACCCTATATGGTAATCAGCTTGTCTTAATTTTTTTGGAAAATCACTAATTTTTCTTTCTGTTATCCAACGTTTCGTATAACTAAATCCCGTTAACGCAATTTTTTCATCTTGTTTTGTGGTTAACCAATATGTTTCTGGGTTTTCCCCAAAAATAATAACATTTTCTGGCATATCTAGATGTAGTCCTTGGTTTCCTATGTAATCATGGTTACCATGAGTTAAGTAAACTGGTATATTTTTATTCTTTAATCTTTCCATTTCATTTCTAAAAAATGCTTGTGCCTTCACACTACGGTCATCACTATCATAGATGTCCCCGACTAAGCACACAAAATCAACTTCTTTTTCAATTGCTATATCTACTAATTTTGATAGTGCATCAAATGTAGAACGGTAAATTGCTTGCCAAATAAACTCTGGCATTGACTTTAATCCAATAAATGGACTATCTAAATGTAAGTCAGCACTATGAATAAATTGAACCATCACTAGTCATCCTTCCTTTGGGTAAAATAAAAACTCGAAACGGGCACGTATGTTCCGATTGTTGAACAAAAAAAGAGTTCACCACTCTTAACTAACTTAGTGAACTCTTTTTTATACCATTAACCCTGATAAATATCTTGTACAGGTTTCATAATAATACGATTTAAATCATCAATTAATGTACTTAGTTTTTGTTCAGCTTCCATTAATTCCTTAATCAAGTTATTCTCGCCCGATTTTAAAGCCATTTCTTGAGCTTCTTGAATTTCTTCTTCTGCAATTTCTTCACCGGACATTTGTTTTTGTTGTAATTTCATTTGTATTTCTTGAAATTTTTGAAAAACTTCATTTGCTTCAGAGTCTTCTTTTACATTTGAAAAAGCAGATTTCAAATCTAAATAGACTTCTGTTTCTCTTAATTCTTGTTCAAGTTTGTTTGCTGTATCATAAATGTTGTTCATAATCCAAATCACTCTCCTGATGTTTTTTTCTTGACCGTTATACTATACCATTACTCAGTTTCTTTTTCCAACATTCTCATTCAGTACTAGTATTTTTGCTATCGATTTTTAAATCGCTCAATTAGAGATCCTGTTCTATCTTTCAATTGGTCGATACCTTCTTTGAATTGTTCGCCCATTTGATAAATAGTTTCTTTCCATTGAGAAGAACTATTCTCTTCTTTTGAACCTACAATCGTTTCTGCACTTGTCGTACCAAAAGCCGTTTGAGGTGTTTTAGGTAGTATGTTTTGCATTTGAAGTTTAAATAACGGACCTACACCCGTCGAACTACCTGTTTCCATATAGTGGTTTCCATCTGTCTCATCAAAACCAATCCAAGTAGCAACAACTATATCTGGAGTATAACCAACTGTCCACTGGTCTGTTGTTCCTCCTGAATCGTTGAAGGATACCTCCGTACTACCAGTTTTCCCAGCAATTTCATACCCATCAGGAGCATTATTACTAGCTGTACCGTTAGTAAATACACCCATGAGCATACTTGTCATTTTATCTGCTATTTCTGGTGAAGTAACTTTTTTAGTTTTTTGTTCAGTATTATCGACAATTACTGCGCCAGTAGCGTCAACAATTTTAGTAATAAAGAACCCTTCACTTCGTAATCCTGCATTCGAAAACACCGTATATGCACTTGCCATTTGGAGTGGCGACACTCCACCTGTAGTACCTCCAAGAGCTAATCCAAGATATTTATCTTCCTCTTGAACTGGGATACCAAATTTTTCTACTTTTTTTATTCCTTTTTCTAGACCTATTTGATCTAAAAGCCAAACTGCAGGAGCATTTAAACTTTGGGCCAAAGCTTGATACATCGGAACTTCTCCTAAATAGTTGAAATCATAATTTTCCGGTGTATAGTCATCTGATCCATAAGATTTTTTCTCATCTTTTAATGTTGAATCAATATCATAGCCTGACTCCAAAGCTGGAGTATAAACTGCTAGTGGTTTCATAATGGAACCGGGTTGACGCTTAATCTGTGTTGCACGGTTAAAGCCTCTAAACGTATGCTCACCTCTTCCACCTACAACTGCGTATACGCCTCCTGTTTTAGGATTCATTGCAACAGATCCACTTTGTAGCAATGTCCCGTCTGAAGCGTCAGAAAAGAGCCAATCATTCTCATACGTTCGATCCATTCTTGATTGGTAGTTTTGATCCAATGAAGTATATATTTTATACCCTTTATTTAGTAATTCTTCTTCATCTAAACCATATTTATTTATTGCTTCTTCAATAACTGCATCAAAATAATACGGATACTGATACCCATTAGTTTGCTGATAATCATCTCTTAACTGAAGAGATTCACTCTTTGCTGCTTCGCCTATTTCCTTTGATATACCATTATTTTTGATTAATAAATCTAAAACAACATTTCTTCTTGAGAGTGAATTTTCTAGATTGTCCAAAGGATTATACGTAGTCGGTGCCTTTAACATTCCTGCAATTGTAGCTGCTTCCGTTAGAGAAACATCACTAGCATTTTTCCCAAAGTATTTATGAGAAGCATCTTCTACTCCCCAAACTCCATTCCCAAAATAAGCCTTATTTAGATACATTTCTAATATTTCATTTTTTGTATACTGCTTTTCAATTTCAATCGCTAGAAATAGCTCTTTTAATTTCCTTATTAGGGTTTGATCTAATGTTAAATAAGCATTTTTCGCTAACTGCTGGCTAATTGTACTCCCACCACCACTTATCTCTCCACCATTAGCAACAAAACCTACTGCTGAACGAGCAATACCGATAATATCAAATCCATTATGATCATAAAATCGTTTATCCTCGGTTGAAATTACTGTTGCTTGAATAGAAGGTGAAATCTCGTCGAGTGAGATGAATGAGCCTTTTTGAGAATAGAGTGTGCCTGCTTCATCTCCATCGATATCATAAACGGTCGTTGTTTGTTCGAGTCCGGCTTTTAGTGTTGAAACATTAGACGTTTTAGCTAGATACAGTAGATAACCACTACTAAATAATGAAATCAACAAGAGCATAAGAATAACTATTTTCGTTGCATGTAATTTCTTCCAAATTCGTTTAAATTTAATGTGAAATGCTATAACGTACGGTTTTGACTTTATCCATATTTTTTTAAAATAATAATTTATTTTTTTAACTAGATCTTTTACATTCATTTTTTAAACATCCTTCGTTTTTACTATTTGATGTTCTTTCTTTTTATAGTTGGAGTATATCAAACGTTTTTATAATTTGAATCGTTCTTAAGTAGGAGATATTCTAGTTCTAAACCCAATCTTACGTTTTTTTTTAAAAAAAAGATGATAAACTTGTTTTTTACTTTAACATTTTACCATATTAAGGTACAGTAAACTTATAAGACTTTTATAAAATAGAGGCTATCTATTTTTTTATAGTTAATTCGTTATAAAAAGAACTTATTAAGTTAAAGTGAGGCGAGAAATTTGATAGAAAAAAATAAAAATAATAATTAACAAATCTAAATTAAATGTTTAGAGGGCGCATTACTATTGATTTTTATTTATTTTACTATTTTTTCTTAAAAAACTTGTTTCAATCAGAATTATCTATTGAATAAAAATTAAATTTAGAGTTATAAATTAACAAGGAGGTGAAGCTTGCGTCATCTTGGCGTAAGCATCCATTTGTCACTAACCACTGGTATGATAGTGTTTTTTATCATCTTATTTATCGCAGCTTTATTTGTTATGTCAGAGTTCATACTGGTTCGTATACGACCATCAAGGTTAGATTTTCTTATAGAAGATGGAAATAAAAAGGCAGAATTGCTAAAAAATATGACTCAAAAATTAGACACTTATCTGTCCGCTACTCAATTAGGTGTCACAGTAACCTCACTAGCTATAGGTTGGTTAGGTAGCCCTACATTTGGCCGTCTATTTGATATATTGTTTGCAAATTTTCAATTGCCAGAATCTATTTCAAAAATAGCTTCTATCCTTCTTTCTTTTATTGTATTAACGTTTCTTCAGGTTATTATTGGAGAACTTGTACCAAAAAACATTGCCATTAATAACACTGAAAAAATCGGTTTAATTATAGCCAAACCCTTACAATTCTGGTTTCGGCTAATGTATCCTATTGTTTTTATTCTAAATATTTTAGCGAATAAAATTTCTCAAGCTGTTGGTGTTCCTAGTAAAAGTGAATTTGGTGAAGGTGTTTCTGAAGAAGAACTCAGAATTATTATGGGTGAAAGTTTGAAGAGTGGCGAGATAAATAGAGACGAATATCAATTTGTTGAAAACGTCTTTGCTTTTGATGATCGCATGAGTCGTGAAATTATGGTGCCTAGAACTGAAATGATTACTGTCTCAACAGACATGTCTTTAAAAGAAATTAGCCAATTAGTAAGCGTAAAACGCTATACACGCTATCCTGTAATTCAAGATGGTGATAAAGATATTGTCATTGGGATATTAAACACAAAAGAGATATTTGCAGCTTATGTTAACGCTGTTGAAGACAACATATCTGATACTTTTGATTTCTCTCACTACATTAGACCAGTTATTCGCGTAATTGAAACAATACCTATTAAAGAATTGTTGGTCAAAATGCAAAAAGAAAGAAACCAACTTGCAATTTTAGTTGATGAATATGGTGGTACTAGTGGTATGCTGTCAATGGAAGATATTGTTGAAGAAATAGTGGGCGATATCAGCGACGATTATGAAAGCATTGAAGAGCCTGAAGTAAAAAAAGTTGGCGATAACCACTATCGTGTCAGCGCAAGAATGCTTGTTGATGAAATTAATGAACTTTTTGGTCTATCTATTGAAGAAGAAAATGTCGACACTTTAGGTGGGTGGATGCTAAATCAAAAATACGATATTTCTGAAGGAGAAGCTCTTGTCGAAGGCGGATATACCTTTACTGTCATTAAATCAGGTAATAGCACTATTGAATTAATAGACATTATAAAGAACAGCCCTTCTACTAATATTCAATCCAATTCAAATGCTCGATAGATATAAATAGAAAAATCCGTAGAACTCTTTGGGTCCTACGGATTTTTCTATTCTAAAGTTTGGCTTTTCCAATAGAATTCCTCTTATTTGTCTAACCATTCATCAGCAAGCGCTGATAGTTCATCTATAATCACATTAATTTCTTCTTCGTTTTTTGCATTAGCTCCACTTGCCATAGGATGACCACCACCATGGTGACGTTTAGCAACCTCATTAATGATTGGACCTTTTGATCTTAAGCGACACCGGAAATGTCCTTCAGGCTGCTCAACAAAAATACCCCAAGTTAATACTCCTTCGACTGTTCCTGGAATAGACACAATTGAAGATGTTTCAGTGTCGGTTAAATCAAATTTCTTCAATAAATCTTTAGCTATTAATACTTTTGCTACTCCATTCTCAGAAACAATAAGATTTTGCAAAATATATCCAGTTAATTTCGCAACCTTTTGAGAAATAACATTCATTTGGTTATTTACTTCATTAGGAATAAAATCATATTCCATCAATTTAGCTGCTATTCTCATTGTGTGAGAAGTAGTTGAGGGATATAAAAAGCGACCTGTATCGCCGACAATACCTGCATATAATAAGCGAGCAGCTTCTTTAGTCAAAACTAATTCCTCTTGATTTGCTATATAAAAATCTACTATTATTTCGCTGCAACTACTCGCATCACTATTCACTAGCTGTATATCACCATAAACATCATCGTTAGGATGGTGGTCTATTTTAATCAGCTTCGATCCATTGCTATAGCGTTCGTCGCTAATTCTTGGTGTATTAGCGGTATCTGTTACTATAACTAAAGCTTCTTTGTAATCATTATCACTGACTTCATCCATCGTTGTTAAAAAATCTAGATCTCCTACAGGACCTCCAGTTTTGAAAATTCTTTTTTTCGGAAAACTTTCCTTCAACAGTTCAACTAGTCCACCTTGAGATCCTAAAGCATCAGGATCCGGTCGCATATGACGATGTACAATAACCGTGTTGTATTCTTTTATCATTTCTAGTACTTCTTTATATGGTAATAATGACATTACGTTCGACTCCTTTTTAATTTCTTTGCATCATTTGGCAAATCACAATAGCTTTAGCAACTAATACATTTTCAACATACACTTCGATATCAAACTTTGATGAGCGTCTACCAATTTCAAATACTTTAGGTTTTATTTCTAGCGTACTTTCTAATTGAATCATTTTAAAGTAATGTAAATCCATCTGTTCAATTAACGCATCTCTCTTTTGATAAAGCAATAATGAACGTTTTGCACAACTGGTGATAATTTCGCTCAACACACCAAATGAAATTGTCCCTACAGAATCTGTCATCTGTGGAGTCACATTGAACTTATAAGAAGGAATGTCATTTTCAATATTTTCATGATTTTCACTAACTAGTTCAATCTGCTCTTGAATTTGATCAGAAATTGTATCTCCAACTTGTGGTTGCCTTTGAGCAGATTGCATAGCTTTCATAACATCTTGTCTTGAAATAATACCCATTAAAGTTAAGTTATCTTCAACTACAGGCATAACTTCAAGTTCGTCCCATATCATTAGGTGTCCTACACTAGCCACACTCATATGAGTTTTCACTACGGTAGGATCCTTTGTCATAACACGCTCAATACTTTGTTGATCAGCTTTTCCAATCATATCTTTGGCAGCAACAATCCCAACTAGTCGTAAATTCTTTCCCACAACAGGAAATCTTGTATGCTTACTTTTCTCATTAAGTCGTCGATAATCTAAGACAGTATCATCAACAGTTAAGTACATTGTTTCTTCAATTTTTGTGTAAATATCTCGTACAAGAATAATATCTTTTTTTATTAATTGATCTGTCATCGCACGGTTTATCATCGTAGCAACAGTAAACGAATCATAACTTGTCCCCATTAAAGGTAATGCTAATTCATTAGCTAAGTCAATAATTTCATTGCTCGTTTCAAAACCACCTGTAATTAATACAGCAGACCCGCTTTTTAATGCTAACCTTTGTACACTCTCTCGATTACCTACAATCATTAAGGAACCTGGTGCTATATAGCGAACAATGGCATCTTCTGTCATTGCGCCAATAATAAATTTAGTGAGTATATTATTTAACCCATTTTCTCCACCAAATATATCTCCTTCAATAATTTTCACTATTTCGCCATAACTAAGTGTTTCAATACTTTCTTTCATTTTCCGTTCAATCCGTATGGTCCCTACTCGTTGAATAGTTGAAACTAGACCACTATTTTGTGCTTCTTTGATAGCTCTATAAGCTGTACCTTCACTAACATTTAAATTCTTAGCGATTAATCGTACAGAAATTTTTTCTCCGACAGGCAGGGTTTCGATATAAGCTAATATTCGTTCGTGTTTAGTAGTCATAAGGTACCTCCAAAATAGTTTCTAATCAAATTCCTAAATTTCTAATAGATTTCCTTGTTCTTAAGACAAATTATCACAAAAGTTTAAAGAGTTTCATTTAAACAAAAGAAAAGTACGGTAATGCGTTAAATTGGAAAGATTTTTTTAGCTTTAAACTAACTAACTCAATCGAATTACATAATTTCCAATCGCTTTCTTTAAAAAATTACTAATCCAATCTTACTACCAACTATAATTATTACCACTTTCATTTTTTGTGTTTCTCAAATATAATTTTTTATAAATGTGACTAAAAATAATAGCATCTGCTTAAATTCTTTTCAGATTAAGATTATTCTTTGACTTTTCTATAATAAAAAGATTAATTAGAACAATTTATCCTATATTAGGCTCAACTTGTATCATTCATTACCAAATTCCTGATATCTTCGTTAGTCCCATTTTCTATTATTATAACACAACAAAAAAACTGTACTAGTATATACAGTGTATCTTAAAAAAAGAAAATTAATTTAACCCAATCCTCAAAATCTTCTATCTATAGTTTTATTTTTCCCAAAGTGGTAAAACAATATTTTCAAATGTTAATGGGTCAAGTGTTGTAATTGTAATCCCCAACAATCTTATTCCCTTTTGCAATTCTCCAATCTCATCCCATATATTTTGTGCATGAAAAAAGATTTCTTCTGCCTCTTTAATGTAATGAGGTAACGTATGCCTTTTAGTCACAGTCTCAAAATCAGAATAGCGAATCTTCAATACAATCGTTTTCCCATGCTTTTGTTCTTTCATTAATGAATGATTCACTTTATTAGATAAGAACCTTAATTCTGCTACAATTTCATTTTCAGTAACTAAGTTTTGGTTATACGTGTTTTCTTTCCCTATTGATTTTCTCTCTCTACTTATTCTGACTGGAGAATCATCAATTCCCCTAACCTTTCTGTAAAGAGAATACCCCATTTTACCAAATGAACGAATCAAATCCATCTCGTTTCTTTGATAAAGATCTTCACCATTGTAAATACCTACCTCATGCATCCGCTCAACCGTTTTTTTTCCTACTCCATAAAATTTTTCTATAGGAAGATTTTTTAAAAAATCTAAAGCTTCGTCTGGTGTGATAACAGTAACACCAGACGGCTTTTTAAAATCTGAAGCTAGTTTCGCTATAAACTTATTGTAAGAAACTCCTGCAGAACAGGTTAAGCGAACGGTGTCCCATACTTCTTTTTGGATAGAATGGGCAATAAGTGTTGCACTTTTCATTTCTTTTTTATTTTCTGTTACATCTAAGTATGCTTCATCCAGTGATAACGGTTCTATAATATCTGTATAATGTAAGAATACTTCTCTAATTTTATTCGAAATTTCTCGATAACGTTCATAATTTCCAGGAATAAATACGGCCTTAGGACATAATTCATAGGCTTTTTGAGCACTCATAGCAGAATGTATACCATATGTTCTTGCAACATAATTCGCTGTTGCAACAACACCTTTCCCTTTTGTCAAATTGGGGTGTTTAGCAATAACAATAGGCTGTCCTTTTAACTCAGGATGATCTCTCTCTTCGACCGAAGCGAAGAAAGCATCCATATCGATATGAATAATTTTTCTCGATGTATCTTTAACCGGTTCATCAAAACGTACTACCCCAATTTCCACTTTCTTCACCTTCTTTCATTACAACCATGTGGGAACGTGATTCTTTTTTTAAGAGTAGCTGTTGTAAAAACAAAGAAGAATACGACAACTATGCCGAATTCTTCTTATCTAAATTAGCTGAACGTACATATCAGATGCCGCTTTAAAGCTTATTTGGATCTTTTTTTTATCTTTTTTCACTACGATAGATCCTTCATATGCGCCAATAGAATCAATCGTGCACACATCATTTATTCCAATATTTATAGATACTAGGTAGTCTAATAAATCTTTTTCATCTGCTACTCGTTTTATTATTACCGTTTGATTTTCTTTTTGCTCAGATAAAGTTTCTAACAAAGGTTCCTTTAAAATCCCTCTTTTTTCTGGAATCATGCCTCCATGAGGACATATCTTTGGGAAATCCAAATATTTTTCTAATCGATTGGTTAATTCTATTGATGAAACATGCTCTAGAACCTCAGCCTCTGCGTGAACCTCATTCCAAGAGTAGCCAAGTTGTTCAACTAGAAATACTTCCCATAATCTATGCTTTCTTATTAATGTGCTAGCTTTAATAAGTCCTTTTTCGTTAAGTTCTACCCCTTGATAAGGTAATCTTTCGATATACCCTTCTTTTAAAAGTTTAGACATCATTTCGCTCACTGAGGCGGCTGAAACTCCTAGTCTTTTAACAATTTCTTTATTATTAATTTTTTTTTCTGTCCCACCAAGTTCATAGATAATTTTCAAGTAATCTTCTTTATTAGGTGTCAATGACATCACCCACTTCTTTATATTTAGGCTAACCTAACTTATTAGTTTGATTATAACTATTTTAATTTTAAAAAGCAATCTTTCTAGAGATCATGTTTAATCTTACTTAATTATTTTTTGATGAGAAAATTTAGCTAGCTGCTACTATAAAAACTGATAATGTCTGCTCGTACAATACACCAAAGAACACTTTACTTTATAAAAAAATACCATTTCCCTTTTAAATTAGGAAAACAGTATTTCTTTCATAATAATCTTTATTTTTTATAGAGATTTTTTATTTTTCACCATCATAAGCATCGATAATAATTTGGCGTAATTCGCTAATTAATGGTTGTTTTGGATTTGCTGTTGTACATTGATCTAAGAATGCTAGTTCAGCCATATGATCAACAGTATCATTCAGTACTTCTTGTGTTACTCCTTGAGCTTTTAAGTTCATCTCAATTCCAACATCTTTACCTAGTTTATTGATTTCAAAGATTAGTGATTCTACTAATTCTTCGGTTGTATTTCCTTTGAATCCCATGAAACGAGCGATTTCAGCATAATCTTCATCAGCTTTAAAGAACTCATATTTAGGGAATAAAGCATGTTTTGAAGGATCTTTTGCATTGTAACGGATAACATGAGGCAATAAGATTGCATTTGTGCGTCCGTGAGCAATATTGTACTCTCCACCTATCTTATGAGCGATAGAGTGGTTAATTCCTAAAAATGCATTTGCAAATGCCATACCAGCCATTGTAGAAGCATTATGCATTTTTTCTCTTGCATCTTCATTTGCGTATGCGTATGAATCACGTAAATTTTGGAAGACTAATTTAATTGATTGTAAACTTAAACCTTTTGTAAAATCACTTGCCATAACAGAAACATAAGATTCAATTGCATGTGTTAAGACATCCATTCCTGTATCAGCTGTAACAGATTTAGGAACACTCATAACAAATTGTGAGTCGATGATAGCAACATCAGGTGTCAAAGCGTAATCAGCTAAAGGATATTTAACATGTGTTTCACTATCTGTAATAACTGCAAAAGGTGTAACTTCAGCACCAGTTCCTGAAGTAGTAGGAATACATACAAACTGTGTTTTATTTAATGTAGGAATTTTGTATGTTCTTTTACGGATATCTAAGAATTTTTGTTTAGCTCCAAAAAATACTGTCTCTGGTTTTTCATAAAATAACCACATACCTTTAGCTGCGTCCATTGCTGAACCTCCGCCAATTGCGATGATTGTATCTGGTTGGAATTGAATCATCGCTTCTGTTCCGGCCATAACAGTATCTGTTGATGGATTAGGTTCCACTGCCGAGAATATTTCTACTTGTACACTTTCTTTTCTTTTATTTAATTCAGCAATCACTTTATCTGCATAACCAAATTCGACCATACCAGGATCACAAACTAAGAATACTTTTTTGATATTCTCCATTTTTTGTAAATATTGGATAGAATATTTTTCGAAATAAATTTTTGAAGGTAATTTAAACCATTGCATGTTGTTTCTACGTTTTGCAATTGTTTTAATGTTCATTAAATTAATAGTTGATACGTTTTTAGAAACCGAGTTCTTACCATAAGAACCGCATCCAAGTGTTAATGAAGGAATCATATTGTTATACAAATCACCGATACCACCTTGTGCTGTAGGAGAATTCACTAAAATACGACAAGCTTTCATTTGTTCTCCATATTTTCTAACTAAATCATCATCTAATGTATGAATTGCAGCTGAATGTCCTAATCCGCCTAATTCTAACATTTGTTGAGCTAATGAAAATCCATCTTCAGTTGAAGTTGATTTAAGCATTGCTAATACTGGAGATAATTTTTCACGAGATAGTGGATAATTTTCTCCTACTCCATCTAACTCAGCAATAATAATTTTAGTCCCTTTAGGAACTTTAATTCCTGCAAGTTCTCCAATTTCTTCTGCTGACTTCCCAACAATAGCTGCATTAACAGCTGTTTTTGTTGTATTCATAACAACATCTTCAAGCCGTTTTAGTTCGCTAGGTTTTACGACGTATACTTGATGTTTAATAAACTCTGCTTTTACTTCTTCATAAATTTCTTGATCTACAATAACAGCTTGCTCTGAAGCACAAATCATTCCGTTATCAAATGATTTTGAAGCAATAATATCATTAACAGCACGTTTCACTTTAGCTGATTTTTCAATGTAGCTTGGTACATTTCCTGGTCCTACTCCTAAAGCTGGTTTACCAGTTGAGTAAGCCGCTTTTACCATTGCTGATCCACCAGTTGCTAAAACAATAGCAATGTCTGAGTGGTTCATTAGTAAGTTAGTACCTTCTAAAGAAGGTTGCTTGATCCATTGGATACAATTTTCAGGTGCTCCAGCTTTAACAGCTGCGTTTAAAACAATTTGTGCTGCTGCTTCTGAACATTTTTGAGCACTTGGGTGGAAAGCAAAAATAATTGGATTACGAGTTTTAATAGAAATTAACGCTTTAAATAATGTTGTTGAAGTAGGGTTAGTTACTGGGGTTACTCCACAGACTATTCCTACTGGCGTTGCTACTTCAATTAATTGACTTTGTTCATCATCACTTATGATACCAGCCGTTTTATCGTGTTTAATTGTATTCCATATAGATTCTGTAGCAAACATATTTTTTATGCACTTATCTTCATAAATTCCTCTGCCAGTTTCTTCAACAGCCATTTTAGCTAAAAGCATATGTTCATTTAGACCAGCTATTGCCATCTGATGGCAAATGTGATCGATTTGTTCTTGATTCATCGTTTCTAAGGTTGCTAAGGCTTTTTTACCTTTAATTGTCATCTCATTAATAGCCACTTCGATGGGGGATTGTTTATCCGTTAATTCAACTGTATCTGTTTTTACTTTGTTATCTAATTTTGTAGAAGTCATTTTGTATTCCTCCGTTTTTTTATTGTTAACTTATTCACAACCCAATCATAATTCATCCTTTATTAAATGTAAAGCTTTTTCCATCTTTTTATTAAATAACATTATTAATTAGCAAAAACATCGTTGTTAAGCGCTTTCTTTTTTGTTTTTCCATTGGCGGATTTATCTTTTTTACATTATAATTATTTTAATCAATTGATATTAACTTCACAATTAAGCGATTTTAATTTTTAAAAATAGCTAAAATTAAAGCTTCTGATTTTCCTATAAGTTTATAATTCCTCTCTTAAAATAAAAAAAACCTTCAAAAGGTAGATTTTCATCTACCTTTTGAAGGTTTTTTAGGGAATTCTCTAATAGTTTTTATTTTAGACTATCTAACTTAAAACAAATCATTTATATCCATATCTTCTAATGAACAACTGGGGGTAACCAAAACTTCAACTGATGCAAAATCTAAATAATCATTCGGTGTCAATTGCATAATATGTTCAATTTGTTCATAATAATGACTAGGTATCGTTCTTTTCCATGAGAATAGAGTCAAATAACGCCACAAGTCATCTTTAGATATTTGCTTGTAACCCAATAAATGAAATTCTGTCGTTTTTAGATTTAACCACGGTTCAAGTTTTTTAAATAAAGAAAATGAATGCTCATTCAATTTAAACACTCCTATTCCTGATAAAAATTGTTCTCTTTAATGTTAGCAACTTTTATATACGCTAAGTAACTGAAGAGAAGAGAAAAAAAAAGAAAAAACCTAAGCTTTCTCTTTTTCATTCTAAATTTTTTTGTTAAACTAATTCATTATCTTCTGATTCTGATTCTACTTCAAAAGTTTCGACAGTTGCAACAGCTGCTAAATCTTTAATTCTAGCAATCGCACGTCTTTCAAAGGTTAAAAAGATTCCTTCGCAATTGATAACTACTGTTTTATCTGCTTCATTAAGCTCATCGATTATTCCATGTAAACCACCGATAGTAACTACTCCATCACCTTTTTTCATTGAAGCTAACATGTCTTTAGTTTTGTCTGCTGCTTTCTTTTGAGGTCTAATCATCATGAAATACATTAAGCCCATAATTGCAGCAAAAGGTAAAATACTAATAATAAATTCCATTACTTCACTCCATTCTATATTTTGAAAGGTTATCTCATTGTTAACTGTAACAAATCTTACTCATTAGTACCACTTAATTTTTTATTAAATTTTAGAAATTTTTTGCATTTGGTTTATTGTACCCGTACTCTTCAAAAAAGCTTTCTCTATACTCTAATAAATTATCTTCTCTAATAGCTTGTCTGACATCTTTCATCACGTTCAAGAGAAAATAAAGATTGTGATAGCTAGTTAAGCGTAAACCAAAAGTTTCATCTGCCTTGATTAAATGACGAATATAGGCCCGACTATAATTTTTACATGTGTAGCAGTCACATTTGGGATCTAAGGGACCAAAATCGCGCTCGTATTTAGCATTTTTTATGACTACTCGTCCTTGACTAGTCATCACCGTACCATTTCTTGCTATTCTCGTTGGCAAGACACAATCAAACATATCTACACCTCTTATTACTCCATCAATTAAAGAATCAGCTGTTCCAACTCCCATTAAATAGCGTGGTTTATTCTCTGGTATCAAAGGTGTTGTATATTCTAGTACTTCATTCATCGAATGCTTAGGTTCTCCTACTGATAATCCCCCAATCGAATAGCCTGGGAAATCCATTGCAACAAGTTCTTTAGCACTTTGTTCACGTAATTCTTTATATCCTGCTCCTTGAATTATTCCAAAAAGACCTTGACTATTAGGTTTAGCATGAGCTTTTAGACCCCGTTCTGCCCAACGTGTTGTACGTTCTACAGATTTTTTTACATAGTCAAAGCTTTCATCAAAAGGTGGACACTCATCAAAACTCATCATAATATCTGGTCCTAATTTATTTTGAATTTGAATAGCTTTCTCAGGTGAGAGAAACATTTTGGATCCATTTAAATGATTTCTAAAATGTACGCCTTTCTCTTCAATTTGTCTTAATTCGCTTAAAGAAAAAACTTGAAAGCCACCTGAATCTGTCAAGATTCCCTTGTCCCAGTTCATAAATTTATGCAATCCACCTGCTTCTTCAACAATATCCTCACCTGGTCTTAGCCATAGATGATAAGTATTACTTAAAATAATATTTGCGCCCATCGTTTCTAATTCTTCTGGAGCAATACTTTTAACACTTGCTAATGTTCCTACTGGCATAAACATTGGTGTTTCAAAGGTTCCGTGAGGCGTTATAATTTCTCCCAAACGGGCGCCTGTATGTTTTTCTTTCTTTATTAGACGATATTTAATTGCTGGTTCTGACATAAATTTTTTCCTACTTTCGTTGTACTTTAAAATGAGTCTATTATTTGATTAATAATAGTGACTTACTAACTATACTAATGTTTTTCTTGATTTGCAAATTGATTTATAAAAATTAATGCATATCATTTGTAAGCGGTACCTTAACGTGGTATATTATGAGTGTAAAGAGAGATGCAAGTATGGGTGAACGAATGAATTTCTTGGTTGTTTAGTTTCAAAGAAACAATTAATTCAACATTTTGTTTTGGTTTACCAGATTCAAATTTCGTTAAGCAACACCTTTAAATTTTAGTACCACGAATAAATAAGTAATTTAAAGAAAAGATTTCCAAATAAAAGTTAAGCTTAAATGAGTTTTTCGAACAAAGTAAAGTAAGATGTATGTCGTTTTAAAAAGAAATTCAGTAGTTAAAGTTAAATCTGTATAAAAGTAAAATAGTTCACTCATACCTCTCTTAAAACAAATGAGAAGTTGGCATTTTCTAGCCAGCTTCTCATTTTTTTGTTTTATTTCATTAATTTAAATCTGTTCTATTATTTTACAAACATTGCATCCCCAAAACTGAAAAAGCGATAGTTTTCTTTTACGGCATGTTCATATGCTTCTAATACTTTTTCTCTACCAGCAAAAGCACTGACTAGCATAACAAGAGTAGATTTTGGTAAATGGAAGTTTGTTAGAAAAGCATCGACAAGTTTAAACTCGTAGCCTGGAGAAATAAAAATACTTGTCCAGCCATTATCAGCTTTAATTTCGCCATTAAACTTAGTACCTATCGTTTCTAGTGTTCTGATTGAAGTCGTTCCAACAGCAATGATTCTTCCTCCGGCAGCTTTTATCTTATTTAACTGATCAGCAGCTTCTTCAGATAATCGATAGAATTCAGAATGCATTTCATGATTTTCAATAGAGTCTACACTCACTGGCCGAAATGTTCCCAATCCAACATGTAATGTTAAGAAAACCAACTGAACACCTTTCGCTTTAATTTGTTCTAATAATTCTTGTGTAAAATGAAGTCCTGCAGTTGGAGCTGCAGCAGATCCGTTTTCTTTCGCATAAACTGTTTGATAACGTTCATTGTCTTCTAAGCGTTCTTTAATATAGGGTGGCAAAGGCATTTCACCAAGAGATTCTAATACCTCCAGAAAAATCCCTTCATAATAAAATTCAAGAATACGTCCTCCATGGTCCAACTCTTCTTTTACAATAGCTTTTAAACGACCATCACCAAATGAAATTTTGGTCCCTATTCTTGCTCTTTTTGCCGGCTTAACTAACGTTTCCCATTGATCCTCAACAGTATTTTTCAATAATAAAACTTCTAAATGACCACCTGTCTCAGGTTTAGTCCCATGAAGTCTAGCCGGTAAAACACGTGTATCGTTCATGACTAGTGCATCTCCAGCTTGTAATTCATTTAAAATAGCTGGAAAATGTTCATCTATTATTTTTCCATTTTCTTTATTTAACATTAATAGTTTTGAACTAGAGCGGTCTTCTAGTGGAGTCTGCGCAATTAACTCTTCTGGTAAATCAAAATCAAAATCATTTGTTGAAAACATAACTTAACTCTCCTGTCCTTAATTGTTTGTAGGATAGCCTAAATGGTCAAACCCTAACTGTGTGACAATTCTACCACGCGGAGTCCGTTGAATAAAGCCCATTTGCAATAAATAAGGTTCCACCATATCCTCAATTGTTTCCATTTCTTCTCCGATGTTAGCTGCGATTGTTGAAAGTCCAACTGGTCCACCTTGGTACACTTCAATCATTGTTCTGACCATTTTTTGATCAACAAAATCTAATCCTTTTTGATCTACTCTTAACATCGTTAATGCTTCATCTGCACTTTTCTTATCAACCACGCCATTTGATTGTACTTGAGCGTAGTCTCTTACTCTCTTTAATAGTCGATTAGCTACTCGTGGGGTACCTCTTGATCTTTTGGCAATTTCTAAGGCACCTTCATCATGAATTTCCGTTTGAAAAATATCTGCGGAACGAATAACAATATCACTTAAATCTTCAACTGTATAATACTCCATATGTGAGACAATTCCAAAACGATCTCGCAAAGGTGCAGATAACATCCCAGCTCTAGTAGTTGCTCCAATTAGTGTGAAAGGAGGCAATGGAAAATGAACTGGATGTGCAGTTGGTCCCTGACCAACAATAATATCAACAAAATAATCTTCCATTGCTGAATAAAGCATTTCTTCTACCATTCTCGGCATCCTATGAATTTCATCAATGAATAAAACGTCGCCGGCTTCTAATTCATTTAGTAATGCAACTAAATCACCGGCTTTTTCAATTGCAGGACCACTAGTAGTACGGATATTAACATCCATTTCGTTAGAGATAACCATCGCCATCGTTGTTTTACCTAATCCAGGAGGACCATATAATAAAACGTGGTCCAATGCCTCTTCGCGATTTTTAGCAGCTGAGATATAAATTCCTAACTCTAATTTTAATTTTGATTGTCCAATATATTGGTTTAAATATTGAGGTCTTAATGATTTTTCTATAGATAACTCCTCTAGACTATCACTTTCACCTGAAATTATCCGTTCTTGATCAGTCATGTTCATTCACCTCATTTGTCTCTACCATTTATTTTTTCATTAATAATCGTAATGCTTCCCTCAAATAGGCATCTGTTGTTTCTTTATTCATTTTACGAATTTCTGGCTCAATCTTTTTGATTTCTTTTGCACTGTAGCCAAGTGCTGTCAACGCTTCAAGCGCCTCATTCACAGGACCTTGCTTATGCGACAAACTTAACTCTTGTTGGATTGCCCCTCCAAGTGGCTGACTCATTATATCTAAGTCATCTAATTTTCCTTTTAAATCTAAAATAATTTGAGCTGCCGTCTTTTTTCCTACTCCTGGAAATTTAACTAAATATGACACTTCCTCATTCTCAATAGCTTGAACTAATCCTGCGTGATCATCATTTGCTAATATAGCTAACCCACTTTTAGGGCCGATCCCTGATACACTAATGAGTTTTAAGTACAATTGTTTTTCATTATAATCTTTAAATCCGTAGAGAGTAATCGCATCTTCTCTTACAGCCTGATGTACATAAATAATCGTTTCTTGATTTAATTGTTTAGAAAATCTGAAAGGATTCGCTATGTACAATAGATAACCTATCCCATTTAATTCCATTACTATATAGGCTGGCCCAATAAAAGTAACCATCCCTTTAAGATATTCATACATTTTTTTAGCTCCATTCATTTAACTGTCTAGAAGGTTTAACAAGTACGCCTGTTCCCTTCTCATTCTAACATAATTAGACATTTAAAAGAATGTTCAATTATATTTTATAGCTGTGAAAATTATCTACATCAAAAAAATCCTTTCACTTATACTAATTAAGTGAAAGGATTTGATATTATTTAAAAAATTAGTAAGCAAATAATTTTAAATACGAGCTGTATCCTTCTTTTTCTAAATTTTCTTTTGGAACAAAACGTAAAGCTGCGGAGTTAATGCAGTAGCGCAATCCTCCCGCTTCAACAGGTCCATCATTAAAAACATGTCCTAAATGAGAATCAGCATCCTGGCTTCGTACTTCCGTTCGCTTCATTCCTAATAATTTACGATCTGTTTTTTCAATTATTTCTTTAGAATCAATAGGTTTTGTAAAAGACGGCCAACCACATCCTGCATCATACTTATCTGTTGACGAAAATAGTGGTTTGCCGCTTACTACATCCACAAAAATACCATCGTCATAAAAAGCATCATACTCACCAGTAAATGGTCTTTCAGTTGCCTCATTTTGAGTCACTTCATATTGAATGGGTGTTAAGATTTTTTTTAATTCTTCTTTTTTCATATCTTTCATAAATATCCTCCTATTCTATGCTAAAACTTTTCAAGTAATTTTAAAACCTCTCTTTACAAAAAAAGTTTTTCTTTGCTTAGCAGCAGAAGTTTATCGTTGTTTCTTTCTACATTTTAACGTATATCCAACAAAGCATCAAGTTATCGGCTTGCCTCATTGTATCAACCTTTTAATGAGAATCCTGAATTCGTTTAAACATTTTCTCCATATCATTATTTGTAAAACGGATTAATACAGGTCTTCCATGAGGACAATTATACGGATTATTTGTTTTAGACAAATCATTTAGTAAGGCCCGTGCTTCTGAGTCATTTAAATGATGATTTGCTTTTATTGAACCTTTACAACTCATCATTATAGCTGTAGCTTCACGAAACTTTGCAACATTAACTTTTCCCTTTTCTAACAATAAATCAATTAGTTCTCTAGTAATTTGCTCTTCTGCCCCTTTATCAAACCATACAGGATGACTTCTTAATAGAAAGCTATTTTGCCCAAAAGGTTCCAAATGGATACCGATTTCTTCAAGAGCTTGTTGGTTTTCTTTAATTCTTATCGTATCACTATTAGGATAATCTAATAAGATTGGAACTAGTAGTTCTTGTAAATCCGTACTTACCTTACCGATTTTTTCACGAAAATATTCGTATTTAATTCTTTCTTGTGCCGCATGTTGATCTAATATATAGAGTCCTTCTTCATTTTGCGCAAATAAATAAGTCCCGTGCATTTGACCAATATAGTCTAATGAAGGCAAATGAACTTTTTCAAGAAAAGGTGTTTTATTCCTCTCCATCAACTTTTCAGCTGTTTCAAAGTAAGGTGCTCGATGTTGCTTTGGCATAGCATTCTCATTAGTCGTTTTACATTCTTGTGTATGCAGAGATTCCTCTTCATTCAAAATAAAAGACTGTTTTTGATCTGATGAATCAAGTTGTGAAATAGGATTTTTATTTTTTTCTTGTAAATAAGGTGACGAACTTTTGGCTGTATCCAAGTTATTTACATAAGATGAAATGTCAGTTGGTTCATTGCGTTGATTTGACAATTCTTTATGAAAGGTTAGTTTTGTTTGCTCACTAGTATCGTATGATTGTTTTATCTTATTTTTAAAATTTAAATTACTCAATGCTTCAGGGATTAACTGTTCTTTACCTAAGCATTGAAAGATAGCTTCTTCAATTAATGCCATTAATTCTTTTTCTTTACTAATTCTTATTTCTTGTTTAGTTGGATGGACGTTAACATCCATCAATAATGGATCTGTTGTAATTTCGATAACAGCAATTGGAAAACGTCCGACCATAAGTTTTGAACGATAACCAGCAATAATCGCTTTATTTAATAAATAATTTTTTATATACCGACCATTTATTATGATAGAAAGATAATTACGACTTGCTCTAGTCATTTCAGGTAAAGATATATATCCACTAATTTCAAAATCTAAATCTTTACCTTCTATTTTTTTCATCTTTTTTGCTAAAGCAACCCCATAAATTCCCGCTAAGGTTTGCTTTAACTCACCATTACCAGCTGTTCGCATTAGTTGGTTGCCATCATGAACTAATCTAAATGCTATATCAGGGTGACTTATCGCCATTCTATTAACAATGTCCGTTACGTTTGCAAGTTCAGTTTGAATTGTTTTTACATATTTCAATCGTGCAGGTGTATTAAAAAATAAGTTTTCTACCGTTATCGTTGTTCCTTTTCTAGCTTTTGCAGACCGTTCTTCTATTACTTTACCACCTTTTAAATAAACATAGGCTCCTTCTTGATTTCCAGTTGAAGTTTCTAAGGTTACCTCAGAAACAGATGCTATACTTGGCAATGCTTCACCTCGAAACCCTAACGTCCGAATTCTAAATAAATCATCACGTGAATAGATTTTGCTCGTTGCATGTCTTTTAAATGCATTTAACACTTCTTTGGAAGGTATTCCCTCTCCATTATCAATAATTTTAATTTGTTTCAGCCCAGCTTCTAGCGTTATGATATCTATTTGTGTACTACCTGCATCTATTGCATTTTCAATTAGCTCTTTCACAACAGAAGCTGGTCGTTCGATTACTTCTCCAGCTGCTATTTGATTAGTTAATATTTCGGAAAGTTCTTGAATTTTAGCCATTTTATCTGTTCCTTTCTGTCTATTTTCCAAGCTATCATTTAGTCCAGTTGCTGTTGTAGACTATGCAAGACATTTAAAGCTTCTAAAGGAGTCATCGTTAGTAAATTTAGTTCTGCTAATGATTTTACAATAGAACTTTCTTTTGCATCTACCATTCCAAATAAAGATAATTGTTCTTCTTTTTCAATTTCTTTGTTTGTTTTAAGTTTTTTACTTTTTAACTCTATTGTATCTTGACTAGTAGATTCTAATATTAACTCTTCTTTCTTTTCAAGACGTTCTAAAATAACTGCTGCTCTTACCAATAAGTCTTTAGGTAACCCTGCTAATTTAGCTACATGTATTCCATAACTTTTATCTGCTGCTCCTGGCATCATCTTGTGTAAAAAAATTAATTCTCCATCTTCTTCTATCGCACCTACATGAGTATTTATTAATCCTTTCAACTCTTGGTCTAACACTGTTAATTCATGATAATGAGTCGAGAATAAGGTTTTACCATGTACATGATTGTGGATGTATTCAATAATTGCTTCTGCTAAAGCCATACCATCGAACGTAGCGGTTCCTCTACCTATCTCATCAAATAGAATAAGGCTATTTTGAGTAGCGTGGCGCAATGCTTGATTAGCTTCTATCATCTCTACCATAAAGGTACTTTGTCCAGAAATTAAATCATCTGCTGCTCCAATACGAGTAAAGATGCGATCAAATATCGGTAATTGTGCTGATTTAGCTGGAACGAAGCAACCCATTTGAGCCATAATGACCGTTAAAGCTAGCTGGCGCATATATGTACTCTTCCCAGACATATTTGGTCCAGTTATCAGCATGATCTCAGTTTGAGCATCCATTTCAACACTGTTAGGCACATAAGTCTGTTGACCCAATACTTTTTCTACAACAGGGTGTCTACCATCTTTTAGAATAAGTTCTCTGCTATCAAAGGTTAATTTGGGTCTTACATAATGATATTTCTCACTAATTGTAGCAAAGCTTTGCAAGACATCTATAGTTGCTACTGTTTTAGCTAATAACTGTAATCTGTCAATATATTGTTTTACTTCCTCTCTCACTTTACTAAATAATTCATATTCCAAAGTTAAAGACTTTTCTTCCGCTTCTAGAATTAATATCTCTTTTTCTTTTAGTTCAGGTGTAATAAAGCGTTCAGCATTAGCTAAAGTTTGCTTACGCTCATATAAACCTTCAGGTAAAGAGGCTAAATTAGATTTAGTTATTTCAATATAATAGCCAAATACGCGATTATAACCAATTTTCAAGGTTCTTATTCCTGTTTTCTGACGCTCTTGTGCTTCCAATTGGGCAATCCATTTTTTACCATTACGCATTGCATCACGATATAGGTCTAGTTGCTCATCAAAACCATCCTTAATCACATTCCCATCCTTTAATGAGAGTGGCGCGTCTAAATGAACTGCTCGCTCAATTAATTCCACAACCTCAGGCACATCGTCTAAATGAGTCATTAAAGGATTCCATTCACCTTTGTTTATTAAAGAAATAATATTTTTTAATAACGGAATTTGTGATAACGAAGTTTTCAACTGAAGTAAATCTCTACCGTTTACATTACCAAATGCTACTCTACCAGCTAAACGCTCTAAGTCATAGACTCTTGTTAATGCTTCATTTAAATCAGTGCGTTCAAAGAAATGATTGATTAAACTTTCAACTACATCTTGACGTTCTTTAATCGGTTGTTCTTGAATTAAAGGTCTATCAATCCATTGCTTTATTAAACGACCACCCATTGCTGTTTTAGTTTCATCTAAAAGCCAAAGTAACGTTCCTTTTTTTTGACCTGTTCTAATAGAGGAAACTAATTCCAAATTATGTTTTGAGTAATGATCCATTTTCAGAAAATGTTCCGGGATATAAACTTCTGCTTTTTGTAAGTGAGCTAAACTTCTTTTTTGGGTAACTTCTAAATAAGAGAGCAAGAGTCTTGTAGCGGATATAATCTCTTCACTATCTATTTCACTTGTTAAATAAGATAATGAAGCATTCTCATCAATTCTTTGTTGTATTGAGATCATTACACCTAACTTATTTTTTAATTCAGACTGTAAATCCAAACTTTCAGCTTCTTCAAAAACAACTTCTTTTGTTTTCAATCCACTTAATTCATTTATAACTTCTTCTACAGAGGATAACTGAGTAGCTTTTAATTCTCCAGTGCTTAAATCTGCATATGCTAAATTATATTGATTCCTATTCGTTACCGACAATGCAGCTAAATAATTATTGGATTTAGCATCCATATTTTTTGATTCTATAGCCGTTCCAGGTGTAATCAATTGAACGACTTCTCGTTTAACCATTCCTTTAGCAGTTTTTGGATCTTCTACTTGCTCACAAATAGCTACTTTGTATCCTTTTTCAATTAATACATCAATGTATCCTCTAGCTGCGTGATAAGGTACTCCACACATCGGTATTGGATTCTCTGCATTACGATTTCGACTTGTCAATGTTACTTCTAATAATTGAGAAGCTTTTATTGCATCTTCATTGAACATTTCATAGAAATCACCTAAGCGATAAAATAAAAATGCATCTGGATATTGTTTTTTAATTCCTAAATATTGTACCATCATCGGTGTATGTTCTGTTTTTTGCGGCATGCTTTTCCCTTCCTCACTTTTCTTTTAATAGATTACTGTTTAAAACCCATTTCCAAACGGACGATCGTCGTTAATAACAATATTTTCAATTCTCTTTGCAGCTCCTGTATTATCATCTATTTCTATAAAGCAACCCGATAGTAACTTACGTCCTTCCTTTGGTACCTCAAATCGCGTAGGCATCTGAGTTAAGAAGCGATTAATCACTGCTTCACGCCTCATTCCTAAGATTTCGTCATAAGGTCCTGTCATACCGACATCTGTTAAGTAAGCCGTTCCAGCGGGTAGTATACGAGCATCATTTGTTTGAACATGTGTATGCGTACCAACTACTGCAGAAACTCTGCCATCTAAGTACCATCCCATTGCTTGTTTCTCACTAGTTGTTTCAGCGTGGAAATCAACAAATATTAATGGTGTGCGTTGACTCGCTTCTTCTACTAACTCATCTGCTTTTCTAAATGGATCATCTACATCAGACATAAATACTCGACCAATTAGATTTATTACAGCTAATTCTAATTGATTTACTTTGATATAGGCAATACCGTTTCCGGGTGTCCCTTCAGGATAATTTGCTGGTCGAATCATTTTTTTTGCATCATTAATAAATTCAAAAATTTCCCGATTATCCCATGTGTGGTTTCCCATTGTCACAATATCAACGCCATCTTGAAGAAACCCTTTATATATCTTTTCAGTAATTCCTCTTCCAGCTGCTGCATTTTCACCGTTCAGGATAGTAACTTGTGGTTTATATTGTTGTTTTAACTTTTGTAGATGATCATGAACCATTTCTCGCCCCATAGATCCTACAACATCACCAATAAATAATAATCTCATGTTTATTGCCTCTTCTCTAGATAATTGCATTCAAATCATTTTAACAATAAATCGCAGTAAAGAAAAGCAACGAAACGCTTAGCTTTATTGTTCTAAAAATTTTAATATAAAAAAGATACGAATCGAATGAAATACCACTCGTATCGTACCTTTTTCTCTATTATTTATTTAGCATATTCTATTGCTCTTATTTCACGAATAACCGTTACTTTAATATGACCTGGATAATCTAACTCATCCTCAATCATATTACGGACATCTCGAGCTAGACTGATAGCTTCTAAGTCATCAACTGTGTCTGGTTTAACCATGATTCTTATTTCACGTCCTGCTTGGATAGCATAACTTTGTTCTACACCTTCAAAACTATTAGAAATACTTTCTAATTTTTCAAGACGATGAATATAATTCTCAAGTGACTCACTTCTAGCTCCTGGTCTAGCAGCAGATAAAGCATCTGAAGCAGCGACTAAGACAGAAATAACAGAAGTTGCTTCCACATCACCATGATGAGAGGCTATTGCATTAATGACTGTTTCATTTTCTTTGTAACGCATTGCAATTTCTGCACCAATTTCTACATGCGAACCTTCTACTTCATGGTCTAATGCTTTGCCAATATCATGAAGTAATCCTGCTCGTTTAGCCAAAGTTACATCTTCACCTAATTCTGCAGCAAGTACTCCTGATAACTTAGCGACTTCTATTGAATGTTGTAAGACATTTTGCCCATAACTTGTTCTAAAACGTAAACGTCCCAATATTTTTATAATATCTGGGTGAATAGAATGTACACCTACTTCGAATGTTGCTTGTTCACCTATTTCACGGATTCGTTCATCCATTTCTTTACGTGATTTTTCTACCATTTCTTCAATGCGGGCAGGATGAATTCTGCCATCTTGAATTAATTTTTCAAGCGTCATACGAGCTATTTCGCGGCGAATTGGATCAAATCCACTTAAGATAACCGCTTCTGGTGTATCGTCAATAATTAAATCTATACCTGTCAACGTTTCTAAAGCTCGAATGTTTCGACCCTCACGTCCGATAATTCGACCTTTCATTTCATCATTTGGTAAAGATACCACAGAAACTGTAGATTCAGAAACTTGGTCTGCAGCACTTCTTTGAATAGCTAGAGCAATCAAGTCTCGTGCACGACGATCTCCTTCTTCTTTTGCTTTTTCTTCAGAATGTTTAACCATAATAGCAAGTTCATGAGATAGTTGTTCTTCTGTTTCTTCTATAATAATATGTTTAGCATCTTCTCGTGAAAGAGCTGCTACATTTTCTAGTTCTATTTCTTGTTGTTCAACTAGTTTTCTTGCTTGATTCTCCAAATCGTCCAATAATTGTTGTCTTAAACCTAATTTCTCTTCTTTTGCTTCAAGTGTCCGTTCACGTTTTTCTAAGCTGTCATTTTTACGGTCAATATTATCTTCACGCTGCACTAACCGTTTTTCTTGCCTTAGAATCTCATTTCTTCTTTCTTTCAGCTCAGTTTCAATTTCAGTTCTATATTTGTAGTTTTCATCCCTCGCTTCTAACATCGCTTCTTTCTTCATGGTTTCAGCTTCTCTATACGCTTCATCCAATATTCCAGTTGCAGTGTTTTTAGCACCAACCAATTCTTTTTCATGTTTTGATTTTCGGATAGCATATCCTACAAAAAGACCGACAACTAAAGTAACGATAGCGAAGGCTATACTGTTGAAATTCATTCTTCCACCTCCGTATCTTATTTAATTTGTCATTTCCTATTTATCAATTATCAATTATCTGGTAGAACTTCGTAACTTTTTTACCAATAAAACCTACCTGTTATCTAAAGATAAAGTAAAGGATATCTTAATTTTAATTGTCTACACTGGACATGTCAACTTAATAATAACTTTTGTGGGTGTTTAAGCTACTTTTGTTCATTAAATGAGAACGTTATCTTATATATTCTTCATTCTCATCCTTTTATTTCTCAAAAAAGTAAAAAAGAAGCTAAATCGGTACAACCCGTGATAGCTTCTTTCTTACATATTTTTAGCAAAAAGTTTTATTTTTCTTCAGTTAAAGTTGTTTTGCTTTTCTTTTCTATAGTTGAATCGGTTTTTTTGCTATCTTTTTCTTCTGGCTCTTCTGAAGCATCACCAATGCCATATGCTGCTCGTACTTTTTTCTCAATTTCGGCTCTTAATTCTGGATGATCTAAGAAATAACGTTTAGCATTTTCTCGACCTTGTCCAATTCTTTCACCTTCATAAGAGTACCAAGCTCCAGCTTTATCGATAATGTCTTTTTCTGACCCCATATCTACAAGTTCTCCAACTTGAGAAATACCCTCTCCATACATAATATCAACTTCTGCTACCCTAAATGGTGGAGCTACTTTATTTTTTACTACTTTTATTTTCGTACGATTACCCATAATATCCGTACCTTGTTTAATTTGTTCTGCACGTCTTACTTCTAAACGAATCGTTGCGTAAAATTTAAGAGCACGTCCACCTGGTGTTATTTCAGGATTACCAAACATTACGCCTACTTTTTCACGAATTTGATTAATGAACAAAGCAATTGTTTTGGTTTTATTAATTGATCCAGATAATTTACGAAGAGCCTGAGACATTAAACGAGCTTGCAAGCCCACGTGACTATCTCCCATTTCTCCTTCAATTTCTGCGCGAGGTACTAATGCTGCCACGGAATCAATAACGACTATATCTACAGCACCACTTGATACTAATGCATCAGCGATTTCTAACCCTTGTTCGCCTGTATCTGGCTGTGATAATAGCAACTCATCAATGTCTACACCTAATGCTGCTGCATACTTAGGATCTAGTGCATTCTCAGCATCTATAAAAGCAGCTATCCCACCTTGTTTTTGAACTTCAGCTACTGCATGAAGAGCTACCGTTGTTTTACCAGAACTTTCTGGGCCATATACTTCGATGATTCTTCCTCTTGGAAATCCACCAACCCCTAAAGCCACATCTAATGCTAAAGAACCACTTGGAACAGTTGAAATACGTGTATCTACTTTCTCACCTAATTTCATAACCGAACCCTTACCAAAGTTTTTTTCAATCTTTTTTAGCGCTAATTCTAGAGCTTGTTTACGATCATCTGCCATTTTTTGTCCTCCTAAATAGTTCTTTTTTACTATTTATTCATGTAATTAGTTTTATTTTTATAAGCCTCACAACATCTATCATACTTTCTTTTATGATAAAATGCAAGAAAAAAGCGAACAAACATTCGGTGTTGTTTTGTATTTATTTTTTTAGATTATTCAATAAATTTTCTGTTTAATTTCCTTACCCAATAAATCTCTATTAATTAGATCTAAGCCTGCTAAAACTGACAATTCACGAATAACATTTCTGTCTCCTTCAAAATTAAAACATTTTGCGAATGTTTCTTTATCTTTTATAGCTAGGCCTATCCAAACAATGCCTGTCTTTTTATTCTCTAATTCTGAGGGCCCAGCGACACCTGTAAAAGAAATTCCTATATCCGTTTCAAATGAATCTTTAACCTTTTCAGCCATTTTAATAGCACATTGACTACTAACTACTCCAAATTGATCGATAATTTGTTGATCAACACCAAGTATGCCTTTTTTTATTCTATTACTGTAAGTGACTAAACCACCTTCAAAAATATCTGAGGATCCAGATATAGACGTCATCATACTCTGAAAAGCTCCTCCAGTTAAACTTTCAGCTGCTGACAATGTTAATGTTCTATCTTTTATTGACTTGCTCACTACCTCAACTAAACTCGTTTCATCGCCATAGCCATATATATAATCTCCGGCACGATTTTTTATAATTATTTCTAAATTATCTAACATTTTTTCACAACTAGCTTCATCTCTACCTTTAGCAGTTAATCGCAAACTCACTTCGTGTTTTCCTGTATAAGAAGCTAGTGTTGGATTTGTTTGATTTTCAATGATATCATCCATTAATGTCACTAATCTTGACTCGCCTATTCCATAAAAACGCAAAACTCTTGATACTAGAATTGTCTTAGTTAGTTGCTTCATTAGCAAGGGTCTTACTTCTTCTTCGAACATTCTTACCATTTCATGAGGAGGACCCGGTAATAATATATAAGCATTCTCTTTTAAATTCAAAAACATACCAGCAGCCATACCATTAGTGTTTTTCAAAACAATTGAATCTTCAATTACTAGTGCTTGAAGTTGATTATTTTCAGACATGGGGCGTTTCCTTTGTTCATGATACGCTACTATTTTCTTCATAGTTTCTTCGTCTAGTATTAATTTCTTTTTAAGGTGTTTTGCCAATACTTGTTTTGTCAGGTCATCCTTTGTCGGTCCTAATCCTCCAGTTAAAATAATTAATGCACTTCTTTTTTCAGCAAGTTCTATCGCGCTTTCTAATCTTTCTTGGTTATCTCCTACAACAGATTGATGATAAATTTCAACACCCAATGTTGCTAGTTCTCTTGATAAAAAAGTTGCGTTTGTATTGACTACTTGTCCTAGCAATAGTTCTGTTCCAACAGCAATTATTTCAGCATTCATCTTTTTCTCCTCACTAATAGTCAATATACGCTTATTGACTCCTTATTTTTTTATATAAAGATTTAAGATTTATAACGACTATATAATGTAGTGTATTCAAACATTCGATAGAATTTAAATAGGCTAGGACATCTGTCCCAGCCTATTATTCATAAACCTGTTAATCTTATTTTAAAATAAATTACATCGAGCCTTTAAAAACACCGCTATTTTTCACAAAATAATCAATTCCTGAGTAGATAGTAAAGAACAGGCAAATATATAACATAATATCCGCTACAGGAATACCTAGACCTTCGAATGGCAGATTATCTATCAGTAATAAAATAATTGCAATCATTTGAGTCATCGTTTTAATTTTCCCTGGCCATGCTGCCGCTAAAACTGTTCCGCCTTGTTCCACTAATAAAAGACGCAAACCTGTTACAGCTAGCTCTCTACAAACGATAATGGCAACAATCCAAGAAGAAGCTAATCCTTGTCCAACTAAAACAATTAAAGCAGTCATAACTAGCATTTTATCAGCTAATGGATCAGCAAATTTCCCGAAATTAGTTACTAGTCCTCTTGAACGGGCTATTTTCCCATCAAGCCAGTCTGTTATACTAGCCACAGCAAAGATAATAGCTGCTATTAGTTGTGTAATCTCAATGGTTGAACCCCATAACTGCAAAACTCCCCAATTTAAAGGTGCTAAAGCTATAACAACAAAGATAGGTATCATAAATATACGAACAACCGTTAGTTTATTTGGTAAATTCAAATTATCGCCTTCTTTCATTTTTTCGTCTTAAATTTAAGACAATAAGAAAAAATCTAATAAAAGAAATTCCTTATTGCCTTCTTATTTTTATTCTTCGTTATTAAATTGAAATTCTATTTTTTGTGTAACCGCATCGGCCGCTTCAGGAGCGTACTCGATAGTCTTACCATTTAACGTAACCGACGTAACCGCAGCATTTCCTATAACTAGATTCACTTGCTTTGCACCTTCTGGGATAGAGGCTTTTAGTGAGTTTCCACTTGATAGTAGAGCTTGATCAACCATATCTCCATCAATTTCGATACTTACCCAACTATCTCCATTTTCAGCAAGTAAACTAATTTCGTTTTTTTCTGATGTTCCTGTCACAGCAAAAGTAGTTTGAGAACCTGTTGATGATACGATAGTTACTGTTTCTACAGGTTCTTCTTTTTCAACAATAGAAGATTGTTGTTTTTCTGGTTCTTTTGATTCATTGGAACTTGATTCAGCACTTGAAACAACAACTGTTTCTGAATTTTTTGTAATCATATCCTCTTTAGCCGTTTGGTTATTTTTAATAAAAGAAAGATAGATCGCAGCTACTATAATAATAACCACCGCTAAAATGAGTAATGTAGGCAAATAATCTCGAACATTTCCGACTAACTTGTTGTCTATTTTATTTCCTGAACGTGTTTGATTTGCAGATGCTTGTTCTACATATTCGCTATCATGAGTATGTGGAACAGTATCCGTATAATCTTCTAATAATTGATCGCCGTTAAGCCCAACCGTATCTGCATACTGTTTAATAAATGCCCGTGCATAAAATTTTCCCGGCATTACATTATAATTGCCTTCTTCAATCGCAATTAAATAACGTTTTTGTATTTTTGTCATTTGTTGTAAATCATCTAAAGTATAGCCTTTAGCTTTTCTGGCTTCTTGTAGTTTCTCACCAATTTCATTCATTTTAAATTCACCTACCAGTTCTCTTGTTTAGAGAGCATAAAAAGCTCATGTCAATTTATATTATAGCACACCAAAAGTTAGAGAAACATCCCTTTTTGATGATAGTCAAGAATAAGTTTAATGACATTCGTATTTAATTTTTAGCAGTTCATTAAATAAACATTTCCATCTTACCTTAACCAGCCACCACTAACGATAATCGATTGCCCCGTTAAATAAGCACTTCTAGGTTCTAATAGTTGATGTACCCAGAAACTAATTTCTGAAATACTCCCCATACGTCCAACTGGAATTTCTTTTTTTAATTCTTTCAACTCAATTTCACTAAAATCAGAATTCATTTTAGTTTCTATAGCACCTGGAGAAATTGCATTAACCGTTATACCTAAACTAGCTACTTCTTTACTGTAGGCCTTCACAAAAGCAATTTGAGCTCCTTTAGTCGTACTATAAACAACTTCCATAGAACTACCAGATTCACCATAAATAGAACTAATAAAAACAATTCTTCCAGAATTAGATTGAGCTAGTTTCCCTTGAAGTTTTTGCACTAATAACATTGGCGTTTTAATATGAACTGCCCACATATTGTCCATCGTTTTGGACGTTATTTCTGTTAACAATTGAAAAGTAGTAAAACCACTTGAAAATATAATCGCATCTAATTGAAATATATTTTTTATAAATTCTTCAATTCCCGCTTCTTGAGTCATATCCAATTGTATTCCAAAAAAATCTTGTTTGGGATAACGCGCTTGATAATCTTGAAGCTGTCTTTCAATGCTTTTAGAGTCTGTATGATAATGTAAATATAATGACCAACCACTTTCAGCTAGTTCTTTTGCAATCCCTGTTCCTATATCTCCACTAGCCCCCATGATTAATGCTGACTTCATACATTGTCTTCTCCTTTAGGCAAGATGTGAAAGACACTCATATGACTTTCTTGCATGAATTCTTCAGCAGCATGTTTAATTTGATTTAAAGTAATCGATTCAATAATAGGAACTAAATCAAGTAGTGTAGCTTCTCCATAATTTTGTTGGCTATATTGATTAGCAATGAATTCTAAAGAATTTAGGGACTGAAGTACTTGACCTATCTTTCTTTTTTTAACAAGGATAAGGTGTTCTTCATTCAATTCTGGGCTCATTTTGGCCGTTAATAAAATTTCTTTTATAACCGTACTAAATGCTTCTGGATCTTTTGTATCTCCCCCAACATCAGCAAAGTGAAATGTTCGTTCTAAGCTAAAATCATATGAAAAACTGTCATCAATTACACCAGAATCGTATAGTTTTAAATAGTTATCCGATGTTGGTCCAACTAATAAGGTCATCAATAAATCCATAATTGTTTTATATACTAAAGCAGCTTTTCCTTCAGGAGCTTTACCTATACCCTTTACACCAATAATACTTTTCGGCCTTTTAACTGACATCTTTATTGAGTCAAACGGTTTAATGTCGCCAATTGTTTCTTCAGGGAAGTAACGTTGTATTTCAGTTGATTCAGAAAAACTTTTTTTAGCTTGATTTGATTTAATCAAATCCATCATTTTTTCTGGATCCATTTTTCCTACAACAAAAAGATTCATATTACTTGGATGATAAAAAGTATTGTAACTTTCGTATAATAGCTCAGCTGTTATGTCTGCAATACTATCAACTGTTCCTGCAATATCAATATGCAAAGGATGTTTAGGGTACATATTGCCTAAAATCCCAAAGAACAAACGCCAATCTGGTTCATCTTCATACATTTGAATCTCTTGACCAATAATTCCTTTTTCTTTATCTACTGTTTCTTTTGTAAAATAAGGTTCCTGTACAAAATCTAATAACGTCTCCATATTTTCATTGACATTAGTTGTACTAGAAAATAAATAACTTGTCTGTGTAAAACTTGTGAAAGCATTAGCTGAAGCACCTAATTTCCCAAATACATTAAAAATATCTCCATCTTTTTTTTCAAACATTTTATGTTCTAAAAAATGAGCAATTCCATCAGGAACACGAGTCAACTGTTTGCCATCCCGAGGTATAAATTGATTGTCTATTGAACCATATTTAGTAGTAAACAATCCGTATGTTTTATGAAATTCGTCTTTAGGTAACAAAGTAACGGATAATCCGTTTGAAAGTGTTTCAGTGTATATCGTTTCATTTAATTGTTCATACTCCTTTTTTTCCATTACTTAACCTCCTCAGATAGAAAGAATGTCGCTTTTAATGTTACCAATTTAGCGATTTCAATAATTTCTTCCTTTGTGACTTTTTCGATATTTCTAATCCATTCCTCTATACTCTTAGTCTTATTACTCACTAGTTTATTTGAATAGGTTCTTTCGATTATTGCACTCGAATTATCTTCAGATTGAAGTAGTTGATTTTTCAACATTTGTTTAGTTTGGTGTATATCTTCTTCAGTAAAGTTACCAGCTTGCATCTCTTTTAGTTGCAGTGTTACGATTTCTTTTACTAGATCCATTTTTTTACTGTCAATACCTGTTTGAACTATCATCATTCCTCTGAAAGTATCTAATGAACTTGATGCATAATATGCTAGACTTTCCTTTTCTCTGACATTTACAAATAATTTTGAGTGAGGAAACCCGCCAAATAAACCATTGAATAATTGCCCTGCGTAATAATTTTCTTTAAGATAAAATATATCTGTTTTATACCCCAAATTAAACTTTGCTTGTTTAATATCTTGGTACTCTATTTTTGTATTTATTTTCTCGACTTCTGATGGAATATAAAAGAGTTCTTGTTTTTCAAATCTTCTTGGTTCAAAAGGGAATTCTTTTAATTGAGCGATTACCTGCTCTTCATCAATATCTCCTAATACATAAATATCAACCAAATCTTGTTGAAGCATCTGTTTATAATAAATAAATAGCGATGTCTCAGTTATTTTTGCTAGATCTTCTTTCGTTCCAATGCTAGGAATTTTTTGGCTATCTTCTTCAAAAAATAGTTTTTGTAATTCTAAGTTAGCATATGTTTGCTTGTCGTCAGCAATGGAATCATAGTAATCGACTAAATTTTCTTTTTCACGTTTAAATGTACCTTTATCAAAATGTCCATCGGATGCATTCGGATTGAAAATGATTTCTTTTAAAAATTCAATTGAGTTTATTAATAACGAATCACTCATCGTTAAATATTTTTCATTCACCACATTCATGGATACTGATAAAACATGAACTGAACCTTTTTTTGTCACTGAACTACCAAAACTAGCACCAAATAGATTAGATAATTCACTTCTTAAAAGTGTTTGACTTGGGTATTTTTGACTATTTGTTTCAAGTATACTAGATAATAAAGCTCTTTTAGTTATCGTTTCTTTATCCAAAGGAGATCGAAACTTTACTACTATCCTTACTGTTTTATATTTTTCAGTTGGTATAATATGAAGGTTAACTCCTTCAGTTAATTGGATAGACATTTTATTCCTCCTTATATTTAAATACAATCTTCTCTTTATCATAGTTTAAAATTAGTGAAAAGTGAAGTAAACTGCTGACAAAAAAGCAATTAGAAGTTGATCTTCTAATTGCTTTTTTTATTATTTATTATTTTGATTTAATATATGTTTTACCATTTGCTGCTGGACCTTCAGATTTACCAATTACACCTACTAGAACAATAATAGTTATTAGATAAGGAGCAACTTGTAACCAAACACTCGGAACATCTTGAATAATTGGTATATAGTTTCCAATTACGCTCAAACTTTGAGCAAATCCGAAGAATATTGCAGCTCCCATTGCTCCTAGTGGATTCCATTTACCAAAGATCATTGCTGCCATAGCAATAAATCCTTGTCCTGCAATTGTAGATGCTGAAAAATTTAATGAAATAGCTTGAGCTTGAATAGCTCCACCCATACCACCTAATAATCCAGATAAAAGAACACCTGCATACTTAGTCATATATACATTAATTCCTAGTGTATCGGCAGCTTGAGGATGTTCACCAACAGCTCTCAGTCTTAGACCAAAACGAGTTTTAAATAGAACAAACCAACAAATGACTGCAATAGCTATTCCTACAAAAGCTGGGGCAGAGGTTCCTTTAAAGAAAATAGGTCCTAAAACAGGAATTTTTTCTAATAAAGGTATATTTGCTTTACCAAAGTTTTCTGAAATAATATCTGTTTGACCTCGTCCGTCATATAAAACACGTGTTAAGAACACTGCTAAAGCTGGAGCCATTAAGTTAATAACTGTTCCAGAGATAATATGATCAGCTCGTAAATTTATTGTAGCAACAGCATGTATTAATGAAAATAAAATACCGATTAATCCACCGACAATCACACCTACCCAAGGTGTCCAATTACCTAATTGAGAGGCAAATGTCAGGTTAAAGACTACGGAACCAAAAGCACCCATTACCATAATACCTTCAAGACCAACGTTAACTATTCCACTACGCTCTGAAAACGTACCACCTAATGCAGTTAAAATAAGAGGAGCTGAGTAAACTAATGCTGAAGAAAAAACAAGTTGCAATACATTAATAATATCCATTTTATTTTACTCCTCCTTTATTTAATTTAGCACGTTTGTCGACGAACATGCGGATTAAATAGTTAGCTCCGACAAAGAAGATGATAGAAGCAATAACAATATCAACGACTTCTGTAGGTACGTCTGCTACTAGAGGCATGCTATTTCCACCAATTTTTAAAGCACCAAATAATAATGCTGAGAATAAAATACCTACTGGATTACCTAATCCTAATAAGGCAACGGCAATACCGTCAAACCCAATTGATGGGATTCCCCCTTGAACAAAGATATTTTGAAAGGTTCCCATACCCTCCATTGCTCCACCTAAACCTGCTAGTGAACCACTAATTAGCATTGAGATAATAATATTCCGTTTTGTACTCATTCCTGCATATTTAGATGCAAAAGGATTTAAACCAACCGCTCTTATTTCAAATCCAGCTGTTGTCTTTTTCATAAATACCCAAACAACGACAGCCATGATTAATGCTAAAAAGATTCCTCCATGTAACGTAGAATTACTTGTCAAATCAGATAACCATTCCCAACGAAGGCTTGCCCCTTCTGGGATACGAGCTGTTGTATCTGATGATTCAGATAAAACATTTCTGATCAAATAATTTGCTGTATACAAGGCTGTATAATTTAACATAATCGTTACAATAACTTCACTTGTATTAAAGAAAGCTCTCAAGAAGCCTGCAATCCCTGCCCATAACGCACCAGCTAAAGCACCAACAATTAAACTTATAATTAATAAAAGAGCGCCTGGTATTTCAGGAAATGACAATGCAAACCAAACTGAAAATAACCAGCCAAGCAAGGCTTGTCCTGCAACACCGATATTAAAGAAGCCAGCTGTATAAGCTACTGAGAATCCAAGTGCTGTAAATATTAAAGGTGTTGCTTGTCTCAATGTTTCTCCAATATAAAATGAATTGCCAAAAGCACCTTGTAACATAGCTTGATAACCCGCAACTGGGTTATAACCAAAAATCAACATAATTAATGCACCTAATAATAATCCTAAAACAACTGAAAATACTGGAACTAATATACCATCTATTTTACTTCTATTGTTCAACGTGAGTCGGCTCCTTTCCCAGCTCTTTTTCAGCAGCAGCTCTTGCTTTCTCTAGAGAAGAACCTGCCATGAGTAATCCCAATTCTGTCTGTGTTGTCTCTTTTGGTTTAACTACCGCTACTATATTCCCATCGTACATCACAGCTATTCGATCTGAAACATTTAGAATTTCATCTAATTCAAAACTCATAAGTAAGACAGCTTTTCCGTTATCTCGTTGTTCAATTAAACGCTTATGAATATACTCTATTGCTCCAACATCCAAACCTCTAGTAGGCTGAGCTGCAATTAACAACGATGGATTACGGTCAATTTCTCTAGCAATGATTGCTTTTTGTTGGTTTCCTCCAGACAATGCACTTGCCGGAACCATTTCACTTTGAGTACGTACATCAAATTCTGAAATTAATTTTTTTGCATAATCTTTAATTTCTTTAGGATTTAAGAAGCCATTACTGCTTAGCGGTTTTTTATAATACGTTTGTATTGCGATATTCTCTTCTAAACTCATAGGTAGAATCAATCCATACTTATGACGGTCTTCTGGAATATGTCCTAATCCATTTTCTGTTATATTTCGTGGTTTTTCATTTTGGATTTCTTTTCCATTCAACTTAATTTTGCCGCTTTCAGTTTTTGTTAAACCTGTAATGGCTTGAATTAATTCACTTTGTCCGTTCCCATCAATTCCAGCAATCCCTAATATTTCTCCAGCTTTTACCTCTAGACTTAAGGATTTAACTGCTTCCAATCCTCTATCTTCTTTAACCGTGATATCTTCAATCGAAAGAACAACATCTTGAGGATTAGCTTCTTTTTTTGCTGTTTTAAAGGAAACTGACCTACCAACCATCATATCTGCTAATTCTTGTTGTGAAGTAGCTGAAACATCGACAGTATCGATACTTTTTCCACGTCGAATAACCGTACAACGATCTGCTACTGCTTTTATTTCGTCTAGTTTATGGGTAATCAAGATAATTGATTTACCTTCTTTCGTTAACGCCCTCATAATTTGCATCAATTCATTAATTTCTTGAGGTGTTAAAACAGCTGTTGGTTCGTCAAAGATTAAAATTTCTGCACCACGATAGAGTGTTTTTAATATCTCTACACGTTGTTCCATACCGACTGAAATACTTTCAACTTTTGCCGATGGGTTTACTAACAAACCATACTTTTCTGATAATTCTTTAATCGATTGTTGAGCAGTTTTCTGATCCAGAATACCTGCTTTATTTGGTTCACTGCCTAGAATAATATTTTCTGTAACAGTAAATTTTTTAACTAACATGAAATGTTGATGAACCATTCCGATTCCCATCTTATTAGCTATCCCAGGCGAATGAATAGAAACTTCTTTTCCATCTATCAATATTTTTCCTGAGGTTGGTTCTAATAATCCAGACAGAATATTCATTAAAGTTGATTTACCTGCTCCATTCTCACCCAACAAAGCATGTATTTCGCCTTTTTTTAGTTGTAAATTTATGTTGTCATTGGCCTTAAAAGTACCGAACTGTTTTGTAATACCTTTCATTTCAATGACGAAATTTGTTTCAGACACGATGGACTCACTCCTCTTCAACTTTTTATATTCAAAGACTATTATACGTTATTTGTTAATCAGGGGCCACAAGCTTTTTTTCCATTTTTAAGATGTAACGTTCTCTGCTGATAAAACTAACATTGATTAGTAGAAAAATAGTAGATAAGAAATGAAAAGGCCGGAATAAACATCCGGCCTTTCTCTTAAAAATTTAGTTTAAAATTCTAAAAAAACAAATTATTTTTTATGGTTTTTGTGGAACTTCAATTTCTCCATTGACAATTTTCTCTTTATATTCTGCAACTTTTTCTTTAACTTCATCTGTTAAGTTACCGTCTGTTAAGTCAACTCCGCCTTCAGCCAAGCCATAGTTAACCACTTCTCCACCAGCAAATTCGCCAGCCATTGCTTCATTTGAGATATCTTTAACAGCTGTACCTACACCTTTAAGAGTAGATGCTAATGTTAAGTTACCTGTGTCAAATTTACCTTCTGCTTCTTGATCACGGTCAACACCGATTACCCATAATTTTTTAGACTCATCAGCATTCATTAAATCTTTAGCTTCTGAAAACACACCATTACCTGAATCTCCTGCTGCTTGATAGATAACGTCAATACCGCTGCTATACATAGCTGCTGCTAATTGTTTTCCTCGAGCTGCATCACCGAAAGAACCTACGTATTCAACATTTATATCTATTTCTGGATTAACTGCTTTAGCTCCAGCGACAAATCCTGCTTCAAAGCGTGAGATAACGTCACTCTCTTGTCCACCAATGAATCCTAGTTTATCCGTTTCAGTTGTTTCTGCAGCTGCTACTCCTGCTAAAAATGCTGCTTCATGATCTTTAAATAAAACCGATGCAACGTTTGGAGCTTCAATTACATCATCTATAATAACAAATTGTTGGTCTTCGTTTTGTCCTGAAACATCAGTCATTGCTTCTTTTAATTTATAACCAATTCCAAATACTAAATCAAATTTAGCTTGTACCGCACTATTCAAGTTCGTTACGAATTCTGAATCTTCATTAGATTGTAAGTACTTAAAGCCTTCGGTTCCTTCTTCTTTACCGTTTTCTTCGCCCCATTCTTTCATACCTTCCCATGCAGATTGGTTAAATGACTTATCGTCTACTCCACCAATATCTGTTACCATGACTACTGAAAAATCATCTTTACTAGTTGAAGATTCAGCAGAATCAGTAGATGTATCTGAATCATCTGATCCACAGGCTGCTAATGTGACTCCTGAAATTAATCCTAAAGCTAAAAGACTCATAAAATTGCGTTTTTTCATTAAAAAAACCCCCAACATTTTTTTAGTGCAAATGAATTCCGTTCACCTGCGCTCTATAAATATGATACCATCTTTAATTAATAAAATAAACAATAAAACGATGAATGTAAACGTTTTTCATGAAAAACGTTCACATTTTAATGCTATTCTCATATATGACGTTTTTTATTGCTGTAAATCTATCCTTATGCAACATGAATCAATTTTTTTAATTTTCTATATTATCTTTATCCGGGTCTCCAGGAACTTCTGTGATGTTAACTTTCCTTGGTTTACTTCCTTCCGAGGGTCCAATAATCCCACGCATTTCCATCTCATCAATTAGACGCGCTGCACGATTGTATCCAATTCTAAATCTTCTTTGCAATAACGATATGCTAGCCGTTTGCATATCGATTATCATTTCTACAGCATCCTCGTAAATCTCATCTTGAACTTCTCCACTGATTGTTTCAGGTTCGTCAACAGGCATCATTTCTTCTACGTAATTAGCTCCTTGTTGTTGAGTTACATATTTGACTATTCGTTCTACTTCATCATCAGATATAAAGGCTCCTTGAACACGTACGGGTTTATTTTCTCCCATAGGCAGATACAACATATCTCCTCTTCCAAGTAACTTTTCTGCTCCACTACTATCAATAATCGTTCGTGAATCGGTACCACTGGATACTGCAAAAGCAATTCTTGAGGGTACGTTTGCTTTAATAATACCTGTTATTACGTCCACACTTGGTCTTTGAGTTGCTAAAATCATATGAATACCAGCAGCCCTAGCCATTTGAGCAAGTCTAATAATCGCATCTTCTACCTCATTACTAGCGACCATCATTAAGTCTGCTAACTCATCTACTACTACCACAATGAATGGTAAAGTCGGATTTCCTTCTCCATTTTCTAAATTTTTTTCCAGAATAAATTGATTATACCCCGTTATATTTCGCTGACTACTAGCCGCAAACAATTCATAACGTTGTTCCATTTCTAGTACAACTTTTTGTAAAGCTTGAGCAGCCTTTTTAGGGTTTGTAACAACAGGAGTTAGTAGATGAGGAATACCATTGTACACGTTTAATTCAACCATTTTAGGATCAATCATCATTAATTTCACTTCATTTGGTTTAGCTTTCATAAGTAAACTAGTAATAATGCCATTAATACAAACTGATTTTCCACTTCCAGTTGATCCAGCTACGAGCAAGTGGGGCATCTTAGTTAAATCAGCCATTGCTACATTACCCGATATATCTCTACCTAGTGGAACTTCTAATAATTTTTCATTATTTTTTACTTGTCCTTCAATTACATTTCTAAACGAGACAAGGCTTACCTCACTATTTGGAACCTCAATCCCAATAAAGGGTTTTCCTGGAATGGGGGCTTCCATTCGAATGTCTTTAGCTGCTAACGCTAATGCAATATCATCACTGAGACTCACAATTCTACTTACCTTTACTCCGACAGCTGGCTGTATTTCATATTTTGTTACTGCCGGTCCAAGATTTGCTTTTGTAACTTTAGCATCTACTCCAAAACTTTTGAACGTTTCTTCAAGTTTTTTTACATTTCGTTGAATCAACGCATATTCATTCGTTTGATCTGTTTGCTCTACCTCATTTAGTATACTAGGTGGCGGCAATTGATAATCAATATTTTCAGGTTCTGACGCTATGTCAAATTTTAATTCTTGATTATCTAAAGAGTTTTCTTTTGACTCTACTTTTTTTTGAGGTTTACTTTTCTCTTGTTGACTCTGATAACTATCAATTTCCAGCGGCTTGAAGTCATTTGATAGACTCGTTTTATTTTCTAGAGGTTTTTTTTCAAGTGAATGGAAACTCTCTGATTTTTTTGCCTCTGTCGAATCTATTGGCTTATGATTTTTCCTTCGTTCTAGTAACTTTCCCCATTGTTTAGTAATAAATAATCCTGTTTTATTAAGTAATAAACGTAAGTAGTTAACCAATTGTTTCAAATAATATCGAATATAGTCTATAAATTTTTTGAAAGACAAATCAAAAATCATAAAGAAACTAATAAACCATAAAATTCCTACTATGAAATAAGTTCCTACTTGTGAAAACAAGAAGTAACTAGCCGAATATAGTATTCCTCCAATCATTCCTCCTCCTAATGACTGAGTGATCTGATTTTTTGCCATATCAACCATAAAAAAACGCAATGATGCTGAAACAACATTTAAATTTGTATCCATAATCGGTGCAAATAACTGAACGTGGTACAATACTAATGTCCCCGCATAAGCTAGCCCTAATCCTATTATTCTTTTATTTTTAAATGGTGGCTCTGTCCCTTTTAAAACTAGATAAGCTCCGTATATACCTAACAATAAGGCAGCAAAAATAAATGTATTTCCTACAAAAAAACGAAATAAATTAGCACTTAGTACTCCAATAAAACCAAGTTGTGAAGCTGCAAGCAAACTTAGTATGATAAATATTATTCCTATAATTTCAGTTGAGAAATAATGTTTTTTATTTTTTTTCTTATAGTTCTTTTTCTTCGTAGCCACAATAAACTAACCTCCTTTGGCATTCCTAACTCATTATACACAAAATAAATAGAAAGTGGAATCTGACTTTTACAATAAAAAAAGCCCATGTCAGAGAGTATAAGCTCTATTTCTGATCTAATCAGAAATAGAGCTATCCTATCCAACATAAACCTATATTTTATTTCTCTTGTTTTTCCATAGCCGCTTTAAGCGCTAATGCCAAAGGGCTTTCAACTTCTTCTTGAGCTTCTTTATTAACTTTTTTCATTAAACGTTTTGTTTCCTGTTTTGTTATTTTTTTATTATTTGTAAAATCCATCTTTTCAGAAATATTACAGTATTTACATTTAAAAAATTTCCCTGATTTTCCTTCATGAATTTCCATTTTACGATGGCATTGTGAACAGCGTTTATTAGATAATTTAGGTTCTTTAAAACGTCTATATGAACACGTTGTTTTGCTACAAACAAATAATTTACCTTCTCGACCACTTCTTTCTTTCAATAGTTCCCCACACTCTGGACAAATTTTAGTTGTAAGGGAATGGTCTTTATAAGAATGTTCGCTAGTTTTTATTTCTTTAATTAATTTTTGTGTTTCTATTCTTATTTGTTTTAAAAACACCTCTTTTTTTAATTTTCCAGTGGCTATCTGTTCTAAAGATTTTTCCCACTGGCTCGTTAATTCAGGTGTAACCAATGTTGGATTAACTAATGTTAACAACTGTTTTCCTTTAGGCGAAACAGTTAGCTTTGTTGCTTTTCTCTCCATTAATTCACTGCTTATTAGCTTTTCGATAATTTCAGCGCGTGTAGCAGGAGTTCCTAAATTGTGCTTTTCCATTGCTTGAAGTAAAGAAGACTCCGTCAATCTTCCAGGTGCTTTAGTTAATTCTTTTTTTACTTTAAAAACTGGATTATCAATCTTTTCATTTTCTTTAAAACGTCGTTTTTCTTTTGTAGATTCCAATTTTTTCCAGCCGCTTTCTAAAACGACTTCTTGTTTTAACTTAAAGGCAGCATCTGAAGTTGTTAGCAAGTAAGTTGTTTGAGCTACTTTATAAGGTGCCAGAAATAAACCAATAAATCGTTCCACAACCATACGATATATACGCATTTCATCTTGGTCCATCTTTTCAATCCGTGCACGTTCTTCGGTTGGAATAATTCCATGATGATCTGTGACTTTAGCATTATCAAAAATAGACAGTTGTGTTGCTTTTGATCCATTTTTTATAATAGTTCTTATTTCTTCGGTTGCAAAACTTTGGACAGCTTGTAAACGTTCTTTCATTGTTTCTTTCATATCTACAGTTAAATATTTAGAATCTGTTCTTGGGTACGAAACAACTTTGTGTCGTTCATAAAGAGTTTGCATTACACTCAATGTCTTCTTAGCGGAGAATTGATAACGCTGATTCGCCTCTCTCTGAAGCTCCGTTAAATCGTAAGGTAAGGGTGGAAGGTGAGTTTGAATTTTTTCTTTTACTTCTTTTATTTTAACTGTTTGTTTATTTAAGTGGCTGACTATTTTCTCAGCTTCAGCTTGATCCTTTATTTTATCTGGAGCTCCACTACTTAGTAGTGCAATTTGACCATTAATAGTTAATTGAATAGTATAAAATGTTTCTGCTACAAAATCTTCTATACGAGCTTCTTGTTTTCTGACCATTGCCAATGTTGGAGTCTGTACTCTACCTGCTGACAAGCTATCTTCGTATTTCACAGTTAAAGCTCTTGTAACATTTAAACCTACTAGCCAATCTGCTTCAGAGCGAGCAATTGCTGCATCATATAAGTCATCATATTTCCCGCTGGGTTGTAACTGTTTAAATCCATTTTTAATAGCTTGATCTGTTTGCGATGATATCCAAAGACGCTGTACTGGTTTTTTAAACTTAATATACTCTAGAATCCATCTCGCTACTAGTTCGCCTTCCCGTCCAGCATCTGTTGCAATTACGGCTTTTGTTACATCCTTTCTTTGAGAAAGCTGCTTGATAGATTTTAATTGAGCAGCCGTATTTTTTAACGGTTTTATTTGCATTTCTTCTGGAATCAACGGCAAACTTTCCATATTCCATGTCGCCCATTCTGATTTATAGTCTTCAGGCATCTTAAGTCCCAACAAATGGCCTAACGCCCAGGTTACGATGACATCCTCGCCTTCAATATAACTTTTGTTATTCTTAGTTGCTCCCAAAACTCGGGCAATTTCTTTTCCTACACTCGGTTTTTCAGCAATAATTAAAGTTTTCATATTCATCCCTTTCTTTTTCTTCTATTATATTCATCTTTTTTATTCAATTACTTGGTATTCTTCCAACAACATTACACTATGAAAAATTTGTATATCATCTTCACATTCTGGACAATATCTATTTTGATTTTCATTCCAAAATGAGGATAGGTATTTTTTTTTGGTTCGATATTCTGGATACTCAATTTGAAGAATCGCAACTGCTTGCTGATATTCATCTAACGCTTTATCAAATGACTCAAAGGTTTTAATTTGCTTAATTTGTTCTTTCCAATCATCAAAAAACCACCAAGCTTCGTACTCTCCTTGCAATTCTACTACTTGAAACAAATTTATCACCTCAAATTGATTCTATTCTATACTTCTTAATTATATCATATGTCACTTTGAATAGTTGACGGATTAGCTTCTGACTTATAAAATGTAGAAGACAAGACGTTTATGAAAGGAGGAGATTCATATCATAAATCTCTTTCAAAGATTAAAAAAATATCCATCTATTCTTGATTCAAAAAAAACAAATGAAGTTGGGGGTAAACAAATGAAAAAGGTGAGGATGACTGCAATAGGACGCGTTCAAGGAGTAGGTTTTCGTTTTATGACCAAAATGATTGCAGATCAAATCGGTATTTTTGGAATTGTAAGAAATCAATCTGATGGCAGTGTTTATATTGAAGCAAATGGAGACTCTCTTAAAATAGATAAATTCATAGAAAAAATAAAAAAGTCTCCCTCTCCAAGTGCTAAAGTGAATAAATTAGAAGTTACCGAAGATTCTTCTCTACCTGAAAGAGTTAAATTTTCTATAACTAATTGAAATCGATTCATATATCCTGTATAGTTGGATTTGTTATTGGTAAAAACATTTAAAATGAAGGATAGTGAGCAATGAAAAAATTAAATAAATACCTCTTGACTGGATCGCTTTTAAGCGTCATGCTTTTTCTTTCTGGTTGTATGAGTACAGACAAACAAGGAAATCCTGAAGGTTTTATCTACGAGTTTTTAGTCGTCCCAACGCAAGATCTTATCCTTTGGTTGGCAGATACTTTTAATGGAAGTTATGGATTCGCAATTATCATTATTACTTTAATTGTTAGAATCATTATTTTGCCTTTAAACCTTAGTCAATCAAGAAAATCATTAGCTCAACAAGAAAGAACTGCTGTTATCAAGCCTGAGCTAGATGTTATTCAAGCTAAACAAAAAGCAGCAAAAACAAATGAAGAAAAAGCTATTGCTCAACAAGAACTGATGAGTCTTTACAAAGATAACAATATGAGTATGTTAGGCGGTATTGGTTGCTTACCGTTACTTATTCAAATGCCTATCTTTACTGCAATGTTCCAAGCTATTCGTTTGTCCGAGCCTATTGCTACAAGTACATTTATTGGAATTAACCTAGGTACAAGAAATATTCCATTAGCTATTGCCGCTGGTTTAATTTACTTGGTTCAAGCCTATGTGTCTATGATTGGCCTATCACCTGAACAAAAGAAACAAATGAAAACGATGATGTACATGAATCCAATTATGATTTTAATGTTTACTATTTCTTCTCCTGCTGGGTTAGGTCTGTATTGGTTAGTTGGTGGATTCTTCGGAGTTTTCCAGACAATGCTTACTAATTTTTATTATAAACCTAGAATACAAGCTGAAATTGCTGAAGAAATGAAAAATCGTCCAAAAAAAGAACGTGTTATCAAACAAGCTGAACCTATTTCAGAACAGCCTAAGGAATTGACGAATAAACAAATTCGTTCACATTCTTCTAATACTGATTCTGGACGTAATGCTGGCAAACAACAACGAAGATAAAAAAAGATTTCTGCCCTTTAAAGGGCAGAAATCTTTTTTATTCTTCTATTTTTTTAAAATAAATAGGCACTTTAATTCTAAATATAGATCCATGATTTAGAACACTTTCAACAAAAATAGTTCCTTTATAACCCGTTAATAATTCTTTTGCGATTGCTAAACCTAGACCGTTACCGCCTTTGTATCGACTTCGTGCTTTATCAACACGATAAAAACGATTGAAAATTCTTTCTGTATCTTCTTGTGTCATGCCTTCTCCAAAATCTTGAATAGCAATATCTACATTTTGATTATCAGAAGCAATAGAAACATGTATTTCTTTTCTGTCAGAGGAATACTTTACAGCATTATCTAAAATAATGACTAAGATTTGTTCTAGATGATTCCGATAGATTGAAACATCTGTTTCCTCTCGTATATCGTCATCTAAATTAAATACAAAATCAGGATAAATAAGTTTGAAATTATTTATTGTTTGTAGAACTAAAGGTTTAATAGCTGTCTTCTCATTTTTATAATGAATTTCAACTTGTTCCGCTCTTGATAAATCAAGCATTTCTTGAACTAAACTTTTCATTCTCTCTACTTCTTGCAGTGAAGCTTGTAACGACTCATCTAATATTTCAGGATCATCTTTTCCCCATCGATTTAATAGTTTTAAATGTCCTTCCATTATAGCGACAGGCGTCCTTAATTCATGAGAAACGTCTTCCACAAAATCTTTTTGTTGCTCAATGTACTTTTGCATTCTATCTAACATATCATTAAAAACAATTGATAGATGAGTCAACTCATCATTACCTTCGTCTAACTCAATTCTAGAAGTAGACTGGGTATCTTTACGGATATCATTCATTGTATTCGTAATTTTTTTTATTGGTTTCAAAAAGTTAACTGCTAATAAATAACCAAGAACCGCGCTAAATACTAACGCTAAAATACCAATACCACCTATAGCCCATAGAATTTTTTCACTCATTTGATGATAATTAACCATTTCATTGTTTACTTGTACATAACCAATTAAATTTTGAGTCACTCTAGAATAAATTGGCGCAATTCCTTGGAGACCTTCTTTATTCTTAATCTTAATAGGTTCTATTAAAAGTTGTGCAGTTCTTTTAAATGGAATATCTTTTGGTTCCGTTTCAAACAATAATCTTGAAGTAGGGCTGTAAACTCTAACCACTACCCCTTCTTCATTCATTTTAGCAAATATTGTATCTTGATAATTACTAGATTGTCCATAAACTAAGTTTCTCTGGTCGTATTCTTCCCCTAGTTCAAGTGCACTAAAAGTATAATTTCCACTTAAGCTTAAGAAAACTTTTTCCTTTGACAATGCATTTGAACCGCCGTTTAAACGATTCGTAACACCAACCAAAATTTCTTTAACATCTTGCGTTTCTTCAGTTAACATAATTTGCCTAAAACCAATAAATATTGCTACGGTAAAGATAGTATATGTCAAAAAAATCGCCAAAGTAGCGCCAATTGTCCATTTCCATTTTAAAGAAATGCGTTTTTTATCATTTCTATTAAAATAAGGCTTTATCACGTACGCATCACATAACCTGTCCCACGAACTGTTTGAATATAACTATCAACACCTGGAACATCAATTTTATTTCTTAAATAACGAATATACACATCTACAACATTCGTTTCAACTTCAGACTCGTATCCCCAGACCTTATTCAACAGAATGTCTCTTGCTAAAACAACATTGACGTTTTCCATTAATTCCAACAACAATTCATACTCTCTTTTAGTCAATTCAATTACTTTATCTCCACGATGAACAACATGGTTCTCTTTTTCGATTATTAAATCACGATAACTTACAGTTGTTTGCTTCGTAACGTTTTGTTCATTCTCAATTTCAATACGACGAAAGAGTGCGCGCATTCTTGCTAATAATTCTTCTATAGCAAAAGGTTTTACGATGTAATCATCCGCACCATGATCTAACCCACTTACACGATCGATAACAGAATCTCTCGCTGTCATCATTATAATCGGGACGTTACTTACTTGACGGATACGACGACAGACATCTATACCATTTAGTTCTGGTAACATTAAATCTAATAAGATGACATCCCATTTCTTCTTTTTGTTTAACGCTGCTTCTAATCCTGAACGACCATCATATCGTACTTCAGTTTCATATCCTTCGTGTTTTAATTCTAATTCAACAAAACGAGCTAGGTTTTTCTCATCTTCAATAATTAATATTCTATTCATTCAATTCCCACCATTTCTTCTATTTTCACTGGTCTTTGCCTTTGTTACAATACCATGTTACTTTAGTTTTCTCAATGATATTCTCATAATGTTATTATGATTTTACCATAAATTAAAATTAAATGAGAAGTTTAAAACTTTTTATTGTCACGTTATTTTTTTAAACGCTATTTTCAGCTAAAGTTTTTGTTAAGACTTATTTAAATAAGTCATTAAAACAAATAGATAGACTTATTTATTTCAAAAAAAAAACCACAGAATTGCATAAGACACAATCTGTGGGATTTCTTTATCAAATTAATTAAGCTGCTTATAATTCTTCCTGGCCATTTTCTCCATACCAATCAAAGTGGAAAGTCCCGGGTTTATCGGTTCTTTCATACGTATGTGCACCAAAGTAATCTCTTTGAGCTTGAATAATATTTGCTGGTAATCTAGCTGAGCGATAAGAATCGTAGTAGGCAATTGCTGAAGAAAATGTTGGTATTGGAACACCTGATTTTACAGCAATACCAATCACATCTCTCACTGCATCTTGATAATTTTTTGTAATATCTAAAAAGTAGTCATCTAGCATTAAGTTTTTTAGTTCTGGATTTTTATCGTAAGCATCTGTAATTTTTTGTAAGAAGCGAGCACGAATAATACATCCTGCGCGGAAAACCTTAGCAATCTCTCCATATTGTAGGTTCCAATCATACTCTTCACTAGCAGTACGCATTTGAGCGAACCCTTGAGCATAGCTCATTATTTTACTGAAGTATAGGGCTTTACGTATATTTTCGACCAGAATAGCCTTATCTCCATCAAATGAATAGGCTGTTGGTTCAGGTAGTATTTTACTTGCTTCTACACGTTCATCTTTTAAGGCCGAAATGTATCTAGCAAAAACAGATTCTGTAATTAAAGGTAACGGTACACCTAGATCCAACGCACTTTGTGATGTCCATTTACCTGTTCCTTTATTGCCTGCACGATCTAAAATAATGTCTACCATTGGTTTTCCTGTTTCCGGATCTTTTTTAGTTAATGCATCTGCTGTAAGTTCAATTAAGAAACTATCTAATTCTCCCTTATTCCATTCCGCAAAGACTTCCGCTACCTCATCAACTGATAATCCAGCTACTTTACGCAATAAGTCATATGATTCAGCAATTAATTGCATATCGCCATATTCAATTCCATTATGCACCATTTTAACGTAATGACCTGCTCCATTAGGTCCAATGTAAGCTACACAAGGTTGACCGTCTTCAGCAACTGCAGCAATCTTTTCTAAAATTGGAGCTACAAGGTCGTATGCTTCTTTTTGTCCACCAGGCATAATTGCTGGTCCTAGTAGAGCACCCTCTTCTCCACCCGAAACACCTGTACCAATAAAGTTAACACCAGATTCAGCTAGTTCTTCACTACGTCTAATTGTGTCTTTAAAGAAAGTATTTCCTCCATCAATTAGAATATCACCTGTATCAAGATGTGGTAAAAGCCCTTGGATAGTTGCATCTGTTCCTTTACCAGCTTGAACCATTAGTAAAATACGACGTGGTTTTTCTAACGACCCTACAAATTCTTCCATTGTATAGGTTGGAACTAAATTTTTATCTGGATTCTCAGAAATAACAGCTTCTGTTTTTGATCCAGTTCGGTTAAATATAGAAACTGAATACCCTCTACTTTCAATATTTAAAGCCAAGTTTTTACCCATTACTGCCATTCCTACTACACCAATTTGTTGTTTACTCAATGGTAATTTCCCCCTTTTAATACTTAAGTGTCTGTTTAAATTTTACGTTTCTTCTGACCTTACTATCCTACCAAAAATACAGCGAAATTAAAAGTAAGGAATACTTATTCTTAGTTATTCCTATCCTTCTTTTTCAAAATAATGAACTAAACTATTTCACTCCAATATAATGACTTCTTATTTATTTTATTGATACTCAACTTTTTTTCATATTAGAAACTATATTGCATCTTATTTCACTTGAAATAGTGTATGATTAATCTATTAATACAACTATTTTTATTGAATGAGGAGGTTCATAATGTATCAATCCTATTATACTGATTCTGATGGACATTTAGTTAATGGAACAAAAGACCAGTCATGTGATTGGATTCATGTAACAAATCCAACTAGTGAAGAAATTGATTACTTGGCAAGTAGGTTCAGTATTCCTAAAGACTATTTATCTTGCGTCAATGATCCTGATGAAATCGCACGAGAAGAGAAACTAGGAATAGATCCAGCGATAGAACCCAATTTAATTATCTTCAATTATCCTTCTAAAGTAATAAATAAATTAGGTTATGATGAATACATAACCATTCCTTTAGCTATAATTTTAACTAAAAATACACTTATAACCGCTGCTGAAGATGTCCCTTTGTTTTTAGAAAAAATCATTAGCAATAAAACTGATTACCCAGTAAACGTAAAAAAGAAAGAGCTTTTTGTTTTAGAAGTTGCTTGGCAAATTTCTTCTCAATATATTTTTTTCTTGAAAGAAATCATAAAAAAAACAGAATCTATGGAACAACAGTTAACGAAATCTACTGAAAATGAGCAATTATTTGCTTTGATGTCCCTACAAAAAAGTCTTATTTATTTTAATTCTTCTATTCATGCAAGTCATCCTATTTTTAATGAACTTAAAAAAATTGAAGCTTTTACTGAAAAAGTAGAAAATCGTAATTTGCTTCATGATGTTATTGTTGAAAACAGACAGGCTGAAGTTATGATTGAAGAAATTTCTATACTTTTAAAACAAATTAGTGCCGTTTTTTCATCTGTTATTTCAAACAATCTAAATAATATTATGAAGATTTTAACGTCCATTACAATTGTATTGACGATACCCACTGTTATTGGAGGTATCTGGGGTATGAATGTTAACTTGCCAATTGACCAAGGTCCAAATGCCTTTTGGATTATTATGTTTCTAATCCTTTTTATTAGCTTCTTAACAACTTGGATCTTAAAGAAAAATAATTATTTCTAGTATGTGTAAAATAGTTCTCGAGATACTATTATTTTTTACTAGCAAAAAGAAAGAAGGCGTTCTATCATAAATGTATGCTTGAGCGGCAAATACATAAATGAAAGAGGCCTTCTTATGAATAATATTATATCAAAGGTTTACAAAATAATAAAGGATTCAAGCAATTTAATAGAGACAGAAGAAGCTATTCAAGTCTGTATGTATGAAGTATTCGCTGAATTAGTAGGAGATGTCTTCACTCATCTCAATCAGGTGGTCAAGGAGCAGAAACAAGGAGAAGGTTGGAAAGTGAAACGAGAAGACTGGAAAACCGTTCAGTTTATTTTTGGTCCTGTTCGTTATCGTCGTACCTTGATGATAGATCAAGAGAGTCAAAATCATTATCCGCTAGATGACTGGTTAGGTATCCGGAAATATCAACGCCATAGTCCACTAGTAGAAGTAAAAGTAGCAGAGTTGGCGAGTAAAGTTACTTATAGAGATACTGCAGATATGCTAAATGAATGGACAGCTGTTACTATTAGTCATCAAACAGTCGGTAGTCTTCTCAAACGCGTTGGATCCGCACAAGCACGCGAAGATGAAGAGAGTGTATTGGAACTAGAAGAAGCAGCTGAGTTGCCGGAAGGAAAAAAGGTAGACTATTTGTACGCCGAGGCTGATGGAGTCTTTGTCCGTGGGACAGAAAAGAAAAAAAGCTTAGAAGTTCGTCATGCCATCCTTTATGAAGGCTGGGATAAAAATGGGAAACGCGTCTCTTTAAAGGAACCTAAAGCCATTATGACGACCAAAAAAACCGCTGGTTTTTGGGCAGAGATTCAAGCCTTTACAGCGAATCATTATGCCTTACAACAAGCTCAAATCATTACAAATAGTGACGGCGGACAAGGGTATACAGCAGACAAATTCCAAGAAGCTTTTTCTCAATCGAACTACCCTGTTTTAAATCAGCTAGACTCTTATCATGTTTTTCAAGGGTTAAACCGTGCATTTGGCGTGAAAACTACCATTTTTAAACAGCAGGTCAAGCAAGCATTAAAGACGCATGATTTAGATCAGTTAACTATTTGGTTGGATACGTATGAAAGTACGCTAGATGAAACTTCTGCAGTGGAAAAACTGACTACATTTCGAACCTATGTAGTACGAAATTGGGATCGGATTTTCGATTGGCGCGAAAAAGTAGAACAAGCGCCGAAGGACGCAAGAGGTTTAGGCGCAATGGAGTCCAATCAACGACGTATCTCTTTTCGCATGAAAAAGCGAGGAATGCATTGGAGCGCAGATGGTTGCGAAGCTATGGTAAAGGTAAAACAAGGGATGTTCAATCACACCTTGCGTGAAGCCTATCTTCACCAACAAAAACGAAGTGCGAGAAAACAACGTAAAGTGAACCAAACGGTTCGTTTATCGTCGTTATTGCATGAGAAAACACGGCAGTCAGTCAGGGTAAAAAATGGGACCATTCCGTTGTATGCCTCTCGTTCATCGGCAATAGGACAATTAATTAAAAGTTTTCGTTAATTCCTGTCTTTTGGGAGAAGGTTCCTGGTTTTAGGAATATTCTTCCAAAAGATGGGCCAGCAAGCGGCGTAGCCGTGCGGTAGCTAATGAGTGTACAAAAATAAAACGTCTAAACTAGCATGGTGATAGAGCGCTCGAGAAAAACTTGACACAAAC
>NZ_JBATXB010000016.1:0-4072 GCF_049673005.1 Carnobacterium sp. | reverse complement strand
ACATGGTACTCCATAATACTTAAATCGAGTACCATTCCTTCTTGAATTGCCTGACGTGCACTTGGTAAAATAGAACGATTGATAATCAATTGATTGGTTAACGTTTCTTCTTCATATGAAATATAATGCGTGATGCTATCAGAATAATTTAGTTTAAATAGTCCTAAACACGGCACTTCATCTAAAGTAAAGTAGACGAACAACAAATCAGCTGGTGGTATTTCTGGGTTTAACTTTGTAATCGAAAAGAATTTTTCAGTTAAGATTTTTGTTGTTTCAATAAAATTATCTTGAAGAGCATTAAAAGGTTGAATCAATGGGTTATCTTCTGATAATACACCAGTTTTCATATTATCGGAATCTTCTACTTTTTCTATCATAGCGTGAAGATAATCAAACGTAAATTTTTCTGTTAGATCTAAACCAGCAAAAGAAAAAATAGGTTCGTTGCTATTCAGATCAAAAATGTGTAATACCGCTTCTTTAATATAAATCATTTTTATTCCCTCCATTTTCAGTCACGCTTAAGAGTATCTCACAAATCGGAGAACCAAAAAAGAGCTTTAGCTAACTATTTAAGAGTCATTTAAAAAAAACTAAGCTGACTCCATCTTTAATGGAATCAGCTTAGTGAATAAACTATTTTTTTATGATCATGTTAATGGCCTGATTCATTTTTTGTTCTTGCTCTTGTGCATCGTTCGTTGGATTCTCGAAACAATTTTTTAAGTTTTCAGCAACAATCATCCCCATCACTCGATCAATACTGGCGCGAGTAGCGCTTAGTTGTGTGATGACATCGATGCATTCTTTGTCTTCGTCAATCATTTTCTGAATGCCGCGAACTTGGCCTTCTGTTCGTTTTAAGCGATTGATTATTTTCTTTTTTTGTTCTTGTTTATCGGACGTATCCATAGTATCCCTTCTTTCTAAAAGTCGGTTATAGTATACCCTTTTATACAGAAATGGCAAACAGATATTAGATGAATAAGTTTAAATTAGATTCTTCGCTGTCGCCAAGGTAAGCTGCCACGCCACCGTATTCAACAAAATCAAATAGTTCTTCTTTTTCGATTCCCATAATATCCATACTCATTGTACAAGCAATAAACTTAACGCCTAATTTACTAGCTTTTTCAATCATAAGTGGCAATGGATCGACATTTTTTTGTTTCATCACGGTCTTCATCATTTTAGCACCAGCACCGCCCATATTCATTGAAGAAATAGGTAAGCTATTTGCGCCATTAGGAAGCATGATATCAAATAATTTTGCCATCCCACGTTTTTGTATTTTTTGTTTTTTCAAAACACTAAGTCCCCAGAAAGTGAAGAATATTGTGACGTTTTTCCCCATTGCGGCTGCGCCTGAAGCAATAATCATTGAGGCTAGAGCTTTATCCATATCCCCACTAAAGACGACCATTGTTGCGCCTTCTTTTGTATCTTTCATCATACCTTCTTTTGGAAGGGCAGTGTTTTGTAGGAGATTGCCTTTTGAAAGAGTAGCGACAACATTGTCGCCTTCAATTTCATTTTTTAAGACGCTATTTCCAGTGCTTTTAGCCCAAGCTTCAATATCGGCACTAAAGCCAAAATCACTCGCTTTAACAATCATTTTTTGCCCGACAGACATTTGGTCCATTTGTTCTTTTACTTTCAAGATTGGCCCAGGACATTGCAAACCGCAAGCATCCACTTCAATAGTCGTTAGAGGACAGACTTGTGAAGGACTAGAAATTTGTTCGTTCACTCTTTTCTTGAAAGGTGTATTTTTTAAACTATATGTTGCGATTTTATACGTTTTATAACCACCGTCAAGATTTTTTACATCAAATCCGTGATGCATTAAGATTCTTGCAGCGTTATAGCCACGTTGCCCAACTTGACAATAAACATAAATAGTCTTGTCTTTTGGTAATTCAGCTAGTCTATTTCTCAATTGATTTAATGGAATGAAGGTACCTTTTGGTAAAGAACCAGTCGCTAATTCAAACTCTTCTCGAATATCCAAAAAGAAAGCGTCTTGGTCTACTAACTCGTCAACCTCATGCCATTGAATGGTTTTAATTTTATCGCTCATCATGTTATCAGCTGTGTAACCTAACATATTAACAGGGTCTTTAGCACTTGAATAAGGAGGAGCATAAGCTAACTCAATTTCAGCTAATTGATCTGCTGTTCCACCAAATTTCATGGCCGTTGCGATAACATCAATACGCTTATCAACACCTTTAGTTCCAATACCTTGTGCACCTAAAATTTTACCATTGCTTCCGAAAAGCAATTTTAAATGAATCGGGCTAGCACCGGGGTAATAACCAGCATGTGAGTTAGGATGAACATGAATCACTTGGAAGTCGATGCCTTTATTTTTTAGCATACGTTCACTATTTCCAGTTGAAGCAGCAGTCAGTTCAAAAATCTTCGCAACAGATGTTCCTTGAGTTCCTGGATACAGTGCTGGAATTCCGTTAATAATGTCTGCAACTAAACGTCCTTGACGGTTCGCCGGCCATGCAAGCGGGATGTTAGTAGGCGATCCATCAACACTATCTTTTACTTCAATAACATCGCCAATAGCGAAAATAGCAGGGTAGTTTGTTTGAAGTTGTTCGTTTACTTTAATCGCATTTTTGAAGCCGAGCTCGATACCACATTCTTTAGCAAGTGTATTTTCTGGTGTAACCCCGATAGATAAAATAGTCATATCGGTATTCAAGACAGTGCCACTTGTCAAAAGTAGTTTTTTCCCATTATCTTTAAATTCTTTTAAGCCATCATTTAATAATAAATTAACCCCGTGCATATTGATTTGAGTATGCAGTTGCTGAGCCATTTCAAAGTCGATATTGGGCATTACCTGAGGTGCCATCTCGACTAATTGAACATCGAGATCCAATAATTTGAGATTTTCCATCATTTCTAAACCAATAAAACCACCACCAATGACCGTTACAGTTTGAATAGCGTGTTTTGTGATGTACTCTTTAATCAAATCCATATCAGGAATGTTACGCAATGAAAAGACGTTTTCGGCAGTTTCCATACCAGGAATGGCAGGCGTGATTGCTTTTGCGCCAGTTGAAATAATGAGTTTATCAAATGTTTCCGTATAAGTTGTCCCGGTCTGATGGTTTAAAACGGTAATTTCATTGTTAACAGGGTCAATCGTGGTAACTTCAGAGAAATTACGAATGTCTAGTGCATATTGTTGCTCCATACCTTCAACGGTTTGTAGGAGTAAGCTATCGCGTTCTTTAATTTCCCCACCAATATGGTACGGAAGACCACAGTTAGCGAACGAAATGTATTCACCTTTTTCAAAAAGAATAATGGTGTCATCTTCGTTTAAACGACGAAGTCTAGTAGCTGCTGTTGCACCACCAGCTACACCGCCGATAATAAGTATTTTTTGCGCCATGAGGAATTCTCCTTTAAATATGATTGTTTTTTCACAAAATAAATATACCCTTAAGGGGTATGATAGTCAAGTGTTTTAGTGAACAAGTTGAAAAGCTTGCTAAATTAATGAAAATTATTCTTTTAAAGAATTTTAATTTCACAACCGTTAGGGGTATAGACATTTTTTAGATAGTGAAGAAATAAAAAAACTAGTTTTTTCGTTTTATTCTATACCGTATTTTTTTAAAAGAGATTAAAAATCTTCGCTTAAACGAATGAATTCTTTTATAATAAATTATCTAGTCAACAATTAATAAATCTGAAGAGGTGTCAAAATGGACTTTATAAAGATGCATGGTATTGGCAATGACTATGTTTATGTCAACGATTTAGATGAAAAAATAACAAATCCAGAAGCTGTTTCTCTATTTGTGAGTGACCGACATTTTGGTATTGGATCGGATGGATTAATTTTGATTCGGCCATCTATCCGAGCTGATTTTATGATGCAAATGTACAATGCAGACGGGTCACAAGGAGCCATGTGTGGAAACGGAATTCGCTGTTTCTCAAAATTTGTCTATGATGAAGGTTTGACTGATAAAGAAACGTTAACGGTCGAGACAAAAAGTGGGATTAAAACTATTGAATTAAAAAAAGAAGGCAA
>NZ_JBATXB010000015.1:0-63897 GCF_049673005.1 Carnobacterium sp. | reverse complement strand
AGGTCACACCTGTTCCCATGCCGAACACAGCAGTTAAGCTTCTTAGCGCCGATGGTAGTGAAGGGTTTCCCTTTGTGAGAGTAGGACGCTGCCGCGCATCTATAAAAAAAGTATCATCTTCGGATGGTACTTTTTTTGTTTTTATTATTCTTGCAAATTGATATAAAGCTACTCTTCATGATGAAACATGGTAAAATATAAGAAGCGAGATAAAAATATGGCAAAAAGGATGTATCTAATGAATAGAAGAAAAATGATTTTCGTAGGAATAGCTGTTTTTTTTGTGTTAACTACAGGGTTATATGTAAAGGTGAGTATGCAATATACACAACAGTTTTTACCTAAAACAACCGTAGATAGCCTGTCAATTAGCAATATGACTATTAAAGAAGCGAATCAAGCTATAAAAAAACATTATGAAGGAAAAGAGTTTAAAGTTGTTGAAGGCAATAAAAAATTATTCTCTTTTAAAGGTACAGACATAGGTGTAGCCTCTGATTTTGCAGAAACACTAGAAAATGAAATGAAAAAGCAGAATAGTTGGACTTGGCCAATAAAAAAAATAAGTCCTAACAATACGCAATTAACCATGAATAGTTTAGGTTTTAATGATGATGTAGTTAAGATTTTCCTTTCTGATTTACCGCTTAATCAAGGAAATCGTACGAAATCGGAAGATGCAAAAATTGTAAAAATAGATAGTAATTTTAGTATCCAATCCGAAATAAAAGGCAATATGTTTGATGAAGATAAGGTTAAAGACTTACTAAAAGAGTCGGTACGAGAAGGCAATACTACTATAGACCTAAAGCAGACATATGTTAAGCCAAGTATAGTTTCTACTGATAAGGCTTTAAAAGTGAATTTAGATGAATTAAAAAAATTAAGCAGTCTATCGATTACTCATAATATAGCTGGTTCAAAAGAAATTGTACCTCGTGAAATATTGTTTGATTGGTTAAATATAAATGAATCGGGTTTAATAACAGTAGATAGAAATAGTGTTTATACTTATATGGAAGAACTTAGTACTAAATATAGTACATACGAAAAAACGAGAGACTTTAAAACAAGTAAGAGAGGTATCGTTAAAGTTTTAGCTGGAACGTATGGTTGGACACTAGATGCAACTCGCGAAACAGATTCACTAGTAAAGGATATTCTATTAGGTGAGAATATAGAGCGGACACCACGGTATAATGGTTCTGGCTACACAGATGACGGAAATGAGTTTGGTGAAAATTATATTGAAATTGATCTTGCTGCACAGCATATGTGGGTTTATACTAATGGGCAACTTTTTTTAGAGACGGACATTATATCAGGGAAACCTAAAACACCTACACCAAAAGGAGTTTTTTATGTTTGGAAGAAAGACCGAAACGCTACTTTGACGGGTGAAGATTATGCAACTCCAGTTGATTATTGGCTTCCGGTTGATTGGGATGGAGTTGGTATTCATGATTCTCCATGGCAATCTAATTATGGGGGAAGCAATCATTTAACGAACGGTTCTCATGGTTGTATAAATACACCTCCTACAATAATGTCTGAAATTTATAATCAAATTGAAACGGGGATTCCTGTAGTAATTTATTAAAAGAATTAGAAGAGCAATAAGAGTCGAAACTTATTGCCTCTTTTTTTTTTACAATAGAAATTTAGTTAGCAGTTAAAGTCTAATTGAGGAGTTTTTTTATGCAGAAAAAATATGTAATAGGGGTAGATATAGGGACTACAAGCACTAAAGCAGTCTTATTTAAACAGAATGGAGAAGCGGTAGCTACTAGTTATGAAGCTTATCCTTTATTTAGAGATACACCAGCAATGGCAGAGCAAAATCCGGATAGTTTATTTCAAGCGGTGTTGAAAAGTATTAAATTAGTTATGAAAAAAGCTGCTATTTGTCCTGATAGAATTCTATGTGTTAGCTTTTCAAGTGCTATGCATAGCTTGATTGCCATGGATGAGAATGATAAACCGCTAACAAGAAGTATAACATGGGCAGATAACAGAGCGGCAGAGTATGCTGAAAAATTAAAAAAAGCAGAAGGGTTATCTATCTATCACCGTACAGGAACACCGATACATCCTATGTCACCTCTGACTAAACTGATTTGGCTTCGAGAAGAACATGCTGAGCTATTCAACAAAGCGAAAAAGTTTATTGGAATAAAGGAATACATCTTTTTTCAACTATTCGGTCGTTATATGATAGATTACTCTGTTGCATCAAGTACGGGCTTATTTAATATTAGAGATTTTAAGTGGGATGATTCTGCCTTAACTATTGCTAAAATTACTGAAAATGGGCTATCTGAACTAGTATCACCGACAGAAAAACTAATAGGGATGGTTCCAAAGTACGCAACTCAAATGGGTCTTCTTCCAGAAACTCCTTTTGTTATTGGAGGAAGCGATGGATGCTTATCTAACTTGGGAGTAGGAGCAGTTAAGCCGGGTGAAGCTGTTGTTACTATAGGAACAAGTGGAGCGATAAGGATGGTGACTAAAGAGCCTTTCACTGATCCTGAGGGCAAAACATTTTGTTATGTTTTAGATGAACAACACTGGGTAATTGGTGGAGCAGTTAATAATGGGGGAAATATTTTAGAATGGGCAAGTAAAACTTATTTAAGCAAAGAGTTAAGTTCTTATTCTCGTTATATGGATGAGCTCAAAAAAGTACCAGCTGGTTCTCTAGGCCTATTCTTCCATCCTTATCTTAACGGAGAACGCGCACCATTGTGGAATGCCGAGGCTTCTGGGTCTTTTTTTGGAATAAACATGATGCACCGACCCGAACATTTTATGAGAGCAGTAGTGGAGGGGATTTCCTTTAACTTATATGCCGTATTGATGGATCTATCTAAACTAGCTGGCCCTCCGAAAAGAATCACTGCAACTGGAGGATTTTCTCGATCCCCGGTTTGGCGTCAATTGTTAAGCGATGTGTTTGATTACCCTTTAGAGTTTCCAGAAAGCATCGAAAGTTCTTGTTTGGGAGCAGCAGTAATAGGGCTAAAAAGTATGAATGTGATGAATGAAATTACAGAAATAGAATTAATGAATGTTCTAACTTATTTACACAAACCACAACTACAAGAGGCGCAAGTCTACAAAAGAATGTTCCCAGTATATAAACAACTAAGTCAAACGTTTGCTGTAGCCTATCACCAAGTTTCTGAATTTAAACAGACAATCGAATAGTTTGTATGAAAGCTACTAAATAACTTACTAAATGACGAATAGTTATGAAAGGATAGTATAAAATTATGCGCACTGAAAAAGAAAAAATGATTAATGGAGAAATGTATGATGCCTCTGATGTTGAATTATCTAAAGCTAGAAAGAATGCTCAAGAAAGATTAAGAGCATTTAATCAATCTTTAGAGCTCAAAGAAAACAATGCTATAATAAAGGATTTATTTGGAACTACCGGCAAGAGCTACCATATAAATAGTGGGCTGATAGTAGATTATGGATTCAATATTCATATTGGAGAGAATTTTTATGCGAACTTTAATTGTACACTACTAGATATTTGTCCGATTACAATTGGAAAAAACTGCATGTTAGCTCCGAATGTTCAATTGTATACGGCCACCCATCCGTTAGATCCAGAAAAGCGTAATACATCAATCGAATATGGCAAACCAATTACATTAGGGGATAATGTTTGGATTGGTGGGGGAGCAATTATTATTCCTGGTGTATCATTAGGAAATAATGTAGTTGTTGGTGCAGGAGCAGTTGTGACAAAATCATTTCCTGATAATGTAGTTCTTGGTGGCAATCCTGCTAAGATAATAAAGGTATTAGAACTATAAAAAGAACTGAGATTTCGGACAAACCTGTCCTAATCTCAGTTCTTTTCTGTTAAGGGGTTAACCAATAGTTGGGTTATTACTTAGCGAATAAATGCTAGATAATAAGGAGATTAACGTAAAACCTCTTCTGTTTCAGGGTCAAAGAAATGGCTCTTATTCAGATTAAATGCCAAGTCAATAAATTCTCCTGGATTATGGAAATCACGTGCATCAACTTTAGAAATAAATTCAGTGTTATCTACACGAGTATACAACATTGTCTCAGCACCTAGTAATTCTGATACAACAACTTCTGCATGTACAACACTAGTAGGGTCAGCCTCTAATGCTATTTGCTCACTATGGATATCTTCTGGACGAATACCGAAAACTAATTTTTTTCCGTCATAACCTTTAGAGATTAGGAATTTACTTTTACCCTCTGGAATAACTAGCTTTAAGCCAGCTCCATTAGATAAAATGTTTCCATTTAACGTTACATCAAAGAAGTTCATCGCTGGAGAACCAATAAAACCAGCTACAAATTTATTCACGGGAGTGTCATAGACATCTTTTGGAGAACCGATTTGTTGAACAAAACCATCTTTCATAATGACAATCCGATCAGCCATAGTCATAGCTTCAGTTTGGTCATGAGTAACATAGATAGTAGTCGTTTCAAGACGTCGGTGTAACTTAGCAATCTCTGCACGCATAGCCACACGAAGTTTTGCATCTAAGTTAGATAAAGGCTCATCCATTAGGAAAACTTTAGCATCTCGAACAATAGCACGCCCTAGAGCAACACGTTGGCGTTGTCCGCCTGAAAGTGCAGCTGGTTTACGTTGCAAGTATTCGGTTAGTCCTAAGATTTCACCAGCTTCTTCTACACGGCGGTTAATTTCTTCTTTTTTGTACTTACGTAATTTCAAACCAAAAGCCATATTGTCATAAACAGTCATGTGAGGGTATAGAGCATAGTTTTGGAATACCATTGCGATATCTCGATCTTTGGGAGCGACATCATTCATTAATGTATCGCCGATAATTAATTCTCCTTCAGAGATATCTTCCAATCCTGCAATCATACGTAAAGTTGTAGATTTACCACAACCAGAAGGTCCAACAAAAACAATGAACTCTTTGTCTTTAATATTTAAATTAAAATCTGTAACAGAATAATTCTCATTATTGTCATATTTTTTGTGAATATTATTTAGAGCGATTTCTACCATACTGATCACCTGTCCTATTTTTATTCGTTATATAACGTTTTCATTAATATAGTTAGTATAGTGTAAACGTTCTCTTTTTGAAATGGAGCACTGCACAGATTTCGTTGTTTTTTTTGTGCACAGTGCCCAAGACAATCAAACTATTTAGTGCTCTGGATATAGAATTATAGAAGGTATCGTAATACTATTAAATATTTGTTATAATAATTAAGATGTTTTGAACAAATAAAGTAGGTTAAATGATTTACTAAAGGGGATAGAAAATGAGTAAACAACGTGGTTTTGAAATAGTAACGGCTTATCAAGAAAAAGGAATCAATATGCCTATAAGAGCTACTAGGCATGCAGCTGGATATGATTTTGAGGCAGCAGAAGACTGTTTAATACCTTCTATTTGGAAAGTTTTAGTCAGACATAAACAGCTATCAAAGGAAGAAAATCATTTCTCTCTGGGAGAAGAAAACCGAAAACATTTGAAATCTACCTTAGTCCCAACAGGTATAAAATCTTATATGGGAGAAGATGAATTTCTTCAGCTAGCAAATCGATCAAGCAATCCAATCAAGAACCAATTATTATTACCAAATGGAATAGGTGTCATTGATTCTGATTATTATGATAATGAAGCTAATGAAGGCCATATTTATTTTCAATTTATTAACTATGGAATCAAGGATCACCTTATCAAAAAAGGAGACCGCATTGGACAAGGGATATTTTTACCTTTTTTGAAAGCAGATAACGAACGAATTACAGAGCAAAATCGGTTAGGTGGATTTGGCTCTTCAGGAAAGTAAATATGCAGAGTAAGATATGGACTACAGGTAAACTAAGAACATACATTCTTAATTTATCTGTTATTTTTTTAAAATAAAATGACAATCTAAAAAAAGAATTCAAACTATCGTGCCTACAAGACGTAAAGTTAAAGTAAATAACCCAGATTTTAAATACACTACTTAAGAGAATAAAAGGGTTTTAAAACCTTTTATCGTTATTTTTGTGGTAAAATACACTTACATTCTATGTAATAAAAGAAGGGAAGGTTCGATCGGTGGCAAAAAAAACATCAACAAAGTTTGTCTGCCAAGCTTGTGGATACGAATCTCCGAAATGGATGGGACGTTGCCCAAACTGTGGTGCGTGGAACCAAATGGAAGAAGAAATTATTGCAGATAAGAACAACCGTAGAAGTCGAGTTAGTATGACGGGGAAATCTGCTAAGGCTCAAACAATTCAAGAAATTACTGTTTCAAAAATACCGAGAGTGAAAACAAAATTGGCTGAATTGAATCGTGTATTAGGTGGAGGAGTAGTGCCAGGTTCCCTAATTCTAATTGGAGGAGATCCAGGAATTGGAAAATCAACTCTCTTACTGCAGGTTTCCGCTCAGTTAAATGATACCGGAGGAAAAGTTTTATATGTATCAGGAGAAGAAAGTGCCAGCCAACTTAAGATGAGTGCTAATCGACTAGGTGTAAAAGGAGATAATTTTTATATCTATCCTGAAACAGATATGGCAGCGATTCGTCAGACGATTGAAGACATAAAGCCAGATTTTGTTGTTATCGACTCTATTCAAACAATGAGTCAGCCAGATGTGTCAAGTGTCGTTGGAAGTGTTAGTCAAGTACGAGAAAGTACGGCAGACCTAATGAAAATAGCTAAGACTAATAATATTGCTATTTTTATCGTAGGCCATGTAACGAAAGAGGGTTCTATTGCTGGTCCTAAAATGCTAGAGCACATGGTTGACACAGTTCTTTATTTTGAAGGCGATCGACACCATACTTTTCGTATTTTAAGAGCCGTTAAAAATCGCTTTGGTTCAACAAATGAAATTGGGATTTTTGAAATGCGCAACGGAGGTTTAATAGAAGTTCTTAATCCCTCAGAGATGTTCCTTGAAGAACGTTTAGCCGGAGCAACAGGCTCAGCAGTTGTGGCTGCGATGGAAGGGACAAGACCGATCCTAGCAGAAATTCAGTCTTTGATTACACCAACCGTTTTTGGGAATGCTAAGCGAACGGTAAGTGGATTAGATCATAACCGAGTATCCTTGATTATGGCTGTTCTAGAAAAGAGAGCTGGTTTATTGCTGCAAAACCAAGATGCGTATTTAAAAGCAGCAGGTGGAGTTAAATTAGATGAACCGGCGATTGATTTAGCGATTGCGATGAGCATCACCTCTAGCTACCAAGAAAAAGAGACACGAGCAAAAGATTGTTTTATTGGTGAAATAGGACTAACTGGTGAAGTAAGAAGAGTTAGTCGGATAGACCAAAGAGTTCAGGAAGCGGCTAAACTTGGTTTTACAAGAATATTTATTCCAAAAAATAATATTGGTGGTTGGACATTTCCAAAGGATATTGAAATTATAGGAGTGTCAACTATCTCTGATAGTATACGAAAAGCTTTCGGGAATTAATGATAAAAATTAAATATAAAGTGTCTCTCTGCTTCGGATACTAGTAAGCAGAGAGACGCATTTATTGAAAAAGGAGGATTATTTTGGCCAAAAAAATTATTATGGGAATTTTTGTACTAATCGGTGGAAGTATCGGAGCTAGTTTCTTACCATTAGTTTGGGAAATCTTTAGCGTTTCAAATGCATTTGTAAATTATAGCTTTGTGAATATTGTGATTGGTGCTATTATATTTTTATTGATTTCTCTTCCTACCACAAAGTATATTGAACAAGGAATTAAAAAAATAGAAGTATTATTGAGCCAACAAAGCCTTACTTACTTATTATTTGGAAGTATAGGGACAATTATAGGGATGGTATTAGCTTGGCTAGGAAGTCTTTTCCTAATTGGTCTATCATTGCCATTTATTAGTAGTATCTTACCAATAATTCTAATGTTTATTTTTGCTTATCTTGGTTTCCGTATTGGTACCACTAGACGTGAAGAGTGGCAGAAAATGTTTCAAACAAAATCTAAAAAGAATACGGAAACAGATGATGAAAATCAGGTGTTAGAACGAAAATCAGATGAAACCTTTAGAAAATACAAAATTCTAGATACTAGTGTTATTATTGATGGTAGAATTTACGATATTGCTAAAACAGGATTTGTTGAGGGTGTACTGTTAATCCCTAACTTTGTTTTACAAGAACTACAATACATCGCAGACTCTTCGGATAGCCTTAAACGCGTACGAGGACGAAGAGGATTAGATATCTTAAATGCTCTTCAAAAAGAGAATGATATGGATGTTGAAATGTACGATGGTGACTTTGAGGATATTGCTGAAGTTGATTCGAAGCTGATTAAATTAGCAAAACTTTTAGACGGAGTAGTCGTTACAAATGACTATAACCTGAATAAAGTGAGTGAATTCCAAAATGTTCCAGTTTTGAACATCAACGAATTAGCAAATGCTGTGAAACCTGTTGTGATTCCAGGCGAACAAATGACGGTTATGGTTGTTAAAATAGGAACAGAACGTAATCAAGGAGTAGCTTATCTAGATGATGGGACAATGATTGTAGTTGAAGATGGTCAGTATTATATGAATAAAACAATTAACGTTGTTGTAACAAGCGCACTACAAACGGCTGCTGGCCGTATGATTTTCGCAAAACCAGTGCATTCTCAAAAAGGAATCAAAGAAAAAGAATAGGAGCCTTGTGATGAACAAAGACTATGAGCTGATTTTATTAGCGGCCGGTCATGGAAAGCGCATGGGAACTTCGAAAAATAAAGTTTTGCTGCCACTATTAAATAAACCAATGATTGTCTATCCCTTAAGAACTTTTCTAAAAGATAGCAACTGCTGTCATATTATTATTGTGGCAAAAAAAGAGGAAATACCGCTATTAAAAGAATTATCTTTAAAAGAAGGGTTAGCTACTACGACCCCTATCACATTTGTTGAAGGTGGAATTGAGCGCCAAGATAGTGTGAGTTGTGGTTTAGAAAAATTAAAAAATATAGATGGTTTTGTTATGATTCACGACGGAGCAAGACCATTTATAGATAATTACTCTATTCAGAGCTTAAATGATACCGTCCGTAAAACAAAAGCAGCTATTTTAGGAGTTCCTGTTAAAGATACGATTAAAAAAGTTGAAAAAGAGTTTGTAATCGAAACCGTACCGAGGTCAAAATTATGGCAAATTCAAACCCCTCAAGCATTTAGCAGTTCATTAATCATTAGAGCACATCAACTAGCTGAGGGTGAAAATTTTTTAGGAACAGATGATGCTTCGTTAGTAGAGCGTATAGGTGAAGACGTTAGTGTGGTTTTAAGTAACTACGATAACATCAAAATAACAACTCCTGAAGATCTAATAATAGGCGAAGCACTACTGAAGAATCATCAAAAAGAACAGAAGGAGTATCCTATGCAAAGAGTTGGACAAGGATATGATGTTCATCAATTAGTAGAAGGGCGACCTTGTATTATTGGTGGAGTAAAAATACCTTTTGAAAAAGGTCTTTTAGGTCATTCTGATGCGGATGTTTTAATTCATGCAATTATAGATGCTTTACTTGGAGCAGCCGGAAAAGGCGATATAGGTCATTTATTCCCTGATAATGACCCGGATTTTAAGGATGCGAATTCAAGGGAGTTACTGCAACAAGTTAGTAAACGATTGACTGAAGAAGGATTTACTATTATTAATATAGATACGACAATCTTGGCAGAAAAACCAAAGATGCAGCCTTATTTAAAAGAAATAAAAGAAAACTTAGCATTTGATTGTCAAATGGATGCAGAACGTGTTAACGTAAAAGCGACAACATCTGAGAAAATGAGTTTTGTCGGGCGTCAAGAAGGTATTGCAGCAATGGCTATTTGTTTACTTGAAAAAAATACTATTTAGAAATGAGGAAACAATCATGACAAAAAAAGTTCGTGTACGCTATGCGCCAAGTCCAACAGGAAATCTACACATCGGGAATGCTCGAACAGCTTTGTTCAATTATTTATTCGCCAAACATAATGGTGGAGATTTCATTATAAGAATTGAAGATACGGACCAAAAACGCAATATAGAGAATGGTGAAAAAAGTCAGTTAGAGAATTTAAAATGGTTAGGAATGGACTGGGATGAAAGTCCGGATAAACCTGGGAAACATGGTCCATATAGACAATCTGAAAGAAGATCTACTTATGATCCGCTAGTGGAACAATTATTATTAAGTGGTCGTGCTTATAAGTGTTATTGCTCTGAAGAAGAATTAGAGTCAGAACGTGATGCACAACGCGCTCGTGGAGAAATGCCTCATTATGGTGGGAAATGTGCTAACTTGTCTCCTAAAGAGCAAAAAGCTAAAGGAACAGAGGGGATAGAACCTGTTATCCGTTTCAGAGTTTCGCCAGAAAATACTTATAGTTTTGAAGATATGGTAAAAGGAACGATTACATTCGAAGCCAGCAGTGTTGGTGGAGATTTTGTCATCGCTAAACGTGATGGCATGCCAACTTATAATTTTGCTGTTGCAATAGATGATCATTATATGGAAATCAGTCATGTTTTACGCGGTGACGATCATATTGCTAATACACCTAAACAATTAATGATCTATGAAGCATTTGGTTGGAAACCACCAACTTTTGGGCATATGACTTTAATTATCAACAGTGAAACAGGTAAGAAATTGAGTAAACGTGATGAAAGTATTTTACAATTTATTGAACAGTACCGTGATTTAGGCTACCTACCAGAAGCTATGTTTAACTTTATTGCTTTACTAGGTTGGTCGCCAGTTGGAGAAGACGAAATTTTTGATCAAGCAAGTTTTATAAAAATGTTTAATCCAGATCGTTTGAGTAAATCACCAGCAGCTTTTGATCCTAAAAAACTAGATTGGATTAATAATCAGTATATGAAGCAAACTGATTTAGAAACAGTGACAACATTAGCTATGCCTCATTTAGTTAAAGCGGGCTATGTAGAAGAAAATCTATCTGATGATAAAAAAGAATGGGTTCAAAAAATTATTGGATTGTACCATGACCAAATGAGTTACGGTGCTGAAATCACCACATTAGCTAGCTTATTCTTTACAGAGACACCAGAATTAGATGAAGCAGCAAAAGAAATACTAGCAGGAGAAACTGTTCCTGAAGTGCTAAGTGCCTTTGAAAAAGTTATAACAGATTTAGAAAACTTTGATGCTGCTAGTATCAAAGCTGGAATTAAAGCTATTCAAAAAGAAACAGGTATAAAAGGTAAAAACCTCTTTATGCCAATTAGAGTAGGTGTAACTGGTCAGGTCCATGGACCTGAGTTACCGGAAACAATTGAATTACTCGGTCGCGAAAAAACGAAAGCACACTTAAAAACAGCGATCTCACATCTATAGAAATAGAATCAGTCAATATAATTGAATAAAATAAAAACTATGACGAGAAAAAGTAAGGTTTAAAAAATCTAAAGAGAGTCTGTGGCGGTGTAAACAGACGTTTTTTTAAATGTGAAGTGCCTCTCTGAGTTGTGGTATTGAAAAGAGTAGATATCAACCGGTAACAACCGTTAATTTGTCCGATACAATTCTATAGATAATTTCATGTTGTGTATAGAAACTGCAACAGAAAAAAAGTGGAACAACGTTAACAGCGTCTTTTATAAAAATAAAAGACGCTGTTTTAATTTCTTACACTATCTTTAAGCAAGTGGAGGGATACAATGAAACGAATGAGAGAAGATCTTCAGACAATTAAAAATAAAGATCAATCTGTTAAAAGTAAACTTGAAATCATTTTAACTTATCCCAGCTTCTATGCTATTTTACTACACCGCGTAGCTCATAAATTACATTTAAATCATTTTTATTTACTTGCTCGAATCATTGCTAATTTTTCTAGATTTTTAACTGGAATCGAAATTCATCCCGGGGCAATTATTGGAAGAAGACTATTTATTGATCATGGGATGGGTATTGTAGTAGGGGAGACAGCTGTTATAGGTGACGATGTTGTGATGTTTCATGGCGTAACACTGGGAGGAACCGGTAAAGATAAAGGTAAACGACATCCAACGATAGGCAATAATGTATTACTATCAGCACATGTTCAAGTTATTGGGCCAATTACTATAGGAAACGATACTAAAATAGGTGCATCAGCTGTGGTTCTAAAATCTATTCCAGCAGGTGTAACAGCTGTCGGTATACCAGCTAAAGTAGTACAAAGGTAGTTATAAAGATAACTAAATAAACTAGATTTAAAGTGAGGAGAATGGCAATGATTAAAATATACAATACCTTAACAAGAGAAAAAGAAATGTTTATTCCTTTAGAACCAGGAAAAGTAAAGATGTATGTTTGTGGTCCAACAGTGTATAATTACATTCACATTGGAAATGCAAGAAGTACAGTCGCGTTCGATACAGTTCGACGCTACTTAGAATACCGTGGCTATGAAGTTAACTACATCTCAAATTTTACTGATGTGGATGATAAAATTATCCATACAGCGAAGGATCTTAATCTAACTGCTCAAGAAGTAGCAGATCGTTTCATTGAGGCTTATCATACTGATACGAAAGCATTGGGTGTTAGGGATGCAACAGCGAACCCACGCGTAATGGAAAATATTCCTGAAATAATAGACTTTATAGCGGATTTGATTAAAAAAGAATATGCATATGCTGTGGATGGAGACGTTTATTTTAGAACAAGAAAGTTTAAGAAATACGGACAGCTAAGCGGAATTTCTATTGATGAATTAGAGGTCGGTGCAAGCAATCGCACAATATCTAGTGAGAACGATAAAAAGGAAGATCCATTAGATTTTGCATTGTGGAAAGCAGTTAAATTAGATGAAATCAGTTGGAAAGCACCATGGGGATTGGGTAGACCAGGCTGGCATATTGAGTGTTCAGTTATGGCAACAAAGTATCTAGGTGATACGATTGATATCCATGCTGGAGGACAAGATTTATCATTTCCGCACCATGAGAATGAAATAGCACAAAGCGAGGCAAAGACAGGCCATACATTCGCTAAATATTGGATGCATAATGGTTTTGTGACAATGGATAACGAAAAGATGAGCAAATCTCTTGGGAATTTTGTATTGGTTCATGATATGATAAAAAAAATGGATCCGCAGATTTTACGATTCTTTATGGCTACTACACACTATAGACGTCCTATTAGTTATAATGAGTCTACAATTGAGGATGCAAAGACAAATTTGAATAAATTAAGAAGAGCATTTGATAATAGTTCTTACCGTTTAAAGAATGCGTTAGAAACATCGTCTGATGACTCAGTTTATTTGAAGCAACTGGCGACATTAAAAACAAGTTTTATTGAAGAGATGGATGATGATTTTAATTCAGCAAATGGCATTACCATTATTTATGAGCTAGCGAAATTAATGAATATCTATAGTGAAAATGAGATTGTTTCAAAAGTGGTAATAACAGCGATGTTGTCTCAATTTGAAGAGCTGATGCAAATTTTCGGAATAAATTTTGGAGCAAAAGAATTAGTAGATACTAAAATTGAAGAGCTGATTGAAGATAGAAATGTAGCAAGATTAAACAAAGATTTCAAAAAAAGTGATGAGATTAGAGAGTTATTGAAAACGGAAGGAATTATTTTAGATGATACCCCACAAGGAACAAGATGGAGAAGAGAATAATAAAGAAATAGTAAAAAAAGATTGGTCTTTATTAAATGGATTAGCTTTAGCGTATGTTGGAGATGCAATATATGAGATTTATATTCGTGAGCATTTAGTCCAGATTGGATTTACACGACCCAATCAATTGCATAAAACGGCAACCAAATATGTTTCAGCTAAAGCTCAAAATATGTTGATGCATGAGATGTTAGATGCACAAGATTTATTAAATGAAAAAGAAATCGAAATGTATAAACGTGGCCGGAATTCTAAAAGTCATACTACTGCAAAAAATGCAGATATCATTACTTATCGAACATCAACAGGGTTCGAAGCATTGATGGGTTATTTGCATTTATCTAAACAAACAAATAGAATGGAAGAATTAATCAATTGGTGTATTAACACTGTGGAGGTAAAGAACAATGTCCAAAGATAAGCGTACGTTTAACAAGCAAAATCCAAATCAAAAGAAACAATCGAAACCTGCTAGAGCCCGAAGAGAAGAGAGTATTCCAACTGAGATAATGGACGAAGAAGAACAACAACAAGATTTAGTTGCAGGTCGACTACCTGCAATAGAAGTATTAAAATCAGAACGCGATATCAATAAAGTATTCATTCAAGAAGGATTAAGTGGATCTAAAATGAATGAAATTCAACAACTTTCTAAAAAAAGAAATGTTCAAATTTCTTATGTACCTAAAACAAAATTAGACCGATTAGTAGAAGGAGTCGTGCATCAAGGGGTAGTTATTGCGGCTGCTGCTTTTCAATATGCAACAATCGATGACTTATTTGCTGCTGCTGCTGCAAAAAATGAAGATCCATTTTTTATTATTTTAGATGGAGTAGAAGATCCGCATAACCTTGGTTCTATTATGCGTACTGCTGATGCAAGCGGAGCACACGGAATAATTATTCCTAAGAGACGTGCTGTTGGTCTAACTGCAACGGTTGCTAAAGCTTCAACTGGAGCAATTGAACATGTGCCCGTAGCTAGAGTAACTAACTTAACTCATACAATTAACGAATTAAAGGAACGTGGTATTTGGTTCTATGGAACAGATATGGAAGGTCAAGATTATCGGAAGTGGGAAACGACTATACCGTTAGCATTAGTCATCGGAAATGAAGGGAAAGGGATTACTCGATTGGTTAAGGAGCAAATGGATGGTATGTTAACAATCCCTATGACAGGGCATGTTCAGAGTCTAAATGCCAGTGTTGCTGCTAGTTTATTGATGTATGAAGTCTTCAGAGGACGTCATAAAATTTAAATGAGAAAACGATGTGGAAAGGAGGGCGAAATTTCATGAAAAAAGAATTGTTAATTATTGATGGATATAATATGATAGGTTCGTGGCCAGAATTAGTGAAATTAAAAGATAGAGATAAGATGGAAGATGCTAGGGAAATGCTGCTTCATGAATTAGCGAATTATCAGCAGTACGCGGGTATTGAAACGCGAGTGATATTTGACGCCCAACTTGTCCCAGGAATCCAAAAGTCATATAAAAAATATACATTAACCGTTGTTTTCACGAAAGAAGGAGAAACTGCGGATACTTATATTGAACGGGTAATTGGAGATGAAAATTTATTGATTACTCAAGTAACGGTCGCAACGAGTGATCTCGCAGAACAATGGTTGGTTTTCCAAAAAGGCGCTTTGCGTAAATCTGCCAATGAATTGTACAAAGATTTGCAAACGGCCAAAAAAGCTATTGCTTTAGACGCAAAAGAATACCATTATCAACAGTATCGCCGTAATTCTCCTTGGAACCGCCTTCAACTAGATAAACTGGAAAAATTGAGAGATGATTTGACTAAAAAATAAATGACTGTTAGTTCGTTTTTTAGAAACTTTCGAGAATAGTAGACTCAAAAATTATTTTTTGATTTTAACAGTTAATTATCTTAAGGAGGAAATAAGATGTTAGAGAACGATGGCCTTTTTACACAAATGAGCGACTTGGAAATAATAGAGATTATAAAAAATGGAGATGACACTCCTTTTGATGTTATTTTTAAGCGCTATCACGCTTTGTCTGTAAAGATTACAAAAGATTTTTATTTAAAAAGTTTTGAGTCAGATGATTTTCTACAAGAAGCTAGAATAGTTTTCCATAAGACTATTCATTCCTTTGATAGTGAAAAAGGTCACACGTTCGGCAACTTTTATAAGTTGAATTTGAAGCATCATATATTCAGTTTAGTTCGAAAAGATATGGCAAAGAAAAGAATGATTGAAAAAAATGCTGAATCCTTAGAAGAAATGTTGGAGAGTAAACAAAGTATGCAATACATATTACAAGGAAAGGATCAACTGCCAACGATTGAGATACTTCAAGTTAGAGAAAGACTTGCTGATTACCAAGCAACTTTATCAGAATTTGAGCAACGTGTATTTTTAGATTTTATCCATAATAATGAAGCTGAGGAGATATCAGTTAATCTAAATTGTGATATTTTACAAGTCAAAAATGCATTAGATCGCTGCAAACGTAAATTAAAACAATTACTTGATTGAAGAAACGTTAATTTGAAAGCGCATACTATAAAAATGTAGTTTAATTTAATAAAAAAATTGTCTACTATTCTTGCAAGTTTTTAAGAAAAAATGACCTTGTAAAAGATAAAAATCTTTTACAAGGTCATTTTTTTCAGGTAACTTAAACAACTAATTATTAAACACCACGATTTAACAAAGCTAGTGTAATCTGTTTGATCTGATTCTTTTCTTGTTTTTCAGGTAGCAGTTCTATTCGCTTTAGAGCTTTCTGAGTGTATTTTGTAGCTAATTGTTTTGCTTGTTCTAAACCACCCAGTTCGACAACTAACTTACGAACTTCTCTAGCATCTTCATCAGTCATAAGAGTTTCTTTATCAATCAGCTCTCTTAATCGGTTGTTGTCCTTTTTAAGTGCAAAAATTAAAGGAGCAGTATAAACACCTTGACGAACATCTTCTAAAACAGGTTTACCGAAAACATCAGACGTCTGGGAATAATCTAGAATATCATCAATAATTTGAAAGGCCATACCAATATGGCTACCAATATAAAAACTATTTCTAGAAAACTTCTCTGTTTGACCGCCATTTAATGCACCTGAATAACAAGCTAGTGCAAATAACTGAGCCGTTTTTCCAGAAATCTGAGTTAAATAGTTACGAATAGACATTCTTTTGTTGTAACGTAAATACATTTGATCAAGTTCTCCCATTAGGATGCGTTCCATACCTCGGGAATTAATCTCAACCTGTTCTTGAGTATCTGCATAAGTAGACAAAAGACGAAAACATACAGTAAAAAGATAGTCACCCGCATAAACAGCAACGTCTTTACCATATTTAGATTGAATACTAGGGTTTCCACGTCTTAAAGGAGAGTCATCAACGATATCGTCATGGATTAAGGTAGCAGTATGTAGTAATTCTACTGCAGCTGCAAGTGCAAGTGTTCGATCTGCTTGCTGATTATCACCAAATTTAGAGAAAAGTAGTGTATAAGCAGGACGCACCATTTTCCCACCAGAATAAATACTATCTAAAAGTGCTGCTTCAATCTCTTTGTTTCGTAAATGGATTTGTTTAGCCATTAACTGTGAGACTGATTCTAATTCTGTTTGTAGTTCTAAATATGGTTCCCAAAAAGAAGACATAGACATCATTAACAACTCCTTTCTCTAACTTAATAGAATAATTTTTTTCTTAATTAGTTGTTTTATCATAATAAAAAACGTTAAATTCTCTAAGTGTTCGAATATGCTCCATTAAATAGTTAGCTGCAATTCCTATAGCGATACCAGACAAGATACCCATAAAAGATAGAATAGGTAAATACAACATGACCGTCCAAGTTTGTGAAATCCAGCTGGCGACGACTAATTGGCCAACATTATGTAAGATGCCTCCTGTGGCACTAATACCAATAATGCTAACATATTTTGGACCTAGTTGCTTAACTAAAAACATACCTAAATAACTTAACAAGGCGCCAGCACAACTATAAAGGAAAGTAGAAAGTGTGCCTCCTAATAAAGTTGTCATGATTAACCGTATCCAAACAACAGTAAAACTATCTCTAAAAGGAAGAGTGAATAATGCGATGATAGTTATTAAATTAGCAATTCCTAATTTTGCTCCAGGAGCAAAAGCAAACGGGAAAGGAATACTTCGTTCGATTAAGCCTAAGATAACAGCTTGTGCAGCTAGTAAAGCAATATAGACAATCTTCTGATTTTTTGTCATCGCAGAATACCTCCTATTTTATAATATAAAAAAGAGTGAAGGCAGATGTAAACTGCACCCACTCTTTTCGTGTAAAACCTATGCCTTCTTATTATACAATGAAGTAGGTGTTCCATACCACCATTTTCCTGCTATTTTTTGAATCCATGGAATAACGTAATAATCTAAGCCAAAAGCGCGACCAGAACCGTTCATGAGTGCAATTGCTACAAAAATGAACCAGATATTAACCCAGTAGAACATTCCTGATAAAGAGAAACTTGCAACTAAGACCACGGTTAAGGCACTTAGCAACCATACGAATAGACCACCAATAAGAGCAAGGCCGATTGCTATTTCGAGAAGAGTCATTACTTTTTGGAATATTAAAGCAATTTCTGGTGTTGGGACCATAATTTTCATGATGCTTTCGAACCATTCAGGAGCTTTTGTAAAGACCATCATTGGCTCTTCACCGTATGCATAACTTAGTCCAAATATTGGTTTTGCTGCCTCAACAGCGCCCGTGTCAGCGGCCGAAGCACCGGCTGTAGCATCTTGTAGCCAAGAGAAAGGTAGGGCAACTTTATTTCCAAACCAGCTATCTGTTCCGAATAAGCCAAATGCTTTTTTAATACCTTCAAAAAGCCACATGCTACCATAAAAAATACGTAAAGGAACACTCCAAAGGACATTACCATAACGTGACAAATGGCCACGGAAAATATTTCGTTGGTCTTTAATATGGAAAAATTCATGGAAGATATATTGTGTAGCATAGTATCCTGAACGAATGCCAAAGAAGTAATATAAATTAACTAAGTGTTTCATCAAAATAGCTAGGAAGCCACTTAAGTGAAGGAATCCACCTAGATGTGCAACGCCATAAGTAGCGCCAATTGAAACCATAAACCCTTGGTACTTACCTGAGTAGACTTTCTTTTCTGTTTGTTCGATAGAGGCAATAATATTGTCAGCAGCGGTATGGCCAGTTTGTTCAGCTGCCTGAACAATTTGTGGTGTCGGTGTGTCTTCAAATTCTTCATAATACACTAAATCTCCAACGACATAGACTTGCTCTAATCCTTTTGCTTCCATATATTCATTGGCAACTAGGCGACCTGCGCGAGCAGCCTCCATTTCAAATTTTTCTGTATCGGTATTAGCCTTAACTCCGGCAGTCCATATTAAGGTATGAGTAGGTATCTTTTCATTAGATTTTAAAACAATATGATCTGATTCAACAGCTATAATTGGAGAATTCTTTAACAATTGAATTCCTTTTTTAGCCATGTATTTTTCAGCTTTATCTGCATCTTTACGAGTAATCATATTTAAAATAGTAGGAGCAGCCTCTACAACCATTAAATTAATCTCAGAGGGATCAATTTTATTATTTTTAGCTAATCTTTTTTTCCAGTCTAATAATTCGCCGATCATTTCTATTCCTGTAAAACCAGAACCACAAACAACAAAATTCAACATCGCTTTACGCTTAGCAGTATCTCTTTCAATAGCAGCAAGTGAAACCTTTTCTTCTATATGAGTTCTTATTTTTAAAGCATCATCTAGTGACCATAATGTGAAAGCATTCTCCTTTACTCCAGGAGTTCCGAAATCATTTGGTTCTCCACCCATACCTAAAACAAGGTAGTCAAAAGGAAATGATCCATTTTCTGTAAGAACAACTCTTTTGTTATGATCAATTTGAGTTACATTATCGGTAACTAAATCAACATTCTTTAATCTACAGAATAAACGTTGTAAATCAAATTTGATAGCATCCTCTTCTACTCTGCCACCAGCTACTTCGTGTAATTCCGTCATATATGTTTGGTAAGAATGGCGGTCGATTAGAGTAATTTTTACCTCCGGATTTTTTTTAAAACGTTTTGCTAATTTTTTTGTAGTAGCGATTCCAGCGAAGCCAGCCCCAACAACGACGATATTTTTTAAAGTCATTCTTTCCACTCCTTATTATGATAGTGTTTAAGTAAATATAAAATCAATATTTTTGAAAGTAATCAATCGAGTTAATACGATAAGGATAAATTGAGAAAACAAAAGTTAGTTAAAAAATTCACAACCTATGTAAAAGTAAGTATACTAAAAAAAAAACTATTTGTCTACATTCAAATGAAGGAAACAGATAAAGCTAAATGAAATATGTCCAAAATTAAAATGATTGTGAAAGATATAGACAATTTAAATATAAATGGTTATACTATTTTTAGATGTTCTTCCTATTTGTGAATAAATTACCAAAAAAAGGAAGAACAGACTAAAAACAGGGTGGTAAATCATTATGGAAATTAAAAAAGGCTTTAAATTAGCATCTCTTATTTTTGCATCAACAATCGTTTTAGCTGCTTGTGGTAGTGACGACGCAGCGAAAGAAGAAAGCTCGACAGTAGCAGTAGAGGAATTACAAGATGGTACTTATAAATTAGAAGAAAAAAACTTGGATCAAAATGGATGGAAAGTTAATTTTGCTATTACAGTTAAAGATGGGAAAATTACTGAATCGAACTACGATTCGCTTAATAAAGATGGCGCATTAAAAACAGAAGATGAAGGGTACCAAAAAGCAATGAAGGAAAAAGTTGGAACAGGTCCTGCTGATTATACTCCTGAATTAAATGCAGATCTAGTAGAAAAAGGAGATCCTGCTGAGGTTGAAGTTGTTACAGGAGCAACTCATTCATCAGAATCTTTTAAAACATATGCACAACAATTAGTTGATGCTGCTAAAGAAGGAAAGACAGAAACAATCGTAGTGGACAACAAAGTAGAAGAGGAATAGAAAATAGCTCTATCAATTTAACAACATAATAAACAAGGTCTTAGATTAATTTCTAAGACCTTGTTGGAATTTTGTATTCACTTTAATTAGAAGTTTTGATATTATGGTCTAAACTAAGCAGAGGAGAAATGAAAATGAGGGCTAGAAAGAATTTAAATTATTTTATTCTCCTATTTAGTATGCTGTTCATTATTTCTGGTTGTAGTGAAGAAAAAGAGGAAACACAACTAACGAAGGAGCCATATAGTAAGACGGAATTCTTAATGGGTACAGTAGTGAACATAAAGATTTACGATGAAGGAAAAAAAGATGTGATAGCAATTGTTTTTGATCGTATCAAAGAGCTATCTAATAAAATTACAGTTAATGAAGGACAATCCGAAGTAGAGAAAATAAACGAACAAGCTGGAATTCAACCACAAGAGGTATCTGAGGATGTATATACTTTAGTAGAAGCTGCGTACGAATATAGCAGTGAGAGTGACGGTAGTTTTGATTTGACTGTAGGACCTTTGACTAACCTTTGGCGGATTGGTTTTGATGATGCTAAAAAGCCTACTCAATCTGAAATTGAAAATTCCTTAAGTTTAATTGACTACACAAAAGTAGAATTAGATGATGAGAAACGCACCGTTTTTTTGAAAGAAGAAAATATGCGTCTAGACTTAGGAGCCATTGCAAAGGGATATATTACAGATGAAGTGGTAAAAGTTTTAAAGTCTAATGGTGTTAGTACTGCAATTATTGATTTAGGAGGAAATATATTTGTTCTAGGCAATAGTCCTCGTGCTAAAGATGCTGAGTGGAATGTAGGGATTCAAAATCCTTTTGAGACAAGAGGTGAAATTCTAGGTTCGATTCCGATTAGCAACAAAACAATTGTAACATCAGGTATTTATGAAAGATTTATTGAAGTAGACGGAGTAAAGTATCATCATTTACTGGATCCAAAAACAGGTGATCCGTTTGATAATGAGCTAGCTGGAGTCAGTATTGTAACGGATAAATCAATTGACGGAGATGGGTTATCAACTGTTGTCTTTTCTAAGGGTTTGCAAGAGGGATTGGATTTTATTAATCAAAGTGAAGATGTAGAGGCGGTCTTCGTTACGAAGGATAAGTCGATTTATTTGTCTAAAGGACTAAAGGAACAATTCAGATTGAACGATGATGAGTTTACGATAAGGAACTAATTGTAGAAAAAAGATTCGACTCTATTTTATAATAGAAGAAGGAGTACTTAATTGACAGTAAACGTTTTTTTAAAACTTGTTGAAATACAGACGAAAATTGCTAGTTTATTTCCATTTTTATTGGGTGCGTTATTTTCTCTAACGTACTTTAAAACATTTAATATAACGAACACATTGCTTTTTTTTATAGCCATGCTTTTGTTTGATATGACCACGACAGCTATTAACAATCTAATGGATTATCAAAAAGCTAAAGATGAAACGTACAAAAATGAAGTGAATATTATTGGACAACAAAATATAGCAGAAAAAACGGTGATTCAACTTATTATTGTTATGCTAAGTATTGCTTCGCTGTTAGGTCTGTGGTTGGTTTTCCAAACAACAATCCTTCTGCTATTTATGGGAGGGGCCTGCTTTATTGTTGGTATTTTTTATACCTTTGGTCCTGTTCCGATCTCAAGGATGCCCTTAGGAGAGATACTTTCAGGATTAGTTATGGGCTTTGGGATTTTTTTTATTACTATATATGTAAATGTAGAAGCAGAGACTCTGCTAAACTTAACGTTTGAAGGAACGAGTTTTCTGTTAACAGGAGACTATCTCTCCATTATAAAAATAGCTTTTGTTTCGCTGCCAACTGTCTTTTTAATCGCCAATATTATGTTAGCTAATAACATTTGTGATTTAAATCAAGATATTGACAATCATCGCTTTACGCTGCCATTTTATATAGGAAAGAAATATGCTGTATTATTATTTAATGCCTTAACCTATGCTTCGTATATTGTTATTATTTTGGCAGTTATACTTAAATTGATGCACCCTTTATTGCTCTTGATTGTGATGACATTAATTCCACTTAAGAATAATCTTCAGCAATTTAATCAGCAACAAATAAAAGAAGAGACTTTTTTTATAGCTATTAAGAATATAACTATTTTTAGTGGAGCAGAAATACTCTTGTTAGCTTTTAGTTTACTGTTTGTTGATTAGATTATTTAATTAATTAAAAGAATAATTGACACTTTCGCAAAGTGGTGTTAAATTTAATGAGATTTCACTCGCTAAAATAGAAAGTTTAGGTGAAAAAATGACTGTTAAAAAATCTGCTCTAGCTTGTTCAATTTGCGGATCTAGAAACTATTCTAAAAAAGTGAATAGTGCTGGACGCACAGAACGACTAGAAGTAAAGAAGTTTTGTAAATATTGCAATCAACACACAATGCATCGTGAAACGAAATAAAAACTAGTATAATTGAACTGTTCGGAGGGAATAGTATGAATAAAATAAAAGGTTTTTTTGGTGGCGTAAGCCGAGAAATGAAAGCTGTCACTTGGCCTACAGGTAAAGAATTAAAAAGAAACACAATTATTGTGTTCGGAGTTTGTCTGTTATTTGCGATTTTCTTTATAGTGGTTGATTTCGGAATCGATTCTCTGCTTGATCTTATTTTATAAATCTATCAAAATTACTGGCGAGTTTATCTGAAAGATGGTATACTATCCACAAATAACCGACGCGCCAAAACCTTCTTTAATCTTAACGGAGGTTTTTTTGTATGGCTTAAAATAAAGTATGATAACTGATAATAAATCAATAGTTCAAACAATAGATAGGAGAGATTATAGTGGAACAAGTTGAAATTGAAAAGCACTGGTATGTCTTACACACATATTCAGGCTACGAAAATAAAGTAAAACAAAATATCGAGTCACGCGCTAACAGTATGGGGATGGAAGAATATATCTTCCGAGTTGTTATCCCTGAAGAAGAAGAAACTGAAAAGAAAAACGGCAAAGATAAAGTAACGATGAAAAAAACGTTCCCTGGTTACGTTTTGGTGGAAATGATTATGTCTGATGATTCTTGGTATGTTGTTCGTAATACTCCAGGAGTAACAGGTTTTGTTGGTTCTCATGGAGCGGGTAGTAAGCCAGCACCATTACTGAAAGAAGAAATCGAAGTTATTTTACGTCGCTTAGGAATTAGTTCTCGTCATAAAGAAGTTCAGTTTGAAATCGGCGAATCGGTTACGATTATCGAAGGTGCTTTCAGTGGTATGGTCGGTAAGATTACAGAAATCGAACAAGAAAAAGCTAAATTAAAAGTAAATGTAGAGATGTTCGGTCGCGAAACAAGTACAGAACTTGATTTTGAACAAGCAGATAAACTTTAATAAAGATTTAGAGCCTTTTGTGGAAGATGATAAAACCAAAAAATGGTTTTCTGATTCTATAAAAGGTTTTTTTATTATTCTCATCTATATAGTTAGGTTGAGTTCAAGGGATGAAAATATGTTAGAAGTGGAGGGTTTTATGAAAGGATTAATTTTATGGCTAGCTAGCTTGGTTAATGAGGTACACGATCAAATTACTTTACGATTTGGTATACAAATGACAGATAAAGAATTGCATTTTTGGGTAATCGGATTAGTCGGTATTTTATTCTTTTTATTAACCTATCTCATGTTCAAATGGATTGATCGGTTTAAATTCAAAACAACCATTCTAGCTTTTATTTATACATTTACAATGATGGTAGTCTTAGTTTTTGCGATTGAAATCCAACAAGCCATTACTAATCGCGGGAATATGGAATTTGCTGATGCCGTAATGGGACTTTGGGGATTTGTTGTGTTCTTTTTCATTTATAGTATAGTAGCTGGAATTATGTATGGTCTTGTTCAGTTGCTGAAAAAACGGAAGAATACTAAGAATAGAACCGGTGTAAGTGGATACGAAAAAAAATTCCGTTCGAAAAAAATGAAAAGTTTGAATTAAGACTTGTTCTATCGCATTTAACATGCTATAGTTAGTCAGTACGTTTTACGTATGATTAAATGTGGGAGGGGAAATCTTAGCCCCATTAACCACATCGCGGACTCATTCAAGGAGGTATGTCACGTGGCCAAGAAAGTTGTAAAGTTAGTTAAATTGCAGATTCCTGCAGGGAAAGCAAGTCCAGCTCCACCAGTAGGTCCAGCTTTAGGTCAAGCGCAAGTGAACATCATGGGATTCTGTAAAGAATTCAATGCACGTACGCAAGATTTAGGTGGATTACTGACACCAGTTGTTATTTCTGTATATGAAGATCGTTCTTTTACATTTGTTACAAAAACACCGCCTGCGGCTGTTTTGCTTAAAAAAGCTGCTGGTATTGATAAAGCATCCGGTGAACCAAATAAGAAAAAAGTTGCAGCTGTTACAAGTGCACAAGTAAAAGAAATTGCTGAAACAAAAATGCCTGACCTAAATGCTGCAACTGTTGAAGCTGCAATGCAAATGGTAGAAGGTACTGCACGAAGCATGGGAATTACTGTCGAAGGTTAATCCCGAAACACGCTTCTCAGTGTCTCTCGTCTAGAATAAGGCGAGGATCAAGTGGGAGGTAAAACCGTTATAACCACAATCAAGGAGGAATAAAAACATGGCTAAAAAAAGTAAACAATATTTAGCGGCTTTAGAAAAAGTAGATGCTGAAAAGCTTTATACTGTAGAAGAAGCTGTAGCTTTGATAAAAGAAACTAGTTTTGCTAAATTTGATGAAACTATCGAAGTAGCATATAGACTTGGTGTAGACCCTAAGAAAGCTGACCAACAAATTCGTGGGGCAGTTGTTCTTCCAAACGGAACAGGTAAAACACAAAAAGTTTTAGTTTTTGCTAAAGGCGAAAAAGCTAAAGAAGCACAAGCAGCTGGAGCAGACTACGTCGGCGAAGCTGAATTAGTTCAAAAAATCAATGGTGGATGGTTTGATTTTGACGTTGTCGTAGCTACACCAGACATGATGGCTGAAGTAGGTCGTCTTGGACGCGTTTTAGGACCCAAAGGATTAATGCCTAACCCTAAAACAGGTACTGTTACTATGGATGTTACTAAAGCAATCAACGAAATTAAAGCTGGTAAAGTTACTTACCGTGTAGACAAAGCAGGAAACGTTCATGCTCCTATCGGAAAAGTATCATTTGATACAGCTAAATTAATTGAAAACTTTGGCACAATCAATGACACAATGCTTAAAGTAAAACCTTCAACTGCTAAAGGTCAATATATTAAAAATATATCAATCACTAGCACATTTGGACCTGGCGTTAAAGTTGACGCTAATACATTTGCATAAAAAATAATAAATGTCTTGACCTAGACGATTTGTCTTGTTAAAATCGTCTAAGTTAAGTACTATTACCGAAGACAGTAGGTGGCTTTTTGCCTTAATATCCTGCCGAGGATGATATGTGAAAGCATACAACACTCCCTCTATGTCTACGGTGACATGGAGTTTTTGCGTTTTAAAGACTTTTTAAGTTGAATAGACAAGGGAATTCCATCAATCGATCGGGAGGTGAAAAATTAATGAGTCAAGCAGCAATCGCAGAAAAACAATTGCTAGTTGAAACAGCAACAACACAATTCCAAAATGCAGCATCTGTTGTAGTAATGGATTACCGTGGTTTAACTGTTCAAGAAGCGACTGAATTACGTAAACAATTGCGTGAAGCAGGTATTGTGATGCAAGTAATCAAAAATTCTGTTTTGAGCCGTGCAGCAGAAGCAGCAGGTTTAGAAGGAATGAATGATGTTTTTAAAGGACCTACAGCTATTGCTTTTAGTAATGAAGATGTAATTGCACCTGCAAAAATTATTGCAGATTTTGCTAAAGTAGCACCAGCTTTAGAAATTAAAGGTGGAGTAATTGAAGGCAAAGTATCATCAGCACAAGAAATGAACGCTCTTGCAACATTACCGAATCGCGATGGTTTACTATCAATGTTACTATCTGTACTTCAAGCTCCAATTCGCAATACTGCTCTTATTATCAAAGCAGTTGCAGAATCAAAAGAAGAAGTAGCTTAGTAGCTTAATAGAACGAATCGCTCTTTTAGCAATATAGTAAGAAAAAACAAAAAACTAACCAATAATGGAGGAATATAAAAATGTCATTAAACATTGAACAAATCATTGCTGATTTGAAAGAATCAACAGTATTAGAATTAAACGACTTAGTAAAAGCTATTGAAGAAGAATTTGGCGTAACTGCTGCAGCTCCTGTAGCTGCTGCTGGTGGAGCAGAATCTGCTGCTGCTGAGCAAACAGAATTCACAGTTGAATTAACAGCTGTTGGAGACGCAAAAATTAAAGTAATCAAAGCAGTTCGCGAAGCAACTGGTTTAGGTTTGAAAGAAGCTAAAGCTTTAGTTGACGGAGCACCTGCAGCAATTAAAGAAGATATCTCTAAAGAAGATGCTGAAGCAATGAAAGAAGCTCTAGAAGCTGCTGGCGCAACTGTAACAGTTAAATAATTCAATAATTCATATTGAAAACTTTCGAGACACGCAGTTCGCTGCGTGTCTTTTTTAATCATAAAAGTAAAATGAGGAGGTTTTAAAAATGGCAGATCACTATTTTACAAATAAACCCAATACCGAGAGTGAGCAGTCGGCGTGGACCTATAAATTACGCGGTCAAACGTTTAAATTTGTAACGGATTTAGGTGTTTTTTCTAAAAAAACAGTTGATTTTGGTTCTCGTTTATTGATTGAAACGATTAATTTAGATGAAATGATTGAAGGGGATATTTTAGACGTTGGATGTGGATACGGTCCTATGGGGCTTTCTTTAGCTAAAGAAGCAACTGGAAGAGTAGTTGAAATGGTAGATGTTAATGAACGTGCGCTAGGGTTGGCAAAGCAAAACGCTTCTAATAATCGAATTAGCAATACGAAAATTCACCTTTCTGATATCTACAAACAAGTAGAAGGAGATTCTTTCGCCGCAATCATTAGTAACCCTCCTATTCGTGCTGGTAAAAAAGTTGTACATGAAATATTAACAGGGTCTTTCGCTCGTTTAAAACCAAAAGGAACCTTGACTGTTGTTATCCAGAAAAAACAAGGTGCGCCTAGCGCGAGAGAAAAAATGGAAGAAACATTTGGCAATGCAGAAATAATTGCAAAAGATAAAGGTTATTGGATTATTCAAAGTAAAAAGAGTTAAATAGAGATCGAGACTCTTATGCTAGATTCCGGTCTTGACTCTTTGGTTTATTTGATGTAAAATAATCTAATGCAATCAGTGTGTAGATTAGAATAAGTTTGTTCTGAAATATTGTCCAGAACAGCCTTTTTAACTAAAACAAAAGAAAATGTGATTTTTATTTTAAAGTTCACGACTCTTTTGGTTTTTTTTTGTCAAAAAATAGAGTGTTTTATAAAGTGTTACTCAATGTTAATAAATGACATGTAAATGTAACATAAGCATTTTACGTTTTTGATATCTATGAAACACATACAAAACAATTTTAAGGGGTGAATAGGTTGGCAGGCCACTTAGTAAATTACGGAAAACACCGTACACGTAAAAGTTTTGCGCGAATCAGTGAAGTTCTAGAACTTCCAAATTTGATTGAAATTCAAACCAATTCCTACCAATGGTTCTTAGATGAAGGCTTACGCGAAATGTTTAAAGACATTTCTCCGATAGAAGACTTTGCAGGAAACCTATCTTTAGAGTTCTTGGACTACCAATTACAAAATTCAAAATATACAGTTGAAGAAGCTCGTTCTCATGATGCTAATTACTCAGCGCCTATTTATGTAAAGTTACGTCTAATTAATAAAGTAACAGGTGAAGTTAAAGACCAAGAAGTATTCTTTGGCGATTTCCCATTAATGACAGATATGGGTACTTTTGTTATCAATGGAGCTGAACGAGTAATTGTTTCTCAATTGGTACGTTCTCCAGGAGTTTACTTTAATAGTAAGTTAGATAAGAACGGTAAAGAGAATTTTGGAACAACATTAATTCCAAACCGTGGAGCATGGTTAGAGTATGAAACAGATGCTAAAGATATTTCTTATGTCCGCATTGATCGTACTCGTAAAATTCCTTTATCTGTTTTAGTTCGTGCATTAGGTTTTGGTTCAGATGACCAAATCTTTGAAATTTTTGGCGATAACGAAAGTCTTCGTTTAACGATTGAAAAAGATTTGCACAAGAATGCCAGTGATTCACGTACAGAAGAAGCGTTGAAAGACGTTTATGAGCGTTTACGTCCAGGTGAGCCTAAAACAGCAGATAGCTCGAGAAGTTTGCTGACTGCTCGTTTCTTTGACCCAAAACGTTACGACTTAGCTAATGTTGGTCGTTACAAATTGAATAAAAAATTAAACTTAAAAACTCGCTTATTCAATTTGACATTAGCTGAGACGCTAATCGATCCTGAAACAGGTGAAATTATAATTGAAAAAGGTACACTTTTAGATCGTAATCAAATGGATATTTTAGATCCTTATTTGGATGCTGGTTTGAATAGTGTAACATACTACCCATCTGAGGATGCAGTAGTAAAAGATCCTATTTTATTACAAGTTGTAAAAGTAGTTTCGCCAAAAGATCCCGAGCGTATTGTTAATGTTATTGGAAATAGCGTAATTTCAACTGAAATTAAAAATGCTACTCCTGCTGATATTATTGCGTCAATGAACTACTTCTTTAACTTGCAAGAAGGAATCGGTAATGTAGATGATATCGATCATTTAGGGAACCGTCGTATTCGTTCAGTGGGTGAATTATTACAAAATCAATACCGTATTGGTTTGTCTCGTATGGAACGTGTGGTTCGTGAAAGAATGTCTATTCAAGATATGGCAACTGTTACGCCACAACAATTAATCAACATTCGTCCAGTAGTTGCAGCAATTAAAGAGTTCTTCGGTTCTTCTCAATTGTCACAATTTATGGATCAAACTAATCCTTTAGGCGAGTTAACACACAAACGTCGTTTATCAGCCCTAGGACCCGGTGGTTTAACTAGAGACCGTGCTGGTTATGAAGTTCGAGACGTACATTACTCGCATTATGGCCGTATGTGTCCGATTGAAACTCCTGAGGGACCGAACATTGGATTAATTAACAGTCTATCAAGTTATGCTAAAATAAATAAATTTGGTTTCATTGAAACTCCTTATCGTCGTGTAGACCGCGAAACAGGTAAAGTAACGAATCAAATTGATTATTTAACTGCTGACGAGGAAGATTCTTATGTAGTAGCTCAAGCAAATGCAAAATTAAATGAGGATGGTACGTTTGCGAATGAAAACGTCCTTGCTCGTTATGTTGAAGAAAACTTAGAAGTTCCTATTAGCCGAGTAGACTATATGGATGTATCGCCTAAGCAAGTAGTTGCTGTTGCGACAGCATGTATTCCTTTCCTTGAAAATGATGATAGTAACCGTGCTCTTATGGGAGCTAACATGCAACGTCAAGCCGTTCCTTTGGTTAATCCACAAGCTCCTTTAGTTGGAACAGGGATGGAACACGTTGCTGCAAAAGATTCAGGTGCTGCAATCATTTGTCAAAATGATGGAGTTGTTGAATATGTAGATGCTAAAGAAATTCGTATCCGTCAAAGCAACGGTGCATTAGACAAGTACGCTGTTACAAAATTCCGTCGCTCAAATGCTGGAACTTGTTACAATCAACGTCCTATTGTTGCTAAAGGCGACCGTGTAGATAAAGGTGAAATCTTAGCTGATGGATCTTCTATGGAAAATGGAGAAATGGCATTAGGCCAAAACCCTCTAGTAGCCTTCATGACTTGGGAAGGATACAACTATGAAGATGCTATTATTATGAGTGAACGTCTAGTAAAAGATGATGTGTATACTTCTATCCATATTGAAGAATATGAATCAGAAGCTCGTGACACAAAACTTGGACCTGAAGAGATTACTCGTGAAATTCCTAACGTCGGGGAAGATGCATTAAAAGATTTAGATGAGATGGGTATTATTCGTATTGGTGCTGAAGTACGCGATGGTGATTTATTAGTTGGTAAAGTAACACCTAAGGGAGTAACTGAACTATCTGCTGAAGAACGTTTACTGCATGCTATCTTTGGAGAAAAAGCTCGCGAAGTTCGTGATACTTCTTTACGTGTACCACATGGTGGTGGCGGAACAGTTCATGATGTTAAAATCTTTACGCGTGAAGCCGGGGATGAATTATCTCCAGGAGTTAATATGCTTGCTCGTGTGTACATTGTTCAAAAACGTAAAATTAATGAAGGGGATAAAATGGCCGGACGTCATGGTAATAAAGGGGTTGTCTCTTTAATCATGCCTGAAGAAGATATGCCATTTATGCCTGATGGAACACCAGTAGATATCATGCTGAACCCATTAGGAGTTCCTTCACGGATGAATATTGGACAAGTATTAGAGTTGCATATTGGTATGGCTGCTCGTCAATTAGGCATTCATATCGCCACTCCAGTATTCGATGGTGCAAATGATCAAGATGTTTGGGAAACTGTTAAAGAAGCAGGAATGGCTTCGGATGCTAAAACTGTTTTATATGATGGACGAACAGGCCAACCATTTGATAACCGCGTATCTGTTGGGGTCATGTATATGATTAAATTAGCCCACATGGTTGATGATAAATTACATGCTCGTTCAACAGGACCTTACTCATTAGTTACACAACAACCATTGGGTGGTAAAGCTCAATTTGGTGGACAACGATTCGGTGAGATGGAAGTTTGGGCACTTGAAGCGTATGGGGCAGCTTATACGTTACAAGAAATCCTAACGTACAAATCAGATGATGTGGTTGGACGTGTGAAAACTTATGAAGCTATTGTTAAAGGCGAACCTATTCCAAAACCAGGAGTTCCTGAGTCGTTCCGCGTACTCGTTAAAGAATTACAAGCATTAGGATTGGATATGAAAGTATTGAATGCTGATGACGAGGAAATCGAACTACGTGACATGGATGATGATGACGATATCGTAAATATTGATGCATTAAGTAAATATGCTGAAGAACAAGAGAAGATTCGTGCAGAAGCAGCCGAACAAGAACGACTAAAAGATTAAGATGCGTAGTACTCTGCTTAACTCTAAAAGGAAATGAAGAATTACTGCAAGAGGCAATGGCCTCGAGGATAGTTTTGAATTCACCAAAGAGTTAGAGTGCGAAGCTCAATTGAAAAAAGATGCGTAGTACTCTGCTTAACTCTGAAAGGAAATGAAGAATTACCACAAGAGGCAATGGCCTCGAGGATAGTTTTGAATTTCCCAAAGAGTTAGAGTACAAAGCTCAATTGAAAACCATAAAACAGAGAGCAAGATAGGGCAGCTCGAAAAAAATAAAGGGAGGTAGGCCCCTTGATAGATGTTAATAATTTTGAAAGCATGCAAATTGGTTTGGCCTCTCCAGATAAGATCCGTAGTTGGTCTTATGGAGAAGTAAAAAAACCAGAAACCATTAATTATCGTACATTAAAACCTGAACGTGATGGATTATTCTGCGAGCGTATTTTCGGACCTTCAAAAGACTGGGAATGTTCTTGTGGAAAGTACAAACGTATTCGTTATAAAGGGATTGTTTGCGATCGCTGTGGCGTTGAAGTAACACGTTCAAAAGTACGTCGTGAGCGTATGGGACACATTGAATTAGCGGCACCTGTTACTCATATTTGGTATTTCAAAGGAATACCAAGTCGTATGGGGCTTGTTTTAGATATGAGTCCACGTGCACTTGAAGAAGTTATTTATTTTGCTTCTTACGTAGTCACTGAACCAGGAAATACTCCAATGGAACGAAAACAGTTGTTAACTGAAAGAGAATACCGTGAACGACGCGAACAATACGGAAACGAATTTCAAGCAGCAATGGGAGCAGAAGCTATCAAGCAGTTATTGAATGATGTAAACGTAGAAAAAGAAGTTGGCGAGCTAAAAGAAGAATTGAAATCAGCTCAAGGACAAAAACGTACACGTGCTATTCGTCGTTTAGATATTTTAGAAGCATTCCGTAATTCAGGAAATCAGCCTTCATGGATGGTTATGGATGTTATTCCTATAATTCCACCAGAAATCCGTCCAATGGTTCAATTAGAAGGCGGACGTTTTGCAACGAGTGATTTAAATGACTTGTATCGTCGCGTTATCAACCGTAATAATCGTTTAAAACGTTTATTAGATTTAATGGCGCCAAATATTATTGTTCAAAACGAAAAACGGATGTTACAAGAAGCCGTTGATGCTTTGATTGATAATGGTCGCCGTGGCCGTCCGGTTACAGGTCCAGGAAATCGTCCTTTGAAATCTTTATCTCATATGCTTAAAGGAAAACAAGGACGTTTCCGTCAAAACTTGCTAGGTAAACGTGTTGACTATTCTGGTCGTTCAGTTATCGTAGTTGGACCAACATTAAAAATGTATCAATGTGGTTTGCCTAAGCAAATGGCTATTGAGTTATTCAAACCATTTGTTATGCGTGAATTAGTTGCTCGTGATATTGCTAGCAATATCAAAAATGCAAAACGCAAAATTGATCGTCAAGATGATGCTATCTGGCCTGTTTTAGAAGAAGTTATCCGTGAACATCCAGTTCTTTTGAACCGAGCACCTACACTGCATAGATTAGGTATCCAAGCATTTGAGCCTATTTTGGTAGAAGGTAAAGCTATTCGTCTTCACCCTCTAGTCTGTGAAGCTTATAATGCCGATTTCGATGGTGACCAAATGGCTGTCCATGTACCATTAAGTGACGAAGCGCAAGCTGAAGCCCGTATGTTAATGCTTGCTGCCCAAAACATCTTGAACCCTAAAGATGGTAAGCCGGTAGTTACTCCATCACAAGATATGGTTTTAGGTAACTATTATTTGACAATGGAAGAAGAAGATCGTGAAGGCGAAGGAATGATATTCAGTAGTTTGAATGAAGCCTTAATTGCCTACCAAAGTGGATATGTACATCTACATTCACGAGTTGGTATTCGCTCGATAGATATTCCTGGTAAACCATTTACTGAATGGCAAAAAGACAAATTATTAATTACAACAGTTGGTAAATTGATTTTCAATGAAATTATGCCAAATGAGTTCCCATATTTGAATGAACCAACACAAGAAAACCTTGAAATTGCAACGCCTGATAATTATTTTGTTGAAGCAGGTACAGATGTTTTAGCTCATATTAAAGAGCAAAAATTAATCAAACCGTTCAAGAAAAAAAATCTAGGTAATATCATTGCTGAAGTCTTCAAAAGATTTAAAATTGCTGAAACTTCAAAAATGTTAGACAAGATGAAAGATTTAGGATACAAATATTCTACAATCGCGGGTATAACTGTTGGTATCTCTGATATTGTTGTTTTAGAAGAAAAACAACAAATGTTAGACGAAGCTCATGATCAAGTAGATAACATAACAAAACAATTCCGTCGTGGTTTAATTACCGATGAGGAACGTTATGAACGTGTTATTGCTGTTTGGAATGCTACAAAAGATCGTATTCAAATTAGACTTATGGAAAGTTTGGATGATCGTAACCCAATCTTCATGATGAGTGACTCTGGTGCCCGTGGTAACATCTCCAACTTTACACAGCTTGCTGGTATGCGTGGATTAATGGCTGCACCGAATGGTCAGATCATGGAATTGCCAATCACATCTAACTTCCGTGAAGGTCTATCCGTTTTAGAAATGTTCATCTCTACCCATGGAGCTCGTAAAGGGATGACCGATACAGCTCTGAAAACTGCTGACTCAGGTTACTTGACTCGTCGTTTAGTAGACGTGGCGCAAGATGTTATCATTCGTGAAACAGATTGTGGAACCGATAGTGGACTTGAAATTATGGCGATTAAAGAAGGAAATGAAGTTATTGAGCCTCTTGAAGAACGTCTGTTAGGTCGTTATACTCGTAAAACAGTTGTTAACCCTACTGATGGTTCAGTTATTATTAAGAGCAATGAAATCATTACTGAAGATATCGCTAAACAAATCATCGATGCAGGAATTGAATCCATTACGATTCGTTCAGTCTTCACATGTAATACTAAACATGGTGTATGTAAGTATTGTTATGGTCGTAACTTAGCGACTGGTTCTGAAGTTGAAGTTGGTGAAGCAGTTGGAACAATCGCTGCTCAATCAATTGGTGAGCCAGGAACTCAATTGACTATGCGTACATTCCATACAGGTGGAGTTGCTGGAGCAGATATTACTCAAGGGCTACCTCGTATCCAAGAGATATTTGAAGCTCGTCATCCTAAAGGGCAATCAGTTATTACAGAAGTTACAGGGGAAGTTATCTCAATTGATGAAAACCCTGCTGATCGTACTAAAGAAGTTACCATTAAAGGTGAAACAGATACTCGTAGCTACCAAGTTCCGTTTATGTCTCGTATGAAAGTTGTTGAAGGGGATAAAATTGAACGTGGTACTCGTTTAATTGAAGGGTCAATAGATCCTAAACAATTATTAAGTATAAGTGATGTTTTATCTGTTGAAAATTACCTGTTACGTGAAGTTCAGAAAGTATACCGCATGCAAGGGGTAGAAATCGGAGATAAACATATTGAAGTAATGGTTCGTCAAATGTTGCGCAAAGTTCGAATTATGGATCCGGGCGAAACCGATGTCTTACCAGGTACTTTAATTGATATTCATGACTTTACAGAAGAAAACACTAAGACTTTAATGGCAGGTGGCATACCAGCTACGGCTCGTCCAGTCTTATTAGGAATTACAAAAGCTTCATTGGAAACGAACAGTTTCCTTTCAGCTGCATCCTTCCAAGAAACGACTCGTGTCTTAACAGATGCTGCAATTCGCGGTAAGCGTGATCCGTTATTAGGATTGAAAGAAAATGTTATCATCGGTAAAATTATTCCAGCTGGTACCGGAATGGCTAAATACCGTAAAATGGAACCAAAAGGTGTTGGCGTTGTAAGCGAAAATGTTTACAGCATTAATGACTAGTAGGTAAAATCATTTAAAGGCTGTTCAACTGATTTTAAAATCAGTTGAACAGCCTTTTTTTGTATAATTGAAAGTGTTCATATTTTTAAGGATAAATAAGATGTGCTATGCTACCAGTAAAGATAGGTAGATGAATTGCAAGTAGTTTCAAACGATAACTTTACTCAACTACTTCTCTAAAATACTGAATAAGTTAGTGGAAGCAACAAGAAAGAGAGGAGGGAAAAAATGAAAGCTATTTGCGTCTATGAATTTGGAGGAGTCGATCAACTAAAGTTACGAAATGTTGAAAAACCGATACCTAAAGAAGATGAAGTGCTTGTAAAAGTTTACTATGCTGGAGTTTTACCGTCTGATTTCAAAATCCGTCAAGGTAAGTTTGGGAAAAGAAGCTTCCCTTACACCCCAGGAATAGCTGTGTCAGGAGTTATCGAAGAGATTGGGGAAGATGTAGTTGGTTTTAAAGTTGAAGATGCCGTTTTTGGAAGAGCTAAACGAGGTGCTTATAAAGAGTACGCGACTATACCTATGAAACACTTAACTCATAAGCCGGAACAACTTCTCTTTAAAGATGCTACAACAATAACAGCAGGAGCAGAAGCGGCATGGGAAGCATTATTTTCAAAAGGAGACTTAAAAAAAGAGCAACGTGTGCTGATCCATGGAGCAGCAGGAGGAGTGGGACACTTTGCTGTTCAACTGGCTAGGTGGAAGGGATCGGAAGTTATAGGTACAGCCTCTACCAAGAATCAGAATTTTCTAAAAGAAATAGGTGTAGATCAAGCAATCGATTATAGCGTGCAAAAATTTGAAAAAGAAGTAGGGCAAGTTGATTTAGTAATAGACTTAATTGGTGGAGAAACACAAAAGAAATCATGGTCAATTATTAAACCGGGAGGCAAACTTGTTAGTTTGATTGGTATTGATAACGAGTTAGCTTCAAAATATCCTTTAGTGATAGCAATCTATAGTCAAGATAGTCCGCCGTTGAACGAACTAAACCAGCTGTCAGGGTTAATGGCTCAAGGAATAATAAATGCAGAAATTGAAGCAATATATCCATTTGAAAAAGTCCGTGAAGCTACAAAAAAATGCGAAAGTAAACATGGTAGAGGGAGGATACTGTTACAAGTGCATACCGTTAATAAAACAGACTAACCATTTTTATTAACGAATGAAAAGAAAAGAGTAAAGAGTTGTTAACGTATCCGGTCCACAGAGAGCAACGATAAAAGAACTTAGAAAGATAGAGGGTGCAAATGGGAAAAAAGTTTGTTGAGGTAGCTTGTTTAAATAAACAAGGGGAAAACCTATTAAAAGACTTATTAAGCAAGCAATAAACAAAATGAATAAGGTTAACTCAAATCCAAAGAATAAGCCTAAGACCCCGAAAAGTTTAACATCACCACCGCCTATTCCTTGACTCGTAAAAATATAAAAGGCATAAAAGAATAAAAAGAAGGCTATTCCACTTATCACATAATGGAGTAAGGGTAGTGGGTGAAACCATAAACGGATAATTAGTGTTAGCAAAAAAAATAAAGACATGAGAGAATCAGGCAATAAAAAATAGTGTAAATCACTAATCATAAAGATAATACCAAAAGCAATTAAAAAAAAGAGCGAGAGCATTTCTTTAGGCTGATACATGAATTGGAAAAAAGTTAAAACAAATAATAAGCCGGTAAATGATTCGGTGCAAGGATACAGAAATGGAATTCTTGTATAACAATGACGACAACGACCTTTTTGTACGATGTAAGAAAAAAAGGGAATGAGCTCAATTAGACTAAGACGACTAAAACAAGAAGAGCAAGTTGAACGTTGGTGCATAAGAGATTGACCAGCGGGAATTGCTATTCCGATAACTATAAAAAAAGAGCCTGCATATGTTCCAACCATCCAAACTAAAAATAATAATACAATCTGTTCCATGTTTATCTCCTCACTTAAAGATAGATGTTTTTCATCATTAGTTAAAATGTACGTAACTCTTTTCAATTTAGTTAAAATAAAAAATAAATATTTCTATCATTTGTTGACAAAGGAAAAATGACGTGGTATGATTCACAAGGTGCTTTTGTATACAGATTCCTATCTATCGGTCGTTCTGACTGGTACAATGGCCAAACATTCCACAAGTAAAGTTGGTTGCGATTTGCAGCACTATTTTTTTGCTAAAAAAAGAACCACCTGGATGTGTGGACTAGGAAAGATAAATACAGGGAAGGAGGAAATTACCAATGCCTACTATTAATCAATTAGTTCGTAGCCCTCGTAAATCTAAAGTCGGAAAATCAGAATCTCCTGCTTTAAATAGAGGTTACAACAGTAAAAGAAAAAAACAAACAACAGTAAACTCACCTCAAAAACGTGGTGTATGTACTCGTGTGGGGACAATGACTCCTAAAAAACCTAACTCAGCGTTACGTAAATATGCACGTGTTCGTTTGTCTAACTTAATTGAAGTAACAGCATATATCCCAGGAGAAGGACACAACTTGCAAGAACATAGTGTTGTACTTATCCGTGGAGGACGTGTTAAAGATTTACCAGGAGTTCGTTATCATATCGTTCGTGGTGCTTTAGATACAGCTGGTGTTACAGACCGTAAACAAAGCCGTTCTAAATATGGTGCTAAAAAGCCTAAAAACTAAGCTTTTCCTAAACTAAAAGAAATTAAAAACAAAAAAATCATATTCGAAAGGAGGAATTTGGATGCCTCGTAAAGGTCCTATTACTAAACGTGATGTGTTACCTGATCCAATTTATAATTCTAAATTAGCTACTCGTTTAATTAACCGTTTAATGGTTGATGGAAAACGTGGAAAAGCTGCTACGATTCTTTATAACGCTTTAGAAGTTGTTAAAGAGCAAACTGGCAACGATCCTATTGAAGTATTTGAACAAGCAATGAAAAATATCATGCCTGTTATTGAAGTTAAAGCTCGTCGTGTTGGGGGTTCTAACTACCAAGTACCAGTTGAAGTTCGTCCAGACCGTCGTACTGCTCTTGCATTACGTTGGTTAGTGAGCTATGCACGTCTACGTGGAGAAGACACTATGGAACAACGTCTTGCTAAAGAAATCATGGATGCTGCAAACAACTCAGGTGCTGCAGTTAAGAAACGCGAAGAAACACATAAAGTAGCAGAAGCTAATAAAGCTTTCGCTCATTACCGCTGGTAAAATATTCCGAAAAAGGCTTGGTTTTTGTTTTTTGAAGACCATGCCTTTATTGGAAAAATGTGTTTTTTTTAATAGAAAGAAAACTTAAATGAAAAAGGGGTGTTAGTGCAAAATGGCAAAAAGAGAATTTACTCTAGAAAATACCCGTAATATTGGAATCATGGCCCATATCGATGCTGGTAAAACAACAACGACTGAGCGTGTTCTTTATTATACTGGCCGTATTCATAAAATTGGTGAAACCCATGAAGGGGCTTCACAAATGGACTGGATGGAACAAGAACAAGAGCGTGGAATTACAATCACTTCTGCGGCAACAACTGCTGCTTGGGCTGGCCACCGTGTTAACATTATCGATACTCCAGGTCACGTTGATTTCACTGTTGAAGTTGAACGTTCGCTTCGCGTATTAGATGGTGCGGTTGCGTTACTTGATGCTCAATCAGGTGTTGAACCTCAAACTGAAACAGTTTGGCGTCAAGCAACAACTTATGGCGTGCCTCGTATCGTTTTTGTTAATAAAATGGATAAAACTGGAGCTGACTTCTTATATTCTGTAGGAACGATTCATGACCGTTTACAAGCTAACGCTCATCCAATCCAATTACCCATTGGTGCTGAAGATAACTTCACAGGTATCATTGATTTAGTGAAAATGAAAGCTGAAATCTATGAAGATGATTTAGGAATTAACATCCGTGAGGAAGAAATTCCTGCTGAATATCTAGAATTAGCTCAAGAGTGGCGTCTTAAATTAGTTGAAGCTGTTGCTGAAACTGATGAAGATTTGATGGAAAGATATCTTGAAGGAGAAGAAATTTCTCAAGAAGATTTGAAAAAAGCTATTCGTGTAGCAACGATAAAAGTTGAATTTTATCCAGTACTTTGCGGATCAGCATTCAAAAATAAAGGTGTTCAATTAATGCTTGATGCAGTTATTGACTACCTACCATCACCACTTGATGTTGAAGCTATTGAAGGTGTACTTGTTGGAGATGAAGAACGTGTTTTACGTCATGCAGATGACAGCGAACCTTTCTCAGCTTTAGCGTTTAAAGTTATGACAGATCCATTCGTTGGACGTTTAACTTTCTTCCGTGTATACTCAGGTACTTTACAAGCTGGTTCTTATGTTCAAAACTCATCTAAAGGTAAACGTGAACGTGTAGGCCGTATCTTACAGATGCATGCTAACTCACGTAGCGAAATTCCTGAAGTGTTTGCAGGCGATATCGCCGCAGCTGTTGGATTGAAAAATACAACAACTGGTGACACTTTATGTGATGAAAAAGAACAAGTTATCTTAGAATCTATGGATTTCCCAGAACCAGTTATTCAGGTTGCTATTGAACCTAAATCAAAAGCAGATCAAGATAAAATGGGTGTTGCGTTACAAAAACTTGCTGAAGAAGATCCAACTTTCCGTGCTGAAACTGACCATGAAACTGGCGAAACAATTATTGCTGGTATGGGTGAGTTACACTTGGATATCATCGTAGACCGTATGAGACGTGAATTTAACGTTGACGCTACAGTTGGTGCTCCACAAGTTTCTTATCGTGAGACATTCCGTGGCTCTACTCAAGCTGAAGGTAAATTCGTTCGTCAATCTGGTGGTAAAGGTCAATACGGTCACGTATGGATTGAGTTCTCACCAAATGAAGAAGGAAAAGGTTTTGAGTTTGAAGATGCAATCGTTGGTGGTGTTGTTCCTCGTGAATACATCCCAGCAGTTAAAGCAGGACTAGAAGCTTCATTAGATAACGGTGTTCTTGCTGGTTATCCATTAGTGGATATTAAAGCAAAACTTTATGATGGTTCATACCATGACGTCGATTCAAATGAGACAGCCTTTAAAGTAGCTGCTTCAATGGCGCTTAAAAACGCTGCTAAGAAAGCAAATCCAGTAATTCTAGAACCAATGATGGCTGTTGAAATTACAGTTCCTGAAGATTATTTAGGAGATGTAATGGGACATATTTCTGCACGTCGTGGACGTATCGAAGGTTCTGAAGCACGTGGAAACACAATGATCGTTAAAGGAACTATTCCTTTATCTGAGATGTTTGGTTATGCTACTTCTTTACGTTCTTCAACACAAGGTCGCGGAACTTTCTCAATGACATTTGATCATTATGAAGATGTTCCTAAATCTATTTCTGAAGAAATCATCAAGAAAAATGGTGGAGAAGCGTAAGCTTTTCTACCGATTGTTAAGTATTGCTTTTATTAGCAATAATAGGTATAATTTTTACGAATGATGGGAAAAGCTTAACGTTTTTTTTATCAAAAAATTAAAACTCAATTCGAGGAGGAAATTACTAAAATGGCAAAAGAAAAATATGATCGTTCAAAACCCCATGTTAACGTTGGTACTATCGGACACGTTGACCATGGTAAAACAACTTTAACAGCTGCTATTACAACTGTATTAGCTAAAAAAGGATTCAAGAGTACAGCAACAGATTACGCTTCTATCGATGGTGCTCCAGAAGAGCGCGAACGTGGAATCACAATTTCAACATCTCACGTTGAATATGAAACTGAAACTCGTCACTACGCTCACGTAGACTGCCCAGGCCATGCTGACTATGTTAAAAACATGATTACTGGTGCTGCACAAATGGATGGAGCTATCTTAGTAGTATCTGCTGCTGATGGCCCTATGCCTCAAACTCGTGAACACATTCTATTATCTCGCCAAGTTGGTGTTCCATACATCGTTGTTTTCTTAAACAAAGTTGACATGGTTGATGATGAAGAATTACTAGAATTAGTTGAAATGGAAGTTCGTGACTTGTTATCAGACTACGATTTCCCAGGAGACGACACTCCAGTTGTTGCTGGTTCAGCACTTAAAGCTTTAGAAGGCGTTGCAGAATACGAAGATAAAATCATGGACTTGATGGCAGCTGTAGATTCTTACATCCCAACACCAGTTCGTGATACTGACAAACCATTCATGATGCCAGTTGAGGACGTATTCTCAATTACTGGACGTGGAACTGTTGCTACAGGTCGTGTAGAAACTGGAGAAATCAGAGTCGGTGAAGAAATCGAAATCATCGGAATCCACGAAGCAACAACTAAATCAACTGTAACTGGAGTTGAAATGTTCCGTAAATTGTTAGATTTTGCTCAAGCAGGAGACAACATTGGTGCATTATTACGTGGAGTTGCACGTGAAGACATCCAACGTGGACAAGTATTAGCTAAACCAGGCTCAATTACTCCACATACAAAATTTACAGGTGAAGTTTATATCTTATCTAAAGAAGAGGGTGGACGTCATACTCCATTCTTCGCAAACTACCGCCCACAATTTTATTTCCGTACAACTGACGTAACTGGTGTTGTTGAGTTACCAGAAGGTACTGAAATGGTTATGCCAGGAGACAACGTTACAATCTCTGTAGAATTGATTGCACCAATCGCTATCGATGCAGGAACTAAATTCACTATTCGTGAAGGTGGACGTACTGTTGGAGCCGGCGTTGTAGCTTCAATCGAAAAATAATTAATTATTTTTTATGTAACAAAGGACTCTGTTAAAAAATAGAGCGTGTTCAGACGAAAAAAGACCACATCGATTAACGATGTGGTCTTTTTATATTCACTTATTTAAATATTATTAGCCTTACTAAAATAAGTGTTCTACAAAAATAGTATTTCTGTTTAAAAGAGTACATAAAAAATAAATAACATAAATTCTGATTATTATATTTTTCAAACATGTTATACTAAAAAACATAAAAAGATGAGGAGTATGTATATGAAGAAAAATATGGAATTAGATTGGGCTAACTTAGGATTTGATTATATTAGGACAGATCAACGTTACATCTCTTATTGGAATAACGGGCAATGGGATGACGGAGCATTAACTGAAGACAATGTTGTACATATTAGCGAAGGTTCGACAGCTTTGCATTATGGTCAAACAGTTTTTGAAGGAATGAAGGCCTATCGAGCGAAAGATGGCAGCATTAACTTGTTTCGTCCAGAAGAGAATGCTAAACGGATGCAACGTAGTTGTAGAAGATTATTAATGCCCGTGATTCCTACAGATGTTTTTATCGAAGCTGTTAAGAAAGTTGTTAAAGCTAATGAAGCGTATATCCCTCCTTACGGTACAGGAGGTTCCTTATATTTAAGACCATACATAATTGGGATTGGAGATAATATTGGTGTTAAACCAGCAGAAAGTTATTTGTTTTCGATTTTTTGTATGCCAGTTGGAGCTTACTTTAAAAATGGTTTAGTACCAACTAATTTTTTAGTGTCTGAATACGATAGAGCGGCTGGTAATGGTACCGGTGCTTCTAAAGTTGGTGGGAATTATGGTGGAAGTTTACTGCCCGGCAGCGAAGCGCGTGAACGAAACTTTGCTGATGCAATTTACCTAGATCCCATTACTCATACTAAGATAGAAGAAGTAGGGGCAGCCAATTTTTTTGGAATCACAAAAGACAATCAATTTATCACTCCTTTATCTCCATCTATCCTACCAAGCATTACAAAATATTCTTTATTATATTTAGCAGAAAATCGTTTAGGGTTAAAAGTAAAAGAAGAAGAGGTCTTTATTGATCATTTAGATCGTTTTACTGAAGCGGGCGCTTGCGGTACTGCTGCAATTATCACGCCTATCGGAGGGATACAATATAAAGAGGATTTCCATGTATTTTATAGTGAAACAGAAATCGGACCCGTAACAAAGAAATTATACAAAGAACTAACGAGTATCCAATATGGAGAAATAGAAGCTCCGGAAGGTTGGATTGTAAAAGTTTAATAAATTTAGATGAAATAATAATGCATTAGGAAAGTGTTAGACTAGACAAATAGACTGTGGTGAGTTAGGATAGGAAGCGTTGAAAAAACTTATCCTAACTCTGTTTAGAAGAATGAATTTCTTCTATATATAATAGAATATAGATAAAACTTTTTTAAGATAAAAAAAATGCAAAAATAAATAAAAAAGTCTTGAAATATAAAGTTATGTCTTGTATAATAGGACAGGTGCAGATTTCAACCGAGAAATCGTACTGGGTATTTCGAAAGAGAACCAACGGCTATGAAACGAGAGGTTGCGACACACCAGGCCGCTTTGTCACGGTGAGGGTGTTGGAAAATTTTCGTGGAGCAAAGTCTAATTTTAAACTAGGCGAAGGAGGGAAAATGATGGCAAAACAAAAAATTCGTATCCGTTTAAAAGCGTATGAACATCGCATTTTAGATCAATCAGCGGAGAAAATTGTAGAAACAGCAAAAAGAACTGGTGCTAGCGTGTCTGGTCCAATTCCATTGCCGACAGAAAGAAATCTTTTTACAGTATTACGTGCAACTCACGTGTACAAAGATTCTCGTGAGCAATTTGAAATGCTTACACACAAACGTGTAATTGATATTATCAATCCAACACCTAAAACTGTTGACGCGTTAACAAAACTTGATCTACCGTCTGGCGTAGATATCGAGATTAAACTTTAATAAAAACTAAAAAAATGGAGGTGTACTCATGACCAAAGGAATCTTAGGCAAAAAAGTAGGGATGACACAAGTGTTTACTGAATCAGGCGAATTAATACCTGTAACAGTTATCGAAGCAACACCAAACGTTGTTTTACAAGTTAAAACAATGGAAAACGATGGATACGAAGCTGTTCAATTGGGTTACCAAGACAAACGCGAAGTATTATCAAACAAACCTGCAAAAGGACATGTAGCAAAAGCAAATACTGCTCCTAAGCGCTTCATTCGTGAATTTGACGATGTTGAGCTTAGTGAATACGAAGTGGGTAAAGAAATTCGTGTTGATAGTTTCAAAGCTGGAGACATCGTTAATGTTACGGGGACAACAAAAGGTAAAGGATTCCAAGGTGTTATTAAACGTCACGGACATAGTCGTGGACCAATGTCTCACGGATCCCGTCACCACCGTCGTCCTGGTTCATTGGGTGACGCTAACGCAGCGCGCGTATTTAAACAAACATTACTACCTGGACGCATGGGCGGAAACCGTATAACAATTCAAAACCTTGAAGTTGTACGTGTAGACGTAGAAAAAAATGTAATCCTTATTAAAGGGAATGTACCAGGAGCTAAAAAATCCTTAATCCAAATTAAATCTGCTTTTGAAAAAGTAGCTAAATAATTAACTAAGAGAGGAGGAACAAGGAATGCCAAAATTAGCATTATACAAACAAGACGGTACTCAAAATGGTGAAGTTACTTTAAACGACGCTATCTTCGGTATTGAACCAAACGAAAACGTTGTGTTTGATGCAATCATCATGCAACGTGCTTCATTAAGACAAGGAAATCATGCAGTTAAAAACCGTAGCGCTGTCTCCGGTGGTGGACGTAAACCATGGGCTCAAAAAGGAACTGGTCGTGCTCGTGCAGGGTCAACTAGATCTCCAATTTGGCGTGGTGGTGGAATTGTCTTCGGACCAACTCCACGTTCATATAGCTACAAACTTCCTAAAAAAGTTCGTCGCTTAGCAATTAAATCTGTTCTTTCTACTAAAGTAATCGAACAAGATCTAATTATTGTTGACGCATTGAACTTTGATGCACCAAAAACTAAAGAGTTTGCACAAGTGTTAAAAAATCTAAACGTTGAAACAAAAGTATTAGTAGTTGTTGAAGACGGTAATGATTTCACAATGTTATCAGCACGTAATCTTCCAGGTGTTACAGTAGTAGCAACTGACAACGTTAGCGTACTTGATGTTGTATCTCATAACAAATTGATTTTGACACAAACTGCTCTTACTAAGGTAGAGGAGGTTCTTCAATAATGGATGCACAAGACGTAGTTAAGCGCCCAGTTATTACTGAAGCTTCAATGGAAGCTCAAGAAAACAAAAAATTTACTTTTGAAGTAGATGTTCGCGCTAGTAAAACAGAAGTTAAAAAAGCAGTTGAAGAAATTTTTGACGTTAAAGTAAAAAAAGTAAACATTATGAATGTACGCGGAAAATTAAAGCGTCAAGGTAAATTTGCTGGATATACAAAAAAACGTCGTAAAGCAATCGTAACATTAACAACTGATTCTAAAGAAATCCAATTTTTCGAAGCGTAATTAAAGCTTTGAAATAATATTCAGGAGGGAAAACACGTGGCGATTAGAAAGTATAAACCTACTACAAACGGTCGTCGTAATATGACTGGTTCAGATTTCGCTGAGATTACTTCAACAACACCTGAAAAGACTTTGTTGGAGCCAATTAAAAGAAATGCTGGTCGTAACAACGATGGTAAAATTACTGTCCGTCACCGCGGTGGTGGCCATAAGCGCAATTACCGTGTGATCGACTTTAAACGTAATAAAGACGGTGTCATGGGAATTGTTAAAACAATTGAATACGATCCAAACCGTTCTGCAAATATTGCATTAGTTCAATATACAGATGGAATTAAGACGTATATCATTGCACCAAAAGGAATAGAAGTTGGACAACACCTTTATTCTGGAGAAGAAGCAGATATCAAGATTGGTAATGCATTGCCTTTAGCAAACATTCCTGTCGGTACTGTTATTCACAACATTGAGTTAAAACCTGGAAAAGGTGGACAATTAGTACGTTCAGCTGGAACTAACGCACAAGTGTTAGGTAAAGAAGGCAAATACGTATTGGTTCGTTTAAACTCAGGCGAAGTTCGCATGATTTTAGCAACATGTCGTGCAACTATTGGTTCTGTTGGTAATGAACAACATGAATTAATTAACATTGGTAAAGCTGGACGTTCACGTTGGTTAGGCAAACGCTCAAGCGTACGTGGATCAGTAATGAACCCGAACGATCACCCACACGGTGGTGGTGAAGGTAAAGCTCCAATCGGACATGCCGGTCCATTAACTCCATGGGGCAAGCCTGCTCTTGGATTGAAAACTCGTAATAAAAAAGCTAAATCAGATAAATTTATTGTTCGTAGACGCAAGAAAAAATAATTTGAGTAAATCAGCTTAAGCTGATTTACTACTAGCGGAAAGGAGGTCCAAACATGGGTCGTAGTCTTAAAAAAGGACCTTTTGTAGATGATCACTTGATGAAAAAAATGGACGCATTAGCTAAAAGCGAAAAGAAATCAGTTGTTAAAACATGGTCTCGTCGTTCAACAATTTTCCCAAGTTTCGTAGGATACACAATTGCTGTCTATGATGGACGCAAGCATGTTCCAGTTTATGTACAAGAAGACATGGTCGGACACAAATTAGGCGAATTCGCACCAACAAGAACTTACCGCGGTCACGCTGCGGATGATAAAAGAACTAGACGTTAATATCGAGGGGAGGTATACTCATGCAAGAACAAATTACAGCAGCTACAGCTACAGCAAAAACTGTTCGTATTGCACCTCGTAAAGTTCGTTTAGTTGTCGATCTTATTAGAGGAAAAAGTGTTGGGGAAGCTATTTCAATTTTGAAATTCACTCCACGCGGGGCATCACCAGCAGTTGAAAAAGTACTAATGTCAGCTATAGCAAATGCAGAACACAACTACGATTTAGACGTAGAAAACTTGGTAGTTAGCGAAGCTTACGTTAACGAAGGCGCAACGATGAAACGTTTCCGTCCTCGTGCAAAAGGCTCAGCAGCTCCAATCTTAAAACGTACAAGCCATATTACAGTAGTGGTATCAGAGAAAAAGGAGGGATAATCTGTGGGTCAAAAAATTAATCCAACGGGCTTACGTGTAGGCATCATCCGTGATTGGGATGCTAAATGGTATGCAGAAAAAGAATATGCTAACTATTTACATGAAGATCTACGTATCCGTGAATACATTGCTAAAAAACTTAGTGACGCTTCAATTTCTCAAATCGAAATCGAACGTGCTGCTAATCGTGTAAATGTTTCACTTCATACTGCTAAACCGGGCATGGTTATCGGTAAAGGCGGTTCTGAAGTTGATTCACTACGTAAAAAATTAAACGAGCTTACAGGCAAACGTGTCCACATCAATATTGTGGAAATTAAAAACCCTGATTTAGATGCTAAATTAGTTGCTGCTGGCATTGCCACTCAATTAGAAAGCCGTGTAGCTTTCCGTCGTGCTCAAAAACAAGCTATCCAACGCACAATGCGTTCTGGAGCTAAAGGAATCAAAACAATGGTATCAGGTCGTTTGAATGGTGCAGATATCGCTCGTAGCGAAACTCACTCTGAAGGATCAGTTCCATTACACACATTGCGTGCCGATATCGACTACGCATGGGAAGAAGCAGATACTACTTATGGTAAATTAGGCGTTAAAGTCTGGATTTATCGTGGAGAAATTCTTCCAACAAAAAAGAACGCTGAGAAAGGAGGGAAATAATCATGTTAGTACCTAAACGCGTAAAATTCCGTCGTGAATTTAGAGGTAAAATGCGTGGCGAAGCTAAAGGTGGAAAAGAAGTAACTTTTGGGGAGTACGGCTTACAAGCTGTTGATTCACAATGGATTACTAACCGCCAAATCGAAGCTGCACGTATAGCAATGACACGTTATATGAAACGTGGTGGGAAAGTATGGATTAAAATTTTCCCTCATAAATCATATACGTCTAAAGCAATCGGAGTACGTATGGGTTCCGGTAAAGGAGCTCCTGAAGGATGGGTAGCACCAGTTAAACGTGGAAAAATCATGTTTGAAATTGGCGGCGTATCTGAAGAAGTAGCTCGTGAAGCATTACGATTAGCTTCTCACAAATTACCCGTAAAAACGAAAATTGTAAAACGTACAGAAATTGGTGGTGAATCGAATGAAGGCTAATGAACTTAAAGAGTTATCCACTGCTGAAATGGTTGAAAAAGAGAAAGAATTTAAATCTGAACTATTCAATCTGCGATTCCAATTAGCAACAGGTCAATTAGAAAATACTTCTCGTTTAAGTGAAGTTCGCAAATCGATTGCACGCATTAAAACTGCGTTACGTCAAGCTGAGTTACAAAAATAGTTGACTAGCAAAGGAGGTTACCAAGCAATGAGTGAAGAACGTAATCAACGTAAAGTTTATCAAGGTCGCGTTGTCTCAGATAAAATGGATAAGACAATTGTTGTCGTAACAGAAACTCAAAAGAGACATAGCAAATACGGTAAACGTGTAAAATATTCTAAAAAATATAAAGCACATGATGAAAACAATGTAGCCAAAATAGGCGATATCGTTAAAATCATGGAAACTCGTCCATTATCTGCTACTAAACATTTCCGTTTATTAGAAGTTGTACAAGAATCAGTTATTATCTAATTGACTTTAAAGATAAGAAGTCAGTTTTTAAATCCGAAAGGAGGATACTATTGTGATCCAATCAGAATCTCGTTTAAAAGTTGCAGATAATTCAGGAGCACGTGAAGTGCTAGCAATTAAAGTACTTGGCGGTTCAGGCCGTAAAGTAGCTAATATTGGTGACGTAATCGTTTGTAGCGTGAAGAACGCTACACCAGGTGGCGTTGTCAAAAAAGGTGAAGTTGTTAAAGCTGTTATTGTTCGTACCAAAACTGGCGCTCGTCGTGCAGATGGTTCTTACATCAAATTTGACGAAAATGCTTGTGTTATCATTCGTGACGATAAAAGTCCGCGTGGAACACGTATCTTTGGACCTGTTGCACGTGAATTACGTGAGAACAATTTCATGAAAATCATTTCGTTAGCACCAGAAGTTTTATAATATTCAACCATCCACTATAAGGAGGTGCAAGAAAACATGTACATCAAATCAGGCGATAAAGTTAAAGTAATTACTGGTAAAGATAAAGGAAAAGAAGGCGTAATTTTAAAAGCTTTCCCTAAAAAAGATCAAGTAATTGTTGAATCAATTAATATGGTGAAAAAACACCAAAAACCAAGTCAATTGAACCCACAAGGTGGCATTATTGAAATGGAAGCTCCAGTTCACGTTTCAAATGTTATGCTAATTGACGCTTCAACAGGCGAACCAACAAGAGTTGGTTACAAAGTAGAAGATGGTAAAAAAGTACGTATTTCTAAAAAAACTGGTGAAGTTTTAGATAAATAAACTATAAGGAAGGAGGGACAATCCGAATGAACCGCCTTAAAGAAAAATACATGAATGAAGTTACTCCATCTATGATGGAAAAATTTGATTACAAATCAATTATGGAAACTCCAAAAGTTGATAAAATTATTATTAACATGGGTGTCGGTGACGCTGTATCAAACGCTAAAAACCTAGACAAAGCTGTTGAAGAATTAACTGCTATTTCTGGACAAAAACCAATGATAACTAAAGCTAAAAAATCAATCGCTGCTTTCCGTTTACGTGAAGGAATGCCGATTGGCACTAAAGTTACTTTACGTGGAGAAAGAATGTATGATTTCTTAGATAAATTAGTTACTGTTTCTCTTCCTCGTGTACGTGACTTCCATGGCGTAAGCAAAAAAGCTTTCGACGGACGTGGGAACTACACTTTAGGAGTTAAAGAACAATTAATTTTCTTGGAAGTTGACTACGATAAAGTAGACAAAGTCCGCGGAATGGATATTGTTATTGTAACTACTGCTAAAACAGATGAAGAATCACGCGAACTTTTAACACAACTTGGAATGCCATTCCAAAAATAAAAAAAGGAGGCGAACTACGTGGCTAAAAAATCAATGATTGCTAAGAACAAACGTCCTGCAAAACACTCAACTCAAGAGTACACTCGTTGCGAACGTTGTGGACGTCCACACTCAGTTTATCGTAAATTTAGACTTTGCCGTATTTGCTTCCGCGAACTTGCCTATAAAGGACAAATTCCCGGCGTGAAGAAAGCAAGCTGGTAAGACGATACTTGCATAAAGGAGGCTAAAAACAAATGGTCATGACAGATCCAATCGCAGATTTTCTAACTCGTATACGTAATGCCAATATGGCACGTCACGAATCATTAGAATTGCCTGCTTCAAAAATCAAAAAAGACATTGCTGAAATTTTAAAACGTGAAGGTTTTATTAAAAATGTTGAATACATGGAAGATGACAAACAAGGTGTTATCCGCGTTTTCTTAAAATACGGAAAAAACAACGAACGTGTTATCACTGGATTGAAACGTATCTCTAAACCTGGTTTGCGTGTTTACGCTAAATCTGGCGAAGTGCCTAAAGTTCTTAACGGACTTGGTATTGCGATCGTATCAACTTCTGAAGGTGTATTCACAGACAAAGAAGCTAGATCTAAAAATGTTGGCGGAGAAATCTTAGCTTACATTTGGTAATATAGATAAATAAACAAGGAGGTGCACAGCTGTGAGCCGTATCGGTAATAAAGTAATCACTGTCCCTGAAAACGTAACTGTTACTCGTAATGAGAATGAAGTTACTGTTAAAGGACCAAAAGGTGAGTTGACACGCTCTTTCAGCCCTGTTATTACAATGACTGTAGATGGTAACGATATTTCTTTTTCACGTCCCAACGACTTGAAAGAAAATCGTGCAATGCACGGAACAATGCGTGCTAACCTAAACAACATGATTGTTGGAGTAACTGTAGGTTTCGAAAAAGCTTTAGAATTAATTGGTGTAGGGTACCGTGCTCAATTACAAGGGAATAAACTTGTATTGAACGTTGGTTATTCTCATCCTGTAGAATTCGATATCGAAGAAGGAATTACTGTTGAAGTTCCTGCGAATACTAAAGTTGTTGTTAAAGGATCAAATAAAGAACGTGTTGGTGAATTAGCTGCGAATATTCGTGCTACTCGCCCACCAGAACCTTATAAAGGCAAAGGGATTCGTTATGTTAACGAAATCGTACGTCGTAAAGAAGGTAAAACAGGTAAGTAATTTTAATTACTTAGCTGCATAAAACTAATATAAAAGATAAGAGGTGACAATTGTGATTAATAAACCAGACAAAAATAAAGTACGTTTGAAGAGACATTCACGTGTACGTTCAAAAATTTCTGGTACTGCAGAGTGCCCACGTTTAAACGTGTTCCGTTCTAATAAAAATATCTACGCTCAATTAATTGATGACGTAGCGGGTGTGACGCTAGCAAGTGCATCTTCATTCGATAATAAAGATATTGCAGGCGAAACTAAAGTAAACCAAGCATCAATTGTTGGGGAAACTATAGCTAAATTAGCCGTTGAAAAAGAAATTAAAAAAGTAGTCTTTGACCGTGGTGGATACCTTTACCATGGCCGTGTTCAAGCTTTAGCTGAAGCTGCTCGCGAAAATGGACTAGAATTCTAAAAAAAGGAGGAATACCACACATGGTTTACATCGATCCAACTCAATTGGACTTAGAAGATCGCGTTGTTTCTATTAACCGCGTAACTAAAGTTGTAAAAGGTGGACGTCGTCTACGCTTTGCTGCATTAGTTGTTGTAGGAGATAAAAACGGACACGTAGGTTTTGGTACTGGTAAAGCACAAGAAGTTCCAGAAGCTATCCGTAAAGCAATTGAAGACGCTAAAAAGAATCTTATTCAAGTGCCTATGGTAGACACTACGATTCCTCATCAAGTTATCGGACGCTACAGTGGCGGTAACATCTTAATGAAACCTGCTAAAGAAGGTTCTGGAGTATCTGCTGGCGGACCTGTCCGTGCAATCTTAGAACTTGCTGGAGTTTCTGATATTACAAGTAAATCTTTAGGCTCAAGCACACCAATTAATATGGTACGTGCAACAGTTGACGGTTTATTACAATTAAAACGCGTTGAAGAAGTTGCAAAACTTCGCAATAAATCTGTAGAAGAAATTCTAGGATAAAAGGAGGACAATAAGAAATGGCTAATTTAGAAATCACTTTAAAACGTAGCGTTATCGGACGTCCTCAAAACCAACGTGATACAGTAAAAGCTTTAGGTTTGAAAAAAACTAATAGTTCTGTAGTAAAGCCTGCCAATGAAGCAATCATCGGTATGGTAAAAACAATTTCACATTTAGTGGACGTTAAAGAAGTCTAAAAAGAACGAAATCTTTTATTGAAGGAGGTGCCCAATCTATATGAAACTTCATGAATTAAAATCTGCCGAAGGTTCTCGTAAAGAACGCAATCGCGTTGGACGTGGATCTTCATCAGGCAATGGTAAAACTTCAGGTCGTGGTCAAAAAGGACAAAACTCACGTTCAGGTGGTGGCGTACGTCTAGGGTTCGAAGGTGGACAAACACCATTGTTCCGTCGTTTACCAAAACGTGGATTTACGAACATCAACCGCAAAGAATATGCAATTGTCAACCTTGAAACATTAAACCGTTTTGAAGATGGTACAGAAGTAACACCAGCTATGTTGGTTGAAACTGGTATCATTAAAGCTGAAAAATCTGGGATTAAAGTTTTGGGTAACGGTCAAGTTGAACGCAAACTAACTGTTAAGGCAAGCAAATTCTCTCAAGCAGCTAAAGAAGCTATTGAAGCTGCTGGTGGTTCAATCGAGGTGATTTAATGTTCACACTGTTGAAGGATGCTTTTCAAGCAAAGGACATTAGGAAAAAAATTCTATTCACTCTTGGTATTTTGATTATCTTTCGCATAGGAACTCATTTAACGGTTCCTGGCGTGGATGCATCAGCTCTAAAAGGACTTTCTGATTCGTCAAATGGACTTTTTAGTTTATTAAATACCTTTGGTGGTGGAGCGTTAAGCAGCTATTCTATTTTTGCTCTAGGTGTTTCTCCATATATCACCGCTTCAATCGTTATTCAACTGCTACAAATGGACATTATTCCAAAGTTTGTGGAATGGGCAAAGCAAGGTGAAGTAGGACGTAGAAAATTAAATCAAGTAACGAGATATTTTACAATCGGATTGGCTTTTGTTCAAGCGATTGGTATCTCTTTTGGATTTAATGCTCTAACGAATACTGGATTGATTAAAGATCCAAGTACATCTACTTATCTTTCAATTGCATTGATTCTTACGGCTGGAACTATGTTGGTTATGTGGTTAGGTGAACAAATTACGGTTAAAGGCTTTGGTAATGGAACATCAATGATTATCTTTTCAGGTATCATTGCAAAAGTACCATCAGACGTTATGACTTACTACAATACTCAAATTCGCAATGCCGGAGATGAACTTACTGAAGCAATTTTGTTTACAGTAGCTTTGTTAATTGCTATTGCAGCAGTTGTTATTGTTGTTATTTATATCGAAAATGCTAAACGTAAAATTCCTATTCAGTACTCAAAACGAGCAACTGGCGGAAGCCAAAGTTCGTTCTTGCCTTTAAAAGTAAACTCAGCTGGAGTTATCCCAGTAATTTTTGCAAGTTCATTTATTACAACACCACAGACATTATTAGGGTTCTTTAGTCAGAACAATGCTGATTCTTCATGGTTTACTGTTTTAAATAGTGTTTTTAACTTACAAGAACCAACTGGTGCAGCTTTGTATACATTATTGATCATTTTATTCACTTACTTCTATGCATTCATTCAAGTGAATCCAGAAAAAGTAGCTGAAAACTTACAAAAACAAGGTGGTTATATTCCAAGCGTGCGTCCTGGTAAACCAACACAAAACTTTATTTCAAGAACGTTAACGAACTTGAGTACAGTAGGTGCTATTTATTTAGGAATTATCGCATTGTTGCCGATTATAGCTGCTAATTTATGGAATTTGCCTCCTTCCCTAGCTCTAGGTGGTACCAGTCTATTAATCGTAGTTGGTGTTGCTTTAGATTCAGTTAGACAATTAGAAGGTCAAATGATTAAAAGAAGTTACCAAGGCTTTATACAATAAGAAGAAAGTGTTGGGGATTATCCTCAGCACCAATTCTTACATTAGTAGGAGGGAAAATGATGAATCTCATTTTAGTAGGTCTTCCTGGTGCAGGAAAAGGAACACAAGCCGAGAAAATTGTAGACACATATCATGTGCCGCATATTTCAACTGGTGATATGTTTCGTGCTGCTATCAAAAATGAAACTGCCTTAGGAATAGAAGCAAAAACATTTATGGACAAAGGCGAACTAGTTCCTGATGAAGTAACAAACGGGATTGTAAAAGAACGTTTGGCTGAAGCAGATACAAAAGACGGCTTTTTACTAGATGGTTATCCAAGAACGCTTAACCAAGCGAACGTTTTGGAAGGTATTTTAAAGGATTTAAACAAGAAATTAGATGCTGTTGTTTACATTAACGTAAATAAAGACATTTTGATGGAACGTTTAACTGGAAGGATTATCTGTCGTTCATGTGGCGCAACCTATCATAAAATTTACAACCCGCCAAAGGTTGAAGGAACTTGTGATCGTTGTGGGAAACATGAATTCTATCAAAGAGAAGACGATAAACCTGAAACCGTTGAAAACCGAATAAATGTTAATCTTGAATCAACAAATACTCTTGTAGACTTTTATTCAAAACGCAATGTCTTGCATACCGTTAATGGTGAAGATGATTTTCAAGATGTGTTCAAAGATATTCAAGCAATTATTTCAGAAGTTAAGTAAAATTAACTTTAGTTTGATTGTGACTAGTTTTGACTCGTGTTGAACAATATCTCGCATTAAAGTGGATAGTAGAACTAAGCATAGCGATAGTCTGCAGCAAACTTGTTACTGTATTAATTTTGTGGTATAATGTGCCAGATGTTGAATTCTCAATGCTGTTATGTTGTGGTATAATTAATAGGTTAAGATGAAACAGAAAAGTGAGGGCTAGTGCGCTCACTGTTTATCGCGTTTAAAATGCGAAACACTTTTAAGGAGGTACGAGGCGTGGCGAAAGACGATGTCATTGAAATAGAAGGAACAGTCGTTGAAACTTTGCCGAATGCAATGTTTAAAGTTGAACTTGAAAATGGCCATATTGTATTGGCACATGTTTCAGGAAAAATTCGGATGCACTACATTAGAATCCTGCCTGGAGACAAAGTAACAGTTGAATTGTCCCCATATGATCTAACCCGTGGACGCATTACTTATCGCTTTAAATAATTGTACTCCGTCAATTAAAATAGGAGGTATAATTCATGAAAGTAAGACCATCAGTTAAGAAAATTTGTGACAAATGTAAAGTTATCCGACGTAATGGTCGTGTTATGGTGATTTGCGAAAATCCTAAACACAAGCAACGTCAAGGTTAATCAGTTAAATTAACAGGAGGTGTAAATAAATGGCTCGTATTGCTGGTGTAGATATTCCACGTGATAAGCGTGTAGTAATTTCTTTAACATATATATTCGGAATCGGTAAAACAACAGCTCAAAAAGTTTTGAAAGCTGCTGACGTTTCTGAAGAAATCCGTGTAATCGATTTAACAAATGATCAATTAGATGCCGTTCGTGCAGAAGTTGACAAATTAAAAATCGAAGGTGACCTTCGTCGTGAAGTAAGCCAAAATATTAAACGTTTGCTTGAAATTGGTTCATACAGAGGTATGCGTCACCGTCGTGGTTTACCCGTTCGCGGACAAAACACGAAGAACAACGCTCGTACTCGTAAAGGCCCATCTAAATCAATCGCAGGTAAGAAAAAATAATAATTAAGTAAGGAGGTCAACCTTCATGGTAAAAAAAGTTGTACGTAAACGCCGTGTGAAAAAGAATATCGAAAGTGGGGTTGCTCACATTCGCTCTACTTTTAATAACACAATTGTAATGATCACTGATGTTCATGGTAACGCTGTTGCATGGTCATCTGCTGGAGCTCTAGGTTTCCGTGGATCAAAAAAATCAACACCATTCGCAGCACAAATGGCAGCAGAAACTGCAGCAAAAGTTTGTATGGAAAATGGTATGAAAACTGTAGAAGTAGCCGTTAAAGGTCCTGGTTCAGGTCGTGAAGCAGCTATCCGTTCTCTACAAGCAACTGGTTTAGAAGTTACCGCTATTCGCGACGTAACACCTATTCCACATAATGGATGCCGCCCTCCTAAACGCCGTCGTGTATAATTGAGAGCTATTTCATTTAATGTTTTTGCACTCGGTAACATGAACTTCACGTTTTGAAAGGGGTATAGATAGAATGATCGAAATTGAAAAGCCAAGAATCGAAACGATTGAGATCAGCGATGATGCTAAATTCGGCAAATTCGTTGTAGAGCCACTTGAACGCGGTTATGGAACTACGTTAGGGAATTCTCTACGTCGTATCTTGTTGTCTTCTCTACCGGGAGCAGCAGTAACCACTATTCAAATCGATGGTATTTTACATGAATTTTCAGCTGTTGACGGTGTTCTTGAAGATGTAACGTCAATTATTTTGAACGTAAAAAAACTTGCACTCAAGTTATATTCTGGTGAAGATAAAACGATTGAAATCGATGTAAAAGGTCCTGCAGTTGTAACAGCAGCCGATATCATTTATGATAGCGATGTTGAAATACTAAACCCTGATTTGTACATTTGTACAGTAGCCGAAGGTGCACGTTTCCACGTTCGCATGACAGCTAAAACAGGTAGAGGTTATACAAGAGCTGAACACAATAAACCAGAAGATATGCCTATCGGTGTATTGCCTGTCGATTCGATTTACACCCCAGTTAGTCGTGTAAACTACCAAGTAGAAAACGCACGAGTGGGTCAGAAAGATATTTTTGACAAATTAACACTTGATGTTTGGGCAGATGGTTCAATCAGTCCAGAAGAAGCTGTTAGTCTTGCAGCAAAAATTATGACAGAACACTTGAATATCTTTGTAAATCTAACTGATGAAGCTCGCAAAGCTGAAATCATGGTAGAAAAAGAAGAGACTCATAAAGAAAAAATGCTTGAAATGACAATAGAAGAACTTGATTTATCTGTACGTTCATACAACTGTTTGAAACGCGCTGGTATTAATTCTGTTCAAGAATTGACTGACAAGTCTGAAGCTGAAATGATTAAAGTACGCAATCTGGGACGTAAATCACTTGAAGAAGTTAAGTATAAATTAGCTGAACTTAATTTAAGTTTGCGCCAAGACGATTAGTACTGTAACAAGGGAGGAAAATCAAAATGGGTTACCGTAAATTAGGCCGTACAAGCTCACAACGTAAAGCAATGTTACGTGATTTAACATCTGATTTAATCATTAACGAACGTATTGTAACGACTGAAGCACGCGCTAAAGAAGTTCGCAAAACAACTGAGAAAATGATTACTTTAGGTAAAAAAGGCGACTTGCACGCACGTCGTCAAGCAGCAGCATACATTCGTAATGAAGTAGCAGCTATTAAAGAAGAAGACGATGCTGTTGTCATCCAATCTGCATTACAAAAATTATTTAGTGATATCGCACCTCGTTACGCTGAGCGTCAAGGCGGATACACACGTATAATGAAAACAGAACCACGTCGCGGCGATGCTGCACCAATGGTTATTATTGAATTAGTTTAATTTAAACCAACGTTGTATGGCTTCGGTTACTACAATTAGTCGTTCTTAATTATACAACATTCAAACAAGTTTACTTTTTTGATGTATGTAAAGAGTGTTACGATGATGGAAAGCCATTTAGGTTTCTCCAAGTCTAGCTCGAAACTTCTCTTAGATGAAAATGGGTTTCATCTAAGAGGGGTAAATTCATCGAGGAAAGTGATTTTTTTTGTCTTAAAACAGGCAACAAATAACTGGGCTTGTCCCTTTATTTGTTGCCTGTTTTAGTATATAAAATGAACTGTTAGAATATGCTAAAATACACATAAGTAGGGCAGTATCGTTTATTGCACCAAAACTACTTTTTTGATAGTCTTATAGAGACTTGAAATTAATGAGAACGTGAGGAATGTTCAATGGATAAAATTATAATATTAAAAAATATATCGTATCAATACCATACAACGGACGCCAAACCTGCCTTAAATAATATTTCGCTTTCTATAGAGGCAGGAGAATGGGTAGCTATTATTGGTCATAATGGGTCTGGAAAATCTACTTTAGCAAAAACAATTAATGGATTAATTGCGCCTAATCAAGGAGAAGTAACGGTTGGTGGATTAGTTTTAAGTGAGCAAAACATTTGGGAAATAAGAAAATTAGTTGGAATGGTCTTTCAAAATCCTGATAATCAATTTGTTGGATCAACGGTGCAAGATGATGTGGCTTTTGGTTTAGAAAACCAAGGTATCCCACGAGAAGAAATGATCGATCGTGTTATTGACGCGATTGAAAGAGTTAAGATGTCTGAGTTTATGGAAAAAGAGCCTGCTAGACTTTCTGGAGGTCAAAAACAACGCGCAGCTATCGCAGGTGTGATTGCATTGCGTCCAGCGATTATTATTTTAGATGAGGCAACGAGTATGCTGGATCCTCAAGGACGACAAGAAGTTCTGGCTACTGTCAAGGCGATAAAAGAGAAAGCGAATTTAACGGTTATTTCTATTACTCATGATATTGATGAAGCGGCTAATGCTAATCGTATTATGGTTATAAAGAATGGCGAATTAATTCAAGAAGGTACACCGGAGGAAATTTTTGCTAGTGGAGAAAAATTAATCCAAATGGGATTAGATTTACCTTTTCCTGAAAAGTTAAAATTATCATTGAAGGAACGTGGTATTGATGTGCCAATGGAATACCTGACAGAAGAAGGGATGGTGGACTGGCTGTGGACATTATTTTCGACAAAGTAGGGTACACCTATCAAAAAGGCACACCTTTTGAAAATCGAGCTTTATACGACATAGATATGATCATTAAAGAAGGTAGTTTTACTGCTTTGGTTGGTCATACAGGTAGTGGGAAATCGACTGTGTTGCAGCATTTGAATGCATTGATGAAACCTTCAGAAGGTACAGTAACAATAGGGGACCGTGTAATCACATCAGAGACCAATAATAAGAATCTTAAATCTATTCGTAAGCAAGTAGGGATTGTATTCCAATTTCCAGAAGCTCAATTATTTGAAGAAACCGTAGCAAAAGATATTGCCTTCGGTCCGAAAAACTTTGGTGTTTCTGAAGAGAAATCGACTGAATTAGCTAGAAAGATGCTTCCTTTAGTAGGATTGGATGAGAGCTTTATGGAACGGTCACCCTTTGATTTATCAGGTGGACAGATGCGTCGAGTTGCTATAGCAGGAGTTTTAGCAATGGAGCCACATATACTCGTTTTAGATGAACCAACTGCTGGACTGGATCCGCAAGGCCGGAAAGAAATGATGGACATGTTCTATCGTTTACACAAAGAAAAAGGATTAACGATAGTTTTAGTAACACATTTAATGGATGACGTTGCTGACTATGCTGATCACATGATTATTTTAGAAAAAGGAACGGTTGTTAAAGAGGGGACACCGCGTGAAATTTTCCAGGATGAAGCTTGGTTAAAAACCAAACAACTAGGAGTTCCGGCAGCCGTTTCTTTTAGCAACCGTTTAAACGCAAAATTAGGGGTAAAAGAAAATCAAACTGCCCTAACGGCTACAGAGTTAGCGGATTCTATCGCTGATCGTGTGAAAGCCTTAAAAGCAGGTGATATCAAATGATGGATAAATTAATTTTTGGTCGTTATATCCCTGGACAGTCATTGATTCATAAGCTAGATCCAAGAGCTAAACTAATGGGCAGCATGTTTTTTATTGGAATTATATTTTTAGCCAATAACTGGCAAACATATGGGTTGTTGTTTCTTTTTACGATGTTTGTTATTTACTTATCTAAAATAAAATTAAGCTTTTTCATCAATGGCGTTAAGCCCTTAATTTGGCTAATTTTATTTACGGTGATTTTACAAGTATTGTTTACAGGTGGAGAAACGATTTATTTTTCATGGGGGCCAATCACGGTGTCTCAAGAGGGCGTTTTAAACGGTGTGTACATCTTTTGTCGTTTTGTGCTAATCATATTCATGTCGACGCTATTAACGCTCACAACCATGCCTCTTTCGCTTACAGATGCAATAGAGTTCTTGTTGCGTCCTTTGTTGGCGATAAAAGTACCGGTTTATGAAATTGCTTTAATGTTATCCATTGCATTAAGATTTGTTCCAACATTGATGGATGAAACAGAAAAAATAATGAATGCGCAACGTGCGCGTGGGGTAGATTTTGGCGAAGGCACTGTTTTTCAACAAATGAAAGCTATTGTTCCATTACTGATCCCTTTATTTGTGAGTTCATTTAACCGCGCTGAGGAATTGGCAACGGCGATGGAAGCGCGAGGGTACCAAGGTGGCGAAGGCCGAAGCAAGTACCGTCTTTTGAAATGGGAAACGCGTGATACCGTTGTGATTGTTGCATATGCATTTTTGACTGTTGGACTAATTTTATTAAGAAAATAGATCAGAATAAAGACTTGTTCATTAACCAATCGAACGGTCTTTTTCTGTTTTGAAAAGAAAACTGAATCTTTAGGAGTTAGATAATATGGAGAAAATACGCTATAAAATAATGATTCAATACGATGGAACAAATTTTAATGGATTTCAAATTCAAGATAAAGGGCGAACGGTGCAAGGTGAAATCCAGAGGGTTTTAAAAATCATGTCAAAAGGAGTCGATATTAAGATACATGGATCAGGAAGAACCGATTCAGGCGTTCATGCTTTAGGACAAATCATTCATTTTGACTATCCCTTCCCTATGCCAACTGAAAATATGCAGCGGGCGATGAATAGTTTAACAACTGATGAAATAGAAGTCCGTGAAGTTGAAATCGTCGATTCTAATTTTCATGCCCGCTATTTAGCAAAAGGAAAAAAATACATGTACCGAGTAGACACTCATGAAAATACAAATCCATTTAAACGGTTGTATGCAAAACACCATGAATACCCAATTAATTTACCTGTTTTAGAGCAAGCTCTAAAAGATATCGAGGGAACTCATGATTTTTCTAGTTTTTGTGCGACTAATAGTGGTCGTGAGGATAAAGTGAGAACCGTTTATGAAGCGAGCGTGGTAGAAGATAAAGAAAAAGGAGAACTTATTTTTACGTTCAGAGGTAATGGCTTTTTGTATAATATGGTTCGAATTTTTATTGGTACGTTGCTCCAAATTGCAAATGGTAGACGTCCAGCGGATGATATGAAACGATTGTTGGAAGTCAAAGACCGACGTCAAGCTGGTCCGACAGCATCACCGCAAGGGTTGTATTTAGTTGAAGTTTTTTATGACAATGAAAAAGCAACGAAAGGAACGGCATTTGAAAGTAAGGTTATTCATGAGACGGAGGGGCACAATGACGATTTCGATACGACCAAGTCTATGGTCTGATTATCCGGCTTTAGTTGCGATTGAAAATCAGATATGGAATGAAGAAAACACACCTCAAGTCATAACGTATTCTTCAGCAGCAGCGTATAAAACACACTATCCTATTGGTACACATTTAGTGGCCTTTAGCGAACTGGAAGGGAAAGCTGTTGGATTTATCGGCTTTCATCCTCCAACGCACTTAGAGGCCCATAAAAAGACGTGGACGATTGATATAGGTGTTGACCCTATGATGCAAAGGAGCGGAGTAGGAGAAAAATTAATGGATGCCGTTAAAGAAGAAGCGGAAAAACAAGGGATCCATAAATTAAGCTTACGCGTCTTAGGAACAAATCAAGGGGCTATTCGATTTTATCAAAAAAATGGGTTTGTTATTGAAGGAACGTTGAAAGAAGAGTTTTGGATGAATAATCAATTTATAGATGATATTCTGATGAGTTATATTTTGTGAATAGCAGTATGTTTTGTTATAGTGATAAGAAGATTATAATGAATCAACGATTTTATCTTAGAATATGTTTGAAAGGAGAATGAAAGAAAAATGATGTATAAAAGAATAATGGTCTTTTTTGCCGCAGCATTTGTTTTAGGAGGTTGCAGCACACAAACAACGGATGAATCTGTTGTAGAGTCTTCAGATTCAGTTGCTCAATCTAGCGAGGAAGTTAGGACAGAAAGTGTATCATCAGAAAGTATGGCTGTTGAAAGTTCGACAGCAACAGAGATGCCTGACGAGGAAGACGACGATCTAGCCCAAATCAGTGAAGAAGAAGTAGCTAAAGCTGAAATAGTGACAGATATTAGTCAATACGAAGAGCTAGTCTATGCTAAAGACACGATTGACTTATCTGTTTACGAGAGTCGTTTAGTGACAGATAACCAAGGAACTCGTGTGATGTTGTTTTCAAAAGACAATGAACAAGTCTACAAAACGGTTTATGTGAAGAATAATAACTGGCTAAAAGTGATTGATCTTAAAGGCGACAAGTTGTTATTAAATGAAAAAATTAAATAAGAAAAATTAAAATAAAAAAAACATCTGGAAACATTGACAATTATCTTTATAAACGGTAAAATGTTAGATGGTATTGTTTGCCACCACATAATGAGCCCCGGAAACTTATATTGTGCATCAAACAAACAGATAAGAATATGGAGGAATAAAACGTGCGTACAACTTATATGGCTAAACCTAGCGAAGTAGAACGTAAATGGTATGTGGTAGACGCAACTGATATCCCAATGGGACGTTTGTCTACTGTAGTAGCATCTATTCTACGCGGTAAAAATAAACCAACTTTCACACCCCACATTGATACTGGTGACTTTGTGATTGTTATTAATGCAGAAAAAATCAAATTAACTGGTAAAAAAGCAACTGACAAAATTTATTATCACCACACTGGTTTCATTGGTGGTTTGAAACAAGTCTCAGCTGGAGAATTGCGTTCTAACAACTCTCGTAAATTGATTGAAATGTCCGTTAAAGGTATGTTACCTAAAAACACTTTAGGCCGTGCACAAGGCATGAAATTACACGTTTACGCTGGAGCAGAACATACTCACCAAGCACAACAACCAGAAGTATTGGACATTACAAACCTAATTTAAGGAGGGAAATTCTTTGGCACAAGTACAATATACCGGCACAGGCCGTCGTAAAAACTCAACAGCTCGCGTACGTTTAGTACCCGGAACTGGTAAAATCATCATGAACAAAAAAGACATCACTGAATACATGCCTTTCCCATATCTTTATGTAATCGTTAAACAACCTTTAGCAGTTACAGAAACTTTGGATAGCTATGACATTCACGTAAACGTAAATGGCGGTGGATACACTGGACAAGCTGGCGCTACACGTCACGGTATCGCTCGCGCGTTACTACAAGTGGACCCAGATTTCCGTGCTCCTTTAAAAGCTGCAGGCCTATTAACACGTGACCCACGTATGGTTGAGCGTAAAAAACCAGGTCTTAA
>NZ_JBATXB010000014.1:0-2761 GCF_049673005.1 Carnobacterium sp. | reverse complement strand
CTAATATTTTTCCTGAGACAGCATTATAAACTAATTTGCCATGAATGGAGTCTTGCTTATTAAATAAAGAGGCTGGTTGAGTAACATGATTAACCGCTATTTCTTCATCAAAAAAGATACTTTCTGTCTCTGTCATTCCCACACTAGCAATATAATATCCAAAAACCTTGGTTCCAATCGTACGAGCAGTCCCAATAAATTTAGTCTGAGGTTTTATTAAATTATCTACGACAACAACCCCTGTTCGAACAGCATTGTTTGTCAATGAAATATAAAAAGTATCCTTAGATAAACTAGATGGCATCTGAATAGAATCACCAATTGCAAACACATTTTCTACTGACGTTTTTAAATACTCATCCACAAAAATAGCACCATCTTCATGACAGCGCACTTTAGTGTCAAGGTATGGAATACTCGGTTTCACGCTTAACGCAAAAACAGCACAATCACTTTCTACCTTAGAATTTTGTGTTTTAAGAATCAAACGTTCTTCAACTTCTTGAATTTCTTTTACCGTTTCATTAAAATGCAAAGCCACACCTTGATTTTCCATTTCTTTTAGAAGAGGTGCTATCATTTCTGGATCAAAATATTTCACTAAAATCCCATTCATGCTTTCGATTAGTTGAACCTGTTTTTTTTGATTGATTAGACAATCTGCCATCTCAATACCTATTTGGCCGCCACCAACTATCGTAAAATCATGATTAGTCTTCACCAATTCTAAGGCAGCTCTCGTTTTTTCGATTGTTTTATATTTTAGTATTCTGTTTGACTCAATTCCTTTAATTTGATAAGAATTCTGAACTGACCCAGTTGCTAAAATCAACTTATCATAAGAGATAACTGTTAATTTACTCAGTTTTCTATAAGTTAATTGTTGGTTACTCGTATCCATACTTTCAACTTTTGAATCTAATTGTACTTGAATATTTAGTTTTTCTATTTCTTCTACCGTTATAAAATAGGCTTCTTTTACATTTTTGATAGTACCATTTAAGATACCATGTAAAGCCCCTGGGACAAAACCAATATTCCCTTCTTTTTCAAGTAGTGTAATCGTTGCTTTTTCAAATTTCTTACGTGCTATTAAGGCCGCAGTTACACCTGCAAATGAACCTCCTACAATAACAATATGCATGCCAATCCTCCTTTGAAATCTCCCTAAAATAAGGCAGACTAGTCTATTTTCAATTGAATTTCCAAGCCTTTCAAAACCTTTTTAAACAGGTGACGAAACCGACCTTTTAGAAAAAGCTTTACGTTTAACCTACACTATGTTATTGTAAACGATTTCTAGAAAAAAAACACTAAAAACGAATTGCTTTTAGGTTTCTTTGTTCTAGTTTTAAAAAAAGGAGACTCATTATTCTATTCTTCTTTTAAAATAAATAGTAAATAGCGTTGACGGGTACTAGTTAATGTGATAGTTTTATACCAATAACCTTTAACTTAAACCGAGAGTTTAAAAAGGACGCGCAAATGTGAGTATTTTTACGCCTTCCTTTAGGGAAAGGTGTATTTTTTTATGCAATTGGCTACCTTTTAACTATGTTCAGTGAGACAAAAAAAGGAGGAAGAATATGAAACATTTAATAGACTCAATGGATTTATCCATTGAAGAGTTAGAAGAACTATTCACACTAGCAAAAGATATTATCAAAAATGAGGATCGTTACCGTCTTGTATGTGAAAAAAAACTTATGAGTACACTTTTTTTTGAACCAAGTACTAGAACAAGATTTAGTTTTGAAGCTGCTATGTTAAGACTTGGTGGGAAAATCATTGGTTTTTCTGAAGTAAGCTCAAGCTCCGTTTCAAAAGGAGAAAGTCTTCCTGACACTATTCGTACAGTGGGTTCTTATGTTGATTTAATCGTTATGAGACACCCTAAGGAAGGCGCTCCAAGATATGCTTCTTTAACATCTGATGTCCCCATTATAAATGCCGGAGATGGCGGACACCAACATCCTACTCAAACCCTCACTGATTTATTAACCATTAAAGAAATAAAAGGACAGATAGAAAACCAAACAATTGGATTATGTGGAGACTTAAAATTTGGTCGGACTGTTCATTCGCTGATTAAATCTCTTTCAAAATATAAAGAAGTTAAACTCATTCTTATCTCCCCTCCGGAACTAAGAATACCAGAATATATCAAAAAAGAAATTTTGATAAAAGAAAATATTCCATTTGTAGAAGTAGAGACCCTAGAAGAAGTTATGAATGATATTGACGTACTTTATATGACAAGAGTACAAAAAGAACGATTCTTCAACGAGGCCGACTACGTTAGATTAAAAGATACGTATATATTAGATAATAAGAAATTACTTTTTGCTAAAGAAGACTTAGCTATTCTTCATCCTCTTCCTAGAGTAAACGAAATCAGTCCAGAAGTTGACTCTGACCCTAGAGCAGTTTATTTTAAACAAGCTAAGTTTGGAATGTACGTACGTATGGCACTCATTATAAAAATGTTGGAGGCGATTTAATGCTTTATATCGACAGTATAGCCAAAGGAATTGTCATTGATCACATCAGTCCAGGACATGGTTTTAGAATTTTCCAATACTTAAAGTTAGAAAAATCAGATTACACTGTTGCTCTTATTATAAATGCACCAAGTAAAAAAAAAGGAAGAAAAGACGTTATTAAGATTGAAAAACATACTGATTTGGACTTAAGAATCATCGGTATTATAGATCCAAATGTAACGATCAATATCATAAGAAATGAAAAAATAGTAGAAAAA
>NZ_JBATXB010000013.1:0-5942 GCF_049673005.1 Carnobacterium sp. | reverse complement strand
TAATAAAATTGATTAGAATCAAGTAGTCGAAATTTCTTTTATTTAATCGATTTCAATAATTATTCCCTTCATTTTAATTCATTTAATGTCAAAAAAACCTGACTTATTATAAGAGTCAGGTTTTTTTGATTAGCTCAAATTTTATTAAAAACTCGTATGCTTAAGAAACTTTTGCAGATAACACAGGGTAGCCTAATTTTTGAATCGTTTCTTGAATTTTAGTGGCTTCAATCATTGATTCATTAAATTCAGTTTTAACTTTACTGGAGTTAAACAAAACCTTCACTGACTCTACCCCTTTTGTTTTACTTAACGTTGATTCGATTTTTTTGATACAAGATGGACACGTTAACGATTCTAATTGATATACGGCTTTACTCATAATTATTCTCCTCCTATCTCTTATTGCCTTTAGTATAGTCTGTATGATTCATGAATAAATTGATCCTTATCAAGTTCTTGTGACTAGTTTTGATTATTTTTCTGGGATAAATAGAAAAAATCGACGAGTTTTGATAAAATAATAAGTCACTCGTCGAGAGATAAGCAGGAGGAGTTAAGTGGAGGAGAATTTTTCAAAAACTCAGCTGATCCGACTCTTATTTAGCCGAGTCAGATTGTTTAACTTAAAACACGTCCATTCCAACATCTTATTACATTAAATGAAACACAACATCGCCTTTAAGAAAGAAAGAAAAAGAAGCCGTACCATCTTTTCAACTAAAGATGGTACGGCTTCTTAAATTAATCGTCCTCATCGTTCTAAAGCCAATTCAGACAAAGCTTTAACCGCGATGTTTACTTCTTCTTTTGTGTTAAAGCTAGAAAAACTGAATCGAACCATTCCTGTTTTAACAGTTTCGAAGTGTTTGTGTACGAGTGGAGCACAATGAGCTCCTGAGCGAACACATATGTCATACTCTTCATACAAGACATCTGCTAAGTCTCCGGAACTCCAACCAGCTAGATTCAAACTGACAACTGCACCGTGGTTCTCTGGATTCTCTTTTGCTTGTTTCAAATCATTCCCATAGACTTGAATTCTAGAAATAGCCATCACTTGTTCAAGAAAAAGTAGCGTTATTTCTTGCAATTCCTTTTGAATCGATTCTACAGACTGTTCTTCTATGAAATCTAATCCCGCCTCAAGCCCAGCTAAACCATGAACATTTAACGTTCCAGGTTCAAAAAAACCCGGCATTTGATGAGGCATTTCTTTATCATAAGAATGACTCCCACTGCCTCCACTAAATACCGTTTTCAGATTAAGAGTAGGATTATTCAATACAATCCCACCCGTTCCTTGAGGTCCATAAAGACTTTTATGACCAGTAAAGCACAATGCATCGATTTGCATCTCAACCATGTCAATCGGTACGACACCCGCGCTTTGAGCAGCATCCACAATTAATAACAGATTGTACTTTTGACAAAATGCTCCAACTTTTTTTAAATCAGTTAATTGACCAGTAACATTGGACATATGGTTAATGACAACCGCTTTAGTATTTTCTTTTAGCAGACTTTCTAATTGGTCCAAGCGCACTCGCCCTAATCGATCTAATGTAAGAAAATCTAGTTGCATGCCTTCTTTTTCCAATTGATACAATGGTCTTAACACCGAATTGTGTTCATTTTCTGTCGTAATTACTGCATCTGTTGAAGTAAATAGACTTTTTAAAAGGAGATTCAAAGCAACTGTGGCATTTGAAGTAAAACTTACCTGGCTAACATCTTGCGCATTAACTAGTTGTGCAATTTTCAGTCGTACTTGTTCAACATGACGCAGCGCTTGGAGCGCGGGTGCATGACTTCCACGAGCAGGATTTCCAATTGTTTGACTTTGGATAGCATGATACACTGCAGCTGCTACTTGAGGTGGTTTAATTAGTGTCGTTGCACTATTATCAAAATAATACATCACTACCTCCTTATACTTATTGTTTCCAAGTTAAAACGGTTTTTTTCCGTTCCTTTGTAACAAATACTTCGTAGATCCCATCATAAGTGACCCCTTTTTTTAACATAAAGGTCTCAACATTTTTTATATCATCGATTGAAAGTTGCAAGACTAAGCCACATCCAGCTGAAACTTGCTCAGGAATAGGAATTAGACGACACGTCCACCCATTTTTACTAACCGTCATTTCTGCTTGTGAGGCAGCTGATGAACTTGGAAATACGATAATTCCATAATGTTTGCGGTCAATCATGGCGAGACCGTTTTATACGTGCTTTGCAGTTCAACAATCCGATACATGTTCGTAGCTTCTCCTACCATAAGCTTATCTTCAAAATCAAAATACTCCACACAAATACCGCAAGTCAATATTTCTACGCCATCCGTAGCCATTGCTTGAAGATCATGTAAAACAGGAGAACCCTGCGCAGTTAGCTTAGCTCCACCGTTATAAAAAATAATTTTTTCAGGTAGGTGCTCTTGTTCCGATAAAGAAAAGAAAAAACTTTTCATTAATATCGAACCTAATTCTTCAGCACCTTCGCCAATTATTTCAGAATGAATGCTAACAATATAGGGCACTGTTTTGGAACCATCTTCTTTTATCGAAAGAGGCTGCTCTTCTTTTGTTGGTTCGCTAACAGTATCAAAATGAATGGCTTCCTTTGTCAAATGAACAATATAATAAGAGACGCCCTTTTTTTCTATCTTTGTTTGAAAGCTCAATTGATCTGCCATTTTTTTGAGGTTTTGAGTTGCAATCTCATTATCTACTAGAATGTTCAAATCTTCATTCGGAAATTCTTTCATCGCCCTTTTTGTTAAAATAACTGGCAGAGGACAAGCTTTTCCCAAGGCATTTATTTCATACATTTCTTTTCCTCCTTTATTTAGCACTTAGACCATTGTCTAATAAACAATCATTTTATATTCAGAGCGTTCTGTTACAACTCCAATGATTCCACTTGTTATCCCTTTAGATTGTAATTCAACCAGCAATTCATTTGCTTCTGATTTTGGTACACTTACTAGTAACCCGCCTGAAGTTTGTGGGTCGAACAATACTTCTTCTAAAGCATAATCGTCAAACTCAAATTTCACATCCGAACTTAGTGCGTTACGATTTCGTTGTCCACCAGCGGTCACAAGAAATTCTTTCGCTCCTTCATATGCTCCTTTTAAAATAGGAATAGCTGAACTTTCCAAGACACAACTATACCGATCTGTTAGCATCTCATTTAAATGACCCAATAGACCAAAACCGGTAACATCCGTACAACTATGTACAGTATATTTTTTTAGAATAGTAGATGCATAGACATTTAACATCGTCATTGATGCTGCTGCAGCTCTGAACTCTTCTTCTCCCATTTCGCCAACACTATAAGCCGTTGTAACAATTCCAGTCCCTAAGGGTTTGGTCAGAATCAAACAATCATCTGCTTCACATGTGTCATTTCTATAAATTTCATTCGGGTGTACTTTCCCTGAGACAGATAACCCATACTTCGGCAACGAGTCATGAATAGAATGACCCCCAACTAAAATTCCTCCGGCTTCTTGAACTTTTTCTTGTCCACCTGCCATAATTTCAGACAATCTTTCCAAGGGTTGTTCCTCCGGCCAACAAACGATATTCATAGCCGTCATCACTTCTCCACCCATTGCAAAAACATCGCTCATTGCATTAGCAGCTGCGATTTGGCCAAATAATCGCGGATCACTAACCATTGCTGGAAAAAAATCCATCGTTTGAATCATTGCTAAATCATCACTCAATTGATAAACAGCTGCATCATCAGCAGAATCAAAACCCACTAAGAGTTTCTCATCTTTTTGCTTAGGCAGTTTTTCTAAAATACCGCTTAAATCTCCAGGACCAATTTTTGCATTACATCCGCCGCATATAAATAAATCATTCTTCCATTGATTTTCCATAGTTAATTTTGCTCTCTTTCTTTTTGCCATTCTAAAATGTTGTCTGCTGTCTTTTTAGCATCATAGCTAACTAGCGTTAAATCACGTTGTGACTTATGGTGATTGTAACGAGGATCATAATAAGAAACCAATAAACTTTCAATAACCAAATCTACGTCCCCGCTCATTACTTGCTTTTGAAACAACTTGACTCGTTCTTCATTTATAAAAGCTTTTAAAGCACCCAAAGAATCTGAAAGTTCTTTTTGGTTGTCTTCCTTTACATAGTCACGATGAATCTGAGCAACTCGTAAATCTAGAGGAGCGTCAATATACACTTTTTTACCCTCTTTGATAGCCGAAAATAAGCTTGATGGAATAACAACATTTCCAATCCGTTTGCTTTCTCCCTCAGTAAAAACTACTTCACCCTCTTGCCACCCTTGACTAGCTTCAAATAGTAAACTCTCAAATGCTTTTTGAGAATGCGGCTCTGATAAGCCAATGCTTCCTAACATAGAGCCTCTATGATTAGCGCATCCTTCTAAGTCTAAAATATTTGCACCTTTTTTTGATAGTTCTTTTAAAATTTCTGTTTTACCGCTACCCGAAAGTCCGTAAAGTGTCACAAATGTCGCTTTAGTTAACTCAGCATCTAAACGCTCATTAATATAATGGCGATAAGCTTTATATCCACCATTCAATCTACTCACTGGTAATCCCATGGCTTTTAATAATGAAAAAATCGAATTAGAACGCATACCGCCTCTGCTACAAAAAATAACTAGTTCATCGTATTGGTCTAATAGTTCTTGGTAGCGAGCATACATACTAGGAAGCTGACTAGAAGCCCAGTCTACACCGTATTGTTTAGCTTCTTCTACTTGTCCGTTTACGTAGAGTGTACCGACTGTTTCACGTGCATCGTTGTCTAGGACTGGAATATTAACAGCTCCTGGAATTGTTGAAAATTCGTGTTCTTTTGGACTACGAACATCTACAAAGCCAATCTTTTTATTTTCTTTTTCTAAAACTACTTCTTCATACATTATTATTGGTTTCATAATTCATCACTTTCTGACTAACTTAATTTGGTCGTCATCTTCTATCATACTCTTATTTTAACTGAATTTCTCTATTATCCGTTTAATTAAGGTAGATTTCCAAAATAAAAAAATACCGGAAAACCTATATTTAGATACAATAAAAAACGTCATTTTAATTATAATCATTTATTTCACGGCCGATCGTTTTCATTTTAGTTAATCTAAAACGATGAGCCTGGTTCTTTTAAGAATGCTATCTCTTCCGGTGTTGATTCTCTGCCAAGTATGCTATTTCGATGCGGATAACGTCCAAATTGAAGCAAAATAGCCTGATGTGCTTTCTCATAGTTGAGAGAATTCTCTAGTCCTTTCTTTTTGAAATAGTTTACTGCAAACTCATGAATAACTAAAGACTCAGAATGCATAAATGGCATGTAAAGAAAGGACAACTGCTCAACTCTTAAATCGTTTATGTTTCTATGCTTTAGTGCTTCTTGGGCTAATACTAAGGCCATACCATCATAAGCAAATGAACGTGGTTGATTTCGATACATATTTCTCGAAAACTGATCTAGAATAATAATTTCTGCTAAGCACCCTTCTATTGATTCACGCCAACCAACTAATTCTCCTTTACTTGCTCGCTGGTGTTCTACTTGAAAACGAGTGCGGATTTCCTCGTCAAATTTCTTACTTTTAATAAAATGTTGCTTTGGCTGTATTTCTTTAAACCAAAAATCCAATACTTTCTGATAATCTTTACTTCCCTCTTGTTCACTCATCCTACCTCAACCTCCTTATTTTTTATGAGACTTTAAAACAAGTGACTCTTCCTGTACCTCATTAGATAAATAAAGTAAACTTAGGTACTAACTAGGAATAATAAATTCCCTCTCATGCTCCTACTCTGGTAAAAGAAAGGATACTTCAATGACTAAAATGATTCAGATTGATGATAAAATGCAAAAAGGTGCGTATGAGTTAACCGAGAAAACTGGAAAAAATTTCGATCCAGAGTT
>NZ_JBATXB010000012.1:0-8089 GCF_049673005.1 Carnobacterium sp. | reverse complement strand
TAGATCCTATTTTAGTAGCCTTTGTTGCTAAAAATGCACCAAAAGGTTCACTTTCTACTGCACTAAGTGCCTATAACTTTATTGGAATGTCTAGTTCAATTATAGCTCCTTTCTTAACAGGTTGGATAACAGACCAATTCGGATCAATGCAAATAGGTTTTTATCTAGCTGCCGTATTGCTATTAGTAGGTTTAGTAGTCTTTAGTTTCGTTAAAGAAGATGAAGTCGTAGCCTTTGATTAATTCATGAAATAGTTAAAAAAATTCAAAAGATAAAACCCTTCGTATTTCTTTTACGTGGGGTTTTATTTATTAATTTTTGTTTAAATACTTGGACTTCACGGTTTTTAATAAGAAAACAACTGATGGTTTTCATTTCAACTTCATTAAAGTTATGTTATACTATCGGAAGAGAGTTAAACAAGTAATGGATTTCAAGAGGTAATTTCACACTCTGTATACACTTCCCATTCGGGGGCGTTACGGATTCGACAGGTATAGGTCGAGCTTGGGTCGCGCTTCGTAGGTTACGTCTACGTTAAAACGTTACAGTTAAAATAACTGCTAAAAACAATAACAACTCTTACGCTTTAGCTGCGTAATAACAGCTTAGTGTAGATCCTCTCGGCATCGCCCATGTGCTCGAGCAAGGGTCCTATAATAAGTGGGATACGCTAAAACTTTCCGTCTGTAAGTTTTAGAAGAGATCATCAGACTAGCAAAGTATGATGCCGGTTGTGTGGCTGATACCGCGCGAATCTTTAAGTAGCATAACTATGAGCGTAGACGCCTAGGTGCCGATATATTTGGACGCGAGTTCGACTCTCGCCGTCTCCATTGATGATGCTGAGTTAAGTTAGCATCTACATGGTATAACAAAAATGCATTTGAACCGTTGGTAAAACAACGAATCAAATGCATTTTTTTGTTTCATATAAATAGCGTAGACGTATGTGTTGCTAACAACCTCCACAAGAAAGAGTGGTATCTTTTTCTAGCTAGTTAACTCAAAAAAATCCCTTTGAGACTAGCATATTTGTCTCAAAGGGATTTTTATTTAGTCAATGAATGTGTTTAATGTCTAGCTCGTTTATGCTTGTTTCTTTTTGAAAACCATAAAGAAAATTGCTCCAGCTGTAACTAACATAGCTACTAGAAGAGGTGTAGTGCTTTCTAATCCAGTTTTTGCAACCGTTTCTTCTTCCATGTCAACTTCTTGTAATGCGAAGTTTGACGGAACTAAAACGGTATCAATAACGTGAACAACACCATTTGTTGCTTCAATATCTGTTGAAGTAATCATAGATTTGTTAACCATTGGATCTCCTGAAAGATCAAACATTAACTCTTCACCATTTACTGTTGGAGCTTTCATTCCATCTGTTAAATCAGCAGCCAATACTTTTCCAGAAACAACATGATAAGTAAGAACTTTTGCTAAATCAGGTTGTGCTAGTAATTCGTCAGCTGTAATATCTAATTCCATTAACAGTTTTTCAAATGCAGCATTGGTTGGTGCGAATACAGTGAAAGGACCGTCTCCTTTAAGCGTATCAACTAGTTCAGCTTTTTGAAGAGCGGATACTAGGATACTGAAGTCTGGGTTACTAAGAGCGATACCTACTACGTCTTCTGTAGGTTCTGCATTAGCAGTAGCGGCAAAAATTGGCGATAGCAATAGTAGAGTGACAAGGGAAAATGCAATCTTCGAAATCTTATTCATTTCTATCCATCTCCTTTGTGACAGAGTTATATTTTGTTATCTCTGTCTACATAAGTTATACTACCATTACAATGTAAACGTTGTCAAAATTTATGAACTCGAAAGTTAAAAGGAGGAATTCGCGTGAAAAAAAAATACTGGATAGCGATTTTATCTAGCATATTATTGATACAATCCGCCTACTATTACACCATTGTATCAGCTCAACGCAAAGACGTTAAGACTCCAGAAAGTACACTAGTGCAAACAACACTTAAAGATAAAGAAGTTAAAGAAGAAATAAAGCCCGTTGAAAAGATTGTTGAAGAAGAAAGAATTTTCGAGAAAAATGCAGCAGCAGAATACTACGATCTTAATTCAGATTATGTTGGATGGTTAACTATTGAGGATACTGAAGTTGACTATCCAGTTGTTCGTGGAAAAGACAATGATTTTTATTTAAAGCATAATTTTTATAAAGAAGAAGATGTTTTAGGTGCAATATTTATGGATTATCGGAATGCAGGTATGGGATTAGATAAGCATACGATTCTATATGGTCATTACGCTAAGTACGGACAAATGTTTAAAGATTTAGACCGTTATCTTTCTGAAGATTTTTTAACAGCAAACTCTGAATTTATTTTTACTGATTCCTTCACAAAAAGAACATATAAAATTTTCTCTGTACATCCTTCTGATGCAAACGCTGATTTTGTTGATGTGTCTTTTGAAGATGGAGAGTTCACTGAATTTGTTGATACGCTAAAAAATGAATCAATTTTTTCATTAGATACTCCAGTCTCTGAAGAAGATACGATCTTGACCTTAGTTACTTGTAATTATGATGTGAATGATGGTAGACTTTTTATTCATGCCGTTGAGATAACAGAGTAAGATAGTAGTGATATTTGGCGGATAGACTAGTTGTACAAATTAAGATAGGGGAAGAGAAATGACTGATCCGATAGAATTGTTGCAAAAGTATATTAATGAAGCAAACCATATTACTTTTTTTGGGGGAGCGGGAGTGTCTACTGAAAGTGGACTCCCTGATTACCGTTCTGATACTGGCGCCTACACTGAATTAGAAAAACAAAAATTAGATCCTAGAAGAGTGATGAGTAAACGTTACTTAGTGAATTCACCCGAAAAATTTTTTAATCAATCGAGTAAAGATAAGAAACGGATAAAACCTGAACCGAATGCCGCTCATCTTTATTTAGCACAACTAGAAAATAAACCAAAAGATGTTCGGATCATCACTCAAAATGTTGACCGATTGCATCAAGTTGCAGGAAGTAAACTAGTTGTCGAATTGCATGGCAATAACCGTCATTTTCACTGCATGGAATGCGGTCGTGAATACAAACCTAAAGAAATTCAAAAAGATGAGCAAAATATTCCACGTTGTCCAATTGATAATGGCATTATAAGAGCGGACGTTGTTTTATTTGGCGAGAATATTAAGCCTGAAGTCTTGCAGAGAGCAAAAGAACTTATTGCTAGCTCTGACTTACTCATTATTGCAGGTACTTCTCTAACCGTTCACCCGGCTAAAAATCTAATTCACTATTTTAAAGGGAAACGAGTTATCGTTATTAATAAAACGCCTTTGAAAATTGATTTCCCGGTAGATCTAGTAATTAAAGAGGCTGTTGGTGAAACGTTCAAACAATTATCTATTTAAAGAAAGAAAAAAAGACGTGCGATTTTTCGCATGTCTTTTTGGTTTGCTCTTTTATTTACTATAGATACTCATTGCAGCAAGGATACCTTCACCTTTGTTGATTTTTGCCCCATTTATAAGTAGCGACGCTTCTAATGCAGCTAGTGTTAATAAAACATTTTCTTTGCGACTGCTATACCCCATATTTCCAATACGCCATGCTTTACCAACTAGAGGACCAAATGAACTAGCTATCTCAACACCAAAGTTTTCCAATAAAGTTGAACGTAAAGCAGCTTCATCAACCCCTTCAGGCACGTTTACACAAGTAACTGTAGGTAATTTTGATTTAGGATTTCCGAAAATAGTTAACCCCATCGCTTTTAAACCAGTAATCATAGCTTTTTCATTTAACGCGTGACGCTCGTATCGATTCATCAAACCTTCTTCTTTCACCAAACGCAATCCTTCGTATAAAGCATAAATCATTGACGTTGCTTCTGTATGATGATTGATGCCCTCATTACTCCAGTAGCGTTGCAATTGACTTAAATCTAAGTAATTGCTTTTAATAAATCGCTTATTACGAACTTTAGGATCTAGTCCTAATTCTTTTTGGTAACGAGAAGTTAAGATTTTTTCAACACGCTCATTATAGGTAATAAGTGACATACCTGCTGGAACACTTAATCCTTTTTGGGTCCCACCCACAGCGATATCAATTCCCCATTCATCAACTTTAACCGATGTACTCCCAAAGGTGGCGACAGCATCGACGATAAAAAGAACGCCATTTTCCTGACAGTAACGACCAATCGTTTTTAGTTCTTGCATCTGTCCAGTAGAAGTTTCTCCGTGTACCATTGCTAGCACCTTAGGTTTGTATTCTTTAATAGCAGCGATGACTTCCTCTGGTTCGAATGTTTCTCCCCAATCTTTTTCAATTAATCTACTGTCCGCCCCAACGCGCTCAGCTAACTCTGCCCATAAATAAGCAAAACGACCAAATGCTGGAATTAATACACGGTCTCCCTCTTCAATCAGTCCAAGCATAGCAGCTTCAAGTCCAGAACGTGAAGAACCATCAATTGCAAAAGTGTAAGCATTAGTTGTTTCAAACGGAATTTTTAACAAGTCGCTTACTTCTCCCATAAGACCTCGGAATACAGGGTCATATTGCCCTAAAATAGGCATGCTCATAGCTCTTAGAACACGAGGGTCAACTTCAACAGGCCCAGGCGTCATTATAATACGTTTTGGAATAGAAATTTCTTTCATGATTAAAACCTTCTTTCAATTTTTTATGAGTTGAATTCTTTACCTACTAGTGTATAGTAAATTAAGCACCACTAGCATTATTTAAATCAACTAAAGGCAGGATTGTTTTTAGTACAAATCATCTAAAAAGTATCATGAATAAACATTCATCCTATCTAACTATGGAGGGAACCAGATGACGACGCTTAAAGAGATATTGGATCTACCAAGATTTTCCAACATTCATGTTATAAATAAGCAGGCTGATTTATCTAGGGAAGTAGAAACAATTGAAATTACTGAAACACCAGATGTAGCTTTATATCTGCCTAAAAATACTTTTTTACTAACAACGGCAATGGCATTTCAAAACAACCCTAAAATGTTATGCGATTTTATTCACTCGCTTAATGAATTACCAGTAGCCGGTCTAGGAATTAAATTAGGAAGATTTATTAGTGAACTAGATGCTGAAGTCATAGCCTTTGCAGATAAGCTGAATTTTCCTTTGCTCCAAATTCCAAGTACCGTTACATTAGGAACACTATCTCACCAACTGCTTTCTTATGTATGGGATCAACAAACAGACAAACTATATTATGCGTTAGATATTCAAAAAAAGTTTTCTAATTTAATGATCAAAGGTGCTGATTTAAGAACCTTAGTCAGCCACTTAGGGACTGTTTTAAAACGTCCGGTTATGTTAGTTAATCCCTTTACGGAAATTATTGCAGAGTCAAAGCATTTCCAACAAGATCTTAGTTTTGCGAATTACCATCAGCACCAATTGATACCTTACTTAAAAAATAGACAACACACGGATAAAGAAGCCTCATTTCTTTTTGAAATAGACAACGACAACAAGTTGCTTGTTACAGTATTTCCAATTAAAATGAATGCTTACTTTCCCTACTTACTAGTCATTTTTAAAGCCGATCAAATTCCGTATCCTTTTTCACAATTTGCTATTGAACAAGCGAATACAGTTCTTTTACACACTCTATATAAAAATCTAAAAGTAACTGAAAGTAAATTAAAACTAAGAGAAGGATTTTTCTCTCAATTAATGAAAAAAACCTCTCAAAATAAGAAACCAGCAACTAACTGGTTAGATTATGGAAAAGATTATGGCTTAGTTCGTTCTTCTACTTATACCATTATTCTCGTTCATTTCGAAAACGAAGAATCGATAATAGACAACAATCTTGAAGCAGAAAGGTACCATTTAACCTATGAATGGTTGGAAAGACAACTTTCTCATCATTTCGGTAATGCCTTATTATTTCCAGTTAAAGATACACACTATTATGGAGTACTCTTGCAAAAAACTGAACCAAAATTAAAAAACAAACTATCTTTGATCCATCATCAATTAAAAGAACGTTTGCCAATTACGCTTCACTTCTCAATTGGAAATAATGTAAATGAAGTAACCTCTATTCATTTTTCCTATAAAGAAGCTTTAGAAACGTATAAAACAATTGCGCAGACTACTTCTCTTGAATTTGTTCATTATTATCAGACTAAAGGGTTTAAGCAACTAATTGAGAATACTCCTTTAGAACAAGTTGACCATTTTTGTACAACAACGTTAAAAAAACTAGCCTTTCCTATTAGTGATATGGATAAAGAATTAAGAAAAACATTAAAAACATTTTTGGAGTCGCAATGCGACATTACGCTCACTGCAAAACTATTATTCATTCATCGAAACACGGTTAAATACCGAATTGCAAAATGTGAAGAGATTTTTGAAACGCCAATTAATGATCCTAATCTATCTTTGAGACTTAGATTAGCTTTAGAATTAACAGAAGAAGAGAGTTTGAATGAAAAATAAGGCAACTCGATTAGATAGATAAAAATAAATATTGAAATTGTCCGTACTGTAAATTTGCAGTAGCGGATAATTTTTTTCTTTACTTATCGAACACGTGTTCGTATAATGAAGATGAGGTGAGTGAGATGGAAAATAAAACAGTACGGGTAGAAAAGTATGATTTTAAGTATATTTTAGTAGATGAACGAACCTTTACAAAATCTGATGAAGTAAATGATTTAAGTAAAGAGATCATCCATTATATAGACCCCACACAAAATAAAAATTTTTATTTTAACTATGCGGCTGAATTTTTTGATATTAATATGAGAACTACTGGAAGGTATAGGTTAGATGGCGTTCCATTTGGTTGTCACCCCGTAATTGTTTTCGTAGAAGAAGTAGAGATAAAGAAGCACTCACTAAAAAAATGAGGAAATAGAATCTAATAGGAGGGATTAGAATGAACTCAGCCATCGTAACCGGGAAAATCATTTCTGAAATAGAGATTAAAAATAGTGCAACTCTAAATGTAGTTTGTCGGTTCAATCTTACTTTAGGTGATCGGCTATTTGATTGTTTGGTTACCGGTTCTAAAACTCATAAATTTAAATACGATGTTGAAAAGGGAATGGAAGTAACAATAGAGGCTGTTTTTAATGATCAAATGCAATTGATGGTTTATGGCTATACGACGCATTCTTATCCTAATTATTTTGGACAATTATTTGACTCTAGAGGGTATGCATTATCTCAAGATAAAGAATATTTTTAATGAAGATATAAAATTAACGTACCACAGTATATCGACCGCTGGAAAGATGAAAATTAAAGCAATACAAAAATAAAAGAGGGCATTACTAGATTAATCCAATCTAGTAATGCCCTCTTTATGGTGAGATTAGTTAAATGAAAGAACGCGTTCATCGTCGTCCATGTACTCTTTTGCTGGAGCAGGTGCTTCAATTGAACCGAAGGGCATTTGTGCACGTAATTTCCACTCAGAAGGTAAGTTCCATTCAGAATGAACCGCATCATCAATTAATGGATTATAGTGTTGTAAGCTAGCACCAATAGATTCAAGCGCTAGGGCAGTCCATACTGAATGTTGGGCTATTCCAGATGATTGTTCTGACCATACTGGAAAGTTATCTGCGTAAAGTGCGAATTGTTCTTGTAAATGTTTTACAATACTCATTTCTTCAAAGAATAGGATTGTGCCATAACCTGAACGAAATGAATCTAATTTTTTAATCGTTGGAGTAAAATCCTGTCCTTCAGGAATAGCTGATTTTAAGGCGGTCTCTGTTAGACTCCATAATTTTTCATGAGATTCTCCAAATAATACAACGGCACGGGATGTTTGTGAGTTAAATGCTGTCGGGCTTTCTTTAATAGCCTTTTTCACTAATTCCATAATGTTTTCGTTTGATAGAGACACGTTTCTTCCTAAAGCATAGATTGAACGGCGTTCTTTTAACAAATCGATGTACTTATTTTCCATGTAAATCATTCCTCCTTTAAAGTAGCTTACTTATCAAGTATAGCAACTTTCTTTTAGTAAGCAAACGAAAAGGTCTTGAGTTACTAAATTAACAGGAAAAAACTATTTCCAGCCAATTGAATTAGCGAAAATAGTTCTT
>NZ_JBATXB010000011.1:0-17922 GCF_049673005.1 Carnobacterium sp. | reverse complement strand
GATATAAACCGTTTGATTGTAATAAACCATTGATTTATAGTCACACTGAATAGCTAAAACAGGAATAATAATACCTGAAGCTTCCATTTGATCATAGCCAAATCCAAGCGAATCTAATAAATTTGTTCGAGATTCCTCAAACCAGCGGATGTAATTTGAGTGATGAATAATTCCCATTTGATCAGTCTCGTAATAGTGAGCTTTGTGTTCATAGTGCGTTAATTCATTGTTCATAAAGAAACCTCGCTTTACTACATTTAAATAAGCGTCTTACAGATAGATAATGGCGTGATAAGTAATCAATCACTTGTTTTTAAAGTGTTGCTAATTCTGGTACCAGTGATTGGTCTGAAACAGTTGCTAAATAGCCGTACAAAGAACCGGTATAAACAGATTCAAAGATGGGCAGAACTTCTAGATCTTGAGGTGTAATAAAATGTATTTCTTTCTGGAAATGATAGATTTTACTATCGGCTAATAAAGTGGCGACAAATTGAGAACAAAAAAACATGTCATCACGTACGAATTCAATATTGAGAGCAAGTGTCACTAATCCCATCAAGTTATAGTGATACAGATTTTTTGTCTGTTCATAATATCGGATTAGGTTAGTCAACAATGAGTATTGTTCTGGTGTTACATCGCAAGCAAGAATATTGCACTGTGCACGTATAAAATACTCTCTCGTTAAGTCCTCTTGGATGAACCCGGCGATGAAGGGGTTATTAGGACGTTTTCTTCCAAAACTATACATATCTGTCAAAGATGAATCTAAAGCAATGGATGCATGATTGTATTCAGCCTTGGTATAAAATTTAATAGTTTTAGAAAGAAGCGTATTGGTATCGGTTAAAACAAGATATATTTTCATAGAACGACCTTCTTTTTATAAAATAGTTGTGTTGTCTTTCTTTAAATCTATAAAAAAAATAATGACGAAATAAAATAAACTAAACTAGCGAATACTGAAAATAATTCAGTCCTTTTTAGTATACACTATCCATATAAGATTACTATACTTCTTTAATAGAAAGAACCATTTACTAGACGATTTTACACGCTGACGAATTCGTTAGTTTACAAGGTTTATGTACAATAAAACGCATGGTAAAGGGGTTATATTTGCAAAAAAAGATGAATGACTATACCATATGAGTTATAATTGACTGTTTTTAGTAACTATTTTTAAAATGCTTTATGAAAGGAAGGGTTGAAATGATGAATAAGAGAATAATTCCGGTTGTGAGTGCGGCAGATGACCATTACGCCCCCTATCTTAGTGTTATGATGATGACCTTACTTAAGCATTTAGCAGATAATAGCTCAATCTCTTTTTATATTATAGATGATCATATCTCTAAAGAGAGCAAAGAAAAATTGAATCAAGTTATTTTTGGACATTCAGCTGAAATTAATTACTTGGAAGTGAATTCTGATTTATATGCAGATGTGTTAGAAAGTGATCATATCACTCAGACAGCTTATTACCGTATTTCACTACCCGACTTGTTATCAGATAAACACTATAAGAAAGTAGTGTATATAGATTGTGATGTATTGGTACTAGAAGACGTATCTAAGTTATATGATACGGATATTGGCGAAAAAATTATTGGTGCTGTTATTGATCCTGGACAAGCTTTAGTTCTAGATAGATTAGGTGTTAACACAGATGATTATTATTTCAACTCTGGTTTACTACTGATTAATTTAGAACGATGGAGAGAAGCAGACATTACTGAAAAAACACTCAATTTTTTAGAAGAAGAAGAAGACAAAATCATTTATCATGATCAAGACGCACTAAATGCTATTCTTTATGAAAAGTGGTTTCAGTTGCATCCTAGATGGAACGTACAAACATCTTTGCTTTTTGAAAGGCATCAACCACCTACAGTAGAGCACAAAATACTTTATAAGGAAGCCATTCAAAACCCCGCTATTATTCACTTTACTGGTCACGATAAGCCATGGAACTCAAAAGAATACCACCCATACACTCAAATGTATTTAAACGAACTAGCTAAAACTCCATTTCAGCAACAAAAACAACTAAAAGCAGAATCTAAAAAGTAACATCTTTTTGCGATTGAATGTACTCTTTTGAAGCTTAAAAAAGACCTTTTTTTAGGTCCTATTTAAGTTAGAAAAAATTCGGAATTTAATTTTAATAGAGGAGGAACTACTATGTTTGATTCTAAATATATCACCATTGTTTCGTCTAGTAATGAAGACTTTGTAGCACACCTAACCACGTTGTTTCTTTCTTTATTGGAGAGTAAAAATGAAGATACTTGTCTAAATTTTTATGTAATAGACGACAACATTTCCTTAAATTCAAAACTATTATTAAATCGTATGGTAAATCAACATAAAGCGCGAATTAGTTATTTAACGATTGACGAAACGGAATTTGAGAATGTAGTAGAGAGTGAAAGAATTCCGAAAACAGCTTATTATAGAATCTCTATACCCAATCTTTTAAAAGATAGTGATCGCGCGATTTATCTTGATTGTGATATGCTTTCTTTGGAAAATATACAAACTATTTGGGACTTAGACTTAGGTGACAATTTATTAGCTGCGGTAGAAGATGCTGGTTTCCATGATCGGTTGAATTTAATGGGAATTGATTGTCAATCAGATAAATACTTTAATTCTGGAATGATGGTAATGGATCTTAAAAAATGGCGTGAAGAAAAAATAACGGAGCAAGCTTTTGATTTTATTGCAACTTATCCACACTTATTGAAATTTCATGACCAAGATACACTAAATGCGATTCTCCATGATCGTTGGTTAGAATTACATCCTCGCTGGAATGCTCAAACGTATTTAATTTTAGATGAAAAACAACACCCGACAGTCTTAGGTAGAACGAAATGGGAAGAAGCTAGAGAAAACCCAGCGATTGTACATTTTTGTGGACACAAAAAACCGTGGCATAAAGAGTCCATTCATCCTTATAGAGAAGAATATTTTAATTTTAGAAATAGAACAGCGTTCCCATTAGAAGAAGTGAAAGAGGTAAGCGAGACATAAAAAGATAGGAATATGGAGTCTTATCTTTCGGTAAAAAGTTAAAACACCCATAAAGTAACGGTTTTGAGACACAATGTCCCAAAACCGTTTTTAATCTTACTTAAAATAAAAAAGCTAGTACTTTATTTATTCTTATTTTTTATAAAAGCAGAAGGCGACTGACCATAATGTTTTTTAAACAGTTTACTAAAATAGAGTGCATCATTGTAACCAATTAATTTTGAAATTTCTTTAATAGGAATATCCATTTCGGTATCTAAAAGAAGTTTTGCCTGTTCTAATCGAATCTTGATGAGATAGTTTATTGGAGAATCGCCAGTCTCTTCTTTAAATATCCGTGACAGATTTGTAGGACTGGTAAAGAAAATATGTGCGAGATCATTTAAAGCGATATCGTCTGTATAATTTGACTCTAGGTAATGAATAACATCTTTAACGGTTTGTTGTTTTTTCTGTTCTTCTACAGATAAGATTGCTTGAGTAGTTGTGGTCGTAAGAGCGCATTCATCTCTTAAAAGCAAAACAATTAGTTGAGTAACAAGAGATTTAATCATCAGATCGATTCCTGGCTCATTAGCAGAACGCTCAAGAATGATTTTACGACAAATAGCAAAAAACTCCGTATTTTTTTCCTTCAAATGAATAATAGGAGAGTCTACAGGGAAAAAATTTTTAGGTAAATAATCTAGTGTAACATTACGAAATCCGATATGAAGTTGTATATTGTTCATATCAGTAAGTGAGTGTTCGTAATGGCTGATACCAGGGTTAAATAAAAGAACCGTTTCTTTCTCTAAGTAGTAATCTTGATTGCTAATTGTATACAACGATTCGCCTTCAACGATGATGGAAAGCTCTAAAAAGTCGTGGTGATGATTACTCCCTGAAGAAGGACCAATTGTTGCGACATCAAAAACATACAAGATTTCAGGGTTAAACGTTTTTGCATTTACTTTAAACATTCATTCACCTCCAAAAGAATATACTCCTATCTAATTAGTTAAAAGTATAAAGTATCTGATAAGATAGCGCAATCATGCTAGTAGAGGATTCGAATGAATTCATTGTTACTTACTCCATCTCTTTTAATAGAATAGACCATTCTTATAGCTTAAATTTCTCGCTATCATTAAAGTACTTAATAAGTTAAAGGAGGTTAAACATATGGAAAGTATAAGATGGATTTGGAAATATATCCGAGCTTACCGGCTCAACTTACTAGTAGGCATTGTCTTAGTTAGTGTTGTCGCTTTATTAAATGTTGTATCTCCACTTATAGGAGGCATGATTGTTGACGATGTCATAGTAAAGGGCAAATCGGGATTGTTAGTCCCACTACTAGTTATAATGATAATTGCATCACTTTTTCGTACGGTTCTTCGCTATGTGTACCAAATTATGTTTGAGCGGATAGGACAAAATGCTTTATATAACATACGTGAAGAAATGTATCACAAACTACAAGAACTTGATTTTAGTTATTTTAATAACACCCGAGTTGGTGATATTATGGCTAGAATGACAGGTGATACAGATGCTATAAGACACGCGGTTTCGTGGCTGTTTTATAATGTATTGGATAACTTTCTATTGCTTGTTTCAGCAATTGTAGTAATGGGAATAATTGAGTGGCGACTAATGCTGGCTTTACTTATTATTACGCCATTTATTGGGATTTTGACCGTTGTGTTGTCTCGAAAAGCTAACCCTGTTTTTTATCAAATTCGTGAGAGCTTTTCTAGATTAAATTCAATGGTAGAAGAAAATATTAGTGGAAATAAGGTTGTAAAAGCATTTGCTAGAGAGGCTTATGAAATAGAAAAATTTAATCAATACAATGAAGATTATAAAAAGAGAAATTTAGAATCAGCAGCGGTTACGAAAACCTATCTACCGTTATTAGAGACTTTAGCCTCTTTTTTATCAGTTATTACAATAGGGCTAGGTGGATTGTTAGTCATAGATGGAAGTATGACTTTAGGAAATTTAGTGGCTTTTAACGGGTTTATTTGGATGTTAACAATCCCAATGAGAAATGTTGGGTGGTATGTTAATGACTTACAACATTTTATTACCTCAACCTATAGAATTAGAGAGTTGCTATCTGCAAAACCGAAGATACCTCTTGAAAAAAGACAAACCACTCCTACTATTAGAGGTGTCGTTGAGTTTCAAGATGTATCCTTCCACTTTGCTGATGATCCTGATACAGAAGTTTTAAGTCATATTTCATTAAAAGCTTCTCCAGGTCAAACAATTGGTATTTTAGGAGAGACTGGTTCGGGTAAATCAACATTAGTGAACTTAATTTCGCGCTTTTTTGATCCGACTGAAGGACGCATACTGATTGATGGTCAAGATGCGAAAAGAATTAATGTCCGAGAATTGAGAAAACACATTGCAATTGTTATGCAAGATGTCTTTTTATTCTCGGATACAATTAAAGAAAACATTGCATTTGGAACACCAGAAGCAGAATTAGAACGAATTAAACTAATGGCTCGAGTTGCTGATGCTAGTCCATTTATTGAAAGTATGCCAGACCAATACAATACATTCTTAGGAGAACGTGGGAGTGGGTTGTCTGGAGGACAGCGTCAAAGAATTTCTTTAGCAAGAGGTCTAATGAAAGACCCTTCGATACTCATTCTAGATGACACGACCTCAGCAGTTGATATGGAAACAGAAGTCAAAATTCAAAATGAACTCAAACATGTTTCGAAAGAGAAAACCACTTTTATTATAGCGAATCGTATTTCTTCGGTTAAATCGGCTGACGAGATACTGATTTTATCTAAGGGAAAGATTATCGAACGAGGAACGCATGCATCGTTACTGGAACAAAAAGGAGCCTATTATAAAATCTACTTGAAACAATTAGGTAAGTCTGATGATGATGAGGAGGTGTTAGATAATGGCCCAGAATAGTGCTAGAAAAGATGAAGAGTTGAAAGAGGAATTTAATAAAGAGCATTTTAAACGTTTAGGTGGCTATTTAAAGCCATATAAAAAATCTGTCTCAAACATACTATTAGTCATTTTGTTAGCCAATATCATTATGGTTCTTGGTCCTTATCTAACCAGTATTGTTATTGATCAGGCCATACCGAATAAAGATACAGCGCAAATGGGATGGATTATCCTGATATTCACATTAGCCACACTTGTTGGAGGATGGTGTTCTAGGTATCGTATTCAGCATATTACGTTATTAGGACAGAATGTTTTAAAAGATATGCGCTCTGAAATATTTGAACATCTTCAAAAATTATCTTTTTCTTATTTTGATACACGACCACACGGTAAAATTGTTATAAGAGTCGTTAACTATATTAATTCATTAAGTGACTTACTTTCAAACGGCTTAATTAATGTGATTTCAGACGTACTAAGTTTGGTTGTAACCTTAGTTTTTATGGTTTCGATAAATCTCAAATTAACGTTGTACAGTTTTATCTTGTTGCCTTTTCTATTTGTTGTAACCTTGTTTATCCAAAAAGCTCAACGAAAAGCTTTTCAAGAGGTTAGCAATAAACAAGCGAACTTAAATGCTTATATTCACGAGAGTATTTCGGGAATCAAAGTAACGCAATCTTTTACTCGCGAATCAATGAATAGTGAAATATTTTCAGAAGTTAGTCAAGAACAACGAACAACCTGGTTAAAAGCAGTGAAAATTCAGTTGTTATTAGCGCCTGCGATACAAAATATTGCGACAGTGACTATTTCGCTTATTTACTTTATTGGAGTCAGAGGAGTCGGGGTAGATGTATCAACGGGAGTACTCATTGCCTTTATAGGGTACGTTAATAACTTCTGGAATCCAATGGTTAATATAGGGAATTTTTATAATTCGCTCATCACTGGTACGGCTTATTTAGAGCGAATATTTGAGACACTTGATGTTGAGCCTGAAATTACAGATAAAGAAGATGCCTTTGTTATGCCACCTGTAAAGGGAGACGTTGTTTTTAAAGATGTTACGTTTGGCTATAAACCAGAACAAACTATTTTTGAGAAACTATCTTTTCACGTTAAACCAGGCGAGACGATTGCCATAGTAGGTCCAACAGGTGCTGGTAAATCAACGATTATTAATTTAATCAGTCGATTTTATGACGTGGATGATGGTGAAATTTTAGTAGATGGTATCGATATTCGTAATGTGACGTTAAAATCATTAAGAGACCAAATAGGTGTAATGCTGCAAGATACGTTTATTTTTTCTGGGACAATTATGGAAAATATCCGCTATGGAAAATTAGACGCTTCAGAAGAAGAAATTATTGCAGCAGCTAAAGTAGTTCGTGCCCATGATTTTATCATGCAACAAAAAGAAGGGTACAAGACTGTGATAAAAGAGCGGGGGAGTACATTATCAGCTGGACAACGTCAGCTAATTTCTTTTGCTCGGACGTTATTATCTGATCCAAAAGTTTTAATTTTAGATGAAGCAACTTCAAGTATTGATACTCAAACGGAAATTCTTTTACAAGAAGGATTAGATCAATTATTGGAAGGACGAACAGCATTTATTATCGCTCACCGGTTATCAACAATTAAAAATAGTACACGAATTTTTTATATTGCTGATAAAGTTATTCAAGAATCAGGGAGTCATGAGGAGTTGATGGCTGAAAAAGGTTTGTATTACAATTTATACAAAACACAATTCGATTTGCTGCAGCAGATATAATAAAATCAAAAGGCCACTCGATTAAAATAATGCATTACAAGCCACAGGGTTTGTAGTGCATTTTTAGGGTGCATTATTTTGCTAGCAGCTAAAATGGGTGTATGATATATTTGAGTAAGAATTAAAGGAATGAAAAGAGGATGACAATGACGAACCAGATTTTTGAAAGTGAACACCAAATTAATTATTATGAGTGTGACGCCAATCAGCAATTGACTATTTCCATGTTAGTGAATATTATGATGCAAGTATCAGGTGAACAAAGCTATGTACTAGGTGTAGGGGATGAAGAGTTAGCGAAAGAAGGTTTAGCTTGGATTGTCCTTCAATACGCGGTCGATATCAAACAGATTCCCAAAGCTCATCAAACAATAAAAATAACGACGCAAGCATCATCTTATAACAAGTTGTTTTGTTACCGTGAATTTAAGGTATACGACGAAGCAGGTACTCTTTGTGTCACTGCTAAAAGTACATTTGCATTATTAGATAGTGAAAAAAGAAAAATGGTTCGTATTCATGATGAAATTGTTGAACCCTTTCAAGCACCATTTTCAAAAAAATTAATTCGTACGCCTAAACCTGAAAAGATAAAAGAAGACGAAGTAGTAGAAAATGAGTATCGTGTACGTTACTTAGATATTGATTCAAATCTGCATGTGAACAATTCTAAATACTTAGATTGGGCGATTGATACTTTGGATTATGATTTTTTAACAACACATACATTAACACATTTAAATATTAAGTTTGAAAAAGAAGTCTACTATGGCAATCAAATAAAAAGCCAAATGAGTCTATTTCAAAATGAAGCAGGGCAACTTGTTTCTGCTCATCGTATTAAGACAGGTGATGTGATAAATAGTGAGGCAAGTATGACATGGGAAAAAAAAGAGGAATTGAATAGGTGATGAGATGGTAACGATTAATGATATCGCTGAACGAGCGGGAGTTGCTAAAAGTACGGTTTCTAGATATTTAAATAGTGGATCAGTAAGCCATAAAACAAAATTAAAACTAGATAAAATTGTTTTAGAAACAGGCTATAGACCCAATACATTTGCGCAGAGTTTAAAAGCAAAAAAAACGTCTATCATCGGAACGATTATTCCAAGGTTGGATTCTTATTCTGCTAACGAAGCCCTAATTGCTATTGATAAAGGTTTAAGAGAGAAGAATTTCCAACTTTTAATTACAAATACAAACCAAAGTACTGAAAGAGAAATTGAAAGTATTTATTCGTTAGCGAGTCAAAAAGTTGCAGGGATATTACTATTTGCGACGGTAATTACCGATGCCCACAAGAAAGCTATCGCAGATGTAGGCATCCCGGTTATTCTATTGGGTCAACAAGCTGACAATTTTTATTCAATTGTTCACGATGAATACGATGCTGGCTTTAAAATAGGCACATATGCGAATCAACTAGGTCACAAACATTTTCTTTACTTGAATGTATTCGAAGCAGATATAGCTGTAGGTCAAATGCGAAAAAAAGGCGTTTTAGACGCGTTAAATCAAAGTAAAGAGAATACCGTCGATATAATTGAAACAAGTTTTACTTTTGAAGAAGCTTATAAGCAAATTATAAAACTATTGCCTACAATAAAAGCTTCTTATATTATATGTGCAACAGATAATATTGCTTTAGCAGTATTAAAAGCAGCGCATCAGTTAAAAATAACCATTCCAGCTACATTTTCATTATCTGGATTTGGCGGATACCAAATCACGACGGTCGTTTCACCAACGATTACGACTGTTAAATATGCGTACCAAGAATTAGGCGAACTAGCGGTTAAAAATTTACTCTTATTATTGGAAGGATCGCTAATTCCTGAAAAAATAGTTTTGAAAAATAGGTTAATAAAAAATGAATCAACTATAAAATGGGCTAACTAAATAACAACTATACTCAACTCTTTTCTTTTGGGAAAATAAAAGAGTTGAGTATGTTTATGCTTTTTCACCTAATTTTATAAATTAGGTATAAAATGCTAGACAAATGAAATGAAAGTGGTTACACTATAAATAGAACCGGTTCCGTATTTAGTGAACCAATAAAGAGGAGGAAATAAAAATGTCAGAGAACCAAAGAATTGCTAAAGAGGTCATTGAGGCGGTTGGGGGAAATGAAAATATTCAATCGGTCGCTCATTGCGCTACTCGTTTACGAATTATGGTAAATAAAGAAGAAAACATCGATAAGGAAGCAGTAGAAAACATTGATAAAGTAAAAGGAGCTTTCTATAACTCAGGGCAATTCCAAATCATTTTCGGAACCGGTACCGTTAATAAAATATATGAAGAAGTGATGGCTTTAGGAACTCCTGGCAGCTCAACTGGAGATATGAAACAGGAAGCCAAAAAACAAGGAAATATCTTTCAACGGATGATTCGGACATTTGGAGATGTTTTTGTACCAATCATTCCAGTTTTAGTTGCAACCGGATTATTTATGGGATTACGTGGTTTATTAACACAAGAGCAAGTGCTAGCCGTTTTTGGTTTAGTGCCAGCAGATATTAGTGCGAACTTTTTATTGTATACACAAGTTTTAACGGATACAGCCTTTGCGTTTTTACCAGCATTAGTAGCATGGTCATCATTCAAGGTATTTGGTGGATCTCCTGTTATTGGAATTGTGTTGGGTTTGATGCTAGTTAACCCAGCTCTTCCTAACGCATACGCCGTTGCGGGCGGGACTGCTGATCCAATCACGATGTTTGGCTTCATTCCTGTAGTTGGTTATCAAGGAACGGTTCTACCGGCCTTTATTGCTGGTTTTGCAGGAGCTAAACTAGAACGATGGATACGCAAACGTGTTCCAGAGTATTTAGATTTATTGCTTACACCATTTTTAACCTTATTGATTATGAGTATTTTATCGCTATTTTTGATTGGTCCTGTTTTTCACTCTTTAGAAGAAGTTGTATTGAACGCTACCGTTTGGGCATTAGGTTTGCCATTTGGTCTAGCTGGTTTAGTCATTGGTGGGTTAAATCAAATTATTGTCGTAACCGGTATTCACCATTTATTTAATTTCCTTGAAATTCAGTTATTAGCAAACACTGGAGTAAACCCTTATAACGGTATTATTACAGCTAGTGTGGCTGCTCAAGGTGGAGCCTCTTTAGCAGTAGCAATGAAAACGAAATCTAAGAAATTGAAAGCATTAGCTTATCCATCTACATTATCTGCCTTTTTAGGTATCACTGAACCAGCTGTTTTCGGCGTAAACTTAAGATACGTTAAGCCATTTATCTTCGGACTAGTTGGTGGAGCAGCAGGTGGTTTCTTTGGAAATATTATGGGACTGGAAGCCTCAGGTATGGCTGTGACTGTTATCCCAGGAACGTTGTTGTATTTAAACAGCCAAATTATCTGGTATCTATTGACAAATATAATCGCGATTTCAGTAGCTTTTGCCTTAACCTACCTCTTTGGCTATAGCGATAAAATGAAAAATGAACTAGAAGCGTGAGGGGAAGTTTAAAAATGGTACAGAATAAAACAATGGGGAAGTATGAGTTGGATTACCACATCACACCCCCAAAAGGATTATTAAATGATCCTAACGGGTTAATTCAGTTTAATGGGGTATACCATGTCTTTTACCAATGGAATCAAAATGAAACAAATCATACGACTAAAAGTTGGGGCCATGTTACATCAAAAGACTTGATCCAATGGACGAATCAACCAGTAGCATTAGAACCAAATGACTGGTTTGATAAAGACGGTTGTTACTCTGGTAGTGCCCTTTCTTATGAAAATAAACTGTATTTATTTTATACTGGTAACGTTAGAAATGAGAAAAATGAACGAGAAAGTTACCAGTGTTTAGCTGTTTCAGAAGATGGCATAAATTTTGAGAAAAAAGGTCCGATTATCCATCAACCGATTGGATATACTGCTCATATAAGAGATCCCAAAGTATGGCAAACGGACAATAACGACTGGTGGATGATACTAGGTGCTCAAAAAGAAAATTTAACAGGGGACACATTGATTTATCATTCAACTAATTTAACGGATTGGGTATGTAAGGGTTCTTTGATGGATCAGAAAGATGAATTTGGCTACATGTGGGAGTGTCCAGATTTAGTGCATTTTGAAAATAAATCAGTTTTTATCTTTTCTCCGCAAGGCTTAACGTCTAAAAAGGATGAGTTTAATAATATCTACCATTCAGGTTATCTAACTGGTGAATTTACCAAATTCGGCAAATTTAAACCAGATAATCATTCTTTTAAAGAGTTAGATAGAGGATTTGATTTTTACGCACCTCAAACATTTAAAGATAATAACGCAAGAGTCATTCTGTTTGGATGGATGGGTGTGATGGAGCCTGAAGTCGAGGCGGCTATCCCAACTATCCAAGACGGATGGGTTCATAATTTAACTATTCCAAGAGAGTTAAGTTATTCTGATGGATTGTTAATCCAACAGCCAGTGACAGAGTTAAAGAGATTAAGGCAAGCTTCTCCTCGAATAACAATCGCAAAGGCGAATGAGTCTTACCGATTGCCAACAGTTCAAAACGAAATTCTACTAAATTGGGAAAAGACGGCGGGTTCATTTGAATTTCAAATTAGGAAAGAAGTATCCGTTGACTATAAGGAAGAATCTCGTCGTATAAAGGTAACTCGAACAAACTGGTTAACAGGTAATAGGGAGTCACGTGCAGTAACACTAAAAAAACCATTAGTGCAAATGCAATTATTTCTTGAAAGTTCTACATTAGAACTTTTTATTAATAATGGAGAAGAAGTCTTTTCTTTACGCTACTTTACAACTACAGAAGTAAATACGTTGGATATGAATTCTTGTACACTAGGCAAAGAACCAGAAGTGACATTTTATACACTGAAAAAATAACTAAAAAGAAGGTCGAGTTCTCTGCATACGTGCAAGAAAACTCGACCTTCTTTTTTAAAAATACTGAGCAATTTCTATAGGGTCTTTAGTGGTATCTAAAGCCACCATTAATTTAATGCGTGCTTTTGGACCAGTCAATCCATTAGTAAAAATAACGCCAGCTTCATGTAGTTGTTTTCCACCACCCAGATAGTCGTAAACATCTTGTGCAATCCCATTAAACGAACGCGAAACTAAAACAACAGGAATGTTTTTAGCTAGTATACGATACAATGAAGGCAAAACAGCGGGTGGTAAATTACCAGCACCTAACGCTTCAATAACTAGTCCATCTGTCTCTGGATTATTTATTGCTTCAAAAAGAGTGCCATCCATGCCAGCGTAAGCCTTTAGAACGTAGACCTTTTTATCAACAGAAGAGATAGTGAATTTTTCTTCTGTAATAAGTTTTTGAAAAAATAAAACGTCATTTTTAGAAATTAAGCCAATAGGTCCAAAAGTAGGTGTTTGAAAAGTAGCAACATTTGACGTATGTGTCTTAGTTACGTAACGAGCTGTATGGATTTCATCGTTCATGACGACTAAAACACCTTTATTTTTAGCTTCATCGGATAAAGCAACCCAAACAGCACTTTGAAAGTTGTACAAGCCGTCTGAACCAATTTCATTGCTAGAACGCATAGCACCTGTAATAACAATAGGTAAGGCATGACTTAAGGTTAAATCTAAAAAATAAGCTGTTTCTTCTAAAGTATCTGTTCCATGAGTAATAACAACCCCATCAGCTTCATGAGAAAGAATAGCTTGCTCAATTCGGATTTTTAAAGTCAGCATTTCTCTAGGAGTAATATGAGGAGAAGGCAATTGGAAAAAATCTTCTACAATCAAATTAGCTTCTTTGTCAAATAAATGACTATGCTTTTGCAATGGGTTTTCTGTATTTGGACGAACTTTACCAGTGGTTTGATCTTCACTCATGGCGATGGTTCCACCTGTATGTAAAACTAGAATAGTTTTCAAGTAAATTTTCCTCCTTATTTTAAAAAACCAGAAGGAATCAAATGTTTCACTTCTGGTTAATGATTAATTAAAAAATGGGTTAAATTGTTTTTCTTGACCAATAGTAGATCTTTCGCCGTGGCCGGGATAAATGTGCATCTCATTTGCTAAGGTAAAGAGCTGTTCGTTAATCCCTTGTAATAAATCGCTAGGACTAAAGGGCAAGTCAGACCGACCAATACTATTTTTAAATAAAGCATCTCCTGTGATAACAAAGTCAGAAAAAATAAAACTAACGCCACCAGGAGAGTGACCGGGAGTAGGAACAACACGAAATTCTAATCCACCAAGGGTATAGTCTTTCATCATTTCAAATTCATATTCAGCTGGTCGAGCGATAATAGGATTAAAAAGAGAGTCTGAAAGGTTTAAAACAGGACTCATTAACCAGTCTTTTTCTAATGAACTAACATAGACAGGAATAGTATAAGTTGAGCGTATCTCTTCTAGTGCACCAATATGGTCGTAATGACAATGCGTTAATAGGACAGCTATGGGTGTGACATGTAGTTGTTCAATGGTTTGCTTAATTTTTTGGAAATCAGCCCCTGGATCGATAATCAAAGCTGTTTTATCTTGATAAATAATGTAGCAATTCTCTTTAATTGATCCAGTAATCAGTTGTTTAATTTTAGTCATCATTAAGATTCCTCTCATTCCATGTTTAAAATTAGTATACTCGAAATAGACTGAAAAACAAACGTTCAAGAGAGGGATAGATGAAAAAAGACAGCCTGGATTAAGGAGTTAGAGGATAAAAAGAACAACTTCTTATTGGAGAGTATGCAGTATGTAGTAAAAAAATCAGGAAACAGAAAGAGGCTTTTTTTTATTTTAGTTAAAAAAGTGCTATAATTTAATCGAATAGATAATCAAAAACGAGTTTAGAAAATAGAAACGGATCGCATTACTTAGAAAATTGATTAATAACACGTGTTAATTGTGAGAGACTACTAAGTTAGTTGATAAAAAGCTATATTTAAACGGAAATCCTGTTATACTAATAAAAATAAAACAAATGAGTGAGGTAATTATGAAAAGAAATATGTTTGAAGAATTTAATATAGGACAAGAATTAACTGAAGCACTAGAAAGTTTACGCTACTACAAGCCAACTGCTGTTCAAAAAGAAGTTTTACCTTTAGCGTTAGCTAAAAAAGACGTGATTGTTGAGTCACAAACGGGTAGTGGGAAAACGGTTAGTTATGGCGTTCCACTATGTGAGAACGTAATATGGGAAGAAAATCGCCCACAAGCTTTGGTTTTAGTCCCAACTAGAGAACTGGCGTTACAAGTGAAAGAAGACATTACAAACATTGGTCGACTAAAGAGAATAAAAGCAACAGCTGTTTTTGGGAAAGCTTCTTTTGAAACTCAAAAATCAGAATTAAAACAAAAAAGTCATATTGTTGTTGGAACACCAGGGCGAGTATTGGATCATTTACAGAAAGGCACATTTAAAGTTGATAAATTAAGTTTCTTAGTTATTGATGAAGCAGATGAAATGTTAAATATGGGCTTTATTGACCAGATGGCTGCTATTATTGAGTTTTTGCCTGAAGAACGCCAAACCTTATTATTCTCAGCAACGATGCCAGCTGAAGTTGAACGACTAGCTAGCTTCTATATGAAAGCTGACAAAGTATCGGTTAAAATTGAAGCAACAGAACAATCTAAACCTAAAATTGTTCAATCTTATTTAAAAGTTGAGCCAGAAAAAAAACCGGAACAACTTTTAGATTTGTTAACGGTTGAAAATCCAGATAGCTGCATGATTTTTTGTAACACACAAGAAGCGGTTAACCAGTTGTACACGTTCTTAAATAAAGCTGGATTAACGATTGATAAAATTCATGGTGGAATGGTCCAAGAAGATCGCTTTAGCGTGATGGATGATTTTAGAAAAGGAAAATTCCGTTATTTAGTGGCAACCGATGTAGCTGCTCGTGGGATTGATATCGATAATGTAACACACGTCATAAATTATGATGTTCCTGTTGAAAAAGAGAGTTTCATTCATCGGACAGGTAGAACTGGACGTGCTGGTAAAACGGGGACGGCATTAACATTGGTGACACCTAAAGAAAGACCTTGGTGGCAGGAAGTAAGAGCGTACGCACAACAAGAAATTACAGAAATTACCCCACCAAATAGTCGGTTTGTTCAATCACACAAATCAGCTTTTGAGAAAAAAATGCAAGAACGGTTAATTGTTAAAACAGCTCGCAACAAAGAATTAAACCGTGGTATCACAAAGATTTATTTTAATGGTGGCAAGAAAAAGAAATTAAGAGCTGTTGACTTTGTTGGAACGTTAACCAATATACCAGGAATTAAAGCGGATGATATTGGGATTATTACGATTCAAGAAAACGTAACTTATGTTGAAGTATTAAACGGTAAAGGACCAAGAGTCATTGAAGAAATGAAAGATAGAACAATTAAAGGCAAACAATTAAAAGTTCATAAAGCAAATGCAAATAAATAAAAAAATTCTCGCCAACTATAAATAGTTGGCGAGAATTTTTTTATTGGATTATTTAGCATAGAGTTCTTTGATTTGTTCTTGGACTGTTTTATTCTCTAAGAACTCTTCATAAGTTGTGTCTGCTCTATCAACAACGCCATTAGGAGTAATTTCGATAATACGATTTGCAATTGTTTGAACGAATTGGTGGTCATGTGATGAGAACAACATAGCGCCTTTAAATGTCATTAAACCATCATTTAAAGCCGTGATAGATTCTAAATCTAAATGGTTTGTTGGGTCATCTAAGACGAGTACGTTTGCTTTACTCAACATCATTTTTGATAACATACAACGAACTTTTTCACCACCGGAAAGAACACCGATTTTTTTCAAAACATCTTCTCCAGAGAAAAGCATACGACCTAGGAAGCTACGTAAGAAAGTATTGTCACTTTCTTCTTGTGAAGCAAATTGGCGTAACCAATCCACAATAGTCATATCAGATTGTTCAAATTCTGAAGTTGTATCTTTAGGCAAGTAAGTTTGAGTTGTCGTAACTCCCCACTTGAAAGTTCCTGAATCAGGTTCCATTTCACCCATAATAATTTTGAAAAGTACTGTAATAGCTGCTTCGTTCATGCTAGTAAAAGCAACTTTATCATCTTTATTTAAAGCAAAGCTAATATTGTTTAATATTTTTTTGCCGTCAATTGTTTTTGAAATGTTTTCAACACGAATTAAATCATTTCCGATTTCTCTATCTGGAGAAAAACCGACAAATGGGTAACGACGTGAAGAAGGTTGGATGTCATCTAAAGTGATTTTTTCCAATGTTTTTTTACGTGAAGTCGCTTGTTTAGATTTAGATGCGTTAGCACTGAATCGAGCGATAAAGTCTTGCAATTCTTTAATTTGATCTTCTTTTTTAGCATTCGCATCACCAGCTAATTTACTAGCTAATTGACTTGATTCTAACCAGAAGTCATAGTTACCAGCGAAAACTTTGATTTTACCAAAGTCAACATCGGCCATATGTGTACAAACTTTATTTAAGAAATGACGGTCATGGGAAACAACAATGACGGTATTTGGGAAGTTAATTAAAAATTCCTCTAACCATTCAATAGATAACTTGTCTAGTCCATTAGTAGGCTCATCTAATAATAGAACATCAGGCTTACCAAATAAGGCTTGAGCTAAAAGAACTTTAACTTTTTGTCCTCCTGATAATTCACTCATTTTAGTGTCATGCAGATTTTCTGAAATACCTAAACCTTGAAGTAAAACAGCCGCTTGAGGTTCAGCTTCCCAACCATCTAATTCAGCAAATTCGCCTTCTAATTCAGCAGCACGAATGCCATCTTCATCTGTGAATTCTTCTTTCATGTAGACAGCGTCTTTTTCTTTCATAATCTCATACAAACGATCGTGTCCCATAATAACAGTCTCTAAAACGGTATATTCTTCATATCCATAATGATCTTGTTTTAAGGTTGTTAAGCGTTCATCGGGTCCAAGTGCGATATTTCCTGTTGAAGGTGCAATCTCACCAGATAAAATCTTTAAAAAAGTTGATTTTCCTGCTCCGTTTGCGCCAATTAAGCCGTAGCAATTGCCTGGGATGAATTTAATATTAACTTCATCAAATAATTTTCGGTCAGAGAATTCTAAACTAACATTAGATACTGTAATCATTTAATTTACTTACCCCTATTCTATAGTATATCTAACCTATTTTAACATGGATAGTGATCGAAATCTATGCTAAAAAAAG
>NZ_JBATXB010000010.1:0-3118 GCF_049673005.1 Carnobacterium sp. | reverse complement strand
GAACCAATAGCGATACCAATGTCTGCTTGTGCTAATGCTGGAGCATCGTTGATACCATCTCCGACCATAGCAACTTTTTTACCTTCAGACTGAAGTTTTTTCACTTCATTCGCTTTATCTTCTGGTAGTACTTCACTTAACACGCGATCAATACCAACTTGTTTAGCGATTGCTTCAGCTGTCCGTTTATTGTCACCTGTAATCATGGCCACTTCGATACCCATTCGGTGTAATTTTTCGATAGCTTTCAAACTATTCTCTTTAACCGTATCTGCTACAGCGATAATACCCGCAATTTCTCCATCTTTTGCAATGTACATTGGTGTTTTACCTTGACTAGCTAGCTTGTTTGACGACTCTGCTAGGTCTCCTAATGAAATGTTTCTTTCATCCATTAACTTTTTATTGCCTAGTACTAACTGTTGCCCCTCAATACTCACTTCTATACCCCGTCCAGGAATGGCATTAAAGGATTCTGTTTTACTTAATTCCAAGTTTCTTTCTTTGGCATCATTAACAATTGCTTCTCCTAATGGATGTTCTGAACCTTTTTCGGCAGAAGCTGCTAGAATTAAAAGGTCTGTTTCCGAAAGGCCATTTGTGGTCACAATGTCTGTCACTTTTGGTTTTCCTTCTGTAATGGTTCCGGTTTTATCAAAAACGATGGTTTGTATTTTATGAGTGGTTTCTAAAGCTCCTCCACTCTTAATCAAAACTCCATTTTCAGCTCCTTTTCCTGTCCCAACCATGATAGCTGTTGGTGTGGCTAGTCCCAGTGCACATGGACAAGCAATAACAAGAACAGAAATCGTAATGGTTAAAGCAAAAACCCAAGATTCTTGGCCTAAAAAGAACCAGGCTAAACCAGCTAATACAGCTAATGCGATAACGATTGGAACAAAAACCCCAGAAATTTTATCTGCTAATTTTGCAATTGGAGCTTTTGATCCTTGGGCGTCTTCCACTAATTTGATAATTTGTGATAATGCGGTATCTTTGCCGACGTTTGTCACTCTGTATTGGAAGCTTCCATTCTTATTGATACTTGCGCCGATAACCTTATCATGAGGTTTTTTCCCAACAGGCATACTCTCACCTGTTAACATTGACTCGTCTATTGAGGTACTTCCTTCTAGCACAATCCCATCAACAGGTACTTTTTCACCTGGTCGAACAACAACTACATCGCCAACTTGTACTTCATCAATCGCTACTTCTATTTCTTGGTCTTCTCTTACTATACGAGCTGTTTTTGGTGCTAGACCCATTAATTTTTTTATTGCTTCTGAAGTTTTACCTTTTGAAACAGCTTCAAAGTAATTTCCTAAAGTAATTAGCGTTAAAATAACCGCTGCAGATTCGTAATAAAGAGCCATTGTGAAACTCGTATCGCCTGAATAAATCATGTAGGTTCCAAATAGGCTATAAATAAATGCTGCACTGGTGCCCAGAGCGATAAGAGAATCCATATTCGGGTGACCTTTAACTAATGTCTTGAATCCAACTATGAAGAAACTACGACCATAATACATAACTGGTAGTGTTAAGACTAATTGAGTTACAGCAAAAGCTAAAGGGTGTACTAGTGGATCAACGATTCCCGGCACAGGTAGACCTAACATATGTCCCATCGCGATATACAATAAAGGTACTGTAAAAATAGTCGACAGTAAGAACCTATGCCAGACATTTTTAATGTGCTGTTGTTTCTTTTCCTGATCTAAATCAACTGACTTATCCGAGTCTACTTCTTCGTGAGCCTCATACCCTGCATTGGCAACTGTTTTCGTTATTTCTGATATATTTAGTAGGGTTGGGTCATATTGAACGGTCATTTTCTCTGTCGCTAAATTGACTGTTGAACGTTCCATACCCGGAAGTTTTTGTGTTTCTTTTTCAATCGTTTGCGCACATGAAGCACACGTCATTCCTTCTATATTAAATGTTTTTTTCTGTCTATTCGATACTGCTTTGTATCCTGCACTTGCAACTGCTTTTTGAATATCTGACTCTGTTAAAGATAATTCATCAAACTGGACAGTCATTTTTTCCGTTGCAAGATTAACTGTTGCTGCTTTTACACCTGGCAACTTGCTTATAGACTTTTCAATGGTTTGTGCACAAGAAGCACATGTCATTCCTTCTATACTAAAATTTTTATTCTCCACTTTAACTCCCCTTTTCTTAGTGGTGACTTAAATTGCATTCACATTGCCCAGCTATACAGTTACATGGAACCTCATCTAATGCTGTCATTTCTTTTTGTTCTAATAATTTTCTTAACCGATCGATATCAGATTTACTTAATACGGTATCCATCACCATATTCGCAATCAGCTGTCCCCGTTGCTTGTCACAAACTCTAGAGAAAATATCATCCGTATAACATTCCATACTATTTTCTTCAGTTACTAAGGCTGAATAAATAAATTTATTTCCGTCTTTTGTTGTCATTAACGCTTTCTTATCAACTAATCGACCAATTAACGTTTTGATAGTAGCTGCTTTCCATTGCTTTTTATTTTCGAGGACTTTTACAATTTCTCTACTAGTAACCGTTCCACTAGCCCAAACCACACGCATAATTTCCCATTCTGCTTCTGTAATTTTAATTGAAGTGATTGTTTCCATATTATTCTCTCTCCATTCGCTTACATCTGTAATCATCAATCTCACTATTAGTTTACAACTGTAATCATTTTTTGTCAAATTTTTTAAACGAATCGATTCGCTCATCATTTTCACCTATTTCATTCGCCTATTTAATCGTATAGAAAAACCGAAGAAAATCAGTGCGATTCCTTCGGTTATAATTCATTTAATTTGTTTCATTCTCCATAAGATACTTCGCTTCAAACTCATCCAATAATACTCGGACTTCATTTGTTGTATTGGTTTCCATTAATTGAACCCGTAGTGCACTTGCTCCTTTAAACTCACGAATGTAAATTTTAAAGAAACGACGAAGAGGTTTAAAGATACGCGTATCTGTTTTTGAAAATTGATCAAATAAATCTAAATGGGTTCTGAATAAATCTAGCAATTCCTTTGGTCCATGCTCTCTAGGTTCTTTTTCAAAAGCAAATGGATTATGGAAAATTCCTCGTCCAATCATTAC
>NZ_JBATXB010000009.1:0-15168 GCF_049673005.1 Carnobacterium sp. | reverse complement strand
AACAGTAATAATCTTTCTCACTCAGCTTTTTTATTCTTTTTTAGACCAGTTGGCCTTTATCTATCACTCACTCGTCCAAAAATTGCGCAATAAAGGCAACATCTCATTGTTTGCCTCTAATTTCGTTAAGTGCCCTCTTGATCCTCTTTTTTGAAGCTGTTTTATTGCACCAGTTATACATCATTCCTGTCGTCAGTTTGCTCTCTGGGAAAAGTCGTTGGTATTCTGTAATAGTGTTTAACAGTGCAGAATGAAGTGGATTTTTAAATCCACAGTTACAACACTGATAATTTTGGCGGTAGTTCACTAACTCAAATGAACCACACTCTTCACAAGTAACCCCTTTTTTTAAATCTGAAAAATTGTATTCAGGTATATCTTCAATGAATCGAGGCTGGGCAACATTATGCTTCATCAAATCTTGAACGAATTTTTTTGGGGGTGTTAACAGCGCTGCTGCTTCAATCGTTAATTCAGAGAAATGACTGTTTAATTGTGTTGGAAGCAATACAGTATCTAATTTTGGCGCATGAAATAATGTGAATTCCGGATTCACGTACGCAACATATGCCTTGATTTCTAAAACATAACCGAGTTCTTTTAAAAATATCTTTAACCTATTTTTAGTGTTTTGTAGTTGAATCAATGGATTGCTTAATTCAAAGTCCGGCTTTTTTAAAAGCATCTCTGGGCCATAAGTATATTCGCCACTATAGTTTTTTATCTCATATAGATAGATAGTTTCCCCGATTACGATAAGAGCATCCAGTTGAAAAGCATTAGACATGTTAGGTTGTAAGAATAAATCCTTTAAAATTACGCATCCTTGACCTAACTCCTCAGCCATCCGATCAAAGGCTAATTCACCTTGAAAGCCTTTCTGCATCCCTCTCAAATAATTCGTATGCTTTCTAGATAACGTTGTTCTTCGTTCTAGCGATTCCATTATAACCAGTGAAATGGGTTTTGTTCTTTTGCTATAAACCATCACACACCTCCTATTGATTTACTTGCTCTCATCAGATAAATACGTTTTTTAAAGAAGTTAGTGTTTATTTAATGAGTAATCGACTTTATAAGTAGGTTTATCTATATTGCCAATTGGCGAGAATAGCTCTCAAACTCGTCGCATTTGAGTAAATAATGGCTGAGTTGTCGCTGATAATTGGTCAACTCCTCCATGTTAATCCTAGCTATGACCTGTCCCTATAAATAACTGTCAAACTGGGCTGTTTCCAGCTTACATTCGACGAGTTAAAAAGAATACTTGAAAACTCATCTACTCAATCCAAAATAACAATAGAAACTCTCGTTTTTGTAATATAAACCCCGCTATTTTACTCCCACTACAATTGAGTTAACAATCGTTATATGGTAAACTTCATTCGAGAGAGTAAGCGCTTACTCTGTATTGTTTACTTTTTCACAAAAATTATTTTGAGGAGGAAGTTACGATGTCTAGTTTTGTAGAATGGGAAGTTTTAACCGAGTTTGTTGAGAAAGCTTTTATGGCTTATGGGGTACCTGAAGCGGATGCTAAAATTTGTACAGATGTCTTGTTGCAATCGGATAAAAAAGGAATTGAAAGTCATGGCGTTAACCGCTTTAAGCCGATTTATATTGACCGTATCAAGGCTGGGATCCAAAATCCCGTGACCGAGTTTGAAATTATAAGAGAAACACCCACTACTGCAGTTGTTGACGGTCACGATGGAATGGGTCAAGTTATCGCTCACCGCTCCATGCAAATGGCGATTGATAAAGCTAAGGAATTCGGTATGGGCATGGTAGCTGTGCGGAATTCTACCCATTATGGTATTGCTGGTTATTACACCGATATGGCCGCAGATGCTGGGTGTATTGGCATGAGTGGAACAAACGCACGTCCGTCAATTGCACCAACATTCAGTGTCCAAAACAAATTGGGTACGAACCCTTTAACGGTTAGTTTCCCTACCGATGAAGACTTCCCCTTCTCATTAGACTGCGCCACTTCCATTATTCAACGCGGACGAATCGAATTGTATGAACGTGAAGGAAAAGATACCCCTGCTGGAACGGTCGTTGCCCATGATGGTTCAGCTATGACTGACTCACCAGAAATCTTAAAAGCTTTGCAATCTGGCGAAGCAGCTTTAGCTCCATTAGGTGGGATTGGCGAGGAATTATCTGGTTACAAAGGCTATGGGTATGCCACAATTGTCGAGGTACTCTCATCAGCTTTGCAACAAGGGAATTTTTTAAGCATGCTTTCAGGTATTGGCGAACAAGGCGAGAAAACGAAATTCCATTTAGGACATTTCTTTATTGCAATTGATACCGAAGCCTTCATGGGATTAGAAAGCTTTAAGAAAACAACTGGCGACATTATGCGTGAATTAAGAGCGGCCACAAAAGCCCCTGGCGTAGAACGCATTTACACTGCCGGCGAAAAAGAATACTTGATTTGGCAAGAACGCAAGAAAACAGGTCTACCTGTCAACGAACCCGTTCAAAAAGAATTGATTGCCATTCGAGACGATGCCGGATTAACAGACTACCGCTTCTCATTTGAAGAGTAAGGGGGATTATCATGGACAATAAAAAAGAAGCGCTAAAAAAACATTACGAATGGAATGGAAAAATCGAAGTAATCAGCCGCGTTTCCATAAAAAGCTTGGAAGACTTGGCCCTAGCTTATACGCCTGGTGTTGCCGAGGCGTGTTTAGCTATTGAAGAGGAACCCGATAAAGCCTACGATTTAACCCGTAAAAATAACCTGGTCGCTGTCATTACAAATGGAACGGCCGTACTTGGATTGGGAGCTATTGGACCAGCGGCATCCATGCCCGTTATGGAAGGCAAATGCATCCTGTTTAAAGAATTCGCTAATGTAGATGCCTTTCCCATTACCATTCAATCAAGAGAAGTAGATACCATTGTACAGACTATTGAACAAATTAGTGGCAGTTTTGGTGGAATTAATCTAGAAGACATTGCTGCTCCTGAGTGTTTTGAAGTCGAACGTCGGTTAAAAGCCTCGTTGGATATTCCTGTTTTCCACGACGACCAGCACGGCACAGCTATTGTTGTTGTGGCCGGCTTGATCAATGCGTTAAAATTAGTCGACAAAACTTTTGAAAATAGTAAAGTTGTTGTTAATGGAGCTGGCTCTGCGGGTATTGCGGTTGCCAAACACCTCTTAAACTTCGGCGTAAAGAATCTAATCTTAACCGACAAAAGTGGCATCCTAACCACTGACACGCCGAATTTAAATTCTGAACAACAGCACATGACCAACGTAACGAACTTAACCCATCAACGCGGTGACTTAACTGCCGCGTTAAAAGACGCCGATATTTTTGTTGGCGTTTCTGCAGCGAATAGTTTAACTACCGAAATGATTCAAGTCATGAAGCCCGATCCCATTGTCTTTGCGATGGCGAATCCCGTGCCTGAAATCATGCCAGACATTGCTTTAAAAGCTGGTGTTGCGGTTATCGGTACTGGTCGTAGCGATTTTCCTAACCAGGTCAACAACGTCTTAGCATTCCCTGGCGTATTTAAAGGAGCGCTGAGCGTTAGAGCTTCTGACATCAATGAAGAAATGAAAGTTGCTGCCTCCCATGCCATCGCCTCTTTAGTTGCTACAGATGATTTAAGGGCAGATTACGTCATCCCAGATGCCTTGGACCCAAGAGTCTGTCTAGCTGTTACAAATGCTGTAAAAGAGGCCGCAATTAAGACTCGAGTCAATCGGATCTAGGTGTTCGTGGTAGATAACTAACTAACACCTCTTTTTACGCAATTCGACTACCCGATAATGTTAGTTTTGGACAAGTACGTTGGATAAAACACTACACTCGTCTGCTTCAAACTAATAACCTCCCAGTTGATGATTTCATTCCATCAACTGGGAGGTTATTGTTTTAGTTTAGACAAGTCAACTAACGAATAGGAGCAACTGGTCGATATATACTCGTTATGACGGCAATATACCAAAAAATCGATCTCTCATCGACTTAATTTTTCTTTAATCCTTTCATTATGCAATAACTTGGTTTCCTCATCAGCATGTACAAAATGTTTAAGTGCTTGAGCATAACTACTTATTTCTTCTGAAGACAATTTTGGATTAGTGTCAACAAACCTTTTTTTCAACGTATGTTTCAGTCGATTTCGCTTAATAACTTTAACGTTTGAACTTTTAACGGTAATTTTCTTTAATTCGCACTTATTGCTAAAGACTATTATTGAGTGTATCAATGATTCATCCGTAATACACAGTGTTTCTTGTAACGCCTTAATGTGTCCTTTGTTTTGCCAAATAGGATTTAAAAACTTGCCTTTCTTTTTATTTGGAAAGGACTGGGTCCAGTAGCGACTAGCCTCATTACCAAATATCCAGCCACCATAATTCTTAGATTCTATAACAAAAAAACCAGCCTTCGTAATCATCACCAGATCAATTTCAGTTGTGCTGCCGTCTTTCTTAGGGAGATAAAGATTGGTTAATAATTGTTTTTCCCCTTTTATTCCCTCGAGTATAGTGTATATCTTGTATTCTCCCCAACTGCCTTTATTAAAAAATGTCTGTAGAAATGTCTGTTTGCTTGCATGCCGATAATTAGACAGTTTGAACTCTATAAAAAGATTTAAACTAATTAGTCCGAATACTAACATATACACTACTAGAACTAGTAACATCAATTTTCCCATTAAATATTAGTCCTTTCGTTTAGTTTTTAATGGTGGATATCTTTATTTATCTGTTTTTCTCGTTTTTCTTTTCTAAAAGCTCTTTTATTTCTTTAGCAATCAACGGACTTTCTAAACGAATAAAACTACTTTCCCTTTTACTTTGTCCCAAAACATCTATGTTTCCATACCACACTATCGTTGAATCGATAATGACACAGTGCTGTTGAAGATCTATTTGAAGTGATACTAACACATTATTTATTTTTAATTGTTGTGATAGTTCTTTTTGGTTTTTTTGATAATTTATATTTTTTAAAGCCCGATAATCGGATGTCATCACAGAAAAAATTTTAGTTTTACTATTAGGTATCAAAATTTCTTTTTTAAATCGCTCAATGGATTGCTCAGATAGCGTTGGACTCACAAGATTAATTTCTACCTCAGCTTTATCTACGTCTTGCTTTAATTGATCAAAATAAGTATCTTTCGTATATATAAGACTTCTTTGATTCACACCATTTTCATTTATATTAACTTGATAACCAATTGATAGGTAACTGGATAACCTTTTTTGATACATCCTTTCTAAAACGGGTATATGGATATCACAATAATCGTATATTCGAACCTCCATCTTTCCATCATACAAGCGATGCAACCTACCAGCATATTGTTGAACTCTTCCTTTAAAAGATATAGGCATAGCTAAAAACAAGGTATCCAAACGCGGTTCATCAAATCCTTCTCCAATATATTTACCCGTAGAGATAATCGTCAGTGGTTTATTTGCGGGTGTTTCTTTAATTTTTCTCATCATCTCTGTTCGCTTTTTTTTACCCATTGCTCCTGTTACAGCAATGACATTAGGAATATGTTTAATTAACTGTTTTTCTAATGCTTCTACATGAGAAACTCTTTCCGTTAAAACAATTGAATTTCTCCCTTCTCTGTAACAACTAATAACATCATTGATAATTTTTTCATTTCGCACATCGGATTCGGCTATTTTTTGATAGATTTCTTGAAGACTCATCTCTTGATAAATTTCAGAGATAAGCGGTATAAATTGAGTAATAACCGTATGCTCGAAAGGACGTTTATTTGTCTGTTTTTTTGCATCATCCTTGTATCTTATTGGACCACATTGCATGAAAACAATCGGTTCATGTCCATCTTTTCTAGTTGGTGTAGCCGTTAGACCATAAATATACTTAGCATTGGCTTGTTTTAAAACTTTTTCAAAACTAAAGGCAGAAATATGATGACACTCATCTACAATAATCATCCCATAATTATAGATACTTTCATGCACTTTTTCTTTTCGATACATCGATTGAAGCAAAGCAATATCTACTTTATTCGTTAACTTTTTTTTACCTCCTCCTAATTGTCCTACTATTTTGTCTTCCTCATTTTCAAAGACAAGAAATTCATTTATTTTTTCATGCCATTGATCGACTAAACTTGTTTTGTTTACAAGTATTAAGGTATTTACTTTTCGCTCGGCTATGATATTTAGAGCCGCTATTGTTTTTCCAAAAGCAGTTGTTCCACATAAAATACCAGTGTCTTCTGTTAACATCTTTTCGACAGCTATCTTTTGTTCCGTTCTTAATGTTCCATTAAATGAAACAGCTAATTTGTTGCCTTTAAAAGATTTATCCTCTATTTTAAAAGACACTTTCAATTCTCTTAATAACTTTTCAAATTTTTCTTTTAAGCCGCGAGGTAAAACTAAGTATTCTTCATTCTCATCACTGCAAGAAATCATCCGTTGAATTCGCCAGGTAGATTTCCTCATTGCTTGTGCTTGATAAAATTCAGGATTTTGAAAAGCTGCCATTCGTTTTAAAACGCTTAATGCCTTTTGAGAAATCCCCTCTTTTTTAATATAAAGTTGATTCATTTTTATACAAATTACTTTTTCAGGAAAATCTATTTTTTCCAAAAAAATCGTTTGTTTATTTGAGATCCTCTCTTCGTTATTCAACACCGGCAATATAGAAGCGGATCCGATTTCTTTTACTAGTGCTTGAATAATTTGATTCACTTCATTTTCTGTGATTTTTTTAATTTGACTTAAGAAATGCCATTGATCTTCATACTCTTGGAAATCTTGATTAACGAATACACTGTTTCCATATTCTCTAGCTTTCTTTTGTAATGGCAAAGCAATCAAATTACCAAAGCCACCTTTCGGTAATGTATCTTGATTCGGAAAGAGGCGGTCATAAGATTTAAAATCAATTTTATGGTCCAATGACATAGCTGCTGTAATCAACAGTGTCCCCATTTTTCTAACGATTCTTGCTGAGAGAGCTTCCTCAAAGAAAAACCAAATATGGGCGCCATTGCCAGAACGTGAGCGTTCAACTGCAATCGGGATTTGATAACCCTTACATATTTTACTTAAGATAGCTGCATCCCTTTGCCACTCTGCTTCATCCAAATCAATTGCTAGAAAATAGCAACTATCATCGAGACAAATCGGAAAAATTCCAACTACAAAGTCACCTCTTAAGTGTTGCTCAATAATAAATGGACTTAAAGGAATATATTCTTTACTATCAGCTTCCCATGGTTTTGATTTTACAGGTGCGTAGCCAGGTTTCCCTGTTTTTGAATGATTGAATCTCTTCGCAAAGACATCCTCCCTTCCATGGAAAAGAGACATAAATAACTCAATCTTTTTATCAGAAGGAGCGTATTTATTAAACGTATCATTGCTAATCACATTCATTTTGTCATTACCATTAGTAAATACCTTTTGTTTCTGTTCTAGCACATGGTTATTTATTCGTCTTTCATTGTTTTCTTCAATAACAAAATCATTTTTACTAATTTGCTGTTCAATTATATTTTTTAAACGCATGATTTTCTCTTTCAATCTTTTGTTTTCTTTTTCTAACTGATTGTATGCATTTAATAATTCTTCATATTCGATCATGATCACCTACCAATTTTTTTGCAGAACACTAATTCTTGTCTTTAAAATTATAAGTTAGATCTATTGTTCAGGTATGACGATAAAGTAATCCTTATTAATATTTTTATGAATAAATAATGCGTAAATAAATAAGGATAGAAGTTATTAAAAGTTATGAGAAAGTCGGTTTTTCCAGATTTCTTTAACAAGTTCTTCAGAATTCATAGAGTTTCCCGATAGATTGACATGATAACCATAGGATAAATTAATGGTGTTACTTCTAGATATCCCACCATACTAAATTTTAATCCCATCTATTTTTTTACCATCAAGGTATAAGCTAAAAATAGTTTTGTATTGATTTATATATTCTTGTTCAAAATTACATAAAAATTTTTTATAGAAAAATCAGATTCATAAATAATTGATTCTAGCTTCTCTGATCTTTTTACTTTATCACATCCACTTTACTTTTTAATCTCTCAAGATACGCATCAAATCATAATTCCGATATTTTTTATTTCGTTTACTTTGTTTATCTGTATACAACAATCCTTTTTCTACTAAGCTATTTAATGCATTTCGTGCCGTTGCAGTTGATAATCCAGTCCCCGCAGATACTGATTGAGTTGTAGCAAAAGGATCAGAAAATGAATAAATCCATACTTTTTTTTCTGAATCTAAAGTTAGTTTTTCTGTACCTTTGGCAGCTAGTGCATCCGCGTTATTAAATTTATTTATTAGATTATCTGCCATCCTATTACAAGCTGTCAAAAAAAACTTAATCCAACTAGCCCAATCCGGATTTTTCCCTCTAACACCATTTAGTAAATCATAGTACCGCGCTTTTTCTTTTTCTAGTTCTTCACTTACAAAAAAGACCGGATCTGCAATCAAATTATCCTTAATTAAATTTAATACAATCAATATTCTACCCAAGCGTCCATTTCCATCTAAAAAGGGATGGATAGACTCGAATTGAGCATGAAGAATTGCTGTCTTTATTAAAGACTGTTCTTTTTCTTCATAAACATACTTCTCTTCATCTGTTATTTGTTCAAAACTAGAATGTTTTTCTCCATTAATAAAAAACTCTAAGTTTTCCATGTAATCGTTAATTTCGTTTGCTGCTATAGGAATATAAACAGCATCCTCCAATTTATTTGTAGGTCCAATAAAATTTTGTATTTTTCTATAATCACCAGAAGATTGAACAGACCCTCTAGCTCCTTGCATCATAATTAAATGTAAATCTTTAATCAACCTTGTACTTATTGGGTATCCTTGATGAATACGTGCGACTCCTTCGCTTAACGCTTGTTGGTAATTTTTTACTTCTATGACTTCCCAACGAGGATTTTTATCATTTTTTTCCTCTACCATATCTGTAAAGGTTACTTGTGTCCCCTCAATTCTTGTAGATTGAACAGATTCATTTAAAGATAAAATTTGAATTAAAGAATAATGTACGATGGAATGCTTAAATTCACTATTTATTTTCCCAATTTTATAATTCACTTCTGCAGATATATTAGCTATTTCTAAAGCTTCTTTGATGCTTACAGCTATTGGCAACTTCTTAATACCATTTTCGACCATTACATTCCCTCATTTACTTAATTTTTATTTAATTATCTCATATAAAAATAGTTAATACAATTTTTTTGTTTTTTTGAATTAATTCTAATTATTAGTATATATAAAGATAAAATTCAACTATTTTTAAGCTAATTAAAATAAAAGGAGCGAACTTTATTAAGTAAATTGATTAAAAAATCTATTCTTAGCTAAGTCAACCTGATAAAACACCAAACTCGGCTACTACACCAACTAAATCTGCCGAGTGAACCTTGGTTCTGCTCTGACTCAGCATAAACTCACATATCTCAGACAAGTAAAACAAAAAACACTCCAGGCTCGGCTGTTTTCCAACATTAAAACAAATCTACCTATAATCTTTAAAATCACTTCAACATCTAAAGTAATCTGATCGATCTAACTCTATTTTAAACGAGTCAACACTCCAAAACTCCAAACTCGTCCACTCACCCACCAAATCTGCCGAGTGAAGTCCTGTTTCTCTCTGACTCGGCACAAGATTGCGAATCTCAGACAAGTGAAACAAAAAACACTCTAGACTCGGCCGTTTCCCAACATGAAAAACAAAGCTACCTATAATCTTTAAAATCACTTCAACATCTAAAGTAATTTGATCGGTATAACTATATTTTAGACGAGTCAACACTCCAAAACTTCAAACTAAGCCACTGCACCACTTAAATCTGCCGAGTGAAGTCCTGTTTCCCTCTGACTCAGCATAAGATTACGAATCTCAGACAAGTGGAACAAAAAACTCTCCAGACTCGGCCGTTTCCCGACATGAAAAACAAAGCTACCCTAAATCTGTAAAATCACTTCAACATCTAAAGTAACCTGATCGGTTGTAACTCTATTTTAGCTCAGTCATAACAGTAAAAATCCAAACTCGGCTACTACACCACCTAAAACTGCCGAGTGAACCTTGGTTCTCCTCTGACTCGGAACAAACTTGCGTATCTCAAACAAGTGAAACAAAAAACGCACTAGACTCGTCTGTTTTCAAACATGAAAAACAAAGCTACCCTAAATCTATAAAAATTACTTCAATATCTAAAGTAATCTGATCAATCTAACTCCATTTTAGACGAGTCAACACCCCAAAACACAAAACTCGTCCACTCACCCACCAAATCTGCCGAGTGAACCTTGATTTTCCTCTGACTCAGCATAAACTTGCGTATCTCAGACAAGTGGAACAAAAAACACTCCAGACTCGTCTGTTTCCCATCATTAACCATTAAATAATACGAAAAATATAAAAAAGCCTTCAACACTCTGAAGGCTTTCTCATTATTAAAACACTTAGTTGCTCTTTTTCATCTTACTTAAAGGCAATTGGGTTGGTTGCTGCTTTTCAAAAACGGTAACGGATGAAATGCCATATTTTTCTAATAAGGCAATCGCATCTTCAAAATGATACCCGTAATAGTCAGTCGAATGGGCGTCTGAGCCTAATGAGACTGATTTCCCACCTAATGCCACATACCAGTCAATCATTTGCTCATAAAGTGCTACATTGCCATATTGGTACATGCTGCGTGTGTTCAACTCGAATGCCATTTGTTTATCGATCACTTTTTGTAAGACTTGCTTCAATATCGTTTGATGTCCTTGTAATTCCGCTACAGAAACATTAAACAAACGAATGCCGTAATCAAAGTGAGCTAAGACATTAGCGGTTGGAAATCTGGTTACTGCCTCTAGTAATAAAGGAAAGTATTCGTCCATCACATCTTGCACATCTTTTTCTTTAACAATCGGTTGTAAGAAATCGTACTCGTTAGTTTGATGGACACTCAGTAATTGTACATCAAACTCTTTGCCTGTTAAATAGTTTTGAATTCGCTCATAAGACTCTTTCGTATAGCCAATCTCAATCCCTTTGCGGATACGATTAGGGTAGCTCTCATTTAGTTGATCGATTGTTGCGCTATACTGTTCATAGTCTAAAAGGGTGTCTTTGCCCTCTCTAAACCGATCGTTGAAATCTAAGTGTTCCGTCGTTACCAGTACCCCAGGTGAATGTTTCAGATACTCTTCAAACGTTTCGGATGAATCTGGTGAAAAAAGCGTGTGCATATGTTGATCATAAACAGTCATGATTCCATCTCCTCCACTTTATTATTTCTTCCTTTCTACTCTACCCAATTACACGTCAAACCTCAAGGCAATTGCGTTTTTCAAAACTTAGGTGAACGTCCTCGCCCATTTTAAATAAGTTAAACGAACGATACAACTCATCTACTCGCAGTTTTATACCGGCACAATCAACGTAATAGCTTAAAATATTGCCGCTAGTTGATTGATCAACTATTTTCCCGTGGAGAGTGTAGCGTTCTTCATCCGGTTCAAATGGCAAACGTGAGGAATCAATCACTTCGGGTCGTATCGCAATACTAGCCCCAGTGTGTTCCCTTGAGAAATGTTGAAACTGTTCGGGAGCTAAAATGTTGTAGTTGCCCATAAACGAAGCGACAAAATGGGTTTTAGGGTGCGTGTAAACGTCAGTCGGTTTGCCTGACTGTTCAACTTTTCCATCATTCATCACGTGAACGACATCTGATAAAATCATCGCTTCATCTTGGTCGTGGGTCACAAAAATAGTTGTGATGTTTAATTCTTTTTGGATCCGCTGAATTTGCTTTTGCAAACTTTTACGTAATTGCGCATCGATAGCCGACAAGGGTTCATCCAATAACAAAACTTTTGGCTCGTTAACGATTGCTCGAGCTAACGCCACGCGTTGTTTTTGCCCACCTGATAATTGTTTGGGATACTTTTTTTCTTTGCCGCTTAAATTGACTATTTCAATCATTTGAGCGACTTTTTCTTTGATCACCGTTTTATCCTGTTTTTGCATTTTCAAACCAAACGCAATATTTTCTTCAATGGTCATATTAGGAAATAGCGAATATTGTTGAAAAACCATCCCAATTTCTCGCTTACCTGGTGGCAAATTGGTGACATCTTTTCCATTGATCATAATCGTGCCGCTATCCAGCCTTTCAAAACCAGCTAATGAGCGGAGCAACGTTGACTTGCCACAACCAGATGGACCTAGCAACGTAACAAGGTGGCCTTCTTCAACAGATAAAGATAAATCTTTTAAAATCATCGTTTCTCCATCATACGATTTTTGGATGTTCTTAAACTCGATGTAACTCATTTCCAACTCGCTCCTTTTCTATTAGCTGTTTCGTTTTAACGACTTTCTCTTGTTTTTTCCGTCTAGGTTTTGGCTCTTTGTTTAGTTGATTGACCCCAAGAGACAACACCAGCATCACAAGAAACATAATCACGGAGACGGCACTAGCTGCGTGACCAGAAGTGGCTCTAATTTCATTCAAATAAACGCCCATTGTTTTGTAGTAGCTACCCGCTAAAATATTGACTAAAACAAAATCGCCAAATAGAATCCCAGTAGACAACAACATCGTTGCGAACAAGCCTTTCATCATACTAGGCACCACTATGGTAAAATACGCATAAACTTTATTGGCACCTAAAATTTCAGCGGCTTCTAAAATAGGCAACACTTCAATGGTTAGCAGTGCATTCTTAATCCCTTGGTACATAAAAGGCAAGATCACAATGCTATAGGCACAAACTAACAGTAAAATCCGGTTAGATAAGATACCACCGCTACTTGTGTACAATGAAAGAATACTAACCGCTAAAATGACACCTTGGATCCCATATGGAATTTTCGATAAAATATCTAAGTACTTGTCTAATTTTGGGAAATACACTTGGGTAGCGTACATCGCTAGCAGCAACAGAACGAGTAAAAGAATTGTTGGCACAAGAGCAATGATGATTGTTCGTACTAAGACCGGTAACAGCTGATTGTCGCCGGTAAACAACTGCGCATAGAAAGAAAAGGTAAAGCCTCTTGGAATGATGCTCGTAAAATCTCTAAAAAGGGAATTCACCAGTGTTCCAAGTAAGGGTAAGACCAAAAGAAAGGAAAGGATAAAAAGAATGATGTTGCTAAACCAAGGGTGCTTTTTCTGCATATTACCCCTCCTTTCTCATTTTTTTTAAGACGGTTGTACTGCTAATCGTCATTACACTCATGAGCAACAACAAAATGACCGACAAGGCACTGCCCAACTCAACTTGTTGCACAACATCGCCTGTAAACATCGCTGAAATCCGAATCGGTAAGAGGGCATAGTTATTGCCCATTAAAGCATAAGGTGTCGCATAAGCAGCTAACGCATTTGAAAAGAGAACTGAAAACGTTCCGAATAGACTTGGCAAAATAATGGGGATGCCCACACGTAGCCAAAAACTAATGGTAGAAGCATTCAAAAGCATCGCCGCTTCTTTGTATTCTTGGCGAATGGCATCAAAAGACGGATACAATAACACTATAGCTAAAGGAATCTGAAAATAAATGAAGGTTAGCAAAATACCCGTACTGGAATAGACATCAAAATGTGCTAGAAACCCAATCCCCACTTGTTGCCCAATCAACACCAACACTCCTGCATTGCCCAATAAAATAATAAAAGCAAAAGCCAACTGGATGCCTTGAAAATTTGAAGCCATATTGATCAAATTGATAAAAAATCGTTTCACTTTTGGCGTGGCGTGATGAATGGCATAGGCCCCTAAAATAGCAACCGACAAGCCAATCACAGAAGACCAGACAGCAATCATTAGGCTATTAAAAATAGACATCCGGTAATAATCGCTTTTAAAAATATTACCAAAATGCTCGAACGTTATACCGCTTGTCCCAATAGGGGAAACACTATTAAGTAGAATACTCACTAAAGGTAAAATTTCAAATAAAACAATTAAGATCATGAATGGCAACAAGAAAACGCCATAGCGCCAGTGTCTTTTTTTAATGGTCACTTCCTTATCCTCCCTTAAATAAACGTCAATTCTTGCATCGCCGCACTTTTTTCAATCGCCAATAAATGACACAATAATGGCGCTAGTTGCAGTTGTGGTACAAGTGACTCACGGTAATCGCCAACTGCAACTTTATCTGAAAATACATACAACGGAACTTGGCGCTCTTCATCCGTTATGCCATTGTGTGTGCAGAAGTCATTCATACCATGATCGGCCGTTACCACAACTTGGTAGCCTTTCGCTAACCAATCCATCAAATAATTGGCTAAGATGGCATCCATTCTGACTGCTGCCTGAACGTACTCTTTGCTTTGTGAACCGAACTGATGGCCGATATCATCGATGTTCATTGAGTGAATCAAAGTATAGTCGGTTTGTTTCTCCTTGATTAAATAAGCCCCATCCGCTATCAAATGACTATCTGGATAATGGTCTTCAAAATAAAAGAGTCCATTTTCAATTGCCTGGTCTGTACCCAATTGGATGCGATCCGTCATCGGGTTAAACGGCGCTTTGTTGTACAACTCACTCACCCAATGGTAACTAGCTGCCCCAGTTTTTAAACCGGCAGCCTTAGCTAGTTGAAACACACTGGTTTCTTTTGACCGTTGAACGGTTCCATTCGAAACAATCCCGTTCAAATAACTTGGCACACCCGTTTGGATGACTTCATAGAGCGGTCGAGATTGTGCGGGCAATTCAGCATTCATACGATAAGCCGCACACTGATTGTTTTCAATTAAATGTTCTAAAAAACCCATGTAGGTGTGTGCCGCTTTAGCGTTTAAACCATCCAAGACAACCAAAATCACTTTATTCATAGCCTAACACTCCCTTTTAGCACCTTATTTGATCTTTGTTAGTACGTCTTCTTGCCACGTTTGTCCTAATCCAGCTGCCGCTTTATCCCAAGCCGCTGTATCTTCGATGGGTTGAGCCGCGTCATATTGATCAGTAGCAATCAACTTTTCTTGTACGTCCGCTGGCAATTTAACCGATTCACGAATTGGGCGAGCATACCCTTTTGCTAAATTGATTTGGCCTTCATCTGATAAAATGTATTCCCTTGCTAACGCAGCCGCATGCGGATGTGG
>NZ_JBATXB010000008.1:0-42922 GCF_049673005.1 Carnobacterium sp. | reverse complement strand
TCTTTAGAAGAAGGACAAGCAGTAACTTTCGACGTTGAAGAAGGAAACCGTGGACCTCAAGCAGCAAACGTAAACAAAGCTTAATTTAAAATTAAACTTCGAAAGACTTAGTGATTTTCACTAAGTCTTTTTTTGTTTTTAAAATCAATAGAATACACTAAAGAATCTGATTGATTTGTTGTTTCACTAGTTTAATTAAACATTTGATTAAGAATTTATAAGTTTTTTATTAAAAAAATGAAAAAAGTAATGTTTTGAGTGGCAAAAAGAAGTATGATGAAAGTATAATAAGGAAAGTATGTCTTTTTTTGTTATACTATCTTTAGAAACTTAATGGGTATTAATGATGAATAAAATAATACTCTATAAAAATGATAAGATTTGACCGACTCGAGAGGATGAAATATGTGTTTAGATTTGGAAGTAAAGATATTGGGATTGATTTAGGAACAGCGAATACGAATGTGTTTGTTGAGGGTAAAGGGATAGTTTTAAGAGATCCTTCAGTAGTCGCTAAAGATATATCAACTGGAGATATAGTGGCTGTTGGTGAAGATGCAAGAAATATGATTGGTAGAACACCTGGTTCAATTGTCGCTATTAGACCTATGAAAAATGGTGTCATTGCTGACTATGATACTACTGCTGCAATGATGAAATATTATATTGAAAAAGCTATTGGGAAAACGACATCTAAGCCTTATGTAATTGTATGTGTACCAAGCGGAGTAACGGAAGTTGAAAAACGCGCTGTAATAGATGCTACCAGAATGGCTGGAGCTAAAGATGCCTTTATTTTAGAAGAACCATTTGCGGCTGCTGTAGGTGCGGGACTGCCAGTTATGGAACCAACAGGTAGTATGGTTGTTGATATAGGTGGCGGAACAACAGATGTCGCAACTATAGCTCTAGGAGGAATTGTCAGTAGTCGTTCTATACGTTTAGCTGGAGACAGCATGGATGAGGGGATTATTCATTTTGTACGCAAAAAATATAATTTACTTATCGGAGAACGTACAGCTGAAGAAATCAAAATTGAAATAGGTTGCGCTTCTCTTGAAAAAGCAGCTGAGTACGGATCTATGGATGTTCGTGGAAGAGATCTATTAACTGGTTTACCGCAAACGATTCAAGTTTCAGCAGTAGATGTAGCAGAAGCAATCAAAGAAGTTGTTGATGGAATCGTTAGTGCTGTAAGGGAGACATTAGAAGAAACGCCGCCAGAGATTTCAGCAGACGTGATCGATCACGGGATTGTTTTAACGGGTGGTGGAGCATTGCTTAGAAATATTAGTGATGCGATAGCTGATGAAACTGAGGTGCCTGTTTTTGTAGCAAATGATCCTTTAGACTGTGTTGCTCTTGGAACTGGAGAATCAATTAAACATATGGATATTTATAAAAAGAAACGAATGAGATAAGATAAGAAACATATTCCAAACGAAAAGATGCAGAAGCTTTTTTGCTTCATGCATCTTTTCGTTTGAAATAAAAAATTAATGGATTCCTAAGCTATTTAGCTAAACTTATGGTAAAATAAACGAAGCCTGAAGAATTAATGAGGTGATAAATTGCGTCAATTTTTATCTAATAAAAAACTAATTATAGTATTGGTGAGTGTAATTGTTTGTTTAGGACTAATAGCCTATTCTATTTCAGGAAATGGTAGACCGCCAATAGTGCAACGATTTGGGAACGACATTACAGCGTTAACGGGTAGATTATTGTCAAAACCGACCAATGCGGTTATTAAGTTTGTAGATTCAGTAGAAAATTTAAAGAATACGTATAAAGAAAATCAATTATTAAAGTCAAAGATCGATGGACTATATGAGACAGAAGTAGAATTAAGTAACTTAAAACAAGATAACCAAAAAATGAAAGAGCAACTAGAATTGCAAGACACGCTTTCTGATTATAAAAAAATAAATGGGACTGTTATAAGTAGAAATCCTGATAACTGGATAAATCAAATCGTAGTTGATCGCGGAAGTCAAAGTGGTATAACGGTAGGTTTATCAGTTATGGCAGATAACGGTTTAATTGGGCGTGTAATTGAAGTAAACCCAGCTAGTTCAAAAGTTCAATTAATTACAACATCAGATCAAAATAATAGTAGAGTTGCCGCTTCCGTTTCTTCTAAAGAGGGATTTGTTCATGGAATTATAAATGGTTATGATTCAGAAACAAATCGACTGGTAATGAAACAAATTACAACTAAGGTAGCCTTAAAAAAAGGAGACCAGGTAATGACTTCAGGATTAGGCGGAATTTCACCAAGCTCTCTATTAATAGGTGAAATCGATGAAGTTAAACTGGATTCGCATGGTCTATCGCAAGAAGCTTACGTTGTACCCGCATCAGATTTTGATGATATTCGTTATGTGACCTTTATACAGCGCACAGCGGAAAGCGGGGAATAAAAATGAATGGAAAATTTAAAACAACTATTTTTGCCCCGATGCTTATATTTTTCGGTTTACTATTTGATGGTCTTATCTCAGCTGTGTTTTCTGAGTATTTATACACTGAAAACGGGAGTGTTATGGTGCCAAGATTGATTATCCTTATTTTTGTACTACTTTCATTCTATCTACCTAGAAATAAAATGATTTTATATGGAATTATTTTTGGATTTCTCTATGATAGTTATTACGTAGGGATTTTAGGAGTGTATGTAGCTATTTTCCCTTTGATTGTATACGTCACAAATAGTTTAAAGCAAGTTTTAAATCCGAATCCGATTACTATAGGAATGATGATTTTTATTAACTTAACCATTTTAGAAACAATGCTTTATTGGATATATAAAATTCTAGGTTTTACCATAATTGATATGAATACTTTTATGGCTGGAAGATTGGGTCCAACGCTGCTATTGAATTTAGTTTTTTTCATATTTACATTCTACCCGTTAAAGAAATTAATACTTAAAATGACTGGGAACTGAAAATAGTGTAATCCTTGTTCGTTATTTAGATGATTGGAGTTGTTTAAGTGAAGCAGAGTGTGACATTAAAAGGGAATAAAGATGGTTTTGTATTAACTTTAAACGAATCAGCTTCTTTTACTACAATTGTTGAAGAGTTAGAGCAGTTGCTAGAGCATCTTAAAGCGGAATCAAAAAAAGGTGACTTAAATGAAAAAAATAAGGAAATACAATTAGAAATATCCACTGGAAATCGTCTGCTAACAGTCGAAGAAAAAAATGTAGTAACAAAAGTAATTAAAGAGAATAGTCAATTTATAATAAAAAAAATTAATTCATCTGTTTTAACTTATGAAGCAGCAACGGCTTGGCAACAAGCCGTTAGCTTGCAGATGGAAATACAAACAATTCGTAGTGGCCAGGTACTGCAGGCTCCTGGGAACATTTTATTTGTAGGGAAGGTTCATCCAGGTGGGGTGATTCGTGCAAATGGAAGCATTTTTATTATTGGTGAATTACATGGTGTTGCTCATGCTGGATTTGAAGGGGATGCAACAGCGGTTGTTGTTGCAGATTTTCATACCAACGCACAAGTGCGAATTGCAGATAATGTTCAAATTATAGAAAACCAATTAACTGAAAAAGTAACGATAAAGAAAAATGAATTTGCATTTATAAATGATTTACATATATTAGATTTTCAAAATCTAGATCATTTAGGTAAGATGCGGCCGATGTTAGGTAAAATGACAGGGGGATTAATTTAAATGGGAAGAGCAATTGTCATTACTTCTGGAAAAGGTGGCGTTGGTAAAACGACGTCTACAGCAAATATAGGAACTGCGCTTGCGTTACAGGGTAAGCGGGTATGTTTAATTGATATGGATATAGGATTAAGAAATTTAGACGTTATTTTAGGATTAGAAAACCGAATTATCTATGATATTATTGATGTTGTTGAGGGACGTGCAAAATTACATCAAGCTATAATAAAAGATAAACGTTTCAATGATAATTTATATTTACTACCAGCAGCACAGAATGCAGATAAAAATGATGTTAATGGTGCACAAATGATAGAGATAGTGGCTGAATTAAAAGAAGAATATGATTATATACTAATTGATTGTCCAGCCGGAATTGAACAAGGATTTCAAAACTCTATTGCTGCTGCAGACGAAGCAATCTTAGTAACAACACCTGAAATATCAGCCATTCGTGATGCCGATCGTATAATTGGTTTGTTAGAACAGACTGAATTAGATCCTCCTCGTCTTATCATAAACAGAATTCGTAAAAGAATGATGCAAGATGGTGAGGTTTTAGACGTAGATGAAATTACAAGACACCTTTCAGTTGATTTGCTAGGAATTATTTTTGATGATGATGATGTTGTTCGTTCTTCTAATAAAGGTGATCCTATCGTCTTAAATCCGAAAAATCCGGCATCACAAGGATATAGAAATATTGCTCGTCGTATATTAGGTGAAACTGTACCTTTGATGTCCATAAAAAAAGAAAAAGAAAGTTTTTGGAAGAAAATATTTGGCAAAAAAAATTAAGTGTGTTATAGTCTTAAAAACAAACAAAAGCAAAGACGAGAAAAAGTAAGTTTAGAAACTTATCAGAGAGATTGCGGTTGGTGCGAGCAATTAAGAGTCTATTCCGAACACACATCTCTAAGCTGACAGTCGAACCATATATATAGTAGACTGATCCGGTTGTACCCGTTATAGTACTAGCGTTTAGTTGTTTTGAACGTGATGAGGTAGTTTTCTGTAAAGAAACTACAAAAAAAGGTGGTACCACGATATAAAAACTATCGTCCTTTGATTTCCTATTGTTTAGGAAATCAAAGGGCTTTTTTTGTTTTTATTTAAATAGGTTTTAAATACTAAAAAAGGATAGGGGAGATTGTAATGAAAAATAAATTATTTAAGATAGTAACAGGGTTGGGTTTATTGATAATATTTTTATCAGGTTGTAGTACTGAATCAGAAGAAAAAGATAATTATGAAGCAATAATGGAAAATGGCAAGATTATTATGGGATTAGATGATACATTTGCCCCAATGGGTTATAAAGATTCAAACGGTGAAATTGTTGGTTTTGATATTGACTTGGCTAAAGAAATTGGCAAACGCATGGATGTTGAGTTTGAGTTTCAAACAATTGATTGGGCATTAAAAGAAACAGAATTAAACGGTGGGAATATAGATGTTATTTGGAACGGGTATACAATAACAGAAGAAAGAAAAGAAAAAGTGCTATTTAGTAGTCCTTATTTAGATAATAGTCAACTAATTATTGTTTTAGAAGATAGCGAAATAAATAAAAAATCAGATTTGAAAAATAGAACCGTAGCAGCTCAACAATCATCGAGTGCAGTTGATGCAGTTATGGCTGACGAATCAAACATTATAGAGACTTTTAAGAATGGTGAAATAGTTCAGTATCCTTCAAATAATGATGTTTTTAATGATTTAGCATCAGGACGCAGCGATGCAATTGTAGTAGATGAAACGCTAGGTCGTTATTATATGAAACAAAATAAGGATGTTGACTATCGTGTTTTAGATGAAGATTTTGGCCAGGAAGAGTACGCTATAGGATTACGTAAGTCAGATGTCAAATTAAAAGAAGCTATTGATGAAAATCTAGCAGATATTAAAGAAGATGGAACCTACGATAAGATATACGCTAAGTGGTTTGCTGAGTAAAAGAATTTAGTGTTTAGGCGAAAAACATAAAAGTGCTTCGCTTAAACAACTGTTTAAAATTATTAAGATAAAGTAGTACGTTTCATTTGATTGTGCTATGTGAGAAGAGGGGAAATATGGATTTAATTAATGATATCGCACCTGCTTTAATTAGTGGACTAGGAACAACAATAAAGCTATTCCTTATTATTTTTTTTCTAACGATTCCTCTAGGTTTTTTAGTTGCATGTATACGGATATATTCACCAAAATTAATATCATGGATTATCCAACTTTATATCTATGTTATGCGTGGTACACCACTACTGTTACAATTAATGATTGTATTTTTTGGTTTACCATTAATTGGGATTACATTTGATCGTTTTACAGCTGCAATTATAGCTTTTGCTTTAAATTATACAGCCTATTATGCTGAAATATTTAGAGGTGGTATATTATCGATCCCAGACGGTCAGTTTGAGGCCATTAGAGTTTTGGGAATAGGGAAAGTACAAGGGTTTAGAAGGATAATCATTCCACAAGTTTTACGGACAGTTCTCCCTTCAGTTGGGAATGAGGTTATATCGTTAGTAAAAGATACCTCTCTAGTTTATATTTTAGGCTTAGGCGAACTATTAAGAGCTGGACAAATTGCAGCAAATACCTATGCTTCGTTGCTTCCTTTTGTAGCAGTAGGAATTATCTATCTTCTTATTACAGGGATACTTACAATACTATTGATGCTTATTGAAAAGAAAATCGATTTTTAAGGAGGCTAGCTATATGTTGATGGAGGCAAAAGGAATAACCAAGACATTTAATAAGGTAAAAATAATTAATAGTTTTGATTTTACAATTAGTCGCGGAGAAATTATATCTTTAGTAGGGGAGTCTGGGACCGGAAAGACAACCTTTATGAGGCTATTAAATGAACTTGAAAAAGTAGATGCAGGTACAATTTCAATAACAGGAGATTTCCTTTGCAGGATGACAGAAAAAAAAACAGTTCACTATTCATCAGCCAAAGAGAGAAATCAATATAGTAATAAAATTGGGATGGTTTTTCAAGATTATCAGCTATTTCCTAATTTGACAGTCCTACAAAACTGTGTAGAAGCACCTATACAAAAAAAAATAATGACAGTAAAAGAAGCAAAAATAAAAGCTGGAAAATTATTAAAACAGATGAACCTACTTGAAAAAAAAGAGTCTTATCCTAAAACTTTGTCTGGTGGACAACAGCAAAGGGTAGCGATAGCAAGAGCAATGATGTTGAGTCCAGAAATACTTTGTTTTGATGAGCCGACATCAGCGTTAGATCGACAATCTTCGAATGGAGTTGGGAAAATGATTCAAGATATAGCGGCTACCGGAACAGGCATACTAATTGTTACGCATGATATTGAGTTTGCAGATGAATTTAGTTCTAGAAGTATTTCTTCAGATACATTTATATAAAAACATATTTAATTAGTATTATCCAGTTTAGAGTGAATTTCAACAATTATTAAAACTATTGATTGACGTGAAGACTTGTCTTTGGTATGATACTACTGTTGTTAATGTGTAGCACCACAACTACAACCGCGCGGGAATGAGTCTGTAAGTCCAGTAATGGCACTCATGACGGCGAGTCTAAGTCTAATAAGGAGGTGCGAATAAATGTACGCAATTATTAAAACAGGTGGAAAACAAATTAAAGTTGAAGTAGGGCAAGAAATCTACATTGAAAAATTAAATGTTGAAGCTGGTGAAACAGTTATTTTTGACGAAGTTATCTTAGTAGGTGGCGAAGAAACAAAAGTTGGTGTTCCAACTATTGCAGGCGCTGTTGTTGAAGGTACTGTAGAAAAACATGGTCGTCAAAAGAAAGTTACGACTTTTGTCTACAAACGTAGAAAAGACTCACATCGTAAGCAAGGACATCGTCAACCATATACAAAAGTTATGATTAATGCAATCAATCTATAAGAAGAAAAGTGGTGTTTGTGAATGATTCATGCATTTTTTAAACGTAATAAAAAAGAGGAAATAATTTCTTTTGAAATTACAGGACATGCAGAGTCAGGAGCTTACGGAACTGACATTGTTTGTGCAGGTGTATCGGCTTTATCAATTGGGACAACGAATAGTTTATCTATTTTGGGAGAGTTTACTCCATTAGTTGAAACAAACGACGAAGTTGAGGGAGGTTATCTTTATGTTGAATTACCATTAGAAATTAATGAGAAACAACTGACCACTGCTCAAACCCTTCTGGAGAGTCTTCTAATTTCTTTGAAAAGTATTGAAGAAGAGTATCCAAAATATGTCAAATTGAATCTAGATTAAAAACAGGAGGTGCAATTAAAATGTTGAAAATGAATTTACAATTATTCGCCACTAAAAAAGGGGGCGGATCTACAACTAACGGTCGTGATTCTCAATCTAAACGTTTAGGAGCTAAACGTGCAGATGGTCAAACTGTTACAGGTGGATCAATTTTGTACCGTCAACGCGGAACAAAAATTTACCCAGGTACTAACGTAGGAATTGGTGGAGATGACACTTTATTTGCTAAAGTTGATGGTGTTGTTCGTTTCGAACGCAAAGGCCGCGACAAAAAGCAAGTATCTGTTTATCCTGCTGCTCAATAATTTAACAAAAGAAACTCTTCTATTTTAGAAGAGCTTTTTTTTTAGTTAATCTTTTAAAAAACAGAAAATAACTTTAAAAAAAAGGGGAATTATAGTGAGCGATTTCATTATTGGCATTATAGGTATTAGTATAATTTCTATAATTGTTATAACTATCCTTTTTGGTTTAGTAAAATTAGAACTGTGGGTATATAATGATGCGAATAGAAGAAACATGAAAGGCAGTTTTTGGATTTTTTTTGTATTTATCACCTTATTTGTTCCAGGAATTTTAGTTTATTTAGCTATTAGAAAATCTGCAAGTAGATTTAAGTACAATCGTTTTAAAAAAAATTCTTTTTAAGTGTTTTATCAACCATTACTAATAACATTAGTGGTATTATTGTAACAAGCTTAGATTTAAAATGAGTATTGAATAATTTAGATTTATTCGTTATTATAGTACAGGTAGTATATTTATTTAAAACAGAAAAATAAAAATATTTTTTATGAAAAAATTTAACGAAACATCTATATACAAAGAAAAGAGGTTGGGTAAAGTGTCTCAAAAAGAAATTGAACGTTTGTTTTCAGGATTAGATACTTCTGTTCAACTATTACAGAAAGAATTAGGTGTTTCATATCTAGAGGGACTTTCTGAAACAGGAGAAAACTTATTGAATAACAGAAAGGCAAGTCAAGAAAATGGAGTTCCTTCTGTCGAAACAATAAAGACATTGAATGAACTATATGAAGAATTACCTTTAAACGATATGGAAGCTGAAGAGATAAGAAAAAGTTTTCAATTAGCGCTATTGAAAGGGTCAAAAAATGACCAAATACAAGCTAATCATCAGATGACACCTGACGCTATAGGTTTCATATTAGCTTATCTAATTGAGAAATTATTTGATTCAGATGTAAAGAAAATTCGTTTACTAGATCCAGCAGTAGGCACAGGGAATTTGTTATCAACGGTTTATAATGGGTTGAGTTTAAGAAACATTGAAATTGAAGCTGAAGGTATAGATAATGATGATTTATTATTATCATTAGCTCTTATTAATACAGAACTTCAAGGGCAAGGCGTTAAATTAACTCATCAAGATGCATTAACTGATTTACTAATGGATCCGGTAGATCTAATTGTTAGTGATTTGCCTGTAGGTTTTTATCCAGTCGATGAGAATGCTAAGCGTTTTAAAACGAGTGCCTTGGAAGGCCATTCATACGCGCATCATTTATTTATCGAACAAAGTATGTATTACTTAAAGAATAATGGCTATGGTGCATTCTTGGTTCCTACTCAATTATTTGAATCAACAGAATCTGCAGCGTTAACTAAAACAATTCAAGCAGAAGCCTATTTACAAGGGATGCTTCATTTACCAAAAGAGCTGTTCAAATCAGAACAGTCAAGAAAATCGATTCTTTTAGTCCAGAAAACAGGAGAAAATGCAAAACAAGCAAAACAAGTTTTGTTGGCTCAGATACCTGATTTTAAGAACCAAACATCAATGCATTATTTTATGCAAGAGGTTGAAAATTGGAAACAAGAAAATATAAAAAAATAGAAAAATAAGGGGTTTTCATTATGTCAAAAACAATCGCAATTAACGCAGGTAGTTCTAGTTTAAAATTTACTCTTTATGAAATGCCAGCAGAAGAAGAAATCGTTTCAGGAATTATTGAAAGAGTAGGGTTGAAAGATTCTGTATTTACGACTAAATATAAAGATGAAAAATACAAAGTTGTTGAAGATATCAAGAACCATGAAATTGCAATACAGATGGTTTTAGATAAATTAATTGAATTAGAAGTAATCCAAAATTACGAAGAAATTACAGGAGTAGGTCATCGTGTTGTTGCTGGGGGAGAAATTTTTAAAGATTCAGCTCTAATTACGGATGAAGTTATCGCTCAAATTGAAGATTTAGCCGAATTTGCACCACTACACAATCCTGCTAATGCTACAGGAATAAAAGCATTTAAAAAATTATTACCCAATATTACTAGTGTTGCTGTTTTTGACACATCTTTTCATGCTGCTATGCCAAAGGAAAACTATTTATATAGTATTCCGATGAGCTATTATGAAGATTTTTCAGCTCGTAAATACGGAGCACATGGTACATCCCATAAATACGTTTCAGAGCGTGCAGCTGAGATGTTAGGTAAGCCGCTAGAAGAACTTAAATTAATTACTTGTCACTTAGGTAACGGAGGTTCTATAACAGCTGTAAAAGGAGGTAAATCAATTGATACGTCAATGGGCTTTACTCCTTTAGCAGGAATCACAATGGGAACTCGTTCAGGAGATATCGATGCATCTATCTTGCCGTTTTTAATGAATAAATTAGGTCTTAGCGACATTAATGAAATGATTTATATCTTAAATAACAAATCAGGGTTATTAGGACTTTCTGACATATCAAGTGATATGCGTGATGTAGAAGAAGCGGCAGAAGCTGGTAACGAACAAGCACAATTAGCTTTAGATATTTTCTATAACCGAGTGCAAAAATATATCGGACAGTACTTTGCCTTGTTAAATGGTGCTGATGCAATTGTTTTCACAGCAGGAATTGGAGAAAACTCACCAGAAACTCGTCAAATTCTTATTGAGGGCATTAATTGGTTTGGAGCAGAAATTGATGAAGAAGCGAATAAAGTTCGAGGAAAAGAACGTATTATTTCGACTCCTGATTCTAAAGTAAAAGTACTGTTAATCCCGACTGATGAAGAAATTGTTATCGCACGTGACGTAGAAAGATTACGTAAATAAAAAATTATTACAACAAAGAAGTCTTTAAAGGTACTTATGTACCTTTAAAGACTTCTTTTATTTAAAAATTATAAATCCGAAACATTATCTAAATCAGTTCGAACAATTAAAACATCACATTTAGCATGTCTAATAACGTATTCAGAAACAGACCCTATAAAAATACGTTCAACTGCGTTTAAACCAGTTGCCCCTAATAAAATCAAATCAATTTTTTTATCTTCTGGTATTTGTTTCGCGATTAAAACTTTTGGTGAACCATATTCAATAGAATAACTTATATCTGCAACTCGGTGATTTTTAGCATAACGTACATATTCGTCTAAAGTAGCAGTAGCTTGTTCATTAGCCTTTTCAGCCATAGAACCATCAAAGGTAGAGATACTTTGAAATGCTCTAGTATCGATAACGTGTGCTAAAATTAGCGAAGAATTATTTCTTACAGCGACTTGCACGCCTTTTTTAAAAGCAAGCTCAGCCTCTTTAGAACCATCAATAGCAACTAAAATACGACTATATTGTTGTAACATATAAACCACTCCATTCTAATAATTTATTCTATCTGTTGATATACTATTATTGTACCTCAAATAAATCCGTTTTCATAGAATTTGTATCTAATAAATACACGAGAGCGCTACATTAAGCTATTATAGGAAGAAATTTAAACCAAAAATGAATATAAGAATAAAAAGACTCACTAGACCTAAAATTCCGAATGAAAGAAGAATAGAGCTATAAAAAAGTAATACTAAACTGGATAATCCTAAAAGCATAAATATTATTCCGAAAGTAAAAAGGAACAATCGAGCATTTTTTTTCCTTTCAGTATGGAGATTAGAAATTAAACTAGCAATTTTTCCGCTTATTAAAAAATAAGATAGAAGGAATAAAAGAATAGAAAAGAGGAAGAATGAGATTTTAAGTAACATGCCGTTTTGCCCTTTCTTTCTAGAAATATTTTTAGTATTAAAATAGAAAAAAGCCACTCAATAAAGAATGGCTTTCAAAGTTTTTCAACTTTAACAAGAAATCCGGTGATGCCGTTTATACGTCCAGGTTGTATTGAACCCGCAGTTAGCAGGTGGGCTCCGCTGTCAAGCAGCTAACTACCAAGTGAAAAGGCATGTTATTTGTTTGAATCAGTTTGGATCCCAAGGTAATATTAATTGTTCGGTCAACACATGTTGGACATGACGAACATCTCAGAAATCTTATCTTTATATTAGCATACGATTAATAAACTGTCAATAATTCAGCAACATTTTAAATAGTATAAACACCTATATCATAACGAAGAAAGCGTTATCTTAGTCTTTATAATGATTTATCTTGTGGTATTGACGTGCTAAAGCATCTTCGTATTTTCCAGTATGGTTCGGATGGTAATAAATAGCTTTTTTTAATTTATCAGGTAAATATTGCTGATAAACCCACGCCTCAGGATAACTGTGAGGATATTTATATGTTAAGCCACGACCTAAATCTTTTGCACCTTTATAGTGAGAATCTTTTAAATGATCAGGTACATCTCCACTTTTCCCAGACCGAATATCTTGTATAGCAGCATCGATAGCAACTATAGAAGAATTTGACTTTGGTGAAAGGCACAAGTCTATAACTGCAGTTGCTAAGGGGATTCTAGCTTCTGGGAAACCGAGTTTTTCTGAAGCCTGAATAGCTGTGACGGTTCTTTGTGCAGCAGCAGGATTAGCTAGCCCAATATCTTCGTATGCAATTACCATTAATCTTCTAGCAATAATAGGCAAATCACCAGCTTCAATTAGTCGACCTAAATAATGTAAAGAAGCATTTACATCACTACCACGAATAGATTTTTGTAGGGCTGAGATAACATCATAATGAGCATCTCCATCTTTATCGTGAGTTAATGCTTTTTTTTGAATACACTCTTCTACTATATCTAGAGTAATTTGAATTATTCCGTTATCATCAGGATTGGTAGACTTGATAGCTAACTCCAACCCATTCAAAGAGCTTCTTAAATCACCGTTAGTTGTTCTTGAAAGATGTAAAAGAGCATTATCAGCAATATGAACAGTGTAATTGCCTAGGCCTCGTTCTTTATCTTCAAGAGCAGAAGATAATGCTAATTGTATATCTTTAATGGAAAGGGGCTTTAATTCAAAAATTTGAGTTCTGCTTCTAATGGCAGGACTGATAGATATATAAGGATTTTCGGTAGTTGCACCAATTAGGATAATTCGACCGCTTTCTAAATGAGGCAATAAAAAATCTTGTTTAGGTTTATCTAAACGATGTACTTCGTCAAGTAAAAGAATGACAGAACCACTCATTTTAGCCTCTTCTGCTACAATTTGTAAATCCTTTTTCGTATCGGTAGCAGCGTTCAATATTCGAAAAGCATATTGAGTAGAACCAGCAATTGCGCTAGCGATACTTGTTTTGCCTATACCTGGAGGACCATATAAAATCATAGAAGAGAGCATTTTTGCATCAACCATACGTTGAATGATTTTCCCAGGCCCTACTAAATGACTTTGCCCAATAACTTGATCTATGCTAGTGGGACGCATACGGAATGCTAAAGGTTTATTCATACTTAACACCTCCATAATGATTTCTCTAATAGTATATCACTTTAATAAGTTAGCTTCTACCTGAAAGGAAAGTCCGTTCTAATATCCTATTATACTTTATAATGAGAAAAAGTAAGTAATATTCCCTATTATTTAAAAATTATGCTATCATTACTTAGAATAGTGAGTGAAGTGTTTTTAATTATATATAAAACTTTCCTAAGAACTTTCGAGTTATGAAGGAGTGATAAAAGTGAGTAAAAATTTAGACGAAAAAAGTAGGATGTCTGTAGTTAATTCCAAAAAAATCAAGGCCCAGCTACAAACTAAGATGGAAGCTGAAGATATCTTGGATGAAGCCCACCGCCAAACTGAAAGTATTTATCGCCAAGTTCAAGGTGAACTAATAGAGATTAAACAAAAAATTAAAGAGTTTAAACAAATATCGGATATGAAAAATCAAGATATTATCCAACAGTGGGATAAAAACTATTCGTTATTGGAAGTTACTTATGCAATTAAGCAACAGTCATTAAAAAAAACATATGAGCAAGCTGGAAAAGAGATGGAGGCACTTCTAAGTGAAAAATCTATTGAATATAAAATTGAATTAGATATAAAAAAAGAACAATACCAAAAAGAATGGATAAGATACTTAGATTACTTAAGAAAAGAAAATCAATGGTTTATTTCATATCAAGAACAAGCTATGTCTAATTTAGAAAGCAAAGAAAAGCAATTATATTTAACTATGCAGAAAAAACAAGAAAAATATAAACTTAACGAGCAAGCATTAAAAAATCAATTAAATTATTATAAAGATTCAAAATATATGAATGAAAAGAGAATAGTTAAAATCGGCATAGGGATTCTTCTACTAGCTGCTGTGCGTATTATCCAGTTAACAATATCAAGACCGCAACTAATAATAGAAAAATTATTTCCCATCCTAATAGCTTGTGCAGCAGTATATTTACTCTCACTTAATATGTCAAAAGGAAAAAAAGAGAAAAAATATAATCAATTATTTCATCATAATCAACTTCTGATTGATCAAAATGAAAAACTAAAAAAGGAAGCAATGTATAGAGAAGAAGATTTAAGAAAACTAATGGATAAAAAAATTTTATCTGAAAAGTTAGATCGTTCTTTTTCTGATAATTTTCAATTTTTAAAAATTATGCAACAAGATCTTAGAGATTCAGAATTGAAACGTAAAGTTCTAGAATCAGAAAATACAGCCTTAAGAAAGTATTTATTATTAAAAAAAAATAATGAAGACTGAATTTTGTAAGTCTTGAAGGAGATAAGTTTAACTTGAGTATAAATCAACAATCTACATTTGAATTAGTAAAAGCATTTCATGATGTGTTTGATAGTCCAAAAAATAGTAGTCCAACAGCGCTTAACCAGAAAGAGGCACTCAATCGAGCGAACTTTTCTACAGAAGAAATAATAGAATTTCTATATGCAAGTGTACAAGGGGATATAAAATTATTTGAAAAAATTACCTTTCAATGGAAAGAGTCAATTGATAAAAGTGTAGCTAAAATTAAACGCGAAGAGAAAGAAGTTGAATCAATTTTAGTTGGGCAAGTAGATGCTTTAATAGATGCGAATTATTTTAATTATGGTTCATTTGTTTTAATGGGCATTGATCCAAGACCTATTTCAAGTATTGTTCATGAAGCGAATATGGGTAAGTTGTTTCCTGATGGTAGACCACATTATCGAATACCAGATGGAAAGGTATTAAAACCAAAGAATTGGGAAGCAGAATATGCTCCAGAAAAAAGAATTAAAGCTGAGATAGAAAGACAAATTAAAGAAAAAAGAGGGACTATATAAATGAAGACAGTTAAAGAAAACATTAAAGAACTTAAAATAAATAATGCTTTTTACAAAGCAATCTACGGAGTAGAAAAAGAAGGATTACGTGTTTTAGATACAGGAGAATTATCTCTAGCAGATCATCCAACTAAATTCGGTAATCGTTCATTCCATCCGTATATTCAAACCGATTTTAGTGAGTCGCAATTAGAATTGATTACACCGCCTCTAAGTTCTATTCAAGAAACATCTAGATGGTTGACTGCGGTACATGATGTAACATTGAGAACTTTGCCTGAGAATGAATTTATTTGGCCAATGAGTATGCCAGTCGCTTTACCAGAAGAATCGATTATACCGATAGCAAAATTAGATAGCAAAAAAGATGTGGCTTATCGTAAACATTTAGCGGATAAATATGGTAAAAATAAGCAGATGTTGAGCGGAGTTCATTATAATTTTGAACTAGATAAAGAGATGGTGAAACAGTTATTTTTAAACCAAACAGATAGTAAAGATATAGTTCATTTTCAAACTAATTTATATTTAAAATTAGCAAGGAATTTTTTGCGTTATAGATGGATTTTAACTTATTTACTAAGTGCTGCACCAGTAGTTGATTCTTCATTCTTCAAAAACAAAAAATGTGAATTGGCTCTTCCAAAAAAATATATTAGAAGTATTCGAAGCAGTCCATTTGGTTATGCTAATACAGACGATGTCGCTATTTCATTTGAGTCGATTGAAAAATATGTAGAAAATTTAGAATATGCTGTAAGTGAAGGTAAGTTATCAGAAGAAAAAGAATTTTATTCAGGTGTACGTTTAAGAGGAACCGAAGAAGCGCGCGGAATGTTAAAAAAAGGTATTTCTTATGTTGAATTAAGAATTTTCGATTTAAATCCATTCGATGCTTTTGGTATGTCTGAGCAAGATATGCAATTTATTCATTTATTCTGTATGCTAATGATTTGGAAAGATGAGTCGGCAACAATGCATGAAGTGGAAAAAGGGAAAGAAATGAGTGATTTAGTCGCTTTAGAATATCCATTTGACTCTACTCAGTACTACCAAGAAGGTATAGAAATTATTGATCAGATGTTTGAAATGATTCGAGAAACTAATGGTTCTATCCAGTATATCAATTGTGTTCAGCAAGCTAAAGAACAATTTGAAAAACCAGAAACAACACTAGCTGCGCGGATAGTAAAAAGGATTGAAGAAAATGGAACGTATGTAGCTCTCGGTATGCAATTAGCCAAAACATATAAAAAAGAGTCTCTTGAAAAACCTTATAGGTTAAGAGGATTTTCAAATATGGAATTATCAACTCAACTCCTTATTTTTGATGCTATCCAAAAAGGATTGAAAATAGAAATTTTAGATGAAACTGAACAGTTTTTAAAATTAAGTTATAAAGATCATGTTGAATATGTTAAAAATGCAAACATGACATCAAAAGATCAATATATTGCTCCCTTAATTATGGAAAATAAAACTGTCACAAAAAAAATTCTTGCTTCTAAGGGTTTTAATGTCCCAGCCGGAGAAGAATATCACACCAAAAAAGAAGCTGAAGAAAACTATTGGCTTTATAAAAATAAAGGGATTGTAATTAAACCTAAATCAACAAATTATGGTGTTGGTATTTCTATTTTTAAAGAAGGCGCAAAAATTGAGGATTATCAATCAGCCTTAGATTTTGCTTTTAAAGAAGACTCTACTATTTTAGTAGAAGAATTTATTGAAGGAACAGAGTATCGATTTTTTGTGCTAAACGGTGAAGTAGCAGCAATATTGTTACGTACACCGGCTAACGTAATTGGGGACGGAAAACACACTATAAAAGAATTAGTGTTAGAAAAAAATAAAAACCCGTTGCGCGGTACAAATCATCGCGCTCCACTTGAGGCTATACAGTTAGATGAAATTGAACAATTGATGCTAAAAGAGCAAGGCTATACTGTAACTAGTATTCCTGAAAAAGATACTCAAGTGTATTTACGCGAAAACTCAAACATGAGTACAGGAGGAGACTCTACAGACGTCACTGATATCATTGATGACTCTTATAAAAAAGCAGCAATAGAAATGACCGAAACAATAGGAGCTCGAGTTTGTGGGGTAGATTTAATTATTCCGGATTACACTCATATTTCTACAAAAGAATCTCCTGGATATACCGTAATAGAGGCAAACTTTAACCCTGCAATGCATATGCATGCATATGTTTCAAATGGACAAGGAAGACCACTAACGATGGGGATTTTAAAAATGCTTTTTCCAGAAATAATTTAATGTTATAAATAGATAAAGAGAGATTCGGCAAAAGTCGTTGAGTATCTCTTTTTATCTTTAATTTTAAAAAATTATAGGAAAGATAAAAATAGTGATACGGGGGATAATAATGGAAAGAATATATTTTGATTATGCTGCAACTAGCCCTGTTCATCCTGAAGTAATAGAGATTGTCTATGATGCTATGAAGAATCATTTTGGCAATGCATCAAGTATCCATTATTTTGGAAGAGATAGTCGACGTATTATGGATGATGCTAAGAAGGTATTTGCCAATAGCATTGGAGCTAAACCGAATGAAATAGTCCTAACAAGCGGTGGGACAGAAAGTGACAATACTGCTATTCTTGAAACGGCTTTAACTCGTGAAAAAGAAGGTAAGCATATCATCACGACAGTTGTTGAACACCACGCGGTCTTAAAACCAATGGAGTATCTAGAATCTTTAGGATTTGACGTTACGTATTTATCGGTAGATGAATTTGGAATGATAAACTTAAAAGATTTAGAAGAAAGTTTAAGAGAAGATACGACATTGGTTTCTATAATGTATGGAAATAATGAAGTAGGAACACTATCGAACGTTGAGGCGATTGGGAATATCATTCAAGAAAGTCTATCAACTGCCTATTTCCATACAGATGCTGTCCAAGCGTATGGATTAGAAAGAATAGACGTGAAAAAAGATCAAATCGATTTACTATCTACTTCAAGTCATAAAATAGGTGGACCTAAAGGGATTGGTTTCTTATATATAAACGAATCGATTCACTTACCAAGTTTTATGTTAGGTGGAGAACAAGAAATGAAACGCAGAGCAGGAACAGAAAATATTCCAGCATTAGCAGGATTCCAAAAAGCAGTAGAAATTACTCAATTAACAAAGGAATCACGCAAAGTAGAGTACAATGACTTTAGTACGCATTTAGTGAAACGACTAGAAGAATCTAACGTTGAATTTGAACTAAACGGTCATCTTGATTATCGCTTAATGCATATTATTAATATCTGGTTTAAAGGTGTTTCTTCAGAACAGTTGCTACTTTTATTGGACTTGTCTGGGATTTCAATTTCTGCTGGGTCAGCTTGTACAGCTGGAAATATTGACCCTAGTCATGTTTTAATGGCAATGTATGGTGAAAAAAGTCAGCGAGTCAATGAATCTGTACGAATTAGTTTTGGAATAGAAACGACTATGGAATCAATCGATTATTTAGCAAACGAATTAATTAGATTAATTAAAAAATTAAAAAAATAAAAAATATAGTTAATTCGTTTAAACTGATTATTATGATATAGTAAGTAAGTAAGTAAGTAAGTAAGTAAGTAAGTAAGTAAGTAAGTAAGTAAGTAAGTAAGTAAGTAAATGAATGAGGTGAAAGGATTGGCATTTGAAAAGACAGCAACACTTCAAGGATCAAATGACGTTTATACACTTAGTGCTAACTTGAAAAAATATACATTAAGAGATAATGCATTTGATGAATTAAAAACAGGTAATTTTCAATATCTTAGGACACTTACTAATGATTCTGTGACTAATCAAGAAGTTAAATTAAAAATTGTCATCTCTAATGACTTAACTAAATTAAAAATAGCAACAACTACTTTAAATGGTCTTAGACCGATTACTATTTATAAAAGTGCTGCTTTCAAAGAAATATGCGAAAAATATGAATTTATCATGCAAGATTTTTTAAACAAAGGTATTTTTGAAAAAAAATAAAGCAATAATAAAAAAGGCATAAAAGATGAGGTTGCTCATTTGATATGCTTTTTTTATTCACTAGAAAGTTCTGTTATCTTGCTTTCTTTCAAATAGTTAGTATAATGAATTAGACTGAAAAATACGACCTTCAAATCGTTAAGATTTTCAGAATCTATTTGAAATGATGGTGAAAACATGGAAGACAATAGCAATACACGTGTTGTAGTAGGTATGAGTGGTGGAGTAGATTCATCGGTTACTGCTTTATTACTAAAACAACAAGGGTATGATGTAGTAGGTATTTTTATGAAAAATTGGGATGATACGGATGAGTTTGGAATATGCACGGCTACGGAAGATTATAATGATGTAGCTCTAGTTGCAAACCAAATTGGCATTCCTTATTATTCGGTTAATTTTGAAAAACAGTATTGGGATAAAGTATTTCAATATTTCCTCGATGAATACAAAAAAGGCAGAACTCCTAACCCAGATGTAATGTGTAATAAAGAAATTAAATTTAAAGCTTTCCTAGATTATGCTATCGAATTAGGGGCGGATTATGTTGCTACAGGACATTATGCTCAAGTAGAACGTGACGAAAATGGTGTAGCTCATATGTTAAGAGGAGTCGACAACAATAAAGATCAAACCTATTTCTTAAATCAACTATCACAAGAACAACTAGCTAAAACCTTATTTCCGCTAGGTCATATGGAAAAAAGTGAAGTTCGTAAAATCGCAGCAGAAGCAAATTTAGCAACAGCTAAGAAAAAAGATTCTACGGGTGTTTGTTTTATTGGTGAGAGAGATTTTAAAAAATTCTTGATGAATTATTTACCAGCTCAACCTGGAAAAATGATGACGCCGGATGGAGAAGTAAAAGGGACTCATGATGGCTTGATGTACTATACAATCGGACAAAGACAAGGATTAGGTATTGGCGGAGGCGGGAATTCTAGCGAGCCTTGGTTTGTTATTGGAAAAGATTTAAAAACAAACACATTATTTGTTGGTCAAGGATTTCATCACGAATGGTTATATGCTACTCATCTAGATGCTACCGATATCCATTTTACAACCAATGAAATGAAATCAAAACCATTTAAGTGTACGGCTAAATTTCGTTATAGACAAGCTGATACAGCTGTCACAGTCCACTTGAATGAGGATGGTACAACAGCTAAAGTTGATTTTGACGAACCAGTCCGTGCAATTACCCCTGGACAAGCTGTTGTCTTTTATAAAGATATGGAATGTATAGGTGGAGGCACAATAGATGCTGCTTATAATGCATCAAGGGAATTACAATACGTTTAATTTTTTATACGGCGAGACAGAACGTTCTTAGTTCTGTCTTTTTTCTATTTTTAAAATTGAAGACTTAGTGAATATAGAAAAATTCAGTTGTTTAGTGTAAAATGAGATGAGTTGTAAAGGAGTGAGCAGAGTGAATAATGATCATAATGCTTTTCAATTATGGAGAAATGGTCAATTAAATGAAGCCGTTCAGCTATTATTTGGAGAAATTGAACTAAATAAAGATAACAGCGGTAGCTATTGTAATTTAGCAAGTATATTAACTTTGGCTAAAAAATATGAGGACGCACAGGCTGTTTTAGAGGTAGCTTTGGAAAAATTTCCAAACCATATAGAATTAGTATACGCCTTTGGAAATTTATATTACCAAAGGAACATGCCTAGAAAAGCTATTGAGTACTTTGAACAAGTTTTTAAAATAAATGAAACTAACTTCAAAAAAGATGCAACAGTTATGTTAGCTCAGTCTTATCTGTTGTTAAATAGTCCTAAAAAAGCACTGATTTATTTACTAATAGCGCATGATAATGATAAACAAGATAGTTTAATTATTAATTTACTTGGTGACTGTATGATGCAAACAAGGCATTTTAAGGAAGCAAAAGAATATTATATGCAAGTGCTAGAGAAATCCCCTGAAAATGACGAGGTTTTATTTAAGCGAGGATTGGTAGGCGCTGCATTAAAGGAAGAAAGAGAAACAGTTAATGCTTTTTTTGAAAAATCAAAAATAATAAATCCAAAAGCACATCAGGAAAGACTTTGCCAACTACAAGATAGTGAGAAATATAGTTCTACTTTAAGTGCAAAGATGATTAATAATGAAGCAAAAGAGAGAAAGGATGGATAAAAAATGGCTGAACAAGAAAACTTAGATCTATTTTCAACGGAAGAACCCTATATAGTGGGACAAACCGTAGCCATATTTTATCAAAATCCAACTAATTTTTATAAAGTCTTATTAGTAAGAATGACGGAGACAAACACAAGTTACGATGACAAAGAAATTGTTGTTACTGGAAGTTTTGGTCAAATTCAAGAAGAAGAGAGTTACCGGTTCTATGGGAAAATAACCGATCATCCAAAGTTTGGTGTTCAATTTAATGCGCATAGGTATAAACAAGAGAAGCCAACTTCTTTAGTTGGAGTAATAAATTATCTTTCTAGTGACAAATTCCCTGGAATTGGTAAAAAAACAGCAGAGAATATAGTTGAAGTTTTAGGAGAAGAAGCGATTGAACGAATTAGTGATAATCCTACCATTTTAGAAGAAGTTCAAGGTTTAAATGAAAAGAAAAAAGCTGTTTTAATTGAAACTATTCAAGCAAGTGATGGAATGGAGAAAATTATTATTGGTCTAAATGGTTTTGGGTTCGGAAGTCAATTAGCATATAATATTTATCAAACATATCAAAATGAAACTTTAGAAATTATTCAAGAAAATCCTTATCAATTGGTACAGGATATTGAGAATATTGGATTTAAAAAAGCTGATGCTATTGCTGAACAACTCGGTTTTGCTTCTGATTCACCAGCTCGTTTAAAAGCTGCAGTTTTTTACGCTTTAAATGAATTATGTTTAAGTCAAGGAAATACTTATACATTGGCAGGACCACTTTTAGAAGAAAGTCTGAGGGTTCTAGAATCTAGTCGACCATACATTATTGAACCAGAATCGGTTGCGTCTGAATTAGTTCATCTTATAGAAGAAAATCAAATTATTGAAGATGACAAAAAAATCTATATTAAATCTTTATATGCATCAGAATGGGGCATTTCTTCATCTATCAAAAGATTAATGGATCGAAAAAAAATAAGTTATAAAGCGCATAATATTCCAAAAGAAATTAGGAAGTTAGAAAAACGTTTAGCTATTTCTTATGGAAAGTCTCAATTACAGGCGATTGAAGAAGCGATGTTATCGCCTATATTTATCCTAACTGGTGGACCTGGTACAGGGAAAACTACTGTATTGAATGGGATAGTCTCTTTATTTGCCGAATTAAATGGGTTATCTCTAGATTTAAATGATTATAAGGAAATAGCTTTCCCTATTTTACTTGCCGCACCTACAGGAAGAGCAGCTAAAAGAATGAATGAAACAACCGGGTTACCAAGTAGCACAATTCACCGTCTTTTAGGATTAAATGGGAGGGAAAATAACAACGTAAATCAGCAATCTGAACGTGAATTAGAGGGCGGATTATTAATCATAGATGAAATGTCAATGGTAGATACTTGGCTAGCTAACCAACTACTAAGGGCAGTGCCCCAAAATATGCAAGTGTTATTAGTTGGTGATAAGAACCAACTTCCATCTGTAGGACCGGGCCAGGTTTTGCATGATCTAATTGACGCAAAATTAATATCAAGTATGGAATTAAGTGAAATATATCGTCAAGAAGATGGGTCTTCAATTATTCCTTTAGCACATGAGATTAAAGATGGTAATTTGCCAGCAGATTTTTCGGAAAATAAAAAGGACCGTTCATTAATCACTTGTAATACTTATCAAATTGAAGAAGTTATTCGTCAAGTAGTCACTAAAGCTAAATCAAGAGGGTATACTCATCAAGAGATACAAGTGCTAGCTCCAATGTATCGTGGACCAGCCGGGATTGATGCATTAAATAAAATGATGCAAGAGATACTTAATCCAAACGATACGGGAAGACGTAAAGAAGTTAAATTTAATGATAAAGTCTATCGAATTGGAGACAAAATTCTCCAACTAGTTAATAATCCTGAATTGAATGTGTTTAATGGAGATATGGGCGAGGTAACGAGTATCCTATATGCAAAAGAATCAGATGATAAAGTAGATGAATTAATAATTAAGTTTGATGCAAATGAAGTTACCTATAAAAGAAATGAATGGAACAAGATTACGCTTGCTTACTGCTGTTCTATTCATAAATCTCAAGGTAGTGAATTTAAAATGGTTATCTTACCAATGGTGCATAATTACGGTAGAATGCTCAGACGAGATCTATTATATACAGCTGTTACAAGGAGTAGCGAGCTATTAATTCTTTGTGGGGAGATTAGTGCTTTTCAAGAATGTGTTGAAAAATCTTCAGCTACAAGGCTGACAACATTAAAAGAGCGATTACGAGATAATGAAGGTATTATTTTAGAAGAAATAAAAAGTACGGAAGAAGAAGAAAATAGTGAAGAAATAGTAATTATAGAAAAAAAATCTCCAGAATTAACCAGAGAAAATGTATCTTTATTTGAAGAAGTAGTACAAGAACAACAAGATCAACCAAAAAATTATCGTTTAACAATGAATATGATAAAAAACAAAGAGATACATCCGATGATAGGAATGGAAGGAATAACTCCTTAAAAAATTAATTTTTTTTATTAAATCCAAAAATAACGAGCAGAAGGTTGAATAGACAAATTTATTGATTTATTTCCAGAAAATTCTCCGTCTGCTTGTACATCTTCTGATTGATTAGAAAGAATGTGTATATGAGATCCTCTGAAATAATGAACATCTTTATGTTTTAAGTGCCGTCCGTTACTCAACATTAAAATAAAAAGGAAAATAATTTTTGAAATAGAGACTTTTTCTAATACAATTAAATCAATATAATTATCGTAAGGAGAGGCTTTAGGAGAAATTTCAATACCACCTCCAAAATATGGATGATTATTGACAGTAACTAAAAAGGCGCTAGGGAAATTAAATTGTACCCCATCTATTTTTACCTCAATAGGGAATCCTTTTTGCTTTGTTAAGACAACAATTAAAGAGACTAAATATGTCAAAGATCCCATTTTGATTTTATTTAGTTTCTTTTTTATGGAGGATAGGTTAGCATGTTTGACAGTCGCAGCATCAAAACCTACTCCAATATTATTTACTGCATATCCCGTTTCATTTGAAAAATGTTCATAAAAATGAAGAATATCTATTTTTTTTGGTTCTTTAGACTTTAAAATTTTAGTCAAAACCTCAGTTACGTTTTTTGAAATTTCTAAGCCCTTAGCAAAATCATTTCCTGATCCAGCTGGTATGTAAGCTAAAGGAATATGTTTTTGTTCCTCGCCAAGCCCTATAAGAGCCTCATGCAAGGTTCCATCTCCACCGATGATAAGGAGTAAATGATTCTTTTTAATTAAATCAACAGTTTTATTTTTTGAAATAGTACTGGCTAAACATATAGTATGACCAGCATATCGTGATACGTTTAGACTAAAAAGAATATCTTTTTTATTTAATAATTTGATTAATTCAATTGAAACTTTTTTTCCATTACCTGAACCGGAAAGTTCATTTACGATAATATGAATTTTAGTTGGATTTTTCATATGTACTCCTTTTAAACATAATATCTGAATATAAACAAAGTATAAACTAAAAAAAGGATAAAGTAAGTAAATAGCAAAAATATATAGTTTAAATAAAGTGATTTAATGATAGAATAGGCATTAGTTTAAAAAGTCTAAAGAAAAAGGTGTTAAAAGTGAGAAAAAAATTTAAAAAAGATCAGTTTCCTCTACAAATAATCGACATAGTCTTTATTGTTGTCGGTTCTTTTATTGCAGCAGTCTCCTTTAACATATTTCTTTTGCCAAATGTAATTGTATCAGGTGGGATTGGAGGGCTTAGTACTATTTTGAATAGTCTGTATCAATGGAATCCCTCTGTCGTACAATTTTCTTTCAATATACCTTTGCTACTATTATGTTTTATTGCATTAGGTAAAGAAGCGGGATTCAAAACAATATTAGGAAGTTTAATCCTCCCAGCATTTATCGGGTTACTAAATTTTATGGAACCATTAACAATGAATCCATTATTAGCAGCATTATTTGGAGGAATTACCACCGGTATAGGTATTGGTTTAGTTTTTAAAGCTAAGGGTTCAACAGGTGGAACAAGTATAATTGCACAAATTATTCATGCTTATATGAAATTACCTTTAGGGACAAGTGTAGCATTAGTTGACGGTTTTGTTATAGTAGCTGCATTAATTGCTTTTGATGCTGAAACAGTCATGTTTTCAATTATATCCTTATTTGTTATTAGCCGAACGATTGATATCATCCAAGTTGGTTTCAATAGATCTAAAAATGTAATGATCATCTCAGATCATGCTAGTGAAATTAGAACTGCTATTTATCAAAATATCAATAGAGGTGTTACTAATTTAAGAATTACTGGTGGATACGGAAATAATAAAAAAGAAATGTTAATGTGTGTAATTGGTGAACAAGAATTTACCTATCTACGAGAAACTATTTTAGAAGTAGATCCAGATGCTTTTGTAGTAGTCATGAGTGCTAGCGAAGTTTGGGGTAAAGGTTTCACCTTAGCAAAAGACTCCACGATTGAAGAGATATAATTAGTACAAAATAAAATCAAATTAAGATAGCAATAAAGGGGAATTTGTAAAGAGTTTAATAGTTTTTTTTGTTGACTTTTGATAGCAGTTCTCCTATAATTTAAAACGATAGTGAAAAGGATATATTTTTTTAAAATTTATCTCTAGAGAAGTTTTCCTTGGCTGAAAGAAGACTGGTAAGATAAAAAAATGCTCCCTTTTTTAATGAACAGTAGAAATATTGTCGGTTCTCGCGTTATAGAGACTTAAGAGGTAATGAACATGTCAAATGACATCATTGCAAACAAGGTGGTACCGCGCTAAATGTCGTCCTTGTCTAGCAATGTTGTTGTTTGACTTTTTTTGCGTTAAAAAATACTAGATTGTGAAAGGAAGAAGTAGGAATGAAACAATTAACTAGTAATCAAGTTCGTCAGATGTTTTTAGATTTTTTTGAAGAGAAAGGCCATAAAGTTGAACCAAGTGCGTCTCTAGTACCGTTTGAAGATCCCTCTTTATTATGGATTAACTCTGGAGTAGCAACCTTAAAAAAATATTTTGATGGTTCCGTTGTACCGGAAAATCCTAGAATTGTAAATGCTCAAAAAAGTATCCGCACAAATGATATTGAAAATGTAGGCAAGACTGCTAGGCATCATACTCTGTTTGAAATGTTAGGCAATTTTTCTATTGGTGAATATTTTAAAGAAGAAGCAATTGTTTGGGCATGGGAATTCTTAACAAGTGACAAATGGTTAGCATTGGATTCTGAAAAATTATATGTGACTGTTTACCCAGAAGATAAAGAAGCAGCACAGTTATGGAGAGAAAAAATAGGCCTTACAGATGATCATATCATTGAGATTGAAGATAACTTTTGGGATATAGGAGTTGGACCAAGTGGACCAGATTCTGAAATTTTCTATGATCGTGGAGAAACATTTAATTTCTTACCAAAAGATGATCCTGAAAATTATCCAGGTGGTGAAAATGAAAGATGGCTTGAGATTTGGAATCTTGTGTTTTCTGAGTTTAATCATAAAGAAGATGGAAGTTATGAACCGCTACCAAATAAAAATATAGATACAGGGATGGGGCTTGAGAGAGTCGTTTCTATTCTTCAAGACGCGCCTACAAACTTTGAAACAGACTTATTTATGCCAATTATTCGTGAGATTGAAAGATTAAGCCTAAAAAAAGTTTATGGAGCAAATAAGCAAGATGATATTTCGTTTAAAGTTATCGCAGATCATTTACGTGCTGTTAGTTTTGCGATTGGAGATGGTGCTTTGCCATCAAATGAAGGCCGTGGCTATGTCTTAAGGAGATTGTTACGCCGTGCAGTGATGCATGGTAAAAAACTAGGAATTGATCAAGCGTTTATGTTCAAACTAGTCTCTGTGGTCGGAAACATTATGGATGCATTTTATCCAGAAATTTTAGAACAAAGAACATTTATTGAAAAAGTAATTAAAAATGAAGAAGAACGCTTCCATGAGACTATCAATGATGGCTTGACTATTTTAAATGAATTGATTTCAGAATTGAAATTATCTGGGGAGACAAAAATTACTGGGAAAGATATATTCAAGTTGTATGATACATTTGGTTTTCCTGTAGAATTAACAGAAGAGTACGCGGAAGAAGAAGGTCTGTCCGTAGACCACGAAGGTTTCATTAAGGAAATGGAAGCTCAACGCGAGCGTGCCAGATCAGCAAGAAGCGATAGTAAATCAATGGGTGTACAAACTAAATTGTTTTCGGATGTAGCAGTTGAGAGTATTTTTGTTGGTTATGATCAAACACTTGTAGAAGCTAAACTTGAAATAATAGCAACAGACGAAGAATTAGTTGAAATGGCTAAAATAGGAGAAACAGTTAGATTGATATTCAATCAAACAACTTTTTATGCTGAGATGGGCGGTCAAGTTGCAGATAAAGGTTTAGTGTTAGACTTCGAGGGCAATACAATTGGAAAAGTAATAGATGTTAAAAGAGCACCCGCTGGACAATTTTTACACTTAGTTGAATTGATGAGCGATGTTAAAGTAGGACAAATAATGAAGTTAGCTGTAGATAAAAACTTACGTAATAAAATAACACGCAACCATACCGCTACTCATTTATTGCACCAAGCTTTAAAAGATGTATTGGGAGAACATGCTAATCAAGCTGGATCACTAGTAATGGGTGACTATCTACGCTTTGACTTCACTCACTTCGGACAAGTAACTCAATCAGAATTAGATGAAATGGAACACAAAGTTAATGAAAAAATATGGGAGTCGTTAAAAGTTGAAACGACAGAGACAACCATTGAAAAAGCGCGTGAAATGGGTGCAATGGCACTATTTGGAGAAAAGTACGGCAATGAAGTGCGTGTTGTTAATATAGGTGATTATTCAATCGAATTATGTGGCGGAGTTCATGTATCGAACACTGATGAAATTGGACTTTTTAAAATATTATCAGAATCTGGTATTGGAGCTGGTGTAAGAAGAATTGAAGCTATCACTAGTGAAGCTGCATTTAACTATTTGCAAAATCAAGAAAGACGATTAAAGGTAATTGCAGGTTTAGTTAAAGCTCAGCAAATTAAAGATGTAGAAAGAAAAATTGAACAACTGCAAATAGAACTAAAAGAAACTCAAAAAGAAAATGAGTCATTGCAATCAAAATTAGCAAACGAACAAGCAAATAACATCTTTGATACTATCCAAACTGTAAAAGGCATCACAGTAGTAGTAGCACAAGTAGAAGTCTCAGATGTGAATCAATTGAGGCAGCTAGCTGATCAATGGAAACAACAAGCTATTTCAAACGTATTAGCACTAGGTTTTATAAAAGATGGAAAAGTCAACTTGTTAACTGCAATTGATCAAGAAACGGTGAAAAAAGGTTTGACTGCTGGAAATCTAATTAAAGAAATTGCACCAATAGTAGGTGGTGGTGGCGGTGGCCGTCCAGACTTAGCTCAAGCTGGTGGGAAAAACCCTGCTGGACTAACAGATGCGTTACAAAAGGCAGTAGAGTGGGTAGAAAAGCACAGTTAAGCCTATTCTAAAAGTTAATCACACTATTTTTTAACATTAATTGATGAATTAAAATGAAAAATAATCAAAATGTTTTTTTCATTTGCTTATAGTTATTGTAGTTTGAAGTGCTTTCTTGTAGAATAAAGATAGAGTTTACAGAAATCGAGGTGCAGAATATGAGTTCAATAGATGAAACAGTTCGGTTTAATGTTGGTGATAATCATGACAAAGACGTGAAACAAACATTGACACTAGTTTATGAAGCTTTGGAAGAAAAAGGGTACAACCCTATTAATCAAATAGTTGGCTATCTACTTTCTGGAGACCCAGCATATGTGCCACGTCATAATGACGCTAGAAACTTAATTAGACGTCATGAACGTGATGAAATTGTAGAAGAATTAGTAAAGAACTATTTGAAAGAGAGTGGTAAAGAAATCTAATGAGAACAATGGGATTAGATGTGGGTTCTAAAACAGTTGGAGTTGCAATTAGTGATCCATTCGGTTGGACAGCTCAAGGAATTGAAACAATTAAAATTAACGAAAATCAAGAAGAATTTGGTATGAAAAGAATCAAAGAATTGATTGATGAATACGAAGTTTCAAAAATTGTCGTAGGACTACCTAAAAACATGAATAATTCAATTGGACCACGAGCGGAAGCTTCTTATCATTATGCGGATCTTTTAAAAGAGTTGTTTCAGTTGCCTATTATTTTTCAAGATGAAAGACTAACGACGGTTCAGGCTGAGAGAATGTTGATTGAGGAAGGAAATGCCTCACGTGCAAAACGTAAACAAGTAATCGACAAGGTTGCTGCCGTAATGATTCTTCAAAATTATTTAGACAGTATTCAAAACTAGCTTTTAGTAAAGAGTTACGTTAAAATAAGTTAGTACAGTTATAGATTATTACAAAGGAGTGTTAAATATGGCGCACGAACACGATCATGATCATGAAGAGCATGAGCATATCACGATTATAGACGAGCAAGGAAATGAAGAATTATACGAAATTTTATTTACTTTTGATTCTGATGATTTTGAAAAATCGTATGTTTTAGTTTACCCAGCTGGTTCTGACGAAGGTGAAGAGGTTGAATTACAAGCCTACTCTTACGTTGAGAAAGCAGACGGCAAACAAGGGGACCTAGAGCCGATTGAAACAGATGAAGAGTGGGATATGATTGAAGAAGTATTAAATACTTTTATGGCTGATGAAGATTAACCATTTTAAATTTAATTAAATAATAGAGAATTGAGCTGATGGGTTACCCATCAGCTCAATTTTGTTGTAATTGTATTTATTAGAAAAAAATAAAAATTTTTAAATAGTACCAATGGATAGCATTTTTTCTATATAAAAAATCAGCTGTCTTTTTTTCTATTCACTTTGAGTATGGTATCATGTATAATAGTCCAAGTTAGTAGTTAAATTAGACAAAGAAAATGAAATATATGAATAGTTATTTATTTATTTTTGATAGGAGGACTTCTTTTTGGGAAAGAATGGAAAAAATGCTGAGTCAAATGATGAGAAACAAGACAAAACTGAGACACATCTTAAATTAGTAGAACGAGAAAAAGAAAAAAAGATGGTAAAAAAAATTGTTTGGAGTATTGTTACAATATTAGTAACCTTACTAGTTATTTTTGGAATAACTAGTTATCAGTATGTAACTTCATCTCTTAAACCTTTAGATGAGACTAGCAATGAAGAAATTCAAATAGAAGTGCCTTCAGGTTCTTCATCCGCAGATATTTCTCGTATTTTAGAAAAAAATAAAGTTATAAAAAGCGCATCTGTATTTAGGTTCTATATAAAATTAAATAACGAGACGAACTTTCAAGCAGGCTATTACCTATTTTCACCATCAATGACTTTGGAGGAGATTATTCAATCTCTACAAGAAGGCGGAAGCCCAGTTGCTTTTGATGGAACTAAGATATTAGTACAAGAAGGATTAACGATTGAACAAGTAGCTGAGTCAGTTGAAAAATCAACAAATTATAAAGCGTCAGATTTTATTGAAAAGGCAACTGATAAAAAGTTTCTTTTAAAATTAAAAACAACTTATCCTGAGTTATTAACCAGTGCTATAGAATCAAAAGAAACAAAATATGTTCTTGAAGGATATTTATTTCCAGCTACGTATGATTTTTCAGACGACTTTTCTCTAGAAACAGTTATAGAAAATATGGTTAAAAAAACAGACGAAGTTATGCAAAAATATTATTCGACTATTGAAGAGAAAAAAATGACTGTTCAGCAAGTTATCACTTTAGCTTCACTAATTGAGCGAGAAGGTAATTCATATGAAGATCGAACAAAAATTGCAAGTGTATTTTATAATCGATTAGAGGCGGAAATGCCTTTGCAATCAGATATAAGTGTGCTCTATGCGCTAAATAAGCATAAAGAAATTGTTACGTATAAAGATTTAGAAACAGATTCTCCTTATAATTTGTATCAAAACAAAGGCTATGGACCAGGACCATTTAATAATCCATCAGAAGATGCAATTAAATCCACTCTAAATCCCGAAGACACAAATTATATTTACTTCCTAGCAGATACAACAACAGGAAAAGTGTATTTTTCTAGGACATATGCAGAACATCAAGAATTAGTTGAGCAATATATCACACCATAATAATTTGAGATGAAGTAAAATAGTATTGAATCATTTATGAGTCAATGCAGTGTAATAAGAATGGAGCGAAAAAAGCATGGATGCCGAACGTAAGCCAATTGTCATCGGAGTAACAGGTGGATCAGGTAGTGGAAAGACAAGTGTGAGTCGTGCTGTCTATAATCACTTCTCAGGGCACTCAATATTAATGTTAGAACAAGATTTTTATTATAAAGATCAGAGTGATATATCGTATGAAGAAAGATTGGATACAAATTATGATCATCCTTTTGCCTTCGATACTAATTTATTAATAGAACACTTAACAGATTTAATTCATTACCGTTCAATAAAAAAACCTGTATATGATTATGCCGCACACACGAGAAGTGATAAATTTATTATTCAAGAACCGAAAGAAGTTATTATATTAGAAGGTATCTTAATTTTAGAAGATAAACGTTTAAGAGATTTAATGGATATCAAAGTTTACGTAGATACAGATGATGATATTAGAATTATACGAAGGATTAAACGTGACATTGAAGAACGTGGTAGAACGTTAAATTCTGTAATTGAGCAATACTTGACTGTTGTAAAACCAATGCATACACAATTTATTGAACCAACCAAAAAATTTGCTGACATAATTATCCCTGAAGGTGGAAGCAATCAAGTTGCAATTGACTTAATGACAACTAAGATTAAAAGTATTTTAGAATATCAATTGAAGTCTTAATTGTTTGTATGAATGTTCAATAAAAAGGTTTAAGTCTAAAAATTGAAAGTATTAACTTAAAATTATATGAGAATGACTTTAAAGTGTTTACAAATAAAAACCTTCATGGTATCTTATCTCTATTGAAATTATAAAGACGCTTTCAATAAATGAATAAGTATAAAACCAATAAACAAGCTTTTATTCAAAAAGGAGAATTTACTTATGATAGAAAAAATATATCCAATGACTTTAGATGGGAAAAATAAACTAGAGGCAGAATTAGAAGAATTAAAAACAGTGAAAAGAAAAGAAATAGTTGAAAGAATTAAAATAGCACGTAGTTTTGGAGATTTATCAGAAAATTCTGAATATGAATCAGCAAAAGACGAACAAGCATTTGTTGAAGGTCGGATTACAACAATTGAAACAATGTTACGATTTTCAGAAATTATAGATAATTCTAAAAGTGCATCAGACGAGGTTTCAATAGGTCGCAATATTAAATTTATCGAGTTACCTGATGGTGAAGTTGAAGAATATACAATTGTGGGAAGTGCAGAAGCTGATCCATTTAGTGGCCGAATCTCAAATGACTCACCTATCGCTAAAGCTTTAATGGGTAAAAAAGTTGGAGATGAAGTAGTTATTTCAACACCAGGTGGAGATATGACTATCAAAATAACAGGTATAGAATAATAGTAATCAAAAGGAAAGGATGGCTAGTGTTAAAGCTATTCTTTTATTTTTTTTATTAACCTATTTATCAGACTTTAGTACTAGACTGACTTCATGCTTTAGCAGGCTTTATTTACTTTTAAATTAGTTTATACTTGTGCTAAAGATATAACGTAAAGGAGATTAAATGCGGTGAAAAAAAAATGGAAACTATTTTTTCTAATTGAAGCATTTCTTTTAATATGGTTACTATATGAATCAGTAAATGATGGGTTTACTTTAATAACTTTTATATTAGGAACCTTAGTTTTAATGCGTAGTAAATACAAAAAAACCAACTCAAAACGACAGATGTACGTGATAACAGGCAGTATTTTAATTTTAGTTGCTCTACTATCAACAAATGCAATTTGGTTTATGTTAATTTCAGCAATTTTATTCTTTGTAGTTACAGATAAGAAGTCACTAAAAAATTTTAAATTTACTAACTTTGAAAGTGCTCCATGGCAAGAGAAAGATATAATTATAGTAGAAACAGCAAAAAGTTTGCCAAAAAATGGCAAGAGATTCAAAAGGAATTGGTTAGGAAATGAAAGAATTGGCAACAAAGTTTATGAATGGGATGATATTAATCTAACTATCTTTATGGGAGATACTATTGTTGATTTAGGGAATACACTCTTACCTAAAGATGAAAGCTACGTTATTATTCGTAAAGGGTTCGGAAAAACTCGTATCTTAGTTCCTTCAGGTGTCGGGGTAATGATTCAGCATAGCGCTTTTAAAGGAAAGGTTTGTTTTGATAATGATATCTTTGTATTAAATAATGAATCGGTTAAGTTGTATAGTGAACAATATGATGATAACATAAGAAAAATAAAACTTATCACTACGGTTTTAGTTGGAGATTTAGAGGTGATAACAATATGAAAAAGAAGAATATAAGTATAAGATTTATTCAGATTACTTTTTTTTCTTTTTTGTTTTTTTTAGTAATATCATCATCATACGGATACGCAATTGAGCCCAAGGATTGGGTTATAACTTTATTTACAACTCAGTTTTTACGTGTGCCTTATTTATTATACTTGCTTGGAATAGCGCTAATAATCGGTTTAGTCGTATCATTGTTATTATATGAACTTCAACGAAGAGAATGGCAACATATAGAAGAAAGTTTAAGGATGATTGCTAACGGAAATTATTCAGTCGAGTTTATGGATGGATTAGTTGATAATGAAATAGAAGAATTTGATTATTTAGAAGATATTAAAAATTCTATTTCTATTATACGCATTAAGTTATCTGATTTATCTAAAGAAGTTCAAAAGCAAAGCAATTATCCTACATTAATTAATGGAGAAACAAGAGAAGAGATATTGGAAACAGAACGACGTCGGATCGCTAGAGAATTGCATGATTCTGTTAGCCAGCAACTATTTGCAGCGATGATGATGTTGTCAGCAATTAATGAGCAACTCGAAGATTCAGATGATGTCATGAAGAAACAACTTAAACTGGTAGAAGGCATTATAAATGAATCACAATCTGAAATGCGAGCATTATTGCTCCATTTAAGACCAGTAAATTTAGAAGGCAAGACATTAAAACAGGGTATTGAGCAGTTATTAAAAGAACTTGAAACAAAAATACAAATTAAACTAACGTGGGATATTGACGAAGTGTCCCTAGAAACAGGGATGGAAGATCATCTTTTTCGGATAATACAAGAATTACTTTCTAACACTTTAAGACATTCAAAAGCTAAAGAACTAGAGGTTTATTTAAAAGAAACCCATGATTCGTTGTCCCTACGAGTAATTGATGACGGTATAGGATTCAATTCGAATGTAAAAAAAGCTGGTAATTATGGATTAGTTAACATAGGTGAACGAGTAAGTAATATGGGCGGGACTTTCAAAATTATTAGTTTTTCAAAAAAAGGAACTAGTATAGAAATTAAGATACCAGCTATTGATAGGGGTGAAGTGGAGTGATAAAAGTATTGTTGATTGATGATCATGAGATGGTGCGATTAGGTGTATCATCATATTTATCTGTTCAACCAGATATTGAAGTCATTGGTGAGGCAGAAAATGGGGAAATCGGATACCAAAAAGCAATTGAACTTAGACCTGATATTATTATGATGGACTTAGTAATGGATGTTATGGATGGCATTGAATCAACTAAAGCTATTATGGAAGAATGGCCAGATGCTAAAATTATTATCGTAACAAGTTTTATAGATGATGAGAAAGTTTATCCAGCACTCGAAGCAGGTGCAGCAAGTTATATTTTAAAGACCTCTACTGCGAAAGAGATTGCTGATGCTATTCGCTCTACCTATAAAGGGGAGTCTATTCTAGAAAAAGAAGTTACAGCCAAAATGATGACTCGTTTCTCAAAAAAAAGAGAGCATTTTCTTCATGATGATTTAACTAAGCGAGAGAATGAAATTTTACTGTTAATTGCACAAGGTAATTCAAACCAAGAAATAGCAAACAAACTATTCATCACCTTGAAAACTGTTAAAACTCATGTATCCAATATTTTAGCGAAATTAGATGTTGACGATCGTACTCAAGCTGCAATATATGCTTTTAAACATCATTTAATTAAATAAATATAAATATAAAAGAAGACTAAGGTTGTCAATTCCAGTTTATTATAGAAAGATATGTTAAACTAGTTATAAGAAAAATACGAAGGGAGGATTCATAGTTTGGATACTGTGAAACAAAAAATGAAAATAGAGCTAACTGAAAATGCCATTGAATGGTTTGAAAAAGAAGTTGGTGTTACAAAAGAAAATGGTGTACGCTTTATGGGTAAGGTATATGGAAAAACGGATATTCATGAAGGTTTTTCAGTAGGAATGAATGTTTGCCAACCTGAAGATAGTCTGACTAAAGTAACTATTAATGAGATAACTTATTTTGTCGAAAAAAATGATGATTGGTTTTTTAGTGGATACGATTTAAAAGTCGACTACAATAAAAAAAGAGATGAACCTGTTTACACGTTTATCGATCAAACTTTACTTTAATAAAAAAACCCTCTCATTACGAAAAGAGAGGGCTTTTTTATTTTATACGGGCATGATAACCGGTAAGACCATTGGATGACGTTTAGTCTTTTCGTATAAGAAAGGTTTTAAACTTTCGATAACAACAGATTTAATAGCTTGTTCTGTTAAAAGTTCATCATTTGAAGCAAGTAATTTTCTCAAACTGTTTGTAATAACTCGTTGTGCGTCATTAATTAGTTCGCCAGACTCACGCATATAAATAAATCCACGTGACAAGATATCTGGACCAGCTACTATTTCTTTAGATTTGTAGTCAATTGTTACCACAACAACCACTAGTCCTTCTTCAGAAAGTAAACGGCGATCGCGTAAGACAACATTACCGATGTCTCCGATACCTTTTCCATCCACATAAACATCACCAGCATCAAAATGGCCAGCTCTTCTAGCTGATTCTGCAGTTAAGGCTAGAACATCTCCATTTTCTAAAATAAAACAATCTTCTTTAGACATACCAATTTGTTCAGCTAAACCAGCATGTATTTTTTGCATGCGGTACTCACCGTGGACTGGAACAAAATATTTAGGTTTCATTAAACGCAACATTAATTTCTGTTCTTGTTGGCCACCATGACCTGAGGTATGAATATTGTTAACTTTACCGTGAATAACATTTGCTCCAGCCTCAGATAATAGATTAATAACGCGGTTAACACTGGCAGTATTTCCAGGAATTGGAGAACTTGAGAAAATAACTGTGTCTCCAGGTTGCACTGAAATTTGGCGATGTGTTCCATTGGCAATTCTACTTAATGCAGCCATTGGCTCACCTTGCGAACCTGTACATAAAATAATGGTTTCATTTGCGGGCATACGATTTAACTCTTGTGATTCTATAAATTTATCATCGGGTGCAGTAATATAACCAAGTGAACGGCCTGTTACAACTGAAGATTCCATACTTCGACCAAAAACAGCAATTTTTCTACCTGTTTTTATAGCAGCTTGAGCAACTTGTTCTAACCTTGAAATATTAGAGGCAAAAGTAGCGAAAATAATTCTTCCTTCAACTTTTTGCATAATATTTGTAATAGCCTCACCAACGCCTTGTTCTGAATTTGTAAAAGTAGGAATCTCAGCATTTGTGCTATCCGAAAGAAGCGCTAAGACTCCTTCATCACCAATACGTGCCATTTTATGAAGATCAGCAGGTTGACCAACTGGAGTGAAATCAAATTTAAAGTCACCTGTTGCGACAATATTACCAGGTGGTGTCTTAACAACAATTCCGAAAGCTTCAGGAATACTGTGCGTTGTTCTGAAGAAACTAACACTCGTTTTACGAAACTTTATAATGTCGTCTTCACCAATTTCATGTAATTCAGTATCACGTAACAATCCATGTTCATTCAATTTATTACGAATTAGAGCACTTGCTAATGGACCTGCATATATCGGGATATTTGCTTGTTTTAATAAGAACGGTATACCACCAATATGGTCTTCATGACCATGAGTGATAACTAAAGCCTTAACTTTATGAATATTTTGAACAATGTAGCTGTAATCTGGAATGACGTAATCAATTCCTAATAAGTCGTCTTCGGGAAATTTAATACCGGCATCAATAATGATTATTTCATCTTGAAACTGAACACCATAGGTATTTTTACCAATTTCACCTAAACCCCCAATGGCAAAAACGGCTGCTTCATTGTTTTTTATAGATGGTTTCATTTAGCAAACTCCGTTAGTTTAAAGTTCGGATTTTTTTGCTCATATTCTAGATGACTGCCATCTAAAGGTTGAACGAATTCAATGTTGAAGGGGGTTTTGGTCTCAACAATGCTGCGAGCTTCAATTTCTGTGGTAGCTTCAAGGTATAAAGATTTAGTCTCTTCCCTTTTTGGATTTCTTAATTTAGATTCTTGATAAGTGATTTTATAAATCATGTATTTCTCTCCTTTTTAGTATCATCGATAGGATGATTTGTTTATAGATAATTATTGGGCATATTGTTGCATAACGAAAAAAACCATCATTTTACACTATTTAGTGATGATTAGATGGAACCACATCAGTTTTGTTTCATAGATTCTAATGGTAAAACAAGCAGAAAAATTTCATAGTTAAACGGTATTTCTCAACGCTGAAATATTTTTACTATTTTTCCCGAACTGGTGGTTGTGTTAGTCTCACAACAGATAGTATTATTTTAACATAGTTCAATTAGTAAGTATAGAAACTAAGACCAATCGTTTGAAAATAAAAGAAATTTCTAAAAAAAAAGAAAATAATGAAGTACTAATGTTTCTTTCAATAGATTGTGCTATATTAGCTAGAAAGGATTTTATTCGTTAAGGATTAGAAGGAGATGGTTAGATGAAATTAATGTTGCGTTATTTGAAGAATTATAAAGGATTGCTTTGGTTGAATTTATTATGCGTTTTTGGCTTTGTTATTATAGAGTTGGGATTGCCAACGTTATTAGCCTTGATTATTGATAAGGGAATCATCATGAATGATTTTTCTTCTGTACTTAGTTATGGGAAATGGATGATTGTAATTGCTATTATAGGTTTAGCGGGCCTGGTAGGTTTAGCTTACACTGGAGGTAAAATAACTACGAATATAGTTAAAGATATTAGAAATGATATCTTTATGTCTGTACAGTCTTTTTCTCACGATGAGTTTAATCAAATTGGCGTTTCTTCATTAGTTACTAGAACGACAAATGATGCTTTTCAAGTAATGACTTTTTTACAGATGCTTTTAAGATTAGGCATGATGACTCCGGTGATGTCCATTTCAAGTTTTATCATGATTGTGCTAACAAGTCCATCCCTTGCATATACAGTATTAGTCGCTATTCCTTTTTTGTTTGCAATAGTATGGTTGATTGCTCGTAAATCTGAAATCTTGTCAGAGAAACAGCAAAAAAGCTTAGATAGTATTAATCAAAATTTACGAGAAAATTTAACTGGTCTTAGGGTAATTAGAGCCTTTGTTAAAGAAAAATTTCAAGAAGAAAGATTTATAAAAGTAAATGAAAATTATACAAGTATTTCAAAAAAATTATTTAAATTAATGGCGCTAGCTATGCCAGGATTCTCTATTGTTTTCAATATTATTCTAGTTACAATTGTTTGGTCAGGAACTGTAGAAATCCAAAGTGGTAATTTACAAATAGGTAGTTTAGTAGCGTTTATAGAATATATATTTCATGCTTTGTTCTCATTTATGCTATTCGCTAATGTTTTTATGATGTATCCAAGAGCTGCGGTATCGGCAGAGAGAATAGAAGAAATTTTACAAACAATCCCTTCAATCGATGAGAATGAAGATGGCGTTACAGAAACCACTATTCATGGGTACGTAGCATTTGAGAATGTTACATTTGCTTATCCGGGTAATACAGAATCGCCTGTAATTAGAGACGTTAGTTTTACTGCAAATCCTGGAGAAACAGTTGCTTTTATAGGAAGTACAGGTAGTGGTAAATCAACATTAATACAACTAATCCCACGTTTTTATGATGTCACCAAAGGTCGTGTTTTAGTAGATGGAGTAGACGTTAGAGATTATCAATTAAAAGCTTTGCGAAAGAAAATAGGATTTATTCCTCAGAAAGCTTTATTATTCACAGGAACAATTTCGCAAAATATGCGTTATGGAAAATGGAACGCTACAACCAATGAAGTTGAACAAGCATCTGATATTTCTCAAGCTAAGGAGTTTATTTTATCAAAACCTGATCAATATGAAGAACTTCTATCAGAAGGTGGTAGCAATATGTCAGGCGGTCAAAAACAGCGTTTATCTATTGCACGTGCTATTATAAAAAACCCAGACATATATGTTTTTGATGATAGTTTTTCTGCTTTAGATTATCAAACAGATGCGCGACTAAGAGATCGTTTAAAAGAAGAGACAAGAGATGCTTCTGTTTTAATTGTTGCACAAAGGGTTGGATCAATCAGACATGCTGACAAAATAATTGTTTTGGATAAAGGTATTGTAGTGGCCCAAGGCACACATGAAGAACTGTTGAAAACTTCTGATATTTATTATTCAATTGCCTCATCGCAATTGTCGAAGGAGGAGTTAGCATGAAAAATTCAACTTTAGCTATTCGCCGTCTATGGAGTTTTATAAAACCTTATAAGATAGGTTTTATTTCAGCAATTGGCTTAACGATGATCAGTATGTTGATGAGTGCTCTTCAACCTTTTATTATTGGTAAGGCACTGACAGAGGTTGGAGAAAATGTAGCAGAAATATTAAGAGGAGTACCTGGAGCGAGTATAAACTTTGCGTATGTCCGTCAAGTATTGATTATCATGCTAGTCGTATCAGCAATTTATCAAGTTACTTTATATGCTTCTTCTTATATTATGACAAACGTAGTGCAAAATACTATGCGTGATTTAAGGAACACAATTGAAAGTAAAATTAACAGATTACCTGTTTCTTATTTTGATCGGAATCAACAAGGGAATATTTTGAGTAGGGTTACTAACGATGTAGATGCTGTCAGTAATGCTATGCAACAAAGCTTAATTCAAATTGTAAATTCAGTTATGGGAATAGTTTTTGCAGTTATGATGATGTTATACTTATCTGTTCCGTTGGCAGCAGTTATTTTAATATTGATTCCTGCTTCTTTAATAATTTCAAAATACATTATTCGTAAATCACAGCCATTCTTTGTTGAACAGCAGAATGCTTTGGGTGCAATGAATGGACACGTACAAGAAAGCTATAGTGGCTTCTCCGAAATAAAACTATACGGAAAAGAAAAGGATAAGCTAGAAGAATTTAAAGTTATCAATAAAAGATTAAGCGAGTACGGGTTTAAAGCAGCATTTATTTCAGGAATAATGAGTCCGTTAATCGGTTTCGTTACACATCTAGTTTACTTTGTTGTTGCAGTATTGGGAGGTTTTTTTGTTATTCAAGGAACGCTATCGCTAGGTAACTTACAAGCATTTACTCAATATATTTGGCAAATTAATCAACCTCTTACGCAAATTACTCAACTATCAGGAGTGCTACAAAGTGCAGCAGCGGCTGTCGGGAGAATTTTTGAGATTTTGGATGAACCAGAGGAAAAACCAGATGTCATTAAAGTGGACTTACCTAAACCAGTATCTGGAGATGTAACTTTTGAAGAGGTAACTTTTGGATACGATAAAAATAAACCTTTAATTAAAAATTTAAATGTTACTGTAAAAAGTGGACAAAAAGTTGCTGTTGTAGGTCCAACCGGAGCAGGAAAAACTACTTTGATAAATTTATTGATGCGCTTTTATGATGTCGATAGTGGTGCGATAAAAATAGATGGTATTGATACGAAAACAATGGATCGCAAAGAGGTAAGAGCTCAGTTCGGAATGGTTTTACAAGATGCTTGGTTGTACAATGGAACAATAGCAGATAATATACGATTTGGTAAACTTGACGCTACAGAATACGAAGTAGTTGATGCAGCTAAAACAGCTAACGTTGATCATTTTATACGTACATTACCAGATGGCTATAATATGGAGTTGAACCAAGAAGCTTCGAATATTTCTTTAGGACAAAAACAATTATTAACAATCGCACGTGCAATTATCTCTAACCCGAGAATTTTAATACTAGACGAGGCAACTAGTTCTGTCGATACTCGTTTAGAATCATTGATACAAACCGCCATGAAGAAAGTCATGGAGGGTCGTACAAGTTTTGTTATTGCTCATAGGTTATCTACTATACGTGATGCAGACTTGATTTTGGTTATGGACCAAGGTGAAATTGTAGAACAAGGTAACCACCAAGAGTTATTAGATAAGGGTGGTTTTTATGAAAAATTATATAATAGCCAATTTAAACAAACTGAAGAATAAAAACTAGTTAAGTAAAGAAAGGATAGTGGGAAATGAAAAAAAAAATGATATTTTTTGATATAGATGGAACGTTATTAAATGATGAGAAAAAATTTTCACCAAATACTAAAAAAGCATTAGAAAAACTAAAGGAAAAAGGTCATGAAATTGTTATTGCAACAGGGAGGAATTTATTCTTAGCTAAATCAGTCATAGATGATTTAGCTTTTGAAAATTATATTCTTTGTAACGGTGCGGTAGGATATTACCATAATGAACTTGTATATGAGAACAGATTAGATCAAAGTGAATTAAAAAGATTAGTTGAAATAGCTGATAAACATGATCACGATGTTATTTATGAGTCTGCTGATAAGCTAAGAAGAAGAAGTAAAGACAATAATGCTAGAATGATTAATGCAATGAAAAGTGTAGGGTCTAGTCCTCCTCCGCACGATTCTGATTATCACTTAACAAATCCAATTTACCAAGGACTCATTTTTTATACGGATGAAGAAAAAAATGCCTATGAAAACGGACAATTTCCTAAGTTTAAATTTATTAGATGGCATGATCATGGAGTTGATATTGTTCCACATGATGGCTCTAAAGCCAATACAGTATTGAGCTATGCAAATAAATATGGGTTTGCGCTTGAAGATACTATTGCATTTGGAGATGGATTGAATGATCTTGAAATGCTTTCGGAAGTTGGTACAGGTATAGCAATGGGAAATGCCTTGGAAACTGTGAAATTAAAGGCAGATAAGATAACTAAGAACTGTAATGAAGACGGAATTTATCTTGCATTAAAAGAACTTAGTCTGATATAATAAAGCAGTAAATAAATAAGGATTTTATTCTTATTTATGGGG
>NZ_JBATXB010000007.1:0-12329 GCF_049673005.1 Carnobacterium sp. | reverse complement strand
TTTGTTTCTTTTGGTCCGACCCTTGGCCGAACCGCCGTTCACAGTTTATTGTTTTACTTTGTTCAGTTTTCAAAGGTCTAATTTGTTTGCGTTGTCGTTTTGACAACTTCTAAATATTACCAGATGCTGATTAACTTGTCAACAAATTTTTACTATTTGTTTTTCCTTGTTGCTGCGATCTCTCGCTGCGACATCTACTAATATAACAGCTTGTTAAACTCACGTCAACTGTTTTCTGAAAAGAATTCATTTAATTTTTTTGTCATCTTAATTCTTACTCATCCTATTACCTATTATACTTCATTAACTAAAAATTATTTACCACTACATTTAAGCACACTTTTCCGTAATTATTTAGTAAATTATATATGCATAATTAATAGTTTTATTAGTATATTTATTCTTTTAAACTTAATTAAAAAAAGAAGGAGCTACAGTAAAGTAGATTCCTTCTTTCTTTTCAAAAAAATTATTTCATTCTTTCTTTCAAAATACCATCTTTCATAACATATACTTTGTCACAACGATCAATCAATCGCTCATCGTGTGTAACCATAATTGTTGCTTTATTTTGCGCTTTTGTTTCACGCGCTAAAATATCTACTACTTCAAAAGCTTTTTCTGAATCCAGACTAGCTGTCGGCTCATCGGCTAAAACAACTGAAGGATTATGATACAATGCTCTCGCAATTGCTGCACGTTGGCGTTCCCCACCAGATAAGTCACTTGGGTATTTTTTCTTTAATCCCACTATCCCTAACTCATCTAATAACGCATCACTTTTTTCAGCATCCATTTTGCTTTTATTGACTTTATTAACTAATTTCAATTGATCCTCAACAGTTAAAAAAGGGACTAGATTGGAAGCTTGAAGGATAAAGCCTATTTCTTTGAAGCGCAAAGCAGCACGTTTTTTTTCTGTAACTTCACTAAATTTATTTTCTCTAATCAAAACTTTTCCTTCTGAAGGAGTCTGAAGCCCGCCTATTATAGTAAGAAGTGTGCTTTTACCTGAACCACTTGGTCCAATAATAGCCACAAATTCACCAGCCTCAACACTAAAATTAGTTTCCTTTAAAGCGTCAACTTTTGTATGTCCTTCACCAAACGTTCGTGTTACACCAATTAACTCAATTAATTTCATCATCTATTCCCTCCTTTATCCTATTGCTTCTAATGGATCAATTTTAACAACTGTCCTTACTGAAAATAAAGCTCCTAGTACAGCGACAACGATTAGTAAGGTTGTAATCGCTGCTAAGAAAATAATATTGGTTGTATAAGGTACTGCGGCTGGTAAAGCTAAGCCTGTTACAATAGTCAATATCAATCCTATTCCTACACCAACTACTGCTAAGATAAAGGTTTGAGCGACAACTGATTTAGAAATATAAAAATTAGAAATCCCTTGCGCCTTCATAACACCAAATAAACTTGATTTTTGTAACGTTAAAACATAAATGAAGATACCAATGACAACTGCTGCTATAACTATTAAGAATCCAATCATTAATCCAAAAGTTAAAACTTGCGCTGTATAACCAGGTATTTTATTAATATAGTCTTTAATTGGGTAGACAGCTAAATCATTTGTTTCTATATCTACTCCATCAACGGAATTGTTCTCTCCACGTACAATCACTGCACTAATTCTTCCAGCATCGCTACTATCTGATTTTTCAAAACGAACTTCTTGGTAACTAGAGATAGTTGTGTACAGAACCGGGGCAACATTAAACTTAGCATTTTTTGTAAACCCAACTACTTTTACTTTTTTGTCATTTCCTGCTAATTCCAATGTATCACCGATATTTATATTTTCTTCTTCTTTTAGACTTATATCTGCAACTACTTCATCATCATTCGAAAAGGCTTTTCCTTCTATCACTTCTGGCATGATAAACTGTTTTGAATCAATTCCAAAAAAAGTTACATTAACTTTATTTTCATCATCATTTTCTGACGTTCCAGACTTCCTAACAACACTAGAAGCTTGACCTAAAAAGGCTACATTCTCACCTTTCACTTTTTTAGCTTGCTCTAATGTCATCATCGACATATTGATATTGGTATTAGACTCATCCGTTAGTACAATCCCATCAGCTTCCCACTTATCGATACTTGTTCGATTATCCTGCGCTAAGCCATAAGCTAGACCTACTAAAAAAAATACTAAGTACGAAACTAAAACCATTACGCCAATGATTAATGCGAAACGCGTTTTAGAATGTTTCATTTCTCTCCATGCTAAAAACATTCAATCACCCTCTTATCTTTATTTTTATTTGTTCAAGTAATGCATCCCTTGATTTTATTTCAATCCATAACAACTTTTATACCACATTAGACAACGAAATAATATCTATATGCTCACTTATATTATATACTGTCCTATTTCAAAAAAAGAATCTTTATTATAAATGATACTAATAATTTTTTCTTAAAATCAATGAACCGTTACATCAGTCTATTTTCTTGATTTCCCATAAAATTTAAGTGTGTAAGCTATCTGTTCATATAAGATTAATGAAGTATGCTATACTTAATCCACTAATTTAAAAGGAGTGGACAAGTATATGCAACAAGAAATAAGTAACTTTAATTATTATAACCCTACAGAGATTATTTTCGGGAAGAATCGGATTCCTGAATTAAAAGACTTAATTTCAACTGATAAAAAAGTTCTTATCACTTACGGTGGCGGGAGCGTTATAAAGTTTGGTACACTTGATCGCATCAAATCAGCTTTATCAGAACATCAAGTTGGAGAATTTGGTGGAATTGAAGCGAATCCTACTTTCGAAACAGCGATGAAGGCTGTTGAACTTATAAAAAAAGAGAACTATGACTTCATACTAGCAGTTGGAGGCGGTTCTGTTATTGATGCCACTAAATTTATTGCAGCAGCAGTCAAATTCGATGGCAATCCGATTGATATATTCGGTGGCGGTATAGGTAAAGGACTACCAATTGCTTCAGCTTTACCATTTGCGACAGTGTTAACTTTACCTGCAACTGGCTCTGAAATGAATGCTGGCTCCGTCATTACTTTTAAAGAAAAGCAAGCTAAATTAGGGTTTGGTAGTCCTTTTGTCTTCCCAACCTTTTCAATATTAGAACCAGAAATCACTTATAGCCTGCCAAAGCGTCAATTGGCTAATGGTATTTTAGATGCTTATATCCACATCATGGAACAATATCTGACTTATCCAGTTGGTGCAATGGTACAAGATCGTTACTCTGAAGGTTTATTGCAAACGTTAATTGAGATTGGTCCCGATGTTATTGATGAAGACAACCATGATTACAATTTGCGCGCTAATTTCATGTGGACAGCAACTAACGCTTTAAACAAAGTCCTCTCACCTGGAGTTCCTCAAGACTGGGCTTCTCACCAAATGGGTCACGAAATTACAGCGTTATATCATACCGATCATGCTAGAACGTTAACAATTGTTCTTCCAGCTTTGTTAAAAGTTCGTAGACAAGAAAAAAGAGAAAAACTCTTACAATATGCTGAGCGTGTATGGCATATCACTGCTGGTACAGAAGACGAAAAAATTGATGCTGCTATTGAAAAAACAACCGCATTCTTTAAGAGTCTTGGAGCACCAACATCTTTCAACGATATTGGCTTAGGCGAAGAAGTTATTGAACCTTTAGTTGCCCAATTAGAAAAGCATCAACAAATAGCTTTAGGTGAACACCAGTCTCATGATTTAGCAATCAGTAGAGAAATTTACCGTACAGCCCTAAAATAGAAACCAAATAAAAAGATAGAGAGTAAAGCACCGGGGTGCTTTACTCTCTATCTTTTTTTATTTTTATTTGATTAATTCGTAAATAGCTTCAGCATAAATACTCATTGCATTCATTAAATCATCAATTGCCATAAATTCATTTGCTTGGTGCATCGTATCAATGCTATCAGGGAACATCGCGCCATAAGCAACTCCACGGTCGAATAAGCGACCGTAAGTCCCACCACCAATTGTTTGTTCTTTAGCTTCAAGACCTGTTTGTCTTGAATAGACATCTAATAAAGTTTTAACCAAAGGATCTTCTGGTGAAACATAATGAGGTGTTTGTTCTTTCCCTCGACCTAAAGTAACTCCATAATGACCTAATTGTTTATCTAATTCAATTTCAATTCCTTCAATGCTAACTCCTTTAGGGAAACGGAAATTCAGTGCAATTGTTCCACCATTTTCAGGAGTAAAAGTGAAGACTCCTGGGTTCATTGTTAAATCACCCATAACGTCGTCTACATAATTTAATCCTAACTTCTCAGCTCTTGAGTCTTCATGGAAGAATTCTGCAGTCATCTCAAGGTAAGACTTAGCATCCCCACCAAATGAATAGTTTGTTAGGAATGTTGCTAGGTAAGTTGCCGCATTCACTCCGCCACGAGGCTCCATGGCATGAGCAGCTTTTCCGTTAAGTTCAATGGTGACTTTATCCCCTTCAACCGTTACTGTACCTGTCACAGGTTTATTTTCAACGAAGTCATAGAAATCTTTTTCGATTTTTTCTGCTTCTTGACTAGTAAACACCGCTGTTGCATCTTGGGGGACCATATTTTCACGTAACCCTGCATCAAAACTAATGAGTTCATTTTTTCCGCCTTTTACATTTCCTTTGGTATTTACGTGCATAGTTAGTATTCCTTTTTCTCCATTTATAATTGGAAATTGAGCATCTGGTGAAAAACCAAACTCTGGTTTTTCTTCTACTTCAAAGTAGCGGTCCATACACATCCAACCGCTCTCTTCGTCTGTTCCAATAATAAAACGAACACGTTTAGATACAGGTAAACCTAAATCTTTGATAATTTTCAAAGCATAATAAGCCGCTACTCCTGGACCTTTGTCATCACTTGAGCCACGAGCATAGATGCGACCATCTTTTATAACAGGTTCAAAAGGATTTGTTTCCCAACCTGAACCAACAGGAACAACGTCAACGTGTGCTAAAACTCCTAAAGTTTCAGCGCCTGAACCGTATTCAATGTGTCCTGCTAAATGATCAATATTTTTAGTGATAAAGCCATCGCGTTCTCCTAATGCAAGAAAAGCCTCTAGCGCTTCTTTAGGGCCAGGTCCAACAGGTGCTTCATCTGTTGCTTTACTGTCATCGCGAACACTATCAATTTTTAAAAGCGAAACCAAATCTGTTAAGAATTCCTCTTTACGAGCAGATACTTCATTTTTCCAATCTATAGCCATGTACTCAACACTCCCATCTTTATTTCAACATCTCTATCATATCACTTTTTATCTTACATACCAATATTCCAATTGTTTTTTCAAACTATTTTTAATCATACAAAGTGATTTTTCGACTCATTGTCTCTATACTAAATACAATAAGCAACGAGGAGGTCTATTATGAACTATTTAACTAAAAAGACGGTTCAATCTTTAATTCCTATTCGGAAAAAATCGAGTTATAAAGGCGATTATGGAAAAGTACTCTTGATTGGCGGCAACGAGTCCATGGGCGGAGCTGTCATGTTAAATGCACTAGCTGCTGTCTATAGTGGCGCAGGTCTGGTAACTGTTGTTACTGCAAAAAGTAATCACGCAGCCTTACATGCTCAACTTCCAGAAGCGATGGTCATTGATTGGAACAACCAACAGCAGATTGAAGCCCAACTAAACACAGCAACCGTTATTGCAATCGGTTCTGGAATGGGTACCTCTCAAGAATCTTTAGCACTACTCAACTTCATTTTTTCTCATATAACCAACGATCAGCGTATCATCATTGATGGTTCAGCGATTACTCTAATGGCTAAATACAATATAGCTGTTCCTAATCAACAAACCATTTTCACCCCTCATTTAGGAGAATGGAAAAACTTAAGTGGGTTAGAGCCGAGAACACAACTACCCAGGTTAAATCAAATCAAGAGAGATCAATTAAATGCTATTATCGTATTAAAACAACACCGAACAGAAATTTATTTTAAAGATGAGATATGGCAAAACCAAGCTGGAAATCCCGCAATGGCCACCGGTGGTATGGGAGACACTTTAGTTGGTATTCTAGCTGGTATGATTGCACAATTGTCTAATTTAAAAGCCGGAATATTAGTTGCTGTTTTCCTTCACAGCTATATTGGTGATCAGCTTGCCGAGAAACAATATGTCGTCTTACCCTCACAGATCATTCAGCAACTGCCCGTCATTTTAAAAGAGCTGGCTGATTCTAATAATTAATATAAAATAAAGAGGAAGGACAATTAAAAAGTCCCTCCTCTTTATTTTGTAAACTCCTTTAATTCTTTCATTTCATTAACTGTCAGTGGACGATAATGCCCAATTTTCAGCTCATCGTCTAAAACCAAAGGCCCCATTGATAATCGTTTTAAATACAAAACTTTTTTATCAACAGCTTCAAACATTCGTTTAACTTGATGGAATTTCCCTTCATGAATAACGACTTGAATACTCGATTTTTGTTCTACTAAATCCGTGGATAAAACACTCAATTTAGCCGGACGACAGACAAATCCATCTTCTAAAGTGATGCTTCGTTCAAAAGCTTCCACTTCTTTTCCGCCAACAATGCCATCAATAATTGCTTCGTAACATTTATCCACTTCTTTTTTAGGAGAAAGCAATTCGTGAGCTAGTGATCCATCATTCGTGAGTAACAATAATCCTTCCGTATCTTTATCTAATCGACCTACTGGAAATGGATTAGATACTTGATCGTTCGTGTCTAATAAATCAATAACGGTTTTATGCACTTTATCTTCTGTCGCACTAATAACTCCTTGTGGTTTATGCAACATAAAATAATAATATTCTTGGTAAGAAATTGCTTTTCCTGAAACACTAACTACATCTTTCTCAGGATTAATATGAATTTTCCCATCTTTTATAGTTAGGTCATTCACTGTCACTTTTTTACCTTTTATTAATTCTTTAACTGATTTGCGTGTTCCATAACCAGTGTGTGCTAAAAACTTATCCAAACGCATATTGGTTCTTCAACTCCTTAAATCTAAAAGAACTAGCTAATTATGTCTCCATATATCAGCTAGCCTTAGATGATTTACTTAATTCTTAATTTATTTCTTAACCGCGCTACTCTACTACCTAATAAACGATCAGCTAAACGCGTTTTTAAAACTGCATAAAGGTAAAAGTATCCTCCAATAGAAGACGAAACCATCATGTTTATTAATGCTCCAACTCTATCTTTTGGTTCAAAAAATACATACATTCCTTTTTGAATAATCGATACAATTAACGCCATACCTATCGTAATGAGTACCATCAATAAAATACGTCTCATTAAGAAGCTAATATCTAATTTAGTCATCTTATACATTGACCATAACATTAAAAAGACGGTTACTCCGAAACCTAAGATATTAGATACTAACATACCATAAGTACCCAATATCCATAACGCTGGGTATTGGAAGACTAATTTTACAATTAATCCAATGACCATCGCTGACAAAGCTGACTTCGTACGATCAGCAGCTTGAAGTGTTGAACCCAATAGTACAAATAATCCAAGGAAAATACTCATGAAAGAAGACAATTGCAAAATTCCCGTTCCAAATGAACTGTATCCATAAAAAACAGTGTACAGTGGTTTAGAAACCACTGCCATCCCTATTGCAGAAGGCAACATAATAAAGAAAAACAGTTGAATACTATCACTTAATTGCATTCTAACGTCTTTCATTTTATTTTTAGCTAGTAAATCAGCAATCAATGGTACTGATGTTATTGCCATTGATCCTGCTAATGAGATAACAATCATAATCAGTTTATTCGCATTACCTGAAGCAACAGCATAATTATTTTCTATTTGTTTAGCTGTTAGTTCTGTTACATTTTTCATAATCGGTCCAAAAGTAAATTGATCAATGATTTGGAATAAAGTAATTCCTGATCCAATGATAATAAATGGAACGGCTGTCTTAATAATAGATTTAAAAATTTCATTGGTTGATATTGTAATATTATTTTTACTATTAGATAAGTTATAATCTAACTCAGGCTTCTTTTTTTGAATAATATAAAATAAATATAAAATACTAAATAAGGCCCCAATGAATGCCCCGAATGTAGAGGCAGTAACAGCATCTACGACTTCTCCATAAGATACAACCCGAATTAAGTAAACAGCAGCCAGCATAAAAATCACTCGGCCTAATTGTTCAATAAATTGTGATATAGCTGAAGGCGCCATCGTATGATGCCCTTGAATAAACCCTCTTGTCACACTCATACATGGGATAATTAATAGCGCCCAACTAAGTGAACGAATAACTTGTGTCCCATCGCTTATTGATGCTGTTGGACTATTCGCTGCAATGAACGGTGCAATAATGTACATTACAATCGCAGCTACAACTCCTGTTACTGCCATCACTTGTAATCCTTTTTTATAAATATCTTGGCTAATTTTATACTCGCCTAATGCATTATAATGTGATACTTGTTTAGCAATTGCTGATGGTACACCCGCTGTTGCTATATTTAAGAACAGTGCGTATGGTGTATAACCAATCGTATAAAGCGCATTAGCAGAATTGGCAACTTCTTGGTTTCCCATCCATGCCATCCAAGGAATAATATACAACGCGCCTAAAAGACGGGATAAAATACTGCCTCCGGTCATCCAAGCAGAGCCACTAACCATTTTCTCTTTTGATGTTTTTTCGCTGACTGCCTTTTTTCCCTTTACATCATCCATTGACATTTTAATTACCCTACTCTCATACTTTTATCAACTAACATCTATTCTACTTCTTTACTAATTCGGTTGCAATGCATTTACTAAGACACTTGTGTAATTTTACCAAATCTTAAGTTTGATGACCTCTTTTATAAATCGATAAAAAGAACCAAAGAATTAACCTACTCAATTCTTTGGTTCTTTCTATTAATTCGCTACAATATTAACTAATCTTCCAGGAACAACAATAACTTTACGAATCGTTTTATCGACTAACGCTTCTTTTATTTTTTCATTGCTCATAGCTAATTCTTCTAGTTCTTCTTTAGTGATTTCTTTTGGTGCTTTTGCTTTTGCTTTTAACTTCCCATTCAATTGGAAAACAACTTCAATCTCATCTTGAGTTAAGAATGTTTCATCGTAACTTGGCCAAGACACGTAAGAGATACTTTCATTGGTGCTCGTAAGCATCGACCATAGTTCTTCTCCTAAATGAGGAGCAATCGGAGCTAGTAGCTGAACAAACCCTTTAATGTAATCAACAGGCAACGCTTTTGCTTTATAAGCTTCATTCACAAAAATCATTAATTGTGAAATGGCAGTATTAAAACGTAATTGTTCAAAATCTTCTGTTACTTTCTTAACTGTTTGATGATAAACAACATCTAACGATCCATCATTGATTGTTGTAATCCGATCACGTAATTTTCCTTCTTCATCGACCATTAAACGCCAAACTCGATCTAAGAATTTACGACTACCTTCGAGTCCATTTTCATCCCATGCAATTGAAGCGTCTAAAGGCCCCATAAACATTTCATACATACGTAGTGTATCTGCCCCAAATTTTTCTACAACCTCATCAGGATTTACAACATTGCCTTTTGATTTAGACATTTTTTCATTGTTCTCTCCAAGAATCATCCCTTGATTAAACAGTTTTTGGAAAGGTTCTTTCGTTGGCACAACTCCAATATCAAACAAGAATTTATACCAAAAACGAGCGTACAACAAGTGCAACACAGCGTGCTCTGCTCCACCAATATAAATATCAACAGGTAACCACTCTTTAAGTTTCTCAGGATCAGCTATCACTTCTTTATTTTTAGGATCGATGAAACGTAAGAAGTACCATGAACTACCAGCCCATTGTGGCATCGTATTGGTATCACGACGGCCTTTCATTCCAGTTTCTGGATCGACCACGTTGACCCACTCTTTAATATTAGCTAATGGTGACTCACCAGTGCCACTTGGTTTTATGTGTTCTGTTTTTGGCAATAGTAATGGCAATTCAGCTTCTGGTAAGGTCGTAGACGTCCCATTTTCCCAGTGAATAACTGGGATAGGCTCTCCCCAATAACGCTGACGGGCAAATAACCAGTCCCTCAAACGATACGTTGTTTCTGGTTTACCAACTTTATTTTCTTCTAACCACTTATTCATTTTTATTATACCTGCTTCTTTATCTAATCCATTTAAGAACTCAGAATTGATATGCAGGCCATCTTCAAGAAAAGCTTCTTTTTCTATGTCTCCACCATCAAGAACAGGGATAATTGGCAAGCTAAATGTTTTAGCAAATTCGTAATCTCGTTGATCATGTGCAGGAACTGCCATGATCGCTCCTGTACCATACGATGCCAGAACATAATCAGCAATCCAAATAGGCATTCTCTCGTTATTTACAGGATTAATCGCATAAGCCCCAGTAAACACACCAGTTTTATCTTTATTTAAATCTGTTCGTTCTAAATCACTTTTCAAACTAACTTTTTTCAAATAAGCTTCAACAGATTCTTTTTGTTCTGGAGTAGTAATTGTTTTTACTAAGTCTAGTTCTGGTGCCAATACACAATAAGTTGATCCAAATAACGTATCTGGACGTGTTGTAAAAACAGTAAACTGCTGATCTGATTCTTGAACAGAAAATTGAACAGATGCTCCAACAGATTTCCCAATCCAATTTCGTTGCATATCTTTGATGCTTTCAGGCCAATCAACTAATTCTAAATCTTCTAACAAACGTTCTGCGTAAGCCGTAATTCTTAGCATCCACTGTTTCATGGGTTTGCGAACGACTGGGTGTCCGCCGCGTTCACTTTTACCATCAATCACTTCTTCATTTGCTAAAACTGTTCCTAATTCAGGACACCAGTTTACAGCTACCTCTGCTTCATACGCTAACCCTTTTTCATATAATTTAATAAAAATCCATTGGGTCCATTTATAATAATCAGGATCTGTTGTATTAATTTCACGTTCCCAATCATAACTAAATCCTAAAGAATTGATTTGACGTCGGAAAGTTTCGATATTTTTTGCTGTGAATTCTTCAGGGTCATTTCCTGTATCTAATGCATACTGTTCCGCTGGTAATCCAAAAGCATCCCAGCCCATAGGATGTAATACGTTATAGCCTTGTGCACGCTTCAATCGAGAAAGAATATCCGTTGCTGTGTAGCCTTCTGGATGTCCAACATGCAATCCTTGTCCAGATGGATACGGAAACATATCCAATGCATAAAATTTTTCTTTTTCAGCATCTTCCGTTGTCTTAAATGTACTGTTTTCTTTCCAATAATTCTGCCACTTTGTTTCAATTGTCTTATGATTAAAACTCATCTCTTTTATCCCTCTTTCTTTTTTATCTTCATAAATTAAAAAATCGCCCTATGAGGCCAGATAATTACTCTGTTGCTCATAGGACGATTTGACAAGTCAATAATCGTGGTACCACCTAAATTTTCTACATTTCACTTTCATGTAGACTCTTCATACCTTTAACGCAGGCGTTACGGCTTTACTTACTATTGGTTCAGTAAAGCAACATCCAAGGCGAGTTCGAAAAAATTTCTTTATGCATTTCCACCATACATGCACTCTCTTTAAAAGAATTGTTTCTACTATTCCTTTTCTTTGTTTTTAACTATTCACCTTATTCTATCAAATAAAGATTGGTTGAGCAAGAAGAAAAAATACGTCACTATTATTTTTTTACTATATAACTCTCACACAATTAATGATACCTAAAAAAACGTTAGAGCAATTGCTCTAACGTTTTTAACATGTTCTTATTTTTTTAATTTAATCATTTCGTCAGCAACGAATTGTACTTCAGTTCCAACAATAACTTGAATGTTATGGTCTGAAACTTTGTTAATTCCAGCAATACCAGCAGATTTAATTTTCTTTTCATCAACGATAGACATATCTTTAACTTCAAGTCTTAAACGTGTCGTACAGTTATCGATAGAAGTAACGTTAGCGTCTCCACCTAAACCATCATAAATGATCTCTGCTTGACGTTTGAATTTAGCATCTTTTGTAGATGAAGCTGAAACTTTAGTCGTTGAATCAGTAGTTTCTTCAACGATTTCTTCGTCTTCATCGTCTCCACGACCTGGTGTTGCTAAGTTAAATTTAACAATGATGAAACGGAAAATGAAGTAGTAAATTGCAAAGAATACTAAACCTTGTAGAATTAAGAAGTAAGGTTTATTAGCTAAAGGTAAGCTAGAACTTAAGATAAAGTCGACTAGACCAGCACTGAAACCAAATCCTGCTGTCCATTGGAAAGTAGCTGCGATAAATAATGAAATACCTGTTAATACTGCATGAAC
>NZ_JBATXB010000006.1:0-2399 GCF_049673005.1 Carnobacterium sp. | reverse complement strand
TATTCCAGATACGCTCTTGAGCTTCTAATTCTTCGACAAGGTTCTGCATGCTTCCCGCAGTAGTACTTGTCATTTCAACTTCATAGATATTTTTTTTATAACTTTCATCTAGACCTTCAATTGCCAGTGGATCTCCGACACGTAGTATTTGCTGTATAGCTACTTTCTCTTGAGCCGCTAGCTTTTCTAAAACAATAAGTTCTTCATTAAACCGTTCACTTTCAGGTAAAAATTTCCAAGTCTCTTCGTACTCTTTTTTAAACGCATTCAACAGGTTCTCTTCTGGTGGATACTGAACCTTTAAATCCTTCAGTTCTTCAACCTGTTGATCCGAACGATCGGCTCGCTCTTTAATTGAATCTAGAAAATAGACTTGTCCGAAAATAAACACGCCTAGAATGACTAGTCCCATCATTAAGGCTAGCATGAATGACAGTCGATTCCATTTTAGCTTCATGACAGAACCTCCTCTCCTAAAGCTGTTTCATCAATTTCTAGCCACAGTTCTACAATCGAATCTGCTCCTTCTACTTGATTTTCCACCCGGATGAAGTGAACTGTCGACACAAAACTTAGCGCTTTAAATTTTTCGACAGTATCGGATAGTTCTGTTGCCGTTAACCCTTCAAGTACTAATGTAATTTGATTGGTTTCATTTTTATTAAAAATAGACACTCGTTTTTCCCCGTTTGGAACTTGTTCGAGAATCGCGTTTGTTACATATGCCATTGGGTATTGCATCGCTTCAAGTGTAGCCTTATTTCCTGCTACTTGCTGCGTTAATAAATCAAATTCTTGTATCTTTCGTGAAACACTAAGCTGATCTGCCTCATTCTGAAGCCACTCTTGGTTCTGCTTTTCACCATTCGTATAATAAGCCTGCATTGAGAAAAAATAGATGCCTACTAGAAGAAGCAAGAAAAGGAAAACGCCACTAATAAAATAGGGAAGAAAGTTTTTTTGTTTTTTTTCAAAGAAATTGACTTCAAACATGTTTATTTTCCCCCTGCACTTTTTTTCTAGTACGCTTTACTTTTTTCTTGTTCACACTCTTAGTTGCGGTCACTTTTTTTTCTTTCATAGCCAGTCCGTACAAAGGTAAATATTTAGACGTGATTTCTTCTGAAACCTTTATTATATGAATCGGTTGGAAAAAACGTTCAGAAAACTGTTCCTTAACTTTTTCTAAGTCCGGAAAATCTCCTGCTAAATAAATATCCGTTACCCCACTTTCACCGTTCATCACTGAGTAGCGATAAAATTCTAGCAATCTTTCTAAGACATTAAGTGTTTCAGCAATTGCTTCTTCAAGTGATTCAGAATCTTCTTTCCAAATCGATTCACCATCTGGGGTTACGTCCCATAAATCAATCAATCGAGTTAAACGCGATTGACGCGATAATTTAGGTAAATCTTCATTAAAAATCATAACTGTATTATTGACTGTACTCCATTGCAGAACCATTATATGCTTAGTCGAGTCTGCATGTAGCTCACCTTGCTGCTTAATAAGTCGGTACAAACTTAGCGATGAGATATCCGCTACAACAGGATCTAGTGATACTTTTTGTAATAGCGACTCATACTGCGTAATAATTTCTTGCGGATAAAGCATCAAAAGAACGATCTGTTCCAAATCATTCGCTTCAAGTAATTCAAAATGAAAGCGTGTCTCTTTGAATGGAGAGCGAATCAATTGTCCCATATGTAGAGCAATATAAGCTTTAATTTCCGAAGGATCTAACTGCAATGGAATTTTTTCTTCACGCACAATGACAAAATTATCTGGCAACAAAATAGACGCCTTTGCGTTTTTCCATTTTTTTTCAGTAACCAATGCGTTTAACCGATTTTCAAGCAAAGATGAATCAATGATTCTTTCTTCATGAAGAATTTCATTGTCAAACAGAATTTCACTTTTTTCTAGCACTTTGCCGGAGTTTGCATCCACCGCCAAATAACGAATCCGTCTTTCTAAAAATTCAAAATAAACCAAGGGTTGTTTTTTAAATAACATCTTATACCTCCTTTCATAGTCGAAACATAAAAATAATCTTCAAACTTAATTAAAAAATGATCCATACCACTGAAGAATTGTTTCTCCAAAATAAAAGACCGTTAATGCAGAGAGTCCAATGTATGGACCAAATGGAATAGTCATTTTTCGATCGCCATTCGTTAGCTTCATGAGAATCATGCCACTGATAGCGCCGTAAAGGGTTGCTAAAAAAAAGAGCACTAAAAACAAACGAGGTCCAAAAATAAAGCCTAATAAAGTAAAGTATTTTAAGTCCCCTGCGCCCATCCCACCATTAGATAAAAGAATGATGACAAATATCAAACCAAAAGCTAGACCAGCTCCTACTAAAGAAATCCAGAAAGAGGGTTGTGGGTATAAG
>NZ_JBATXB010000005.1:0-4175 GCF_049673005.1 Carnobacterium sp. | reverse complement strand
CTTTCGCTAAAATTAGTCACTCTGTTACAGGAATGGTCGGTGAAATTCAACATATTTCTGATAATCTTGAAAGTATCGTTGTAAACACAGAAATTATGGGAAGTTCGATTGAAGAAATTGCGGCTGTGTCCCAAGAATCAGCGGCAGGAATTGAAGAAACATCAGCTGCGACACAACAAATTAGCAGTTCAATGGAAGAGGTTTCTGGGAATGCGGAACACTTAGCAACTTTGGCAGAAGACTTAAGTCAAACGGTTAATCAATTTAGACTATAAGAAAATAGCCTGTTGGAAGAGAATTACACCTCTTTCAACAGGCTGTTTTTAATTTTGAGAAGATACCATCCGCTATAAAGTTTTTATTAAAAATGCCGATATAAATTAAGTTATGACTAAGAAGGAGAGGTCATAAATAGTAAAAATAGTGAGTTGAATAAAAGATACATATTATTGAAGAAATAAAAAAATCATAAAAAAGAGGAATGAAGTAATGAAAAAGAATGAAAAAAAGTTCGGTAGAGTGACAAAATTGAGAACAAAAATATTAGCAGGATTTGCAGTCACACTATTTTTTATGATGCTACTTAGTTTATTTAATACACTATCTTTAAATGATATCAATAAAACACTTGAAGAAGAGATGGAAAATGAATTGGCTAATTTGATTAGTGATGAAAGTCTGTTAACAGATATATTTAGACGTACAAGTCTAATGAGAGGGTATATGTTTTATGAAGATGAAAGTTACCGTATACAATTCAATACCGAAACAAAAAATAGTATTGGATTAGAAAATAGAGCATTAGAATTAAGTGATTCACCAGAATTAAAAGCATTGATTGATAAGAAAATTGCTTGGGGTATGTTAACTGATGAAGCTTTTGAAGCGTATGATGCTGGAGATGCTGAGAAAGCAAAAGAAATTATGACCATTCAAGGAGAAGTTTTAGAAAAAGATCTAGAAAAAGGATTTACAGATTTAGTGAAAGATCAAGAAGCAAAAATCTTGAATTTAACACATGATACGATTAGAAAAGGTCAGATAATCGTAAACATTGGTATTATTACTACTATAATATTAGTTGTTTTATCGGTTATTATTGCTATAGTGACGTCTAATATGATTACAAAGCCAATTCATTTAGTTATGAAGCAAATGAAAGAAATATCAAATGGTAATTTAAGTATCCAACCATTAATTGTAAGAACAAAAGATGAAACAGGTCAATTATCAGAATCGATGAATGTGATGCAGGGCAACTTAACCAGCATGATTCAAGAGCTAGCTACAGCTTCTGAGATGTTAACGGCTAATAGTGAAGAATTAACGCAATCAGCAGTTGAAGTGAAGTCAGGTTCAGAGCAAGTTGCGACAACCATGCAAGAATTAGCTACTGGGTCTGAAACACAGGCGAATACAGCAAGTAGTTTATCTATTGTAATGGGCAACTTTACTAAAAAAGTACAAGATACCAATAAACATGGCGACCAAATTAATAAAACATCCCAACAAGTATTAGAAATGACCAACCAAGGAACAGCATTAATGGAATCAACAACTCAACAAATGCAGAAAATTGATCGAATTGTTCGTGATACGGTTGAAAAAATGAGCACTTTAGACAATCAAACAAAAGAAATTTCTGATTTAGTTTCGATTATTCAAACGGTTGCTGACCAAACTAATTTATTGGCTTTGAATGCGGCTATTGAAGCGGCAAGAGCTGGTGAACATGGGCGAGGATTTGCCGTAGTTGCAGACGAAGTCAGAAAGTTAGCAGAACAAGTAGCGGTTTCTATTGCAGATATTACAGGTTTTGTTACGACCATTCAGACAGAGTCAAAAGTAGTAACAGATTCTTTACAAGAGGGGTATACCGAGGTAGAAGAAGGAACCGCTCAAATTAAAAAGACTAGCCAGACATTTACTAAGATTAGTCGTTCTGTAACAAGTATGGTTACTGAGATTCAATATGTCTCTGATAACTTAGAGAGTATTGTTGTGAATACAGAAATTATGGGAAGTTCGATTGAAGAAATTGCAGCTGTTTCCCAAGAGTCCGCTGCAGGAATTGAAGAGACGTCAGCTGCAACAGAACAAATTAGTAGTTCGATGGAAGAAGTTTCTGGGAATGCGGAACATTTAGCAGCCTTGGCAGAAGACTTAAGCCAAACCGTTAATCAATTTAAATTATAAAAATAAAAATAATAGTCAGTCTATTGCTAGAGATGAGTTAGTTCTAGTAATAGGCTGATTTTTTGACTAGAAAATAATGAGCCATATGAAGTGAAATTGTATTTGCTATAAAGTTTATGCAGAAAGTGCCGATATAAAACAAGTTGTGATTGAGAAGGTGAGGAATGGAAAGGAAGAAGAAACTGGTTTATATAAAAAAAATATAAAACCAAGAAAAAAAGAATACAAAAATTTATTAAAAAAGAGGATGGAAGTAAATGAAAAAAAACGAACAAAAAACAGGTAGAATAACAAAATTAAGAACAAAAATATTAGCAGGTTTTGCTGTATTAGTATTGTTTATGATGCTATTAAGTATATTTAATACCTTATCTTTAGATGATATGAATAGATCATTGGAAGATGAATTAGAAAAAGAGTTGGATTTACTTGTATATGACGAAACGCTGTTAGTAGACATACATAAACGTTCAAGTTCAATAAGAGGATATATGTTGTATAAAGATGACATGTATCGCGAACAATTCAACGTGCAAACCGACTACATCATCGCCCTACAGGAAGAAGACCATGCGGACATAAGCAATACTCCTGAAATGAAGAAAATAATAGACAAAAAAAAGCTATGGAGAATTATGGTTGATGAGGCATTCTTAGCTTATGAAGAAGGGGACTCTAAAAAAGCGGATGAAATATTATCCATAAAAGCTGCACCTTTAGAAGTAGAAATTACGAATGCTTTATCTGATGTAGTAATAAAGCAACAAAAAACAATATCAGATCTAACAAGTGAGATAATTGAAAAAGGGGAAGCAATCAGAAATATAGGGATTATTACTACGACAACACTTACAGTATTATCGATTATCATTGCTCTATTAACGTCAAATATGATTACAAGACCAATTAACTTGGTGATGAAACAAATGAAAGGAATAGCAGATGCGAATCTAAGTTTAGCACCACTTCCAGTAACAACTAAAGACGAAACAGGTCAATTATCAGAATCAATGAACCTAATGCAAGCAAACCTAGCAAATATGATTCAAGAACTAGCTACAAACTCTGAAACCTTGACGGCTAATAGCGAAGAGTTAACACAATCAGCCGCTGAAGTTAAATCAGGATCAGAACAAGTTGCGACAACTATGCAAGAACTGGCTACGGGGTCTGAAACACAAGCAAACACGGCAAGCAGTCTATCTATTGTAATGGGTAACTTTACTAAAAAAGTGCAAGACACCAATAAACGTGGGGATCAAATCAATAAGACTTCTCAGCAAGTATTAGAAATGACTAACCAAGGAACGGAATTAATGGATTCAACGACTCAACAAATGCAAAAAGTTGATCAGATTGTCCGCGATACAGTTAAAAAAATGAGTACATTAGATAACCAAACAAAAGAAATTTCTGATTTGGTTTCGATTATTCAAACGGTTGCTGATCAAACCAATCTATTAGCTTTGAATGCAGCTATTGAAGCGGCAAGAGCGGGTGAGCACGGTAGAGGTTTCGCCGTTGTTGCGGATGAAGTTAGAAAATTAGCAGAACAAGTTGCTGTTTCTATTGCAGACATTACAGGATTTGTTAACACGATTCAATCAGAATCAAAAATAGTAACGGACTCATTACAGCAGGGCTATGCAGAAGTTGAAGAAGGAACAGCGCAAATTAAAACAACGGGTCAAACATTTGCAAAAATTAGTCGCTCTGTTACAGGAATGGTTACTGAAATTCAATCTATTTCTGATAATCTAGAGAGTATCGTTGTGAATACAGAAATTATGGGAAGTTCAATTGAAGAAATTGCGGCTGTATCCCAAGAGTCAGCAGCAGGAATTGAAGAAACGTCAGCTGCGACACAACAAATTAGCAGTTCGATGGAAGAAGTTTCTGGAAATGCGGAACACTTAGCAACTTTAGCAGAAGATTTAAGCCAAACGGTTAATCAATTTAAACTATAGAAACAAGAAAAC
>NZ_JBATXB010000004.1:0-82086 GCF_049673005.1 Carnobacterium sp. | reverse complement strand
TCATTAAAATGACTTGCTAGCGAATAATTATTCACTTTGTTTCTTTTGGTTCGACCCTTGGCCGAACCGCCGTTCACAGTTTATTGTTTTACTTTGTTCAGTTTTCAAAGGTCTAATTTGTTTGCGTTGTCGTTTTGACAACTTCTAAATATTACCAGAAGTTATTTAACTTGTCAACAACAATTTGCAATTTATTTTGGATTTTTATTCATCCAATTAAATAATTTGCATTTTTAATGCATATATATCTTATCACGTTATCTATAAATAAGTCAATAATAATATTTAGTGATTATTCTCTTCAAATATCTTCAATTCCTTATCTAACAACTTATAGTACTTTACAGGGTAAACGAATATTTGTCAATTACTTTTCGTCAGATTTGGACATTTTAAAAAAACAACCTTTCCTTTAAGAATCCACTATCTTAATTTCTTCATTATTCTTACCTAATAATTTAATAAAAAGAAGTGCGAGGCCCTCATACGCAATGAGTCCCCCACACTTCTTTTTATTTTCTTAACGACGAACTTCTTTAATACGAGCTGCTTTACCATGTAATGCACGCAAGTAGTATAATTTAGCACGACGAACTTTACCGAAGCGGATAACTTCGATTAACGCAACACGTGGAGTGTGTAATGGGAATGTACGTTCCACACCAACACCATTAGAGATTTTACGAACAGTATATGTTTCGCTAACTCCAGCTCCACGACGTTTAATTACTACGCCTTCAAATAATTGGATACGTTCTCTAGTACCCTCAACAATTTTAGCGTGAACACGTACAGTATCTCCTGGACGGAAAGCTGGGATATCTTCACGTAATTGTTCATTTGTGATTGATTCAATTAAATTCATGTTTTTTTCTCCTTCCAACAAACATTCATATATCACCATTTGGACACAGCGGAATATCGTTATTTCAGCGGGTTTTACCCACTACTAAATTAGTTTACCATATTCTAAAAAGAGTGTAAAGTAGTTTTACTTAATACATTATAGATTCTCTTCATTTTGTATTTCATCTAACCATTTTTTTTGGTCTTTAGTAAATACTTTCTCTAATAACATATCAGGTCTTCTTAAATAAGTTCGACGTAGCGATTCTTTTTCTTGCCATTCTGCAATTTTTTTGTGATTCCCACTAATTAAAACATCCGGCACTTTCATTCCACGAAATTCTGCTGGCCTTGTATACTGAGGATGCTCTAAAAAACCAGTTGAATGAGAATCTGTTTTAGCAGATTCATCATTGCCTAATGCTTCTGGCAACAAACGGACGGCTGCATCAATAACAACCATCGCACCTAACTCTCCACCAGTTAAAACAAAATCTCCCAATGAAATTTCATCCGTTACCAATTTACGAATTCTCTCATCGTATCCTTCGTAATGACCACAAATAAAAACTAAATGTTTTTCCTCAGATAACTCCTCAGCAAGACTTTGAGTGAAAGGGACACCTGCCGGATCTAACAAAATAACTCTTTTTTTTGTCTCAGGATTTTCAGTTTCAATTGCATCTAACCCACTAAATATTGGCTGAGCAGTTAATAACATACCTGCTCCTCCACCATATGGATAATCATCCACATTACTGTGTTTATTTTCAGAATAATCTCGAAAATTTCTTATTGTTACATCTAATAATTTTTTTTCTATCGCTTTTCCGATAATCGATTCTGTCAAAGGTCCTTCAAACATTCTAGGAAATAAGGTTAAAATATCAACTTTCATTAATCAATTAATCCTTCCATCACATGTATAGTAACTAGTTTGTTTTCTAAATCAACTTTTAATACAATGTCTTCTATATAAGGAATCAGTAAATCTTTACCATTGAGCTGCTTTATCACCCAAACATCATTCGCCCCTGGCGATAATACTTCTGTAACTTTACCCAATTTATTTCCTTCTTCATCCTGTACAGATAAATCAATAATCTGATGTAAATAAAATTCATTTTCCGGTAAATCACCTAGTTGTTCAGCGGTTACTTTTAAAATTCCATCACGATATTTTTCCACATCATTAATGTTAGGATGATTTTCAAAAGATACTATATCAAATGTCTTATGTTTACGGTGACTAGCGACTGTTAGCTCAATCATCTTGTTGCCAGCTTGGTCAAGCAACAACTTGGAACCCTTCTTGTAACGTTTCTCTGGAAAATCCGTTTTTGAAATAACACGGACTTCTCCTTTAATACCTTGAGTATTTACTATTTTACCCACATTATATAATTCAGCCATAGTTTACCTCGATTCTTTTTTGTTTTTATTTGGTTTATTTTTTATTGTACCATATGTTTTTTCTTTTTTACTTTTTCTTTTTAATTAGATCAATACAAATAAAAAAGAAAAAAACCATTTCTTAGAAATGGTTTCTTACTTCAAGAATTTTCGCTATTCTGAATAATTAATCTTACACGTTTAGGTCCTTCGACTTTAACGCTATAGATAATTGTTCGAATAGCTTTTGCTACGCGACCTTTTTTCCCTATTAAACGCCCTATATCATCAGGATGAACAGATAACTGATATTCTAAAAAATCATCTTTTTCAATAATATTAATCATTAGTTTTTCCGGATAACTTACAAGTGGACGAACAATGGTAAGAATTAATTCATTCATGTCAGCCATAGTTCTCATCCTTTTTATTTGCTATTTTTTGAATCATGAAATTTTTTCATAACGCCTTCTTTTGAAAGGATGTTACGTACTGTATCAGATGGTTGCGCACCTTCAGCTAACCATTTCAATACTAATTCTTCATCCAATTTCACTTCAGCTGGGCTAACAACTGGGTTGTATGTGCCTACAGGTTCGATAAAGCGTCCATCACGTGGAGCGCGAGAATCTGCAACTACTATACGATAAAACGGATTTCTTTTAGAACCCATACGTTTCAAGCGGATTTTTACTGCCATATTTATTACACCTCCATTAACTCTCTCTCAATAAGTATATTAACAGGAAAATTCATCGTTGTAAAGTGTTTTTTCTTTACAGTCTTTTTTTATTTTATTTCTATTCCTAATGTTTCTTTTTATTTTTCTTTTTAGCTTTCTTTTTATTCTTACGAACCATAGAATTCATCGCCATTTTACCTATTTTCCCTTTGACGCCTTGACCAAACATTCCATCCATTCCATCAAAATTACCTTTAGTCATTTTACTCATCATCTTTTTTGATTCATTGAATTGTTTAATCATACGATTTACTTCAGCGATTGGTCTTGCTGAACCTCTTGCAATTCTTCTTCTTCTGCTTTGAGATAAAATATCAGGATTTTTCCGTTCGCTAGGGGTCATAGATAAAACAATAGCTTTCATACGAGCCATATCTTTAGGATCTATTTGAAGATTTTCAAGTCCCGGAGCATTGCTCATGCCTGGTATCATTTTTAGAATATCTTCTATCGGACCCATATTACTAACTTGATCCATTTGATCAATGAAATCATTAAAATCAAAACTATTATCTTTTAATTTTTTTGTCATTTCTTCATTTTTCTTCTCATCAAAATCTTGTTGAGCCTTCTCAATCAGAGTGAGCATATCTCCCATACCAAGAATTCGATTTGCCATTCTATCAGGATAGAACGGTTCTAGAGCATCCAATTTTTCTCCTTGTCCAACAAATTTAATTGGCTTTCCGGTAACTGAGCGAATGGAAAGGGCTGCTCCACCTCTAGTATCTCCATCTAACTTCGTTAATATGACACCAGTAATGTCTAACTGTTCATTAAAAGATGCTGCTACGTTAGCTGCTTCTTGTCCTGTCATAGCATCTACCACCAAGAAGATTTCTGTAGGGTTTACAGCTGCTTTAATATCTGTAAGTTCTGTCATAAGTGTCTCGTCTATTTGTAATCGTCCAGCCGTATCAATGATAACAAAATCACGATGATCGTCTTTTGCTTTTTGAATACCTTGCTTAGCAATTTCTACAGGGCTTACTTTGTCTCCCATTGAAAAAACAGGAATATCTAATTGTTCTCCTAGAGTTTCTAATTGTTGAATAGCAGCTGGACGATAAATATCTGCTGCTACCATCATTGGACGTTTATTTTGTGTTTTTCTCAAGTGGTTTACTAACTTACCAGCAGTCGTTGTTTTACCTGCTCCTTGAAGACCCACCATCATAACTACGGTTGGAGATTTTGGAGCCATTTGAATTGTACTTTGTTCACCGCCCATTAAATTTGTTAGTTCTTCACTAACAATCTTTAATATTTGTTGACTAGGAGAGAGACTTTCCAATACTTCTGATCCTATTGCACGTTCACTAACAATTTTAACAAAATCTTTCACTACTTTAAAGTTAACATCTGCCTCAAGTAAAGCCAGTCTAACTTCGCGCATCATCTCTTTTACATCTGCTTCCGATACTTTACCTTTGCGACGCATTTTTGCCATTGCATTTTGTAATCTTTCTGATAATCCTTCAAATGCCATTTAATTCACCATTCCTTTATTCTGCTGATTCTTTTTTTAATTTTTGGATATAATTTTGAACTGTATTATCCGTTGGGTAATGAGTTTTCAAATAATTTGAGAACTCATTAAGTGTTTCTTCTGTTTGATTAAAATTTTCTACTAAATGAAGCTTATCTTCATAATCTGTTAATATTTTCTCTGTTCTCCTAATATTATCATATATAGCTTGCCTGCTCACATCAAAATCTTCTGCAATTTCACCTAGAGAGTAATCATCTGCAAAATAAAGTAACATATATTTTTGTTGCTTTTCAGTAAGTAAAGATCCATAAAAATCGAATAACGCATTCATTCGGTTCGTTCGTTCTATTTCCATTATAACGCTTCCTTTTTTATCAGACCTATTTTCACAGAGAGTCTCATTTATACACTTCTTAAGCGTACTCATTATCCGTTAAATAGTCAATAGTTTTAAGGGGTCTTCTCTATTTTAAAATAGGAAAGACTATTATTTTAAGTAAATAAAAAAGAACCTGTGAAGGTAGCGACCCCAAAAAGTTAGAGTGAAAACTAATTTTTTTTGGGATCAGCACCGAGGTTCTTTTTTATTTATTCTTATAAAAGTTTTCCTTACATGGAATCCTTGATTAAAGCACTGAATAGACCATAAATGTATTCTCCTGGTTCAAACTCTTGCAAGTCATCTACGGCTTCACCTAAGCCGACTAATTTAACAGGTATATCTAATTCTTTGCGTATTGCTAATACAATTCCGCCTTTAGCCGTTCCGTCTAACTTAGTTAAGACAATACCAGTCACATTAGTTGTCTGTTTAAATTGTTTAGCTTGAACCATAGCATTTTGACCAGTCGTTGCATCTAAAACTAATAATACCTCATGAGGTCCATCACTAACTTCTTTTTCAATTACACGCTTCATTTTTTCTAACTCATTCATTAAATTAACTTTGTTTTGTAATCGTCCCGCTGTGTCAACAATTAAAATATCTACATTTTGCTCTTTAGCCTGGCGTACTGCATCAAAAACAACTGCAGCAGGGTCACTACCCGCTTTACCAGTTACGACTTGGGAACCAACTCGTTCGCCCCACACAACTAATTGTTCTATTGCACCTGCTCTAAATGTGTCTCCTGCAGCTAAAAGAACTGTTTTCCCCTCTGATTGGTAGCGTTTAGCCATTTTACCAATTGTAGTTGTTTTACCTACACCATTTACACCTACAACTAAAATTACAGATAAACCATCTTTATTAAAATTAATTTCAGGTTTTTCTGTATTATCTTTTTCATAAATTTCAACCATTTTTTCGATAATAACTTGTTGTACTTCGCCTTGATTTTTAGCATTTTTCAATTTAACTTCTTGACGTAGTGCATCACTAATTTCCATCGACGCTTCATATCCAACATCAGCACCAATCAGAATTTCTTCTAATTCCTCAAAAAAATCTTCATCTACGGTTCTGAAATTAGCAAATAGTTCGTTCATCCGGTCTGAAAAAGATTTACGTGTTTTTTCTAAACCTTTTTCATATTTTTTTGTTACTTCAGTTGTTTCAATCTTTTCTTCCCCAGTAAAAGCTCGTTTTATTTTATCAAAAAAACCCATTATTTTACCCCTTTTCTTTTATATTCTTAATTCGTTAGTATTTATCAGTTTATTTAAGAGCATATTTTTGAATGGCATGGGCAACACCATGGTTGTCATTCGTTTTAGTTATAAACTGAGCTAGTTCTTTTATTTCGGAAGTAGCATTTTCCATCGCTACACCCATTCCTGCATATTCAATCATCGCAAAGTCATTTGCTTCATCGCCAATAGCCATTACTTCATGCGGTTCTATTCCTAATAATTCGCACAGAACTGCAATACCTTTGCCTTTATCCACTTCTTTATTTAACAACTCAAGTAAAGTAGGTCTAGACTTCATCAAGGTGAATTTTTCAAAAAAATATGAAGGTATTTTTTTGATAGCCTCATCTAAAGTTTCTTCCTCATAACAAAATACGACTTTATTTATCGCGGTATCATCAACAAGATCTTCAGGTATCACAGGCACAAAAGGCAATGCTGTCATAATCGTTGCATACAAAGAGTCTCTACCTATCGGGTAGGGTGGTTCATAAACTTTTTCTAAATCAATAAAATTGCAAGGAATATTAACATTTTGGCTTAATTTATAGAGTTCTAAAGTATCTTTTCGTGACAATGTTTTTTGAGATAAAATTTCTCCAGTATCCGTTTTTTGTACTAAACCGCCATTATAAGTAATGCCATAGTCTCCTTGTTCTCTCAAATTCAACTCTTCTAAATACTGAACCATTCCTAAGAGTGGCCTTCCTGTACACAGTACTACTTTTATTCCTTGTTTTTTTGCTTCTTTGATTGCGTTTTTATTTTCATCAGAAATTTCCCGATCTTTCGTTAACAAAGTGCCATCTAAATCAATCGCAATTAGTTTAATCATTAAGTCAGCTCCTCTAACCTATTCTAGCGCATGCATACTCTCTTTTTTTGCTTCTTCCAACCGAACAGATACAATCTTAGAGACACCAGATTCTTGCATCGTTACACCATAAAGAACATCTGCCTCTTCCATCGTACCTTTACGATGTGTAATAACAATAAATTGTGTTTCTCCATCAAAATTTTTCAAGTATTTACCAAAACGTACTACATTAGCTTCATCTAATGCGGCTTCGACCTCGTCTAAAATACAAAATGGCACAGGTCTAACTTGTATAATAGCAAATAATAACGCAATAGCAGTAAAAGCTCTTTCCCCACCTGAGAGTAAACTTAATTGCTGTAATTTTTTACCCGGCGGCTGAGCAATAATTTCAATACCCGTTGTTAATATATCATCCGGATTGGTCAACCGAAGTTCAGCCATGCCTCCACCGAACATTTGTGGAAACACTTTACTGAAACGAAAACGAATAGCATCAAAAGTTTCTGTGAACCGTATAATAACCTCTTCATCCATTTCATTCATTGTTTCGTATAAACTTTCTTTCGCCTCTAACAAATCATCACGTTGCTCTACTAAAAAGGTATATCTACTATAAACGCGATCAAATTCTTCAATTGCGCCTATGTTAACATGACCCAATTCTTGAATAGTTTTCTTAAGTAACTTTACTTTATGTGTTGCATCTTCAATAGATACCGATAGCGCATGCTGTTGTTTAGCAGCTTCAAAACTCAACTTATATTCTTCGTTTAAGTAGGTTAATCTAGTATCCATCGCAACCTCATTTCTATTTAACAAAACATCTATTTTAGTTTTTTGTTCCATTACATAACGCTGTTGATTATTTTTTAAAGTTAAGTTTTGTTCTACTTGATCCAAACGTTCTTGAAGAATTAAGAAGTTTTTCTTGTTTAGAATCAAAGAGTGCTCTAATTTTTCTTTCTTTTCTTTCAACTTTGTTAATTTTTCTATTAGATCATTGTGAGAAAGCTTTTGACTTCCATTCGATTGAGAAGTTTCTTGTATAAATATTTTCAATTCGCCTAACTTTTTTTTATCACTATCTATTTCATTTTCAATACGGTTTTTCTCATTTTTTAAACCGGTCATCTGTTCTTTAAGTGTCGCAGTCTTAGTCATTAATTCTTGAACCGTTTGAAGAGTAGAAGCTTGAAGCTTTTCTCTTTCTTCATTTTGTGAAGACACCATTTCTATTTGGCGTTTTATTTGATCCATTTCGGCTTCAAGAGTCACAGATTCCTCTTTGATGGAACAAAGACGGTATTCATAACTATTTTTTTCTTCTATATCCTCTTGTTCTTCAAATCGGCTACCTTTAAGTTCTCTTTCAAAACGGTTATACTTTTCAAAAATGATTTCATAAGTATTTTTAAATTCTTGTTCTTTTAACCTTTGCTGCTCACCTAATTCTCTTACTTGCTCCAATTTTTCTTCTTCTTTTATTAACTTTTGTTTTAAACTTTGGACTTTTGCTTCTTTAGCTAATAACATTGTTTCCATTTGGATAATTTGGTTAGTTAGCGTCGCTAATTCATTTTTCCTTGAAAATAAACTACTTTGATTCCCTTTTTTATTAGCGCCACCAGTCATAGAGCCACCCGCGTTCATTACGTCACCTTCAAGAGTCACAACGCGGTAACCAAACTGAATCATTTTAGCAATAGCATTAGCAGACTCTAAATCCTTAGCTACAATTGTAGTACCTAATAAATTTTGAATTATCGAGACAATTTCTTCGGGATACTCAATTATTTCATTAGCCATACCAAGAAAACCCGCACTCTTCTTCACTTTTGCTTCAATTGAGAGCGGCAAATGTCTTGGTTTTATGGTAGTTAATGGTAAGAAAGTTGCACGACCAGATTTTTTTTGTTTTAAAAATGCAATAGAGTTGCGTGCACTTCTTTCATCTTTGACAATAATATTTTGTGAAGCAGCACCTAGTGCAATATCAATCGCTATTTCGCTTTCTTTAGGAACTACTATCAACTCAGCGACAGCACCTACCACTCCACCAATTTGTTCTTTTTTCTTTAATATCTCTTTTACCCCTTGATAAAAACCGGTATAATCATCTGTTAATTCTTGTAAACTTTCCTTTTTTGCTTTAGCTTGTTGAACAACTTTTAAAGCATCAAACATTTTTTTATTTTCATTTTCGAGAATGACACGGCTACTTTGAATCGATGTTTGTTGTTCTTGGTAGTGCAGTATTTTCTCTGCTATTTCTTGCTGAATTAATTTCATTTCTATCGTTGTCTTTTTTAATTTGATTTCAGCTTGTTTTTTTTCTGAATCTAAACCAGAAATTCTAGCATTGTTTTTTAGTTGTTTTTGAGAAACTTGATTAAGATTTTTAGTTAAATAATTTTGTTCATTTCTTAGACTTGTTTGATTTTGCATTAAATCAATGTAATTATTTCTTAACTGTTCAATCGTTTCTTTGCTATTTAATGCTAATATCTGTCGTTCTTTTTCTGCCATTTTTAATTTATTTTCCACTAGTAGTTGTTGTTCTTTTTTTTCAGTAATTTTTAGGTTTAATTGATTCAATTTTTCTGATAACTGTTTAATTTGTTTTTCAGCTTGTTGATACTGTAGCTCATACTGTTTTTTATTTATTATTGTGTGTTTGGATCTTTCGTTTAAAACCTGCTTTTTTCCTTCTAGCTGTTCATAGGATTGTATAGTCTCCATTAAATAAATTTGTTCTTGTTCAATTAAATCAGATTGTTCTTTTTTTTCTTTTTTAAGATCCACTAATTCTTTTTCTAACTTATTACTAGTTTCTTGCATTTCTTTTAGTTGTTGGTCAAATGAAGCAAATCCTTTCATATGCTTCTCTGTCTGTTTTTTAAGTTCCTCAATTTCCACAACTGTTAAAGCAATTTCCACATCACTAAGCTGTTCTTTTTGCATTAAATAATCTTTGGCAATGCTACTTTGTATTTTTAATGGCTCGATTTGACTATCTAGCTCATGAATAATATCTTGAACTCGACTTAAATTATCTTCTGTTTCAACTAATTTTAGCTCCGCCTTTTTTTTACGTGTTTTATATTTAAAAACACCTGCAGCCTCTTCAAATATAGATCTTCGATCCTCAGGCTTACTATTAAAAATAGTCTCTACTTTTCCTTGGGAAATTATTGAAAATGATTCTTTACCTAAACCTGAGTCCATAAATAACTCCACAATATCTTTCAATCTACATGCTTGTTTATTTAGATAAAACTCACTATCTCCATTTCGATTTAAGCGTCTCGTAATATTAATTTCTGAAAAATCTAAAGGTAAAAAATGATCTTCATTTTCTAAGACCAATGTTACTTCTGCAAAATTTAATTGTTTCCGTGTGCTTGTTCCCGAAAAAATAATGTCATTCATTTTTCCTCCACGCAGACTTTTAGCAGATTGTTCTCCTAGAACCCAACGAATAGCTTCGGTGATGTTGCTTTTCCCACTACCATTAGGCCCAACAACTGCTGTTACTCCTTCATGGAAATCAATGGTTGTTTTTTCCGCAAAGGACTTAAAACCAGCGATTTCAATTCTTTTTAATTGCACAACCAATTGTCCCCTTTCTTAGATAATATATTAATTAAGGATAAGCTAAACATTCTAGCTTATCCTTAATTAATATTATTTTCCTTGTAAAATCAACAATGCATTTTCTGCTGCAACTTGCTCAGCTGCTTTTTTTGTTCGACCTTGTCCTTGACCCAAAAGCTGTCCCTCAGCACTTACTTCAACTACAAAAGCTTTCTGGTGTGCGGGTCCAATTTCTTCAACTAATTGGTAATCAATAGTTATCTCACCTTTTTTTTGTAAATACTCTTGTAAATTTGTTTTGTGATCCATCACATGTGAGAAAGCACCGGATTGTATTTTTGGAAAAATAGTCTGGTTTAAAAATTCCAGTACTTTAGCAATTCCTTGATCCAAATATAAAGCACCAATAAAAGATTCAAATAAATCACAAAGTAATGCTGGTCTTTTTCTGCCATCCATTCGTTCTTCGCCTTTGCCTAAACGGATATAGCGATCAAAGCCGCATTCTTTAGCAAATAAACTCAAGCTCGCCTCACAGACAATCCTTGCTCTTAACTTAGTTAAGTGGCCTTCTGGAAGTGTTGGGTAATGTTCAAATAAGTATCTTGAAATAATTAATTCTAACACTGCATCACCCAAAAACTCAATTCGTTCATTATCTTTTAAATTTTGGTTCCTGTGCTCATTCACATATGATGAATGCGTGAATGCTTCTTCTAAATAGTCGGTATTATTAAATCTAATGTTAAATTTACCTTTAAGTTCGTTTAAAAATAACTCATTCATTCTTTTTCTCCCTTCAATCAAACTTCTCAAATCACTACTAGTATACTGTTTTTTTTTGTAAAAATAAATAGATTCATTTTTAATACTTAAACTTAATAGTTGTTTTTTGTTATACTCTCCATACAAACTAAACTAGTAAAAAAACCTTCGGTAAAAGAACTAATTCTTTACCAAAGATTTTCTAAATCATTATTAGTTTAAATTTATATTTATATACTTTACTGCATCTCCAACAGAAGAGATATTTTCTGCATCATCATCAGAAATCTCAGTCCCAAAGACATCTTCTAGTTCCATAACTAACTCAACAATGTCAAGTGAGTCTGCTCCTAGATCATCTTTAAACGTCATTTCTTCAGTAACCTTTTCTTCATCAATTCCAAATCGTTCAACGATTATTTTTTTTATTTTTTCAAAAGTCTCATTTTGTGACAATCCTTACACCTCCTGTTTTTACTTTTCTAATATGCTTTTTTAAGTATCAGACAGTTTTATTTTACAGATAGTTAAAGATAAAGTCTAGCTTTATTATATTTCACTCTATAAAACAAATTATTTTTACTTAGATTCAAAATGAGAAACAAGGTCATCAATAACTTTTGAAGCTAGCATTTCATGAATTTGTTTAATCGTAAAATACACTGCTTCTTTTTCTGTAGAACCATGCGTCTTAACAACAGGTGCTTTAATTCCAAATAATACGGAACCACCGTGTTTCGAATAGTCTAAAACATCTTTCATTTCAGTTAAACTATCTTTTAATAAAAGACCACCTAACTTTGCTTTTACTCCATTATCGTAAACAGCTGATTTTAACAACGTCATCATTGACATCGCTGTTCCTTCGATTGTTTTCAAAACTGCATTCCCTGTAAAACCATCTGTTACAACAACATCTGCAACTCCATTTAAAATATCCCTCGCTTCAACATTTCCTATGAAATGAATCATTGGTTCATCTTTTAAAAGTTGGAATGCACGTTTAGTAAGATCGTTTCCTTTATTTTCTTCCGTTCCATTATTTAATAAACCAACAGTTGGTTTTTCAATTCCTTGTACTAATTTAGCATATTCACTTCCTAAAACAGCATACTGATGCAAGTTTTCTGGCTTTGAATCTGCATTAGCACCAACATCCATTAAATTAAATCCTTTTCCAGATTTTGTAATAACTGGTAATGTCACTAATAATCCTGGTCGATCAATCCCTTTAATGCGCCCAATAATCAATAATCCAGCCGTTAACAAAGCTCCTGTATTTCCAGCTGAGAAAAGAGCATCCGCTTCTTTATTTTTAACAGCTTGTGCTGCCAATACCATGGAAGCATTCTTTTTACGACGGATTGCTCTAATTGGATCATCCTCACTATCGATTTTTTCATCTGTATGAACAATTTTGATGTTATCTTCATTTGATAAGTAAGGTTTAATCATTCCTTCATTTCCATATAAAATAAATTCCATATCTTTAAACTCATTAGCCGCGAGTACAACACCCTCAACTATTGCTCTAGGCGCATTATCTCCACCCATTGCATCTACTGCAATTCTCACACTTTATTCCTCCTTATTCACGTGTTAACTCTTTTTATGATTCTACATAATAAACCAAATCGTATTCGTTAATTAAAATGATGTTCTGATGACTTCTCCATATCTAGTAATTGTCGCAGTTGAAAATACTTTTCATTGAGCATAAAATCAGGATCATTAATTAATTCTGTTGCTTCTTGCCTAGCTGCTTCTAGTGCACCAAAATCACCAATAATATCTCCTACTTTAAAATCAGGTAGCCCAGATTGTTTTGATCCAAATAGATCTCCTGCTCCTCTCAATTCTAAATCTTTTTCACTTAAAACAAAACCATCAACTGTTTCAGTCATTATCTTCATTCGTTCAATACCAGTTTCACTTTTAGGATTTGCTACTAAAATACAATAAGACTCTTTATGCCCTCGCCCAACACGACCCCTTAGCTGATGCAACTGGGATAGCCCAAAACGATCTGCGTCATATATCACCATGGTTGTAGCATTTGGTACGTTTACTCCCACTTCAATGACAGTTGTAGAAACTAAAATATCTAGTTTGTTTTCTTTAAATTGATGCATAATTTGTTCTTTTTCCGTTGGCTTCATTTTCCCATGTAACAATCCTACGTTATAACGTGATGCGTAATATGCTGAAAGTTTTTCATAAATATCTGTTGCGTTTTTAACATCTAAACTTTCAGACTCTTCTATTAATGGACAGATGACATATGCTTGTGACCCTACTTTTAATTGCCGTTCAATAAATTCTAAAGTCAATTCAAAGTTTTTCGGTCTAGTCCAAGTTGTTTCAATCGGAATCCGCCCAGCAGGCAATTCATCAATAATAGATACATCCATTTCTCCATATGTTGTAATGGCTAATGTTCTTGGGATAGGCGTTGCGGTCATAAATAAAACATCTGGTTCTTTGCCTTTATCACGTAATATTTTTCTTTGATTTACTCCAAAACGATGTTGTTCATCCGTGATGACTAGTCCCAATTGGGAGAAATAAACGTCTTTTTGAATTAATGCATGAGTTCCAATAACAACATCCAAAAGACCATTTGCTAATTCTTCTAAAATCACTTTACGTTCTTTTGTTTTTGTTGAACCAGTCAATAACGCCATACGTACATCTAAAGGATCGAACAATTCGCTTAAACTTTCCATATGCTGTTCTGCTAGAATTTCAGTAGGAACCATCAATGCAGATTGAACATTTGCATTTGAAGCAGCAAACAAAGCTATCGCAGCTACAATTGTTTTTCCGCTTCCTACATCTCCTTGTAGTAATCTATGCATGTGCATCGGCTCTTTTAAATCAGTGCAAATTTCATTTACAACTCTCTTTTGTGCTGTAGTCAACTCAAAAGGTAGAGAACTAATAAACCGTCTTAACTCTTTCACATCATACTTTATTTGTAATCCATAACCGGCCGCTTTTTGCTTTTTTCTCAAACTTTGAAGTTTTAATTGGTATAAAAAGAATTCTTCAAATACAATTTCTCTTCTAGCTTGTTTTGATTGCTCTTGTGAAGTTGGAAAGTGCATCCCATATACTGCTTCACTATGGGAGACAAGTCGATATTTTTTTTTCAAGTCACTAGGAACATTTTCCGGAATAAGTTTATAATACTCCGGATATGCTTTTTTTACTAAATCAAAAATAGTCTTTTGTTTTATGGATTTATTTGCTTTGTAGATAGATTCAAAACTATTCGTTTGATCAGAGGAACTAGTTCCTAGTAGTTTAATACCTGTTAAGCTTTTTCGCTTAGCATCCCACTTTCCAAAAACTGCTAATTCTTCACCTGCAATGATTTTACTTTTTAAATAAGATTGATTAAAAAATGTTATTGCTATCACAGCATGATCAACAACTAAACGGAAAGATAACCTGTTTTTTTTTGGTCCGAAGCGACTGATAACAGCTTCAGAGACAACGTTCCCTTTTAAGGTTACTTTTTCTTGATCTTCTATTTCTAACAAATTCTTTTCTTTAATATCTTCGTAACGAAAAGGAAAATGGGAGAGCAAATCTAAAATTGTGAAAATGCCCAACTGATTTAACGCTTCTTGACGTTTATGTCCAACCGATGGAAGAACTGATACTGGATCATAGATAGTTTTTCCCATAGTAGTTCAACCTTAAATTAGGTTGTTCATCCCCCTTTCATTACCTTTTCACTGAAATTTAAAACATTTTTAAAAAATAGACAACAATAGTAAAAATAAGATACTATTTTTATTATTGTTGTCTATTTTATTTAAATTACTCTACGGATAATAAATAAGGATACACTGGTTGTTGCCCTTCATGAATTTCAACTTCAACCTCTTGAAACTCTTCACTAATTTCATCAGCAATTTCTTTTGCTTCATCCATACTTCCATCTTCACCTAATAAAATGGTAACAATTTCACTTTCATCAGTGATCATTGCTCTAAGAGTTTCTAATACGACTTCTTTACGATTTAGTTTAGAAACTTTAATCTTTCCATCGACAATTCCCATGTAATCATCTTTTTTAATACTAATACCTTCGATTTCTGTATCGCGAACTGCATTAGTAATTTGGCCACTTATAACATTTTCTAATTCAATGCTCATATCTTTTTTATTTGTTTCTAAATCATTCAGCTCATTAAAGGCTAACATTGCTGTCATACCTTGAGAAACTGTTTTACTTGGAATAACAGCTACAGGTAACTCACTAACTTCAGCAGCTTGATCGGCAGCCATAAATATATTTTTGTTGTTTGGTAAAATAATATATTTTTCAGCGTTAATAGAATCAATGGCTTTTAATATATCTTCTGTACTAGGATTCATCGTTTGTCCACCGCTAATAACATAATCTACACCTAAACTTTTGAATAAATTCTGTACACCTTCACCAGCAGCAACAGCTATAACGCCATAGGGTGTTTTTTTGCTAGGTGCTTTGGACAGCGCAGGTTTTTCATTCACTAGGATTGTCTCATGTTGTTCACGCATGTTATCAACTTTAATTTTCACAAGTGATCCAAATTCTTGTCCATAGTTCATCACATCTCCAGGATGTTCTGTGTGGACATGAACTTTAACAATTTCATCATCAGAAACAACCAAGAGAGAATCTCCAATTTCATTCAAATGATTACGAAAAACATCGTAGTCAAAATCTTGTTTAACCGTTTCACCGTCACCAATTTTAACCATAATCTCAGTACAATAACCAAATTTAATATCTTCAGTAGCAATATGATTAGAAACGCTACGATGATGCTCTGCATTTACCATATCATTCATTTGTTGTGAAGAAGGGCGATACTCTTCGTCCTCGTTTATTTTACCAGATAAAACTTCTAAAAATCCCTCATAGATAAATAGGAGACCTTGCCCACCGCTATCTACTACTCCAACTTCTTTTAAAACAGCTAAAAGATCTGGTGTCCTAGCTAAAGATTTTTTTGCTTCACGAACAATAGCATCCATTACCACAACAACATCATCAGTTGTTTTAGCTTGCTTTTCGCCAGCTTTTGCTGATTCGCGTGCAACAGTTAAAATAGTTCCTTCGACAGGTTTCATTACAGCTTTATACGCTGTTTGAACTCCATTAGTAAATGCTGCTGCAAATTCTTTAGCTGTCAAAGTTTCTTTATTCTCGATAGATTTTCCAAAACCTCTAAACAGTTGAGACAAAATGACCCCAGAGTTTCCACGAGCTCCCATTAATAATCCTTTTGATAAAGCCGCAGCAAGTTCATTCATTTTGTTTGTATCAACATTCTCAATTGCTTTAACTCCGCTTGCTAATGATAAATTCATATTTGTTCCGGTATCTCCATCTGGAACGGGAAAAACATTTAATGAGTTAACATATTCTGCATTAGTGTCTAGACGCTTAGCTCCAATTGCAACCATATTGCGGAATTGTTTCCCTTCTAACTTTGTAACATTCACCACTATATCCTCCTTCATCACTTCTAACCAAAGTGACTACGACAATTTCTTTTTTTTAATCTTTTAGAACGCGAACTCCCTGTACGTAAACATTCACTGCTTTAGCAGAAATATCTAACATTGTTTCTAAATCATATTTAACTTTTTCCTGTACGTTACGACTTACCTCAGAAATTTTTGTTCCATAACTAACAACAATATAAACGTCAACTATTACGCCGTTATCTTCTTGACGTACAATTACACCACGCGAATAATTTTCTTTTTTAAGTATATCATTTAAATTATCACGAATTTGGTTTTTGCTTGCCATACCAACAATCCCAAAAATTTCAGTTGCTGCCCCTCCGACTACAGTTGCAATCACTTCGTTTGAAATATCAATAACACCGAATTGTGTTTTTATTTTAACTGCCATGGTAAAAATCCTCCTTTTGGCTAGTTAGCCATGAATTACTACTCCATATTTTATCATAGCTTGTCCAATATTAAAAGGTTTATGGGGAAAACTCGCTGTTCTCTAATAGAAATAACCCATTTTTATTTTTATTAGTCTAAATTTAATTTTATCCGTTATAAATTCTATTAGTATTTTAGCTTATTTACGCTGTCAAGTAAAATTCCTTGAAAGAAAAATGTTGCATATATTGTCTAATTATGATAAATTATGAAAGTATGAGTGTATAGATTGAAGCCTTGCTTCGAGATATCGGCAAAGGAGGAAAGAATAATGGCTAAAGTATGTGTTATTACAGGACGTAAAGCAAAAAGCGGAAACAACCGCTCTCACGCTATGAACAAAACAAAACGTACATGGGGTGCTAACTTACAAAAAGTTCGCATTTTAGTTGATGGAAAACCTAAAAAAGTTTGGGTTTCTACTCGCGCTCTTAAATCTGGTAAAGTTGAACGCGTTTAAACAAAAAAAATAAAGCTGAGACTTTTGTCTCAGCTTTATTTTTTTTAGTCTTTACTTTGTATAACCGCCATTAAACCAGTTTCAAAAGAAAATTCGGCTGTTTCATCTATAAATTCATTGCTCGCTAACGAATACGGGTACATAATTTTTTCATCAGTTAATTCATACTTTACATTCGTTAGGGTTAATTTATCAACAGGTGTTAAACAAATAAAAGCCACATACTTTTTATCTTTTTCTTTTTTGATTTCATAAGAACCAGGCGTAAAGTAAGTCATACTATTTTTATTATCAACTATTTTAATTTTAGAAATATGAGGCTGAAAAGTTGGATGGAAAACAAGCCACAGATTATTTAGTAGATGATCCAATCTTCCACCAGTAGCGCCATATAACGTTACTATTTGAGGAGTAAATTCTTGAAAGGCTACTTTAACAGCTAATTCTGTATCTGTTTCATCTTTTTCAGCAGGAAATTGGCGGACATCTTTCACTTCATTTTTCAACATTTTTAATTCTTCTGAAGTAATTGAATCAAAATCACCTAGTGCTATAGCAGGTTTAACCCCACTATCTAATAACCTTATAGCTCCTCTATCAACACCAATCCAAATTAGATCTGTATTCGATTTAATTTGAGTCTCTAGCAAATAATTTTCTGGTCCACCAACCATTATTGCAATATTAGTCATCTTAACGCACAGCGTCTTTTAAAGACATTAATCGCTCAATCGGATTGTTAGCATCATAAATATATGAGCCTGCAACAAAAACATTTGCACCTGCATCCTTACATATCTTAGCAGTTTCAGGCGAAATCCCGCCGTCTACTTCAATTTCATAGTTATACCCTTTGTCTTCTTTCAAAGAGTTTAGTAAGGTAATTTTAGAGACTGTTTCCTTAATAAAACTTTGACCGCCAAATCCAGGATTAACCGTCATAACTAAAACCATATCGACTTCACTTAAAACTGGCAAAATAGAATCTACTGCTGTTCCCGGGTTAATCACAACACCAGCTTTAACACCGTGATGTTTAATTAATTGAATGGCACGATGAATATGATGGGTGCTCTCTACATGAACTGTGATAATATCTGCTCCTGCTTTTGCGAAATCTTCAATATAATTTTCAGGATTCTCAATCATTAAATGACAATCTAAGGGTAACTTAGTTATCGGTCGAATTGCAGAAACGATATTGGCTCCAAATGTTAAATTTGGAACAAAATGTCCATCCATAACATCTACATGTATGTAATCTGCTCCTCCTCCTTCAACTAAACGTATATCTCTTTCTAAATTAGCAAAATCTGCGCTCAAAATAGACGGTGAAATTTTCATATACATTCCTCACTTTTCTTTTTTATTGTATTTAGGTTTTCTATTCTCAATTTCATCAAGATACTGTAAATAATGTTTGTAACGATAAGGTTGAATCTTACCTTCTGCAACCTCTTTTTGGACTTGACAACCAGGTTCGTTGCGGTGCATACAGCTTCTAAAACGGCAAAGATCTTGTACTTCAACAAACTCTGTAAACAATTCAGGCAATTCTTCGGTTTCAATCTCTAAAAAATCGATTGAACTAAACCCTGGTGTATCCGCTACTAGTCCATCAAATAAAGGGATTAGTTCAACATGACGGGTCGTATGTTTTCCACGACCTAATGCTGAAGAAATAATCCCAGTTTTTAAATCTAATTCAGGAGCTATCTGATTTAATAAGGTAGATTTTCCAGCACCCGATTGACCCATAAAAACAGTTAGTTTGTTAGGGAAGTAACCTACGAGTTCTTTTATCGCTGCTTGGTTCGTTTTTGTTTCTGGAAGAATAACTGGGTAACCTATTTCCTCATATTGTTGTTTTAAAATAGTTACTTCCTTCAATTGATTTTCAGTCAGCAAATCTATTTTTGTGATATAAATAAGAGCTTGAATAGCTTTGCTTTCCAGCGTTACTAAAAATCGATCTAATAAATTAGTAGAAAAATTAGGCTCAATTGCTGACATAATGATTATTCCCAAATCAACATTGGCAACTGCCGGACGAACTAACTCATTTTTACGTGAAAGTAATTCCTTAAGAATTCCATCCGTTTTCGTACTGCTTTCAAATTCTACATAATCACCAACCATTGGAGTTAATTTACGCTTTCTAAAATTACCTCTCCCACGAGTTTGATAAGTTTCTCCTTCATAATAAACATAATAAAACCCACTCAAAGCTTTTCTTATTTGTCCTTTTGGCAAATCGCATCTCCTTTATATTTTTATAGTTATTTTCCAACTAGAACAACTAGTTCTTTTATATGTATTTTAACACCAAAAAACCTGAAAGACTAGTTTATGTCTTTCAGATTTTTTAGTGTTATAGATGAAGTGTTTTTTTACGGCGATACTTCCTCTTCTTGAATGGTTTCACCATCTCTAACAACTTTATATCTTCCTTTTTCACCTTCTTGTAAAATAAACGTTAATTCAATTTCAGTATCTTCCGAAATTTCAAATTGTTGGAAAACTGTCCCTAACTTATGTTCCTGATCTTCCATGTAAATAGTAACAGAATTAGGAATAAGTTGTTCTCCGTTACTCTCATTAGTACTTTCAGGTAAGTCTTCTTCAAGTTCTTCATAAGATATTTGAATTGTTTCTTTCACCGTTTTAAGTGGGATATCTTCCGGTCCTTGTGAAATAACCACAGAAATATCTGCTCCTACATATAAGATTGTGCCCGTTGCTGGCTCTTGTGAAATAACTTGTCCATCAGCTACTTCATTTGAATATTCTTTTGTTATTGTAACATTTAAACCATTATCTGCTACATAATCTTTGACGCCTTTTTCAGAATAGCCACTTAAATCACGCATTTCGAATCCAGCTTTTCCTGTGCTAACGGTAAACGTAACCGTAGTGTCTTCAGGAATAACTTCTTCATTTTCGTTAATATTTTGTGAAATGATTAAACCAGGCTCAACCGTATCGCTGCTTTCATCTTTTCGCTCAATAGTAAAATCTTGCTTATTTAATTCCGCCTCAACCTCTTCATATGACTCACCTGTATAATCTAAAAATTCAACTGTTTTTTTCCCAGAACTTACCACAACATTTATAAGTGTGTTTTCCTTTACACTTAAACCAGCTTTAGGATCTGATTTTATAATATTTCCTTCTTTAACATCACTGTTTGCCTCTTCTGAAATTTCTCCAAGAAGCAACTTATTTTCAGATAAAACTTTTGTTGCTTCGTTTTCAGTCATATCTGTTATGTCTGGAACGCTAACATCTTTTGGAGCACTATTGGCTATTAAAAAAAACACGACTATACTCAATAAGAATAAACCTAATAAAACTAGTAAGGCTTTTTTCTTTTTAGTTTTTTTAGTTTTTACCTTCGCTAATTTCTCATTGTTTTCTAGTTGTTTACTTTTTGAAGATTTTTTTTCTTTAGCTGTTTCTACTTCTTTTGAAGAAGCCGCACCAAGGGGTATAGGTTCTAAAATTTTTGTAGTTTCCATCATGCTAGCCGGGCTATATTTCAGCTCATCTCTTCGTTCTACTGATAATGCAGTAGCCAAATCATGTTGCATTTCATAAACTGTTTTATATCTATCTGCGACCTCTTTAGCTGTTGCTTTTAAAACAACGTTTTCTAATGCTTGTGGAATACGCTGATCATAACTTTTAACAGAAGGAACAGTTTCTTGAAAATGTTTCAAAGCTATTGAAACAGCTGACTCTCCGTCAAATGGAACATGTCCAGTTAGCAATTCATATAAGATAATACCCAGCGAATAAATATCAGATTGATTGGTTGCCATTCCACCACGCGCTTGCTCAGGTGATAGATAATGCACTGAACCTAACAGCGAATTAGTTTGAGTAATAGACGTTTGAGAGAGGGCAACCGCTATTCCAAAATCGGTTATCTTAGCTACTCCAGATTCATCTATTAAAATATTTTGTGGTTTTAAGTCACGATGAATAATTCTACTATGATGGGCAGCAGCTACTGCAGATAAAACTTGGTCCATAATATTAGTTACTTTTTGATAAGGAATTGGGAAGTTCGCATGAATGTATTTTTTTAAATCCATACCTTTAACATACTCCATTACAATATACTGATTATTATCTTCTTCACCAATGTCATACACACTTACAATATTAGGATGAACTAGCTCAGTTGCGGCAAGAGCTTCACGTTTAAATCTTCTAATCGTGTCTTGATCATCACGAAAATCATAACGTAAGACTTTTACAGCTACGTCTCGATCTAATATTAAATCATGGGCTAAGTACACATGTGCCATCCCGCCGCCACCAACAGTGCCGGTTATTTTGTAACGGCCATTTAATTTTCTGCCTATTTCCAATTTATTTGCCCTCCTTTCCTTTAAGTGGGTCAATCAACATTACGGTTATATTATCATACCCTCCACGTGCATTTGCTAAAGACACCAAACTTGAAACTTTTTCTTCGATACTTTTCTCAGTTATACTCACTATCTTTGTTATCTCTCTATCGTTAACCATATTAGTCAATCCATCCGAGCAAAGTAAAAGATAATCCCCTTCTAAAACAGGAACTGTTATAATATCTACTTCTACTTTTTTTGAAACACCTAAAGAACGTGTTAAGATATTTTTTTGAGGGTGCTTCAAAGCTGCTTCAGTTGTTATTTCTCCACTCTTTAACAGCTCATTAACTAATGAGTGATCGTCAGTTACTTGTTTTAGATTTCCACTCATAAATTGGTAGGCTCTACTATCGCCAACATTTGCAATAATAAAAACATTATTAACTAATATAGCTGCTACAAGAGTTGTCCCCATTCCTTCTAAATCAGGGTACTGAGTAGACTTTTCAACAATCCGCTCATTCTCTTTATTAATACGCTTTTGTATCCATTCTATAATAGACTCTACATCAGTTAACTTATTCTTTTTCCAAGCATTGCCTAAATGTGAAACCGCCATTTCACTTGCAACATCTCCAGCTTTATGACCGCCCATTCCATCACATAATACAGCTAACAAAATACCCTGTTCATTATTAAAATATCCTGCAAAGTCTTGATTATTTTTTCTTTTCTTTCCAATATCACTTTGAAAAAAAATATGCATTGCTACACCTCATCCAATCATAAAAGTCATTATCTCTTAGTTGATTTTTTTCTTAAACAACTGATAAAAAATCCATCTGTCCCAAAATCTTGTGGGAAAATTTGCATTAAATTATCTTGGATTGTTTCATTTAAAACGTCATTTACACTAACAGGTACTTTTTCAAAATTAGGGTGCGCCTTTAAAAATGCATCTACGGTACCTTGATTTTCTTCTTTGGTAATTGTACAAGTACTATACACTAATAGTCCCTCTTCTTTTAACTTTGGTGCTACACTTGATAAAATATCTAACTGAATTTTTTTTAATTGAGCAATATCTTGAGCTTTTTTTGTGTATTTAATATCTGGCTTTCTTCTCATTAATCCTAAACCTGAACAGGGTGCATCTACTAATATACGATCGAAACTTTCATCTTCAAAAGCTTCTTCAACTTTTCTAGCATCCATTGTTCTGCCTTCAACGACTTTTTCTACACGCAACCGTTTAGCATTATCTTCGATTAGTTTTACTTTATGGGGGTGTAAATCTAGAGCAACTACTTTCCCTCCTGCTTCTTCGGAAAGGTATGAAGCAATATGAGTTGTTTTACCTCCAGGAGCAGCACAAGCATCTAATACTTGATGATGAGCCTCTATTTGCATAGCTGGAGCTACTAACATAGATGATTCATCTTGAATCGTTAATTGACCAGATTGGAATAAAGGTGATGAGGCAAAATGGCCCCCTTTACTAATTATACCTACCGGTGAAATCGGACTTTGTTCTACATCAAATCCTTCTTCTGCCATTGCTTCTAAGGCTTCTTTTACGGATAAATATTTTTCATTGATACGAGCACTAGAATGACTAGGTTTTAAAATAGATTCGCCTAATTTCTTCGTATTATTTATACCAATCTCATCAATAAATTTTTCTACTAACCACTTTGGCATACTAATTTCAATACTTAATCTTTCTACTGGATCCTTTATTTCATCAATCGATTTGAAACCTTTACGTTCTGCATTTCTTAAAACTCCATTAATAAATTTGCTTACTCCAATATGTCCTTTTTTCTTCGCTATTTCTACAGCTTCAAATAAAATTGCATGAGAGGGAATTTTATCTAAATAGATCATTTGATAAATAGATAAACGCAATAAATTGCGAACCCAAACATCAATTTTTTGATTTTCTTTTAAAAAAGAAGATAAATAATAATCTAAAGTTAACTTGTGTTGCAATACTCCATAAACTAATTCTGTTAATAATCGAGCATCCGCTGGAGATAAATTATTCTTTTGAATGGTTTCATTGAGTAATAAATTTGAATATGAGTTATCTTTTTCTGTTTTTTCTAAAATAGACATGGCTAAATAACGACTAGTCTTTTTCGTATTGCGTTTTTGACTGTTTTTCTTTGTTTCAATTTCATCTTTTTTAGTTCCCATTTTTCCCTACCATTTCTCCAACGATTAATTGGCTTCCTATTCCACTTAAATAAGATTTTGTTGTCATTCTGCTTTTTCCAGCAGGTTGAAGTTCATTAATTTGTATAACCGAATTATTGCCACAAGACACAAAAAAAGCATCTTTTTCTATTTTAATAATAACTCCTGGACTCTTATTTGTTTTTTCATTCGTAGGTGTCGTATCCCAAATCTTTAACCGACTATCATTGACAAACGTATAAGCACCAGGCCAAGGACGCATACCACGGACTTGACAGTCAATTTCTACTGCTTCTTTAGCCCAATCAATAATTTCTTCTTCCGGTTTAATGTTGGGTGAGAATGTTACTTTCTGTTCATCTTGCAAAATCGGTTTGATATGACCAGCTAATAATTCTGGTAAAGTATCAATTAACAATTCTTTTCCTAATGAGCTTAAGCGCTCAAACAAAGTTCCTACGTCGTCTTTTTCTGTAATGGCTAAAGAACGCTGAGATAAAATTGCTCCAGCATCCATTTTTTTCTCCATGTACATAATGGTTACACCTGTTTCTTTTTCACCATTAATTAAAGCATAATGGACAGGCGCTCCTCCTCGGTATTTAGGTAATAAAGAAGCATGGACATTAATGGCTCCGTATTTTGGTACGCTTAATAATTTTTGTGGTAAAAATTGTCCAAACGCTGCTGTAATAAGTAAATCTGGTTTCATTTCTATTATTTTAGCCATTTCCTCAGATCCCGTTATTTTCTCCGGTTGTAAAACCAGTAGACCATGCTTGAGAGCCGCTTTTTTTACAGGCGTTTCTGTCATAATTTTCTTTCTACCGACTGGTCTATCAGGTTGTGTTACAACAGCTAGTACTTCATATTTTTCGGCAATTAATGCCTCTAATATTGGGACAGAAAATGCCGGTGTCCCCATAAAAACTATTTTTGTCATGTTATATTCTCCTCCATATAGGCTTCTAAGTCCTCAGGTTTAATTTTTTGAATAATCCTGTCTGTAAATAACTTTCCATCGAGGTGTTCTAGCTCATGTTGAAACACACGCGCTAAATAGTCTTCTGCTTCAACTTCATAAGCATCGCCTTCTCTATCAAAGTATTGAACAATAATCTTTTCTGCCCGTTCAACTGTACCGTAGATTTCTGGAAAACTTAAGCATCCCTCGACATCAATCGTTTTACCCGTTGATTTTATGATTTTAGGATTTATCATTTCAAATAACCCAGTTTCTTCATCAACTTCTACTAAGGCTATTCTAAGTGATTGGTTTACTTGTGGTGCTGCGATTCCTATTCCATCTCCATCTATCATCGTTTCATACATATCATCCATTAATTGAATAATCTCATCTGTTATATCCACCACTTCTTTAGTAGGAGTGGTTAGTATCGGATTAGGGTGTTTTATGATTGGTAATAAAGACATTATTTTTCCAACTTTCTATCATTAAATGAAGTGCATAGGCTCAGAATCAATAGCAATTTGCAAACCTTTAGCCATTTCTTTTTGAGATTGATTCAGTAGTTCTTGTAATTGTGGAAATAGTGATGGTTCCTGCTTATATTTAATAATTGTCTGATAATAATACCGATTGTTCACTCGCGCAACCGCTTTTGGAGTAGGACCCAATAAAATCGTTTCTGGTTTTAAATTCGGTCTTATTGATTCAACTATTTCCAACATTTTTTTAGAAGCCATTAATTCTTCCACGTGACTTGTCGTAATCAAAATCGTAAAATAAAATGGTGGATAATTCCCTCTATGTCTTAAAAGCATTTCTTTTTGATAAAATGCATCATAATCATGTTTTTTAGCTAACTGAATAGAGTAATGTTCTGGGTTAAACGTCTGAACAATAACTTCTCCTGTTAAATCGGCTCTTCCTGCTCGCCCACTTACTTGAGTCAATAATTGAAATGTGCGTTCACTCGCCCTAAAATCTGGCAAACCTAAGCCGGTGTCTGCATTTAATACTCCCGCTAGCGTGATGTTAGGAAAATCTAACCCTTTTGCAATCATCTGAGTACCCAATAGAATATCCGCTTCTTTGTTTCCAAAAGCTGATAATAATTTTTCATGAGCTCCTTTTTTTCTAGTTGTATCAACATCCATCCTAATAACCCTTGCTTCAGGAATAATATCTTTTAATTCTTCTTCTATTTTTTGTGTCCCTGTTCCATAATAACGAATTTTATGCCCGTTACAACTTGGACAGATGCGAGGGATTCCTTCTTCATGTCCACAATAATGACATTTCATTGTTTTTGTATCCATATGCAATGTTAAAGAGATATCACAGTTAGGACAAGGTAAAACAAAGCCACAATCTCGACACATAACAAATGAAGAATATCCTCGACGATTTAGTAAAAGAACAATTTGTTCTTTTTTAGCCATGCGATCCCTTATTTTTTCTAGCAATAGTGTTGAAAAATTACTACGATTGCCATTCTTCACTTCTTCTCGCATATCGACAATCTCTACTTCTGGTAAATCTTTCTTATTCACACGTTCTGGTAATTCAAGTAATGTGTATACTTTTTTATGAGCACGTGCCCTGGATTCTAGCGAAGGAGTTGCACTACCTAGTATAACCGGACAATTATGATAAGTTGCTCTCCAAATAGCTATATCTTTAGCATGGTAACGTGGATTTTCATCTTGTTTATAGGTTCCTTCATGTTCTTCATCAATAATAATAACTCCGATATTAGTTACAGGAGCAAAAATTGAAGATCGTGCACCAACAACTACCTTAGCCTCTTGTCTTTCTATTTTGCGCCATTCATCATATTTTTCACCAATTGATAAACCACTGTGTAAAACAGCAACAGATTCTCCGAATCGACCTTTAAAAGAGTTAACCATTTGTGGAGTTAAAGCTATTTCCGGAACAAGCATTAAAGCTGATTGACCATTCTTTAATGTTTCAGCTATTGTCTGTAAGTAGATTTCTGTTTTTCCGCTACCCGTTACACCTTTAAGTAAAAACACTTCTTTTTCATGTTCTTTAACTGCCTTAATTATTGGAGTCAAAGCTTTTTCTTGACTATCATTTAATGAAAATGGTTCAGTTTTTTTAAATTCTTTATTTTTAAACGGATCACGGTAAATTTCTTCTTCAAAAAAAGTAAGCCATTTTTTATTTTCAGCTTCTCTTAAAATAGCAGAAGATACTCCATATTTTTTAGTCATCTTGCTAGTACTAATAGGTTTATTATTTAGTAATTGAAGTTGTTTTAATAGCTGTGATTGTTTTGGCGCTCTTTTACCTAATCCTATTATTTCTTCCTCTAATTGTTGAAAAGTTAGGTTAGAGTGAATCATTCTTCTTTTTTTTGTCTTAGCTTGATTTTTAACAACATAGGTTAATTCAACAAGTTCTTTTTTCTTTAAGTTTAATAATTGAGGCAATAAACCTCTTTCAGTCGCTTCATCCCAAGTCAATTCATTTCGACCTTTAAATAATTCACCCGCCAAATCTGCTGGTATCTCGTCTATTATTTTTACTTTTTTTTCATATTTTGCTCTTAACATTGCAGGCAACATCGTCTGATAACAAGTAATTCGAAAAGAAAAAGTCCATTCTGCCATTTCTCGACCTAATAACAACAATTCATGGTTTAAAACAGCTGTCAAATCCATCAAATTAGCTATAGCTTTTAGATTTCCTTCAAAACTACTTGTTTGAGTAATTTCAACAACAAATCCTTGAACTTTTCTAGCTCCCTGACCGAAAGGAACTTCTACCCGCATACCAGGCATTATTTGTTCATCGAATTCAGTTGGTATCAAATAATCGTATGGTTTATTTGTTTGCATCGTTGGAACATCAACAATAACCTTAGCAATTGAAACCACTCTTTATCACTTCCTCACCTTCTCATTTGCTTTATGGCTACATTAAAAATTTCTATAGCAACCTCTTTCTTGCTTCGAATAGAAACAATCGTTGGCTCGCTATTTGGTATAAAAATGGTTACTTCATTTGTATCTTTATTGAATCCAACATCTGCTTTTGAGACATCATTAGCGACTATCATATCTGCTTTTTTTCTTTCCAATTTTTCTTTAGCATAGACTTCGAGATTATTTGTTTCTGCAGCAAAACCGATAAGAAACTGATTTTTTTTTGTATGACCTAATTGATACAAAATATCCGTTGTTTTTTCTAACTCGATAGTAAGAGACTCATCACTTTTCTTTATCTTCTTAGCAGCTTGTTTTTTTGGTCGATAATCAGAGACAGCTGCAGCCATCACAACGATATCGGCACTATCATATTCTGCCATTACTGCCTCAAGCATTTCTGAAGCAGAATCAACTTCCACAACATCTACTCCCAAAGGTCTCTTTAATTGTTTTGTTGCAGAGATAAGAAGCACATGCGCCCCCATGTCTCTTGCAACACTTGCTAGGCTATAACCCATTTTCCCAGAAGAATCATTTGTTATATACCTTACAGGGTCAATACGTTCTTTTGTCCCACCTGCTGTAATAATAATACGTTTATGTTTTAAAGGTAAGTCTAGTTGTTGGGATACTATAAATTGTTTTACTGACTCAACAATTGTTGAAGGTTCAGGTAACCTACCTTTCCCCTCATACCCTTCTGCAAGAAAGCCTGTTTCTGGTTCCATAACAAATCGATTATCAGCTCTTAAAGTTGCAAGATTACGCACCGTGGCTGGATTCTCTAACATATGTGAATTCATTGCAGGAACAACAAAAATTGGAGCGGTGGTAGCTAGTAGAGCAGTCGTTACGAAGTCATCAGCTATACCATTCGCTACCTTAGCGATTACATTAGCTGTCGCCGGAGCGATGATAGCTATATCCGTCCAATCAGCCAAATGAATGTGGCTAACTTTATCTTCTTCTCTTTCATCAAATGTATCTGTATATACATGATGCTTGCTTAATATTTGAAAAGTCAAAGGAGTTATAAACTCCATAGCTGATGCAGTCATACCTACTTTTACATTCGCTCCTTGCTTAATAAGCCGTCTAACTAAATCAGCAGCTTTATAAGCCGCTATACCACCAGAAACATATAATGCGACGTTTTTATTTTCTAACATCCCGCCTAGCCTCCTTCAAAATAGAGCAATACGATAATTATACCTTATTATAGTTTACTAAAAAATGGTGCATTTGTCTTGTGAACCTTATAATTCATCCTTTTTCTTACTCTACTTAAAATAAAAAAGCTCCAAAAACAGGTAAACACCTATTTTGGAGCACATATGGAAAATTATTAACCATTAAAAAAAGTTACTCTGTAGGTCCAACTGTAGTAGGATCGATAACTAAATCACCTGCATCAATTTCTTCTAGTGCACGTCCCACGTTTTTGTGCGATTGGTAATTTTCTAACATAGGCATTGCTTTAGCTTCCAACTCATGTGCACGTTTACTTGCTAAAATAACTAATGAATATTTTGAATCAATTTTTTCTAATAAACTATCAATAGATGGCAATAACATCATAACTTTTACAACTCCTCAATCATTTTTTTATATCGATGAACTACACGTGATACTTTTAAATGTTCACATTCAACAATATTTTTAATTTTAATAACAGCATTTTCTACTTTATCATTTTCAACCGCATAATCATAGTGCTGCATCAAATTGATTTCTTCAATAGCTTTTTCCATACGACTCTCTATAACACTTGATTCATCTGTTCCTCTGCCTACTATACGTGATTTTAATTCCTTTAGTCCTGGTGGAGTTAAGAAAATAAAGATCCCTTCAGGCATTTTTTCTCGCACCTGTAAAGCACCCTGAACTTCTATCTCTAAAAATACATCTTTTCCACTCGCAAGAGTTTGATTTACATACTCTAAAGGTGTTCCGTAATAATTTCCAACGTATTCTGCGTATTCTAATAAACCGTCTTTTTTGATTAAATCTTCAAATTGTTCTTTTGTTCTAAAAAAATAATCACTTCCATCTATTTCTCCTGCTCTTGCTTTACGAGTAGTCATTGAAATAGAATATTCTAAGTTATTTTCTTCTTGCTCAAAAATAGCTTTCCTCACAGTTCCTTTTCCGACACCTGAGGGTCCTGAAAGAACAATTAAAAGTCCACGATCTATCATGTCAAAATCCTTTCCATTCTAAAAAAATAAGTTTATTCTTTTTTATCAAATTGTTTTAATCGAGAGTTAATAAGAATTTTTTTAGAGTCTCCATCTCTTCATTTGATAATGTTAAACCTTTTCCCATCTTTTCATGATTTGGTGCCCAATCTCGAATATCAAATTTGGGTTGATTGCCATTCCAACTCACTAAATTTAATTCTTTCTGCCAACCTTTATTATTTTTTGACAGTACAGCCATTTCTTCCATTATTTCGTATGAAAAACTCTGAGCCATCGTTTCTACACCTCACATAAAAAAATTAATCAAGTTTCATTAACAACTAGTAATAAGCATTTGTCTTTTAGTGTACCATAAAAAACACAAATGGTGTATGCATTTCTTTATTTTTCAATTATTTATACTATGATGTTAGTGTATTTATGAAATTTGAGAAGGGCTCTCAAAGAAAATAAAAAAAGTAGTGTGAACAAATAAAATTGTTCACACTACTTTTTTGATAATCTATTATAAAAATTTCAGAAAATTAACCCATATCTTTAACTTTCATTAATCGGGTTATATTGGCTCTTTCATTTTCATCTAGTTTCATTTGAATGAAATAAATAGTTTCTTCTAACTGAGGTATTGTCATATACTCTAAAGCATTGACACGACGACGCGTTTTCTCAATTTCATCTGCCATCAATTGACATGTTTTTTCAATTTCAGAAAGTTCAAGTAGTTCAGCCATTACTGCTGACATTTTTTCAATTGATGTATCCAGTTCACTATTTGAATTCAAGTAACCATACCTTAATTCATTCGTATCTTGACTTTCATCGTATCCGAAATTCATAACAGGTACTGAAACACTCATAATATTTTTTTGATACATTTCTAATTCAACTGAACGTGGCGGTATAGCTACCAACTCTTCAATAAAATTTTCGTTTAATAAAGCCTTAGCCATTACAAATGATTGCATAGCACTAGTTAATTTCTCCTCAACTATTGAACGCAATTCATTGTTTTTTCTGATTAAAGTAATGAATTGACGCATCAACTCATCTTGTTTATCTTTCAATAACTTATGACCACGAGTTGCTGTGCTTAACCGTTGTTTTAAAATGGTTAATTCCATTCTTGTAGGGTTAACGTTTAACTTTGCCATTTAGACTCATTCCCCTTTCGGCAGGTATTCGTCTAACATATCATCTTTGATTCGTTTTAATTCTGTTCTTGGTAAGATAGCTAGTAATTCCCAAGCCAGATCTAATGATTCTTCAATCGTACGGTTTGTATAGTTCCCTTGGTTTACATATTCCTTTTCAAAACGTTCACCAAATTCAGCAAACATTTTATCTGTCTCAGAAAGAGCAGATTCTCCTAAAACGACTGCTAATTCTTTCGCTTGTTTACCTTCAGCGTAAGCAGCAAATAATTGATTCATTGTTGCAGCGTGATCTTTTCTTGTTTTTCCTTCTCCTGTACCTTTGTCTTTCAGACGAGACAATGACGGAAGTACATCAATTGGAGGCTGGATTCCACTGTTAAACAAATCTCTTGATAAAATAATCTGTCCTTCAGTAATATATCCCGTTAAATCTGGTATTGGGTGAGTAATATCATCCTCAGGCATTGTTAGTATTGGAATTTGTGTAACAGAACCTTTTCCACCTACTAGACGTCCTGCACGTTCAAACAATGTTGCAAGGTTTGTATACAAGTAACCTGGGTATCCACGTCTTCCGGGTACTTCACGTCTCGCTGCAGATATCTCTCTTAGAGCTTCACAGTAGTTAGTCATATCTGTCATAATAACAAGAACATGCATATCTTTCTCGTAAGCTAAATATTCTGCTGCAGTTAGTGCCATTTTTGGTGTTGCAATACGTTCTATAGCAGGATCATCTGCTAAGTTAATGAACATGACTGAGTGATCAATCGCTCCAGTTTTACGGAAGTCTTCCATAAAAAATTCAGCTTCTTCAAAAGTAATACCAATCGCAGCAAATACGATAGCAAAATCCTCATCAGAATTTAAAACAGCTGCTTGTCTAGCGATCTGAGCTGCTAGTTCTTTATGTGGCAGTCCTGACCCTGAAAACACAGGCAATTTTTGACCTCTTACTAGTGTATTTAAATGATCAATTGAAGAAATACCCGTTTGAATAAATTCATCTGGATAATCGCGAGCCATCGGATTGATTGCTTCACCATTTACATCTAGTGATTTTTCAGGAATTAATTCAGGACCATTATCATTGATTCTTCCCATTCCATCAAAAACTCGACCAACCATGTCTTCTGAAACGTCTAACGATAAAGGTCTACCTAAGAAACGAACTTTTGTATCTTTCAAGTTTATTCCACTTGAGCCTTCAAAGATTTGAACCATCGCTTTATCGCCATTAATCTCTAGAACTTGTCCACGTCTTTTTTCACCGTTTTGCATTTGAATATCAACTAATTCATCAAATTTAACGCCTTCTACACCTTCAACTGCCATTAAGGGGCCGACAACTTCTGTTACTGTTTTGTATTCTTTAAGCATCTGAGTCCATTCCCCCTTCTTCAACGATTTGATGGATAGTATTTTTAATATCTTCTTTTAATACTGCAAATTCTCCAATTTTTTCTTCTGGAATGTATTTGCTACGTCCAATTCTTTCACGAACAGAAACGGTACCTTTAACAATTTCATTGAAATAAGAACCTAGTTTCATCCCTGCTAAAGCTTCATCTTCAAAATCAAGAATAGTAGAAAGCATTTCATATTGTTTTTCTCTTGATGTATACGTATCAACATCATCAAAAGCATTTTGTTGTAAGAAATCTTCACGGATCATTTTAGCCACTTCAAGTTTTAAACGGTCAGTTTCTGATAAAGATTCAACACCAACTAAACGAACAATTTCTTCTAATTCAGATTCATCTTGTAATAATGTCATTGTTCTTCTAACCATACCTGTCCAATCTTTACCCAATGCTTCGCCAATGTATGTTCCTAATTCAGATGAATACAATGAATAAGAAGACAACCAGTTAATCGATGGGAAGTGACGTTTTTGAGCTAATAAATTATCTAAACTCCAAAACACTTTAGCTACACGCAATGTATTTTGTGTTACAGGTTCTGATGTATCTCCACCTGGGGGCGAAACTGCACCAATCGCAGTAATACTTCCTCCACGGCCTTCAGATCCGATTGTAATCACTTTACCAGCACGCTCATAAAATTCTGCAATTCGACTACCAAGGTAAGCTGGATACCCTTCATCTCCTGGCATCTCTTCTAGACGACCTGACATTTCACGAAGTGCTTCAGCCCAACGTGAAGTTGAGTCAGCCATAATCGCGACACTATATCCCATATCTCTAAAATACTCTGCAATTGTAATACCTGTGTAAATAGAAGCTTCACGAGCCGCAACAGGCATATTTGAGGTATTCGCAATCAAGATTGTACGTTCCATAATTGATTCGCCTGTATTTGGATCTACTAATTCTGGAAACTCATTAATTACGTCAGTCATTTCATTTCCACGTTCACCACAACCAACATAAACTACTAAATCAACATCAGCCCACTTAGCAATTTGGTGTTGAACAACTGTTTTACCGGCACCAAAAGGACCAGGAACTGCTGCCGCTCCACCTTTTGCTACAGGGAATAGTGTATCAATAACACGTTGTCCTGTGATCATTGGCTCAACTGGATTTAATTTCTTAGCCGTTGGACGACTTTTTCTAACTGGCCATTTTTGCATCATTGTGAATTCTTTTAATCCATCTTCAGTATCTAGTGTGTAGATTGTCTCATTGATATCAAAACTACCATATTTAATGCTTGTAACCGTTCCTTCAACGCCATATGGAACCATAATTTTGTGTACGATAACTTTGGTCTCAGGAACCGTTCCAATAATATCTCCTGCAATTACTTTAGTTCCAACTTCTACAGTTGGTGTAAAGTCCCATTTATCTGTACGGCTCAATGGTTCAATTGAAATACCACGAATTAAATAGTTACTTTCTGTCTTTTTCATAAATTTATCTAAAGGGCGTTGAATCCCGTCAAACATCTGTGAAATCATTCCAGGAGCCAATTCAACTGATAAAGCTTCTCCAGTAGTCTCTACTGGTTCTCCGGGTCCAATCATTGATGTTTCTTCATAAACTTGAATTGAAGCTATGTCATTACGCATTTCGATGACTTCACCTATTAATCCAAGTTTACCAACTTTACAAATATCTTGAATGTTGGCTTGCTCCATTCCTTCAGCCGTAACCAATGGTCCAGAGACACTCACAATTCTTCCTTTGTTCAAACTGGTAACCTCCTATAAAATATTTTGTCCAACTGCTTTTTCAACATTTTGTTGAATTCTATTTTTACCAATATCCAATGATCCTAAATGATTGGGTATTAAAATAACAGCGGGTTGAGCTACTTGATCATATCGTTCAATTGTTTCAGGTATTAATTTTCCTAATGGTTCAGTTAAATAAATAATTCCATAATTTTCTTTAGCTAATCGGTCAACAAGACGTCTGGCTTCTTTAGCTTCAGATGCGTAAAAAATATCAAACCCTAGAATTTTAAAAGGTAGAATGGAATCTTTATCGCCAACTACTCCAATTTTATAAGCCATAAATGATTCGCATCCTTTCTCTTATCTCTTTAATTGGAAGACTGTTTTCTTTGCCTACTAAAATTAAGCGTAAATTTTTCACTTCATTTTCTTTAGCGTAAATATAAGCCAATAAAGGCATCGGTCCAAAAACTTCCAATTTAGCATCTTTCATTTTTTCCATATAAGCATTATCTGTTTGTAAATCGAGTTTTACAGGTGAAAGCTCTTGAGTTTCTGGGTCAATAGAGTTCAAAATAATCTCACGGTATTTTCCATCAGCAAGCTTTTTCCCTGCATCAACCAAATTTTCAGTACCAAGTTCTATCAACTCTTTTTTCGAAATACTTCCTGAACTAGATAAAATAGTTGTTAAAAAGTTTTGAGATCGTTCTTGTTTGATTGCTCTAGATAATGTAGATAAGTTGTTCAAATCTACCAACGTTGTAATCAAATCAAGCACTTTTGGATTCCCAATACTTTCTGCCAAATGTTTTAAATGAGTAAAATAACGGCGATCTAAAATAATATCGATAGATTGCACATTATGATATTCTTCATAATCTGTCTTAACTTCTTTAATACTATTCAGGTATTCTTGATTTAATTCATCTGATTTTTCAGTTTCTACAGCTTGTTTTAACGATAAAAGTGATTCTTTTCCAATCGGTATAAGCATGTCAGAAAAATCATTTTGAGTTAAATTTTCTTTTAACATGACTTTCAAGTTGTGATAAGAATAGCGCAATGAAAACAACTCAATTAGAGCTGGCTCAGGACTAATCGTAAACAATTCTTCGTACATACGTTTTAATTCATTTACAAGCAACACATCATAGTTTTTTGTTTTCTTTAATTCTTCGATATCATTGCGATAAGGTGTATCTTTTAATACACTCAGTGCTTCCTCGAAATTAGGCGACTGTAGCATCCGCTCAAATTGATCATTCTTAAGGAGGTTGCTTTCGAAAACACGAATGCGTGCATTAGTCCCAGCAAAATCTGTTGACTTCATTTATTCTCCCCCTTTTTATTAAAATAATTTTTTTGAAACGGATGGTATTAACTGACTTCTAACTTCAGTAATTAATGAATCAAATAGATAATTGTATTGGATACCTGTACTATCTTTGATAATAAAACCTGCTTTTCTATTAATTGTTTCAGCAGATAGCGTCACAGGCAGGCTTTTTTGAACAACGTTAACAATCCAAGATTCAGAGACTTTAGTACTAGATTGTTCACCGAGAACCAATTCAATTGTATCCAACGAGCTAAACTGTACCAAAACAGACAATAAAAATTCTTGGAATTCAGAGTCGTTCCAATTCTCCATAGTTTTTTGAGCGTCTTCAAATATATTAGATAAAAAATACTGTTTTTCAGCTAATATCGTGTTTCTTTTTTGATTTTCTAAACTGTTTTTATTCTTTTCAAAATCTTCTGCTAAACGATTATCAATTAATTTTAATTGTTTTTCTTTCTCTTCTGCCAATTTAACTTCGGCTAATGCAATTGTTTCTTTTGCTTCTAGCTCAATTTGGTGTATTGTTTCTTGTATTTCAGCTTTCTTTTTCTCAATCATACGATCAGTAATGAGCTTTAAATCTGACATGATTTCCCTCCATTCTTAACAATTTCTTTTTACTATAGAAACTAACTAATTTTCTATACGTTTAGTACAAGTAAGAATGAAATAACGAAACCTAAGATTGCATAAGTTTCAACCATCGCTGAAAAGATAATACCTTTAGTTGCATGTTCTGGTTTTTTAGCTAAAATTTGGATACCAGCAGAAGCAACTCGTCCTTGAGCAATACCTGAAAATAGTCCAGTAAAAGCAATAGGCATTGCAGCCATTAACAAGTACAATCCTTGAGCTACTGTTGTATCAGCACCTGTGTTCAAGTAAATTAAGAACGCAATAACGAATCCGTATAATCCTTGTGTACCTGGTAGCAATTGTAGAATCAAAGCTTGTCCAAATTTTTCTGGTTGTTCTGTTGTCAATGCAGCAGCTGCTTCACCAGTCATACCCACACCTTTAGCCGAACCTATTCCTGAAAAGATTGTTGCAAATCCAATACCCATTGCTGCAAAAAATAAACCACCGTTGTTTTCAGTTAAAAATGTTAGTAAGTTTCCCATTATAAAATTCCTCCATTATTGTGTTTTAGTTTTTTTTAACTATTACTGTCTTTTCTTTAAATAAATATGTTTTTCAAAAGTTTTTAACGGATTAAGTGCATGTCCGCCACCTTCATAAAATTTACCAAAAAACTCAACATACTGTAATCTTGCTGTATGCACATATGCACTCAGATACGTTAAGAATATGTTTAAAGAGTGTAAAGCGATAAACAGTACTATTCCAACAGTAAACTTAGCTAGTGGTGGAAGGAAATCAACAATCATATTAAACGCTGCTGCAATGCTTCCTCCTGAGATACCTAATGCCATTAGTCTAGTATAACTAACTAAATCTCCTACATATCCGGTTACACCATATAAATTATAGAATCCGAGCGCAGCACCAAGACCTTTGCTTTCTGAAGAAACCATTGTCACGAAAATAATCCCAACGACATTTACTCCAATTAAAATATAGGCAACCAAATTAAGAATCGGACTATCAAAGACCATCATTCCTAATACTAATAAAGCTATGCCTAACAGAATTCCAACCCAAGCCATACCATCAACGTAACTAGAGGCACGTTCTTGTTTTCTCCACTTAACGCCACTATTAATCAGCAGACCATATATAAGTTGAACAAAACCAAAGATAACTGAAATAATTAATATTGTTATAACATCGGATGTCGTAGATAGTAGCTGAATAGGCAATTCGTAACCCATAAAACTTCCATAAATTAGACCCCAAACAATTACAGAATAAGATAGTAAATTAAAAAATCGAATAAATTTAGCCATTCCACGTTCAAGTTTAAATAGTTTCTGAGCAGCTAGAGTTCCTATTAAAAGGATTAAGCCATAACCTACATCTGCACTCATCATACCAAAGAATACTAAGTAGAAAGGCATCATAAATGGTGTCGGATCAATGTCATTATATTTTGGTAAACTATACATTTCAGTAATACTTTCAAAAGGTTCTACAAATTTATTATTATTTAAAACCACTGGAACACTATCAAAATCTTTCATTTTAATTTCTTCTGAGATAACAGCGTAATTTTTTTCTCCAACATGTTCATCTAATAATTTACTTAAATCAGAAAGTTGTCCTTCTTCTAACCAACCATTTAATAAAAACAAGCTTTTGCCATTTAGTAGAAGATCTTTACCAATTTCTCTTTGATGTAAATTATAATAATATTCTTCCCCTAATTGTAATTCTTTTAACTGAGGAGAAAATTGTAACAAAGATTTTTTGAGTTTCTGTTCTTTTTCTTGTAATGCCTTGTTTTCGGATAAATTTCTTTGCAACTCATCTTTGGGCAATGTTTTATACGGATAAGAGAATTTAGTAAACTGGTATTGGTTTAATACTTCTTCAATTATTTTTTGGTTTTCTTTAGCAGTAATAATCAGATAAGCAGCTTCGTCCTTATAGTGAAAAATCTCGTCAACATAATTGGGAACCGTTTCTTTTAACGCCTCTTTAAATTCTGATACATTTCCTGAAGAAATTGTTCCGACAAGTCCTGAAGTAACTTTAAAATTAGTCAAGTCATTAGGATTAAAATTTAAAGGTTCCCACTTACGTAAAAAGAATTCTTCTTCATTTAACATCTTTTGTTTTTGATCTAAAAGAATAAGCTCTTTTTCTTTTTCAGAAACATCTTGGCAAATTTCTTTTAACCGAGCAACAGAAATTGATTCTTCTAACTCTGCTAAAGTATATTCTTCTCTACCTGCTTTTAATTTTGCAAACATTCCTGCTTTAGGAATATTTTGATTTAAATAAGATAGAGCATATTGAATATCTTTCAAACGTTCTTCATATTCCATTCTTTCAGCAGCGGGTTTTTCTTTGGAATAAGAATCTAGAAGCGCTGATTCTTCTAAAGTAGTTAAGTCAAGTAATTCTAATTTTTGTAGCTCCTGTACTGCTTTTAGAAGAAGGTCTTTATCTGTTTGTTCAGCCAAGAGCGTTACTTTCTTCATTTTAGCTATTGCCATATCGATTGACGACCTCCTTAACAATGTCATTAACTACATTTGTTTTATTCATCTGAACGGACTGTTTCATCTCTTCTACTTCGACTGCAACAACTTTATCTTTTTCATCTTTTATAGAAGCTATTTTTTTGTCGTATTCTTTTTGTTGACTAAACTCATAATCTTTTAATTCTAAGGATACTCTTTTTTTATGTTCTTCAATGGTAACTTGGGCTTCAGCTTTTATATTTTTCATTTCAGAGAGACTATCTAATTCTAATTTCGCTGCTCTCTCTTCTGCTTCTTTGACATATTGAACTGTTTCTAAACTCATTCTTTCACCTCCTCAAAATAAAAAATAGGCGTGCTTAAAGGACTTCTTCTCACCCCTTGAAGAATTATCCTTGAAAGCTATCGCCCAACCGTTTTGTTCTATTATATTAAGAAAAAAAATCCAACTTAAATATAGATTCTATTGTAAGCAAAGTACCTTTATTAAAACAAACGTCCTCACGCAAAATATATTTCTTTTAATAACTTTATCTGCCTTAGAAACAATTTGTACTGGTAATTGTTTAACAACTAATTTAAAACGTATACATCGTCTATTATACCGTTATTAAGCCTAAATTACAACACACAAGATTTGAATAAATCAACGTTATTTTCTAGTTTCTCCAAATGAAAAAGTTGCAATTGATCCAAATCCAGTATGTGCCGCAATTGTTGGTCCATATGGATAAATCTGAATATCCTTCACTTTAATTTTTTCTAAAAGAGCATTTTTAATCCATAATGCATCTTCAGGAACACCTACATGTCCGATAAAAAGTGTCTGTTTTTCTGGCTCTATTATTCCTTCTATAGTTTTTTGAACAAGAAATTGTAATGACTTTTTACGGCCGCGTACTTTTGCAGATGGCACTAACTTTCCTGTACGGTTCACAACAATAATAGGTTTAACATTCAGTAATGTTCCCAGCGTTGCCGAAACAGCTGAGATGCGCCCACCTCGTTCTAAATGCTTTATATCTTCTACTGTAATCCAAGTATGCAGCTTGAATTTATTCTCTTCAACCCATTCTTTTACCTCTAGTAGAGATTTACCTGATTTTTTTAATTGAACGGCTTCATAAATTAATAAACCATCTCCGAGACAAATAGATAACGTATCAATAATTGTAATCTTAATTGACTCATGTTCTTCTTTCAGTATATTAAGAGCTGCAACTGCGTTATTGTAAGATCCACTTAATCCTGATGAGAAGGCTAGATAAAGGACCGGTTCATCTTTTTTAATGTACTGATTAAATATTTCTAAATAAGTGCCAATATTTATTTGGGAAGTAGTAGCAATTTGACCATCCTTTACTGATTGAAAAAAAGCCTCTCTATCAAATGTTTTACCTAAATCATCTAAGTATTCTTTACCATTTATATTAATCGTCATATCAATTATATGAATATCATTTTTCTCCACAAATTCTAGCGGTAAATCACAACAAGCATCTGCCATTATTTTATAAGTCATTCTATTTTCTCCTCATCATCGCTTTATCTATTTAAGCTTTACTCATTCTATTATAACTACAATGAGTGCGAAAGAAAACTTTATCGCTAATAAATATTAAAAGACTTGCAAATATGAACGCTTGTTCGTATACTGATGATATCAAACAAACGTTCGGAGGAATCGATATGGAAAAGAACTTAGCTGAACAATATTCTACTTTTTTCAGTAAAAAAATTTCTTTGGTAAGTAAATCAAAATCAATTAAACCTTTTTCTCAAATGCCAGAACCTCAAATCACTTATTTTTTAACACAAGCTTATGAACGTAAGAAATCAGTTATACTTCAAATGAATAAAACTGAATATAATTTATTTATCAATGAACAGATTGGGATAATCAAGCATATTGAAAATAAAAGAGGGATGCTTGTACTTGAAAGTAGCGATTGCGACCTAATTCATATGCTTTCTTTTAATGATATCCGACATATTCGTTTATCGTAGATTTAAAAGCATTATTAATGTGTATCTTTACGAAAACACATTCCATAATATTTCAGATAAACAAACATAAAATTTTGTAAGAGTTTTTGTTTATCCTCTTTCTCCTAAAAAAATTAATTCAAACTACCAGTCAACTACATTAAAATTAGTTTATAAAGATTTATTTTCTAATAAGTGCAATACCAGAGTATATCTCAGGTAGTTTTTTTCTTCTGCTTATTCTTTTATCGGTGATTTACAAGATTAATTAAGAGCAGCCTAAGATTTCAATTAATCCAATTAGATAGTTTTTTACATGGACTGATAAAGTATATTAAACTATTTTTATACCACTTTTTTTAAAAAAATAACCTCCAATTAATTTTTTGGAGGTTATACATAAATTTTACTAGCCTTATATTTCAATTTTTATAAGTTTATATTTTTTATAAAGCCATTAGCCTCTCACTTTGCGAGTAGGATCCAACTTCTTTTCGATAACTCCTAAAACAAAATCACTGATAATCGCCATAAACGCTGTTGGTATAGCACCAGACAATATAATCGCTCCTCCGTTTGTAGCGTTAACACCACGTGCGATAATATCTCCTAAACCACCAGCACCAATAAAGGTACCGATTGCGGTAATACCTATTCCTACAACAAGTGCATTACGAATCCCGGCCATAATGACAGACAAGGATAATGGTAGTTCTACCATAAATGTCAATTGTAATCTAGTCATTCCCATGCCTTTTCCTGAATCCAGAATATTTCTATCAACACTTCGAACTCCAGTATACGTATTTTTAATAATCGGCAGCAATGAATATAAAAATACTGTAACAATAACGGTGGTAGTTCCTAATCCTAATCCAAGCATTAGGATAGATAACATGGCTAAGGATGGAATAGTTTGAATCACGTTAGCAATTCCTATTACCCAATCTGCTAACTTCCCTCGACGAGAAATTAAAAAACCTATTGGAATACCAATAATTGCAGCAAAGAGGACGCCATAGATAGAAATTAAAAAATGACGTAAAAACTGTTCCCAAATATAAAAGCCATTTTCGTTGAAATAATACCATAATTGTTCCCAAAGACCCAGTTTTGAAACCTCCACTAGTTATTCCTCCTCTTTTTTATTTTCAAAAAAATTGTTCTCTTTTAAAAATTTCTGTGCTACTGTTTTCGGCTCTAATAAATCATTATCAGCAGTATAATTCATTTCTTGCATTTTTTCTGTTGAAATAGTTCCTTCTAATTTCAATAGAATTTCGTTCAATTCTGGGTATTCTTTTAGCACTTCATTTGAAGCAACAGGACTAGCATCATAAGGTGGGAATAGTTGTTTATCATCTTCTAATACAACTAAGTCATAGCTTTTTATTCTGCCATCTGTTGAATAACCTAAAACCACATCCATCTTATCAGCAGCTAGTGCATCATAAACCAATCCTATCTGCATAGGATATACTCGATTAAAGTCGAAGTCATACGTGCTTACAAAAGCATCATATCCATCTCCTTTTCTTTCCATCCATGAATTATCCGCACCTAGATTAAGTTTTGAACTAACCTCTTTTAAATCACTAACTGTTTTAAGGTCATATTTTTCAGCTGTTTCTTGGGTCACCATAAACGCATATGAATTTGAAAAACCATAACTCGGAAACCATTTTTGATTGAATTCTTTTTCAAATCCTTTCACAACCTTGTCGTAAGCTTCAATAGGATCAGTGATAGGCTCTAAAGCTAATTCACCTGTCAATGATGTTCCAGTATAACGAGCTCCAGATACATTAGCGTCTCCACCAATTAATGCTTGATGATTTAATGTAGATGAACCCAGATTATTGATAATTTCTGCATCAATATCCAAATAGTGTTCAACCATGCCTTCAACGATAAAAGCTAAAATTTGTGTTTCAGATGTCGTTCCTCCTGTGATGGTGATACCTTCTCCATCAAATCCTCCGCCTAAGCCTGGAAGTGAGCAACTACTCAATACAGCAGTTGCAAAAAGAAGAATCACAATTTTATTTAATTTTTTGATTGCGTTCATTATTTAAAAACCTCCTGTATTTTTATGCTTGAACGGGCGTCACTTTTTTCTCTAGTTTTCCTAATAAAAAATCTACTAATAAAGCCATCACTGTAACTGGTATAGTTCCAGCAAGGATAAATTCAGTACTAAATACATTTAACCCATTAAAAATAAAGTCCCCTAATCCACCTGCTCCGATATAAGATGCTAAAGTAGCCCATGCTATAACATAAACTCCAGAAAGTCGGATGCCAGCCATTATAACCGGAGCTGCTTGTGGCAATTCAACTAATCGAATCAAATCCATATCCGTCATTCCCATGCCTTTACCAGCATCTTTCAATCCTGCATCCACTCCATGTACACCAATAAACGTATTTCTTAAAATTGGCAATAAAGAATAGATAAATAGTGCAATAATAGCAGGTAATTTCCCAATACCTAATAATGGAATCATCAAAGCTAATAAAGCTAAGGAAGGAACAGTTTGCAAAATAGTTGCTAATCCAATAACAAATGACGATAGTCTTTTAAATCGAGTTAATACAATTCCTAGTGGAACAGCTACAATAACCCCTAGAGACAAAGCAATAATAGAAATATACAAATGTTCCCAAGTTTTTAACAATAGATCAGAACCATTGTTTGCAAAAAAATCAGCCATGTTTCTTCCCTCCTATTCTTTACTTTCTATTGATGTGAAAGATTCCATTTTGGTCTCATTTGGTATTTCTGCATCTTCACTATCGCCCCAAATTGTGTCATAAACAATATCAACTAGAGAAGCACGTGTAACAATACCTACTAAATGATCCTTATCGTCTACAACCGGTACGTTTTTAAACCCACGTTTTAAGATACGTTGAACAGTATCTCTTAAAAGAGTATCTTTTCTAACAAAATATACCTTGTTAGACATAATATCCCCTACACTGGTTGCTTTTTTTCTGTTTAAATCAATACTCTCAATATCAACATATCCTTTAAGTATACCAGCGTCATCTGTTACAAGTAGCGTATCTACTCGACGGTCACGCATGATTTTAATAGCGTCTGAAATAGATTTACCTGGAGTTACCGATGCAGGGTTTTTCAACATGACTTGTTCAACCGTTTGGATATTGGGTCTTGCTTGAATCAGACGATCTTCACCAATAAAATCTTCAACGAATTGATTTGCCGGAGCTGATAAAATATTATCCGGTGTATCAAATTGAACTACTTTTCCTTCTTGCATAATAACAATTCTATCCGCTAATTTTAATGCTTCATCCATATCGTGAGTTACAAAAACAATTGTTTTATCTAGTTCTTTTTGAAGTTCTTTAAGCAATTCTTGCAATGAATCTCTTGTAATTGGGTCTAATGCACCAAAAGGTTCATCCATTAAAATAATATCTTGATCTGCAGCCAAAGCCCGAATGACACCAATCCTTTGTTGTTGTCCTCCTGAAAGTTCAGATGGATAACGATCTAAGAAATCCAGTGGCAGATCCACTTTTTGTATCAAATCCTCTGCAATAGCTCTTTGTTTCTCTTGTGGCCATTTCATTAAACGTGGTACTAACACAATATTATTAAAGATTGTCATGTGTGGCATTAAACCAATTTGTTGAATAACGTACCCAATTTTACGACGCAATTGTACTGGGTCTTGCTTCATAATATCTTTACCATTAATTAAAATTTGACCTGATGTTGGCTCAATCATTCGATTTATCATTCTCATTGAAGTAGTTTTCCCACTTCCGCTTGTCCCAATAAAAACAATAAATTCTCCTTTGTTAAAAGAAAGATTAATATTTTCTGCAGCTTTTTTACCGCCTCTATAAATTTTTGAAACATTTTTAAATTCAATCATCGCTTCCACCCTCTTATTTTATTTCTTTTATATACTAAAATCTTGCACAATACATTACTATTATCCACTAAAATGTATACATTATCAAATTTGAGATATTTTTATGTAAAAATAATCAAATAGCTGAACAAAAAAACTTCCAAATAAATCGGAAGTTTTTTTGTTCAGCTATTTAATTTACAGCTTTATTTATTTATAGAATTGGAGAAAATAATCTTGAAAAGACCTGCTTAAATTTTAACCATCTTGATTGGTTATCTAGTATTTCTTGTGTTAACAGATAACTATTTTCAATATCTTTATAAAAAATATCTCTTTGCTGCTTTGCTATCTCATGATCATAGATAAATGCATTTACTTCAAAATTCAATTTAAAACTTCTAACATCAAAATTAGCAGTTCCTATTGAACATATCTCACCGTCAATAACGATTGTCTTGGCATGTAAAAAGCCATTATCGTAAATATATACTTCAGCTCCAGCAGCAATCATTTCAGCTGCATAATAGGTTGTAGCTCGATAAATGAAAGGATGATCCGGCTTATTTGGAATCATAATTTTAACATCTATTCCCGACATGACTGCTATTTCTAGTGTTTCCAGTAATGAATCATCTGGAACAAAATAAGGGGTTTGAATATATACCGACTCTTTAGCCATACTAATCATTTTAATGTAACCTTTTTTAATTTGCTGTATCTCTGTATCTGGTCCGCTCGAAACAATCTGCATATTCGTTTTCCCTTGTTTTTTTATCAACGGAAAATAATTTTCCTGATACTCTAACTTATGATGAGAGACAGTTGCATTCCAATCCATTAGAAATCTACTTTGTAACGGTAAAACTGCATTGCCTTCAATTTTCATATGAGTATCACGCCAATAACCAAATTTTTTGTATTCTCCTAAGTATTCATCACCAACATTGAATCCACCAGTATAACCAATTTTCCCATCAATAATAACGATTTTTCTGTGATTACGGTAGTTAAACCTTAAATTTATTATACTATAACGTGAGCCAAAAAATGATTCAGCATGGCCTCCTAAAGATTTTAGGTTCTTAAAGAAATTTGTTTTTAAAGAACGTGAGCCTAAAGCATCGTATATAACTAAAACTTCTACTCCTGCAGCTGCTCTATCTTCCAATGCTTCTAGAACTCTTCTGCCAATTTTATCATCTTTAAATATATAATAAATTAAATGAATATGATGCTTAGCTTCATATATATCCGCAATTAATGACTCATATTTTTTTTCCCCATCTGTAAAAAGTTGAACTTTATTCCCTTTAGTTAAGATAGATTCATCGCTTTCAAGAAATAAACTTGCCATTTCTTTAGAATTTTCTGATGCTTGTTTACTCGAAAGCAAGTCCTCATCATCAGCTAACAATTCTTTTTGTGCTTGCACTAATTCAGACATGCCGATACTCTCTTGTGCCTTGATATCAAATATTTTTTTTCTGGATAATTTATTCCCAATAAATAAATAAAATACAAAGCCAAACACAGGTAAAAACATTAAAACAACTAACCAAGCCCAAGTTGCTGCAATATCACGTTTCTCTCGAAAAACAGTAATGATAGCAAAAATAGTATTTAAGGTAATAATAATAGATGAGATAGATAAAAATAGTTGCATAGGCAGTCCTTTCAAATCTTTTTACTAATCTTACTATGTTATTCACTTTTTTACTAGTTTTAACAAAATATCTTGAGTAGTAAATTATTTTAGAAAACTTAAGTCATTCTACCCTATTTATTCTTCATCTTATTTTGCTTTAGTTGGTATAAACAAGTTAGGACTAGTCTTACTTAGTAATACTAAGACCATTGATGTAACAATCATAGTAGCTAACGCACTGCTTCCGTTTGCTACAAACGAATACAAAACTGGACTCATTCCTTCAGGAGCATAACTTCCCCAAAAATAATATCCCGCAACAAAATGCCAAAAAAAGCGAGAAATAGTTCCTATTATCGCTCCAATTGTAACATAATAGACTAATTTTATCGGTGTCTTATTTTTTAATGCAAGTTGAACTGGTTTAGAAAATAATCCTGCCATTCCTGCAAACATGAATGCTATAAAATATTCAATAAATCCTTGTATCAAACTCAAAATCGCAACATTACCTGTTAGATAGTGTAGTATACCCCATAAAAAACCTGCAGCTAAACCAGCTGTAGTACCTCTCCTTAGCGAATATAAAACTAAAGGTATCATACCCAACGAAATTGTAAATCCTGTACCTATATTTGTAGGTATCATAGATAAAACAATTGCCAATGCAGCTACAATTGTCCCTTCAATCCAAACCTGTAAACTAATATTTCTCATAAAAAAAATCCTCCTTAGAATGTGTTGAACAGTGCCACACATCAAAGGAGGAGCTAGAATGATTGGGTGAAAAATCATTTGCCCCGTCACAATCCCTACGCTCGTACTAACGAACAGGTTCGAAGGGTTAGAATCAAAGATTCAATCTCAGCTTTGCAGCACCCCTTTGTGATGGTTGTTCTATTTTATTATTTCTTCCTTAATTACTATAGTAAACCTTTTATATATTGTCAAGTTCACATTTTACTAGTAAAGATTTCATACTTATAAAACAGGTTATATTAAAATTTTTCTGATCCACTACTTGAATCTAAACCTGGTTCTAGTTCTGGTTCTGGTTCTGGTTCTGGTATTGATTCTTTATCTGGATCTTGATTTGATCCTTGATTTTCATTTTCTGAAGTATCTGATGAATCATCCGGTTCTATTGGTTTAGTGTCTGGATTTTTCTCTGGCACAGTTGGTTTCACCTCAACATTAGGTTTCGGTTTCGGTTTAGAATTGTCACTGGTAGATGGTTTCCATGGTTTTGTCGGCTTAGGTGAAACTGGCACCCAAGTATTTTGGTCTTCTTGAGAATTTATAGTAGAATTATTTTCTTCTTCACTATTATTTTGAGCTTCTCCTTCAGACTCCTTATTTATTTCTTCTTCTAGTAGGAGTGACTCTTCTAATTCTTTTTCTTCTTGTTCAATTAGATGCTCTTCAATGCTATCTAGTCGTTTCTCTTGTTCTTTTTTTATTTTTTTATTTTTAATAGCACGAACTTGTTTTTTTATCATTTCATATTGTTCTCTTGTAACATCATCTTTAACCTTTTCATCGTTCGATTCTTCAAAAAAAGTCATAAGTAACTTAATTATTTCTTGATTGTAATTAAACTGAGCATTTACTTCTATCACTATTCCATTTAACTTTTTATATAAAGTCTGAGATAAGGGTTCAACTTTTTTTAAAGCTTTAGTTGCTACCTTTATTTGACTTTGTTCTAAATCATCAGATAAAATACCATTTGCTAATAAAGATGTTAACGTAAGTTCTGTTTCATAAAATAAATTTGCGGTATTTACATCTTTCACTAATTTTGCATTAACTAAATTATTTGGTAAATTTTCAACTTTTTTCAAAGCGTCTTTTACTTGTTCACCAGTAATATTATCAGCTAGCTCTTCTTTTCTATTATCTTTAAACAAACCTTCAACCATTAATTTTATCGTCTCAGTTTCATCTAATTTCTCTCCAGTTTTATTCATTTTCTCTGCCTGAACAGACTTATTATAATGAACTCCTCCTATAATAACTATTGCTGTCACTATTATTAAACATACAAGTAAAATATTTTTTTTATTCATTTTTTTTCCTTTCAGTAAATTATTTTTTAATTAGTAATAGAGTTATAACTTATACGTTTAGTTTTTTTGAATAGATAAATTTAGATCTACCATTTTCTTTTATTCGTTTTTTTGTATCTCTAAAACCAGTTTTAAGATAAAGCATTTGACCACTAAGATTCTCATAGTCGACAGTAAGTATGATTTCATCTATGTTACTAAAATGCTTTTTAATATATTTAGGCAAAGCTTCTATAGATAATTTACCAAACCCTTTTTCTTGAAAACGTTCATCTATAGAATGATCTTTAAAGAAAAGACAGTTGCTATCCATTTGAAAGTTTTTAATAATTTTATTTTTTTGTAAAATAAAAAAACCGACTAAAATTTCGTTACTTAAAATTAATATTGGGTGTTTTTCTGTTTCATGTAGACTATTCGTCATCGCTTTTATTGGCCTATCTGCATACTGATTTTCTTCTAATAGGTAACTCTCTATAAGTGGTATATCTCCTACTGTTGCTTCCTTTAACTTAATTTCTTTGTATTCAATCATAACTTACACCACCAAATCTAATAAATTTTTTTTATGTATTAATCTATCTTCTTGTATTTATTTTAATCAACCGTATTAATCCCAAAAATTTTCAAAAACAATTTCCTAATAGTGTCTCTACTCTATTATCTTCCTATATATGCTCTTTTTATAATGACTAGTTTTTTGATAGTATTATCTTTTATCCTAATAAAAGATAATACAAAGGAAATTTATTAAAGTTAATAAATTTTTTTAATTCAACTAATAGTTTTATCCGATGAATCTAACTTTCCTTTAGTGTCTCAAAAACAATCAGCTTTGTCCATCTATTTCGAACACTAATTATTTGTTAGAAATCCTCTTTAGACCTATTCTAACAGTCTTTCTATTTTATTCTACTTATTTTACATCTAATTAAATATCTATCGTCATTTTATGGCAATAATTTATTTCATCTACTTATTTTTTTGTATCAAATTAATTAAATGAGAAAATACTTACCAAATTATAATTTTTCTCTCATAGCTCCTTTAAAGCAATGAAAACTTGCTGTTATTGATGATTCTTGCAAATCTGATTTGTTTTCATTTAAAGATTTACATGTTAAGCTATAATTGTGCTCACTTTCGGTATGGTTTTTTTAAAGACCTATTATTATTTTTTTTAATAAAACATTTTATTTATTTTCAAAGTTTGAAATAATTATTTTGTTTTTTTGTTCGCCTGTTAAAAATTTAGTTTAAAAATATATGTAGAAGGAGTCGGTTTTTTGACAAAGATTAAAGTAGAAAATGTTACAAAAATTTTCGGTAAAAAGAATGAACGTGTTTCTGAGCTTTTAGATCAAAACAAATCTAAACAAGAAATATTGAAGGAGACTGGCGTAACCGTCGGTGTTAATAATGTTAGTTTCACAATTGAAGAAGGTGAAGTTTTCGTTATTATGGGTTTGTCAGGTAGTGGCAAGTCAACTTTAGTTAGAATGTTAAATAGATTAATAGACACAACAAAAGGAAATATATATATCGATGGTGAAAACTTATCTACAATGAATAAAAAAGAGTTACGTGAAGTAAGACGTAAAAAAATGAGCATGGTTTTCCAAAACTTCGCACTTTTCCCTCAACGTACCATTCTTGAAAATACCGAATATGGTTTAGAAATACAAGGAATAGATAAAAAAGAAAGAACTAAAAAAGCTGTTCAAGCTTTAAAAAATGCCGGTTTAGGCGATTATGTTCATCAATATCCAAACCAATTATCTGGTGGTATGCAACAACGAGTTGGTCTAGCCCGGGCTTTAGCTAATAATCCAGAAATATTATTAATGGATGAAGCTTTCTCAGCTTTAGATCCATTGATTCGAAAAGAAATGCAGGATGAACTAGTAGAATTACAAGCAACTGTAAAGAAAACTATTATTTTTATTACTCATGATTTAAATGAGGCTTTAAGAATTGGTGATCGCATTGCTCTGATGAAGGATGGTGCTATCGTACAAATTGGCACACCTGAAGAAATTTTAATGACACCTGCAAATGACTATGTCGAGCGTTTTGTTGAGGATGTTGATCGTTCAAAGGTTTTAACTGCTGACAATATTATGAAACGACCTGAAACAATTAATATAAATAAACACGGTCCGCGCGTTGCACTAGAACAAATGAAACGTGAAGGAATCTCAAGTATTTTAGTCGTTGATGACAACCGCAACTTATTAGGTTATGTAACTGCTGAAGACGCTTCTGAAGCACGTAAACAGTCTATTACGAGTTTAAAATCTATTCTAAAACTAGACATACCAACAGTTAACAGAACTACGTCAATGAACGATATTTTTTCGGTTATTCATGATACTGTAACTCCAGTTGCCGTAGTAGATAATAAAAAATTAGTCGGAATTATCGTTAGAGGAGCAGTAATTGCTGCACTAGCCGGTGAAAGCGAGGAGGAATTAATCAATGAATAATATTTTAGACATAATTCCTAAACTACCAGTAGCAAATCAAATTGAAAACTTAACTGAATGGATAACGAAAACATTTTCATTTTTATTTAATCCTATTCAAACTTACTCAGAAATGTTTATGGACGCAATCACTAACTTTCTATTATTTATTCCCCCAATTATATTTATTCTTTTAATTGCATTGTTGGCATTTTTTGTCACTGGGAAAAAATTCGGATTAACTGTTTTTTCAGTTATAGGACTATGGTTTATTTATAACCAAGGTCACTGGGAAGATTTAATGAGTACCGTAACTTTAGTACTAGTAGCTAGTTTACTTTCAGTTATTATCGGAGTTCCGTTCGGAATATTAATGGCTAAAAGTACAATTGCTAATAATATATTAAAACCAGTTTTAGATTTTATGCAAACTATGCCAGCTTTTGTTTATCTTATACCAGCCGTTGCCTTTTTCGGAATCGGAATGGTCCCAGGAGTTTTTGCTTCTCTAATTTTTGCTATACCTCCTACTGTACGTTTTACTAATTTAGGTATTCGTCAAGTTTCTGCTGAACTCGTTGAGGCATCAGAAGCATTTGGTAGTACAGGGTTCCAAAAATTATTTAAAGTAGAACTGCCTCTTGCAACTTCTACGATTATGGCTGGAATTAACCAAACAGTTATGTTGGCATTATCAATGGTTGTTATTGCATCAATGATTGGAGCACCTGGATTAGGTAGAGAAGTTCTTTCTTCCTTACAACGCGCTCAAATCGGTACAGGATTCGTATCCGGAATTGGTTTAGTTGTATTAGCAATAATTATTGATCGTATCACTCAAAAATTAAGCAACAAAAGCAAGAAGTAGTAAAAAATATAAAAAAAGGTGGTTTTATTTTTGAAAAAAATTAATATTAAACGTTTGGGACTTGTAACTGGCCTTGCATTATCATTATTTGCTGCAGGTTGTTCATCAGATGATTCAAAGACATCAAAAGAAGATACAGTTGGAAAGGGTCAAGATATTGATCTTGCATATGTAGAATGGGATACAGAAGTAGCTTCTACGAACGTTATCGGTTCTGTATTAGAAGAATTAGGATACAATGTTAATTTAGTCCCACTTGACAATGCAGTTATGTGGGAAGCAATTGCAAATGGCGAAGCAGATGCTATGGTGGCTGGTTGGTTACCTGGTACTCATGGAGCTCAATACGAAAAGTACGGGGATGACCTTGAAAACTTAGGTGAGAACTTAAGTGGTGCTAAACTTGGTTTAGTTGTTCCTGAGTACATGAACGTCGATTCTATTGAAGACTTAACAGATGAAGCTAAGAAAACAATTACTGGAATTGAACCTGGTGCTGGTGTCGTAGCTGCAACAGAAACTACTATGAATGAATACGATAATTTAGGCGATTGGAAACTAGAAACTTCTTCATCTGGAGCGATGACCGTTGCTTTGAAACAAGCTATTGCAAATGAAGAGGAAATTGTTATTACTGGATGGTCTCCTCACTGGATGTTCGCAACATATGACTTAAAATACCTTAATGATTCTAAAGAATCTTATGGTGGAGAAGAAACAATTAACACAATGGTTAGAAAAGATTTAGAAAAAGATATGCCTGAAGCATACAAAGTTTTAGATCAATTTAACTGGACAACTGACGATATTGAGTCAGTCATGTTAGCTATTAGCGATGGTGAAGATCCAAAAGATGCTGCAAATGCATGGATTGAAGATCATCCTGAAGAAGTTGCAACTTGGACTAAAGGCGTAACTAAATAATCATATTGAAGAAACTATTTAGTAAATTGAATATGATGTAAAAAAAGCTAGATTCCCAAATTGGGAATCTAGCTTTTTTTGTTAATAAATTAATACCTTTACCTTTTTGTAACTATCTTAAAATAAATAACTACTCTTCTTAAGACGCTTGTACAACTTTCACTCTATATCTACCTAAGTTACAGTTATTTCATTATTAAGCTCTTAAGGCGCCTAGAATAGGTAACAGAGCTAAACCAAGACTACTTTAGTACAAATAATAAATAATCTCCTTCCACTATCTATCTTTTGTGGAAGGAGATTATTTTTATGTTTTTTAGTTTCTTCTATTGCGAGAACTTGTTTCCATAATAATTGGTAGAATTACAGGTCTTCTTCTTGTTTGTTCAAATAAATATTTGCTCAGTGCGTCTCTAATTTCTTGTTTTAGACGGCTCCATTCAAATTCTTTATGATTTAAGTTATCTTCTACAACTTTTTTAACAATTTCGTTACTTGATTCAATGAGATCAGTGTTTTCTTTAACATAAACAAATCCTCGTGTCATTACTTCAGGACCTGACATAATTTTGCCCTTCTTACGGCTTATGGTAACCACAGCAACAAATATACCGTCTTCAGATAATAACTTACGGTCTCTTAAAACAATGTTTCCAATATCTCCAATACCAATACCGTCAACCATTGTATTTCCAGCTGTAACTTGCCCTGACATAGACATACGGCCTGCCTTAAATTCTACAACATCCCCTTTTCCAGGAATAAAAATATTTTTAAAAGGAATGCCTACTTCGTGAGCTAACTTAGCGTGCGCAGCTAAACGTCTATACTCTCCTGTAACAGGAACGAAGTACTTTGGTTTAATAAGATTTATCATTAATTTCAAATCGTTTGGTGTCGCATGACCTGAAGCTTTTATATTGTCAGAAATTTGTTTTACTTCTCCTCCAGCACGATAAATCATATTCTTAGTTTTGTTAACCGTCACTTCCATACTAACAGAAGGACTAGTAACAATATAAACCAAGTCTCCTTCTTTAATATTTATTTGTAAATGTTTACCCATTGCCATTCTTTGGAGAGTTTTAATTGGTTCGCCTGTCGTACCGGTTTCTAAAATTACAATCTCATTGTCTGGATATTTTTCTATATCGTCGATTGACACAATCAAGTCTTCACTAGGTAAATGTATTTTTTTCAACTTCATTGCAACATCTACAATTTCTTCTACTTGCTTTCCAGTAAAAAATATTTTCTTGCCAGATTTATATGCAGCATCCATTACTTGTTGAATGCGTAAGATATTACTAGCAACACTAGCTACAATTATGCGCTCTTTAGTATTACGAAATGTATCTTCTACTTGTTCAGCAACTTTATAATCACTCATATTTTCAATAGAACTCTCTGCTTCGCTCGAATCACTTAATAGAGCTAATACTTTTGTTTTTCCGATATCACTTATTTTAGCTAAATCAGTCTGATATGCTGGAGTTGCACTTTGATCAAATTTAAAATCACCAGTATAAACAACACTACCTTCATCTGTTTTTAGCGTTATACCTACTGAATCTGGTATAGTATGCGTTGTTCTAAAAAATCCTAGAACAGCATGTTCAAATTCAATTTCAGTATTCTCATCAACAATATGGTAATCATTAAAAGCACTTACCTGGCTATCTTTTTCTACAAATAATTTTGCCAGTGCAATCGTTAATTCTGTACCAAAAACTGGTACATCAAACTTTTGAAGAAAATAAGGTAGTGCTCCTATTGCATCTTCGTGTCCGTGTGTTAAAAATACCCCAGTTACACGATCTTTATTTTCTTCTAAATAACTAAAATCAGGAATAACGACATCTATTCCTAACAACTCTGTTTCTGGATACATCAAACCACAATCCAAAACAAATATTTCTTCATCAACTTCAACAACGTACATATTCTTTCCGTTTTCGCGTACGCCACCTAGCGGAATTATTTTAATGTTACTCATTTCTTCACCTCTATTTCTTCCTATTTTTAAATCATTTTTTATCTGAATTTAAACTGTCTAATATGGTTTTAGCTTCTTCTTTTGTGCAGTCTACTAATGGCAATCTTACACTTCCTACTGCTATTCCTCGGTTATTTAAAACCATTTTTACTGGAGCAGGAGATGGAACTGAAAAAAGACTATTCATTTTTGGTATTAATTGACGGTGTTGATTTGCAGCTTCTTGCAAGTTATTTTTCTCAAGATGATCGTACATCTCTTTCATCTCGTTGCCTAAAACATGACTTGCTACAGAAATAACACCTGTGGCTCCTATACATTTTGCAGGAAAAGTTAGGTTATCTTCACCAGTGTAAACCAAAAAATCATCAGTTGTATTTTCGATGATTTCACTCATTGCATCTAACCCCATGCATTCTTTAACACCGATAATATTTTTTATAGTTGCTAAACGAATAGTTGTTGCTGGATCAATCGATACACTTGTTCTACCTGGCACATTATAAATAATAATCGGTAACAATGTGTTTTTAGAAACCGCCTCAAAATGAGCATACAGACCAGCTTGATTGGGTTTATTATAATAAGGTGCTACAACTAGTACAGCATCAATTCCCTTGATGGATTCAACTTCTTTTGTAAACGAAATTGTTTCTGCGGTATTATTTGTCCCAGTTCCCACAATAACAGGAACACGCCCATTAATTATTTCTACTGATTTTTTATATAAGTCTAATTTTTCGTCGTGAGATAGGGTTGGCGATTCTCCTGTTGTACCACCAATAACAAGGCCTTCGCTTCCATTGTTTAATAGATAATCGATTAAATTTTCTAATTTATCAAAATCTATTTTTCCCTTTTCATCAAAAGGAGTTGTCATTGCTGTTATAACTCGTGCATTTGTTAAATTCATTAAAGACACCTTCTCTTTCATGATTAATTCATTTTATTTTTTATTAAACTCATAGTGTGTAATTTTTCAGCAATTTGAACTGAATTTAACGCTGCACCTTTGATTAAATTATCTGATACAACCCACAAATGATACCCTGTTTTCACATCTATATCTTGCCTAATTCTACCAACAAATGTTTCTTTTTTCCCATCTGCTGTTAATGGAGTTGGATACAACTGAACGGAGGGATCATCTTGCAATTCTACTCCTGGTGCTGTTTCTAATACTTCTTTTATACCAGCAACTGTCGCTGACTCATCGACAACTTCGATATAAATAGATTCTGAGTGACCAGAAACTACTGGTACACGTACACAAGTAGCTGATATTTTAATTTCATTATCTGACATGATTTTTTTTGTTTCATTTATCATTTTCCACTCTTCGTAAGTATAACCTTCTTCTGCGAATAAATCGATTTGTGGCAAAATATTAAACGCAATAGGATAATGTTTTTTATCTCCTCCTGAAGGAAGTATAATTGCCTCATAGGTTTCGTTATTAAGCATTTTTCGAGCCTGATCTTTCATTTCTTTAACCGCAGCTATACCAGCACCACTAACTGCCTGATAAGTTGAAACAATAATTCGACTTAATCCATATTTTTTACGGATAGGATCTAAAGCTACCATCATTTGAATAGTAGAACAATTTGGGTTTGAAATGATCCCATTATGCTGTTTTAGCGCTTCAGGATTAACTTCAGGAACAACTAACGGAACAGTAGGATCCATACGATAAGCACTTGTGTTGTCAATAACAATTGCTCCACGTTTTACTGCTTCTGGAGCGAATTGTTTCGAAACATCTCCACCGGCACTAAATAAAGCGATGTCTACTCCGTCAAAAGCTTCAGGTGTTGTCTCTTCAATAACCAACTCTGAACCATTAACCATCAATTTTCTTCCTGCTGATCGTTTTGAAGCAAGAACTTTAATTTCGCGAATCGGTAAAGCTGAGCTTTCAAGCATTTCGATCATTTTAGTGCCCACCGCTCCTGTTGCTCCGACTACAGCTATCGTGTATTTATTCATTTAGTTATTACTCCTTTACAAAACTTCTCGAATTTATTATTTATATTCTAATTTACCCCACAAACGTAACCAATATATATTTTAGCATAAATAGCAAAGAAATCATACATATGTAGATTATTGCATTTATTCAAATAATAGTTAAACCTATAGAATAAATTTAGTGGTAGAATAGAACAAACAAAAAAAGATATAAAGGAGAACAAATGAAAAATAAAAAGAAAATAATTATTTGGTTTACATTAGCACTACTGGTTTTATTTACTGTTGGGTCCATCACACTTAGAAATCTTACTTATCAACCCTCTTCTTCAGCTTTTGAAGCAGCAATTAATCATGCTTCCTATACTGTTGGGACGACAGATGATGTAATTTATTTCAAACCTAAAAAGCAACCCCTTCCCATTTCAGTTATTTTCTATCAAGGCGCGCTCGTCGATCAAAAAAGTTATAGCATTTGGGCTTCAAAACTAGCTACTGAAGGTTATCCAGTATACTTAATTCATCACCCTTTTAATTTAGCTGTTACTGATAAAGATAAGGCTCATTTGATTATTGACGATTATAATATTAAGGATTACGTTATAGGTGGTCACTCTTTGGGTGGAGTAATGGCTAGTCGTTATGCTCATGATACACAAATAGATCCTGCAACAGATATGGGGTTATTAAGAGGAGTATTTTTCTTAGCTAGTTATCCTGATAATAAAGGCAGCATAGAAAATGAAGCTTTACCTGTTTTATCAGTAGTTGGATCAAAAGATGGAGTTTTAGATCAACAATCTTATTTAGAAAGTAAAAAGTTCTTACCAAGTAAGACGCTATATTCTTCTATACAAGGCGGAAACCATGCTGGTTTTGGAAGTTACGGAAAACAAAAAGGAGACGCAAATGCCACTATTAGTAATAAAGATCAACAAGAAAAACTTTTTATTATTCTTTCTTCTTGGCTCAATAGAATTAAGTAAGTTCTATTCTATTGAGCTCTAAAATAACAGATTTAACTAACTCATTATTAAAAAAAAGTAGACCGCAATTCTGCAGTCTACTTTTTTTATTTTAGTCTTCTTTTTTCAATAGTGCTTTAACAGAAAGATTAATTCTACCTTGTTTGTCAATTTCAACAACTTTAACGTCTAAAACTTGACCCATAGACAATACATCTTCTACTTTAGCAACGCGCTCATTAGCTAATTCAGAAATGTGTGCTAATCCATCTTTCCCTTTAGCAATTTCAATGAAAGCACCAAATTTTTCAATTCGTTTAACTGTACCTGAATATACTTTCCCAATTTCGATATCTTTAGTCAATTCTTCAATAATTTCTTTTGCACGTTTTATCATTGATGCATTTTCTGAAGCAATACTAATTTTACCTTCTTGGTCGATATCAATTTTAACGCCAGTTTCTTCTATAATCGCATTGATTTGATCTCCACCACGGCCAATAACGACTTTAATTTTTTCTGGTTTAATTTGCATCATTTCAATTTTTGGCGCATATTCACTCAACTCTTTATGTGGTTCAGAAATAGTTGAAATTAATTCATCTAAGATTTCTAAGCGAGCTTTTTTAGCCTGAGTTAATGCTTCTTCTAAAATTTGTGGTGTGATTCCTTGAATCTTAATATCCATTTGTAAAGCAGTAATTCCATCTTTGGTTCCAGCTACTTTAAAGTCCATGTCACCTAAGTGATCTTCAAGTCCTTGAATATCTGTTAAAACCGTATAGTTTTCATCTTCCATTACTAATCCCATAGCAATTCCGGCTACTGGAGCTTTAATTGGTACACCTGCGTCCATTAAAGCTAAGGTTCCAGCACATATACTAGCTTGAGATGATGAACCGTTTGACTCTAAAACTTCCGAAACTAAACGAATCATGTACGGAAAATCTTCTTCATTAGGAATAACTTGTGCCAATGCTCTTTCTCCCAGAGCTCCGTGACCAATTTCACGACGTCCAGGCCCACGATTAGGTCCTGTACTTCCTACTGAGAATTGTGGGAAGTTATAATGATGAATAAATCTTTTACTCTCTTCGATCCCTAGTCCATCAATAATTTGATGTTCTCCAAGTGGAGCAAGTGTTGCAACTGTCAAAGCCTGTGTTTGTCCACGTGTGAATAGACCGGAACCATGCGTTCTTGGTAATAGCCCCACTTCTGAAGATAATGAACGTATTTCATCAATTTTACGGCCATCTGGACGAATTTTATCAACCGTAATCAGACGACGAACTTCATCTTTTTCCATATTTTCAACGATCGTTTTAATTTCTTTTTTAATACGACCAGCTTCTTCATGATCTTGATATTTTTCGTTATAGAATAAGATAGCTTCTTCTTTCACAGCTTCAATGTTTTCTTCACGTGCTAGTTTTTCTTCTGTTTTAATTGCTGTACTCATTTTTTCTTTATAAGTATCATTTACTTCTTTTTCAAGTTCTGAATCAATTGCTAACAAAGAAACTTCTATCTTTGCTTTACCCACTGCTCGCTTAATTTCTTCTTGGAACGCAACAAGTTCTTGAATAGCCGCATGCCCAAATAATAAAGCACCTAGCATATCTTCTTCTGAAACTTCTTTAGCTCCACTTTCAACCATATTTATAGCTGTTTTTGTTCCTGCAACAGTTAAATGAATATCTGAAAGAGCTTCTTGCTCAACTGTAGGATTGATAATGTATTCTCCATTAACACGTCCAACATCAACACCAGCAATAGGGCCTGCAAAAGGAATGTCTGAAATAACTAGAGACAATGACGAACCAAACATTGCTGAAAACGATGGTGAACAATCTTTCTCAACTGACATAACAGTATTGGTTACTTGAACTTCATTACGAAATCCATCAGCAAACATCGGGCGTATTGGGCGGTCAATTAGTCGGGCAGTTAACGTAGCTGCTTCGCTCGGACGACCTTCACGCTTAATAAACCCACCAGGTATCTTACCTACTGAATACATTTTTTCTTCATAATTCACAGTTAATGGGAAAAAGTCCACATCTTTTGCTTTCTTACTTGCTACTGCTGCTGATAATACAGCTGTATCACCATATCTAATTAACGCTGCTCCATTAGCTTGCTTAGCTAATTGACCAACTTCAACTGTTAACGTACGACCTGCCCACTCTTTAGTGAAAATTTGTTTTTCTGACATAAATTATTGTTCTCCTTTTTTTCAAACTACCATTCATTTTACCAAACAGACTACTAAACAAATGTCAATCTCTAATCTATTAAAAACTCACATTTGTATAGTAGGATGGTTAACGGAACGTGCAGTTTTGATTTTTTTATACCATTTACTAGATTATGCAAAAAATAAAGCGAGATTCCTGCGAACCTCGCTTTATAATAAGACAATCATTTTTAACGACGTAGGCCTAATCTTTGGATTAGTTCGCTATAACGACTAGCATCTTTATTACGTAAGTATGCTAATAAGTTACGACGGTGACCAATTTTCTTCATAAGTCCACGGTATGAGTGGTGATCTTTTTTGTGAACACGTGCATGTTCGTTTAAGTGATTAATTTCTGCAGTTAATACAGCAACTTGTACTTCTGGAGAACCAGTATCTCCTTCGTGTGTTGCGTACTCTCTCATAATCTCGTTCTTTCTTTCTTTAGAAATAGCCATTTCTAAACACCTCTTCCTTTTAGTTTATCCTATTACTGAGTAGACGTTGGTGAGTCGTTTAACCAAGTAATGGATGTATGTTATACATTTACAAACATTACATGATATTAGAGATAAATGCAAGTATTAATTCTCTAAAAACTAGGTTTATTCTATTTCAATTTATATCGCTCTTTATTTATATTGAGCAGTTAGTTCAAGTACAATATCTCTTAAATTGGCAGCTTTTTCAAAATCAAGCGCTTTTGCTGCTTCATGCATTTCTTTTTCCATATTTTTTATTAATTCTCTTCTTTCTTGTTTCGTCATTTTGGCTACTTTTTTAGAAGAAAGACCTTCTTTTGCTTCACCTGAGACAGCTGTAGTAATGGAGATTAGATCACGTACTTCTTTGATGATTGTTGTTGGTGTTATGTTATGTTTTTCATTGTAAGCTTTTTGTGTTTCACGACGTCTTTCTGTCTCTCCTATTGCAGCTTTCATTGAATCAGTAACTCGATCAGCATACATGATTACTCTCCCGTTTTGGTTACGAGCTGCTCGGCCAATAGTTTGTACCAATGAACGCTCACTCCTTAAGAAGCCTTCTTTGTCTGCATCTAATATGGCAATCAAAGAGACTTCAGGAACATCAATGCCTTCTCTTAATAAATTTATACCAATTAACACATCATAAATACCTAACCGTAAGTCACGAATAATTTCTGTTCTTTCTAATGTCTTAATATCACTATGAAGATAAGAAACTTTTATACCAACCTCTTTTAAATAGTCGGTTAAGTCTTCAGACATTTTTTTTGTTAATGTAGTAATAAACGTTCGTTCATTTCTTTCTACTCTCTTATTAATTTCAGTTATTAAATCATCGATTTGTCCTTTAATTGGGCGTACTTCAATTAGTGGATCAAGCAAACCAGTTGGGCGAATAATTTGTTCTACAACCTCTGGAGTGCGTTCCAGCTCATACGGACCAGGTGTTGCAGAAATGTACATAATTTGATTAACATGGTTTTCGAACTCCTCTAAACGCAAGGGTCTATTATCCAAGGCACTTGGCAAACGGAATCCATATTCAATTAGCCGTTCTTTCCTTGCTCTATCTCCGTTATACATCCCTCTAATTTGAGACATTGTAATATGAGATTCATCAATCACAATTAAAAAATCCTCTGGAAAAAAATCTATTAGAGTGTATGGGGGTTGACCAGGTTTTCTACCATCCATATGCCTAGAGTAGTTTTCTATACCTGAGCAATAACCCATTTCTAAGAGCATCTCTAAATCATAATTGGTTCGCTGTTCTAAACGTTGTGCTTCAATTAATTTATCTTCTGCACGCAAAACTTTTAAACGGTCTTCTAATTCTTTTTGGATAGTTACCACAGCATTTCTTGTTTGTTCATCATTTGCTACAAAGTGAGTAGCGGGAAAAACGGGCACATGTTGAATTTCAGTTTTGATTTCTCCAGTTAAAACATCTACTTCTGTAATACGGTCAATTTCATCCCCAAAAAATTCTACTCTCACAGCTTCGCTGTCTCTAGAAGCTAAAAATATTTCAACAACATCCCCACGTACTCTAAAATTACCACGTTGAAAATCAATATCATTTCGTTCAAATTGCATATCAACTAATCGTCTTAACATATCATCCCTTTTCATTTCAGTCCCTACACGTAATGACAAAACATGGTCTCGATAATCGATTGGATTTACTAGACCAAAAATACACGAAACAGAAGCCACAACAATAACATCACGACGCTCTAATAAAGAGCTTGTAGCTGAATGACGTAATTTGTCAATTTCATCATTAACACTTGATTCTTTTTCAATAAAGGTATCGCTAGAAGGCACATAAGCTTCAGGTTGGTAATAATCATAGTAACTAACAAAATATTCAACTGCGTTTTCAGGAAAAAACTCTTTAAATTCACTGTATAACTGACCAGCTAAAGTTTTATTATGCGCAATAACCAAAGTTGGTTTATTTACCTCTTGAATGACGTTAGATACTGTAAAAGTTTTCCCAGTTCCAGTTGCGCCTAATAAAGTTTGTTCTTTTTTCCCTTCTCCAATCCCTTTAACTAATTCTTTAATAGCATTGGGCTGATCTCCACCAGGTTCATAATTAGATACTAACTTAAATTGATCTTTTTCCATTTTAGTTTCACATCCTGTTTTTTATAATTTTCACAAAATAAAATTTATCTTATTCTTTAAACTACTAGTTTACCACTGAACGTACGTTCTTACAATGATAAGGGACTTCTACTTTTTAGCGAATAGATAGTTTAGGCTAGCGGGGGTTTTCATACTAGCCATATAAAATTAGCTTTATATTTCAAAAAAACCTTTATTTCTAGTTATTTTTATGGTATAGTGAAAGATGTATTAAAAGTAAGTATGTAGTTTTATATAAATAGTTTTAAAGAAATTTATTCACACTGGCGCAGTTATGGAACTGTAAGGACATAAAAGAGGTTGGGTTTATGTTGTATAAATGAGAAATCAATTAATATAATTTGACTAGTATTTTCCCCGAATAACTTTATAAATATTTATTTTTAATTAGAAAGCCACTCCATTGCGGAGTGGCTTTCGTCAATTTTATAGATAAAAAAAGACCACAAACATGGCAAACATGTCTGTGGCTCTCATAAAAACGAGTTAACTGTACTATCTTATTTAGCTAATTTAGCTGTTAAACGAGATTTGTCACGGTTAGCTTTATTTTTATGAATCAATCCTTTAGATGCAGCCATATCAATGGCTCTGATTGCTTGTTTGTGTAACGCTTCAGTATTATCATCCCCAGCTTCATTAGCTTGAACGAATTTTTTGATAGCAGTACGCATAGCGCTCTTTTGAACGTTATTTGCTAAAGCAGATTTTTCTGAAGTACGAACGCGTTTGATTGCAGATTCGATGTTTGGCATTTGATTCACCCCACTTTCAATTAATTACAACTTAAAATAGATTATTCCAGTTGTTTCCCACGTTAATCATTATACATAATGAAAGACCTCATTGCAATATAAACTGTAAAGTTTTTTTACTTGATAGCTATTAGGTGTTTATTATTATCCTATTGAATAGTTCCTTGCAAATTGTAAAACAAATAACTCGAATTGCATATTTTTTTCACCTTGACCCGTTTTTAGGCGGTATTCTGTTTCTATTAAACCATTATAAGCGTCAGCTAAAACTTTTTTGCTAAAAGGTCTCATATGTTGGATGCTCAACTTAATTCTATAAGGATGAACCTTTAAAATTTTAGCAATATCACCTTGCTGATACCCTCTCTTTTCAAGAATTTTCACTTGTAATAGCAACCGAAATTGAGATGTCATAATAGCATTAATTTTAATAGGATCTTCTTTTTGCAATAGTAAATCGTGGTATAATTCTAAAGCAAGTCCTACTTTTTTTTTCAAAACATAGTCATTTAAGGAAAAAATATTCTGCTCAAGCGATTTGGTTATTAATTCTGAAACAGCATCCTTAGTAATGTATTTATTTTCTTGCCCATATAAAAGTAATTTTGGTAGTTCAGACATCGCCACAGAAAGTTTTGCATCCGTTAGTTGAATAAACAACTCAAAAGCTTCAGGTGATATTTTAAACTCTTCATTCTCAATAGTCGTCTTTAAATAACTTCTCATCTCTTTTTCTGATAAAATAGGTGTTTCAATGATCACCGCATTTTTCTTTAATAGCTTGCTTATTTTCTTGCGATCGTCTAATTTCTCATAGGGAGCAAAAATCACAAAGATTGTCGTCGCTGAAGGTTTTATCAAATAGTTTTCAAACCATTTGATATCATGTTCAAATTTCGGTTTACCCTTATCTCCTGTTAAAAAGATCGGTCGATCAACAATAACTAATCGGCGATCTCCAAAAAAAGGTACAGACTCTGCATCTTCTAAAGCTACTCCTAAGGGAACCTCCTCCATGTCATAAATTCCTAAGTTTAAGTCAATTTCATCTTTTTTTAAAATAGAATGGATAAAAGTTTCTCGAGCTATTCTATTCAAATAAGATTCTGTTCCTAAAATTAAATAAATTGGTGCAATTTTGTTAGTTTTTAATTTTGCCATTTCTTTTGAAAAATTCAATGTACGCCACCACTTTCTTCTCCTTCTTACATGGTACAAATCTTAAATATATTTTGCAAGCTCAATCAATCTTTACTTTCAATTAACGTGTGAAAAGATTCTTTAACCACCCATTTCCCTATCTTTAAATATTCATAATGAATAGCTCCACTCATATCTGTTCGATAAATATGCGTATTTTTATTGCTTATCCGATTAATTACTTCTGAATTAGGATGGTTGTAACGATTGTTCAGTCCACAAGAAATTATCGCATAGCTTGGTTGTATGTTATTTAGAAAATCTTCACTAGAAGATGTTTTACTTCCGTGGTGTGCTACTTTTAAAACATCTACTTTTAGATTAGGATATTCTCGGATTAATTGTTTTTCTCCCTCTTCAATATCACCTGTAAACAACCAATAATAGGAGCCTATTTTGCCATGTAAAACCATAGAATCATTATTTTCTCCTTCTCCTTGAGTTAATGGCCATAATATAGCTAAACTTGGAGTGACATAGGTTAAAGCATTTCTCGAAGCTTTAATTTCACGAATAGACGTCTCTGAATTAGCTATCTTTAAAACAGTGTTTTGAAAGGACGGTTTAGTTAGTGCTCCTATTGGGAATAATAATTCTTTAACTTTAATTGATTGTGTCATCTCTAATAATGCGCCATAGTGATCTTCATCCCCATGAGAAATCAGAACTTTATCTAAGCTAGATATTCCTTGAGATTTTAATGAAGGTATAACTATTCGTTCTGCTATTGAAGATGGGTTCTTTTTCTCTTGCCATTTCTTTTTTTCAAAAGTTAAAGACCCACCAGTATCGATTAAATAGCTTCCCTTACCAAATGATTCTTTTACTAGTAGTGCATCTCCTTGTCCAACATCAATTACTATTACTTTATCATATGGCGAATAACGCTGGTAACAGCTAAACAATAATAAAGAAGTCATTAATAGAATAATACTCCTTATTCGCATTTTATTATTCTTTCCATCTGTTTCTAAAGATAGAATAAAAAAGATTAAAGAAATAATAAATATAAAAGTTAAAAAAATAGGTACTCTACCAGTTATTATTGTAATAAATGGTAAGTTACTTATTTTTTCTACAATTTTTTCAATAATTGTTAAAAAATTTTCTAAACTTACTAAAGTATGTTGAAAAAAGGGACTTGAATAAAATAGAACAGATAAAAATAACAATAAAATAAAAACAGGCAATAATATCCAGGTAAAAAGAGGAACAAATAATAAATTAGAAAAAACTCCAATCCATGAAAATTCAAAAAAATGGTAGGATAAAATTGGTATTGAAACTAACATCAAAATAAATGAAATTGTGAAATTTAAATAAAGTGGATGTCTTGGTATAGTAAAATATGTTTGTGTCAAAATCAATAAAATAAAGCTTAAAAGATAACTTAATTGAAAACCTATCGAAAAAACTTGATAGGGATTAATAATTAGAGTCGATATCAACGTCCACGACCAAGCATCTAAACTAGAGATAATTATTTTTAAATATGAACTTATCAATAAAATAAGGGCCATTATGATTGCTCGATATACGCTTGTTCCCCACCCTGTTAAATTTCCGTAAAAAGGCAAAAGAATTAACATTATATATACAGTTTTCTCTTTAGTGAGGCCAATTCTCCATAACAAATAAACTAAACCTGTTAAAAAAAATTGTATATGTAAACCAGAAATACTCAATAAATGTATAATTCCTATTTTTTTAAACTGCTGTACCGTTGCCTTATCAAAAGAACCTAAATCAGCAAAAAGAAGCGTCTTCATATATTGAGATGTTTTTATTGTCATCTTTTCATCAATATATTTTAAGATTTTACTTCTCATGTTTTTTGGCGCAACTTTATTTAAAACAGATAGCTTAGGTTGTTCTATAGAATGAATAGTATCTGCCATTAAAATCCAATGAATTTTTTTATGGTATAGATAGGATTGGTAACTAAATTGATATTGATTTCTATTCTCTCCTGGTATTTCTAACTTACCCGTGATGGTAACCATAATTGATTTATCCTGTGACTCCCACATGTTTTTCTCTTCTAGCGATTGGAGTGTATAAAAGACAACAATTTTTTCAGAAAATTTAGTATGATGATTTGTCTGTTTGATTATCCCATCAAATTGAAGTTGATCTCCATCTATTTTAATTTGATCAGGTGTGACTTTTATTATAAATGTATGATCTTGAGGTGTTAAATCTGTCGTATTCGTCCACTGATGAAAACTAGTAGATAGAATAATAAGACCAGTTAAAAGTAACGATCCTATAATTAATTGTTTTCTTTTTGTCGCAAAAATACGGAGTAAGAAATAAATGAAAAGAGCTACTGTTATCCAAGACGCTGATGTTAAAATTAATAAAGAACCAACAAGACAAAGTATGGCCGAAAACAAGAAATAACTTCTCATTTTTTAAATTAGATAATGATTCTGTGTATAGCGATTTTTGTAAAAAAAGTCATAGGCTAAAATTCTAATTCTTTGAAAAAGTGTTCTGATAAAAAAACTTTTTCACATTGAACTTGGGCTTGTTCAATCAGCTTTAATGCATAGTCATTATTATGATAATCTTCTAAATAATATATTTTATTTATACCTGCTTGAAGAATCATTTTTGTGCACTGAAGACAGGGAAAATGAGTTACATAGATTTCTGCGCCTTCTGTTTGTGCACCAAACTTTGCACACTGTAAAATTGCGTTCATTTCAGCATGTATCGTTCGAAGACAATGTCCTTCAACAACATAGCATCCTTCATCGATACAATGCTTGTCCCCGCTTACAGAGCCATTATACCCACCAGCAATAATTCTTCTTTCTCTAACTATCGTAGCACCAACTGTCAGCCTAGTACATGTGCTTCTTAAAGAAAGCAATAAGCTTTGTGACATGAAATATTGATTCCACGGAATTCTTTCTACCATTACTATTTCCTCCAATCTAATCTGATTTAGTTATAATATAATAATTGATAGTCTAGTCTATATTTCTATCAGTATACAAAAGCTTTTGTATCTTTTCAATCTTTCATTAAAAAATTAATCTATGCCCACACTAATAGAATCAGCCAATACTTCGAATGTTTTATCGCCAATACCAGAAACCTCTTTTAATTCATCTATTGATTTAAACGAACCATGTTCTTGTCTATATTCTAAAATTCGTTCAGCTTTTTTTTCTCCAATACCTGTCAATGTTTGTAATTGAGTCATATCTGCTGTATTTAAATTTACTTTTCCTATCTCCGTAACCTTTGTTTCGGTTGGTATGCTGACAACTACTGGTGCTATTTCCTCTCTTTCACTTGCTTCTTCGTCTTCTTTTTCTGCTTCTACTCCAATCGTTGGTATTGTAATCATCATTTGATCTGTTAGCTTTTGAGAAAGGTTAACCATACTTTGATCAGCTGTAGTTAAAAACCCTCCTGCCATAGTAATAACGTCAGTCAAACGTGTTTCTGAGGTTATTTCATAAACTCCTGGTGATTTAATAGCTCCTTTTATATCAACAAAAATATACTTTTCTACCTCTATATTACTTTCTAAAAGTAATTCTTCATTATTCTTATTCGAACCTATGTTGCTTTGTAATTCAGAAGGATTGCTCATGTAGTAATCACCTAAGGACTCATTCGCTAAATCTGATTTTCTTGGACTAGAGAGAAGGCTAAAAATCAATAGTATTATAACTAGCAAAAGTATAAAAATTGTCGTAATTGCAACTATGATTCTTCTCTCCGATAACCATTCTTTTATCAGATCATACATAAATTAGCGCACTCCTTTCTATTTATCGTGTCTCTAATAGATTATCCGCAGTGATAGAACGGATACGTTTTTTAATTTTTATAAATGATAAAAAATAAACTTCTTAGGAATTGTTATCTATCCTAAGAAGTTTGGTTGCTTATTTTATTTTATTTAAATAATCAATAGCATCTTGAAAATTTTTAATTGGAACAATTTTTATATCAGTATTTATTTTTTCAGCAGCATCTAGGGCTTCTTCATAATTTGATTGCAACTGAGGGTAATTTTTTTTAACCGTAGGATCTATAGAATCATCTGGTGCAAAAAATATAGTAGCTCCTTCTTTACTGGCAGCAACAACTTTTTTATTAATACCGCCTATTCTTCCAATTGTTCCCTCTGGAGAAATTGTACCTGTACCTGCAATTTCATTGTTTTTCCGCAAATTTTGATTGGTTAGCTGAGAGTATATTTGCAAAGCAAACATGAATCCTGCTGAGGGGCCTCCTATTTCATCCGAATCAACAGAAACAGGTATATCTGTTTCTATTGAAGTATGATCTACTAAACTAATACCTAATCCGGGAAGATTAGTTTGCTCTATTTGCATTAACGGTGCAGCAATAGTTTTAGTTGTGCCATTACGTTGGTAAGTTACCTCTATCGTTTGTCCAGGTTTCTTATTTTTCACGTAGTCAATAAATTCAGCAGAACTCTTAAATTTTTGATCATCTAAAGCTACTATTGTATCTCCAACAAGTATTTTCCCTGAAAAATTTGATTTTGGTAAAACAGACATAACATAAATACCTTTGTAAGTTACTTTGTAGGATTCTCCTGCAGTTTTATAGGCTAATTCAATGGCTGCATTAATTGAACTCTCCATAAAATATTTTTGCAAGTTTTCATATTCTTCATCTGATTCAGTCATACCCAGAAGCTCTTTTTCAGTTACACCTTCATGAAAAGGTAAATACTTTGTAAAGTAGGTTAATGGGGTAGCTCTACGAATAGAGACTGTGGTTAACATAAAACTACCTGGATTTTCATCCGCTTTATCGTCAACTTTAATTAATTCAGATAAACGAATAGCTGATCCAGGAGATTCGATATAATAAGGCAAAGGTACGACTAATCCCAAAACAATCACAAGAATAAGTACGAACCAAATAATACGTTTCGTATTTTTTTTGTTCTTCATTGAACTCATCCTCTACATAACTTTTATTCTAATAGTTTTTATTTTTCTAATTTAAGAACAGAATACTTTTCTCTAATAGCTCTATCAACATCTGGAGGGACTAATTTTGAAATATCCCCACCAAAAAAAGAAACTTCTTTAATTAAGCTCGAACTCAAAAATCTATGCTGTTGTGAAGCCATTAAAATAATGGTCTCAATATCTGGATTCTGTATTTTATTCATTGCGGCAATATTCATTTCATATTCAAAATCTTCCGCATTACGTAAACCTCTAATGAGTACGTCTGCTCCAACTTTTTTTGCTAAATCTACCGTCAAACCATCTGTGTGTTCAATTACCGAAACATTATCTAGATGGTTTATTGCTAATTGAATTAACTCTATTTTTTCATTTACATCAAACAAATTTTTTTTTGATGTATTTGTAGATACCGCTACAAACACATGATCAAATAATGTAGCAGAACGATTAATAGTATCAAGGTGTCCATTTGTTAAAGGATCAAAACTTCCTGGAAAAAGAGCTTTTCTAATCATTCTTATTCTCTCCCTCAATAAAAACTTCGTACAATACTATTTTACTAGCCCCATAAACAGTGGATCTAAATTGTTTAGCTAAGCTAATTTCGTTTGGTAAATCAACTTTTCTCCCAACCTCGCAAATAATGATTGCTTTATCCGCTAATAAATTTAAAGACATGATTTTTTCAAGTTGTTTAACAATTTCTTGTTCAAAATAAGGTGGATCTATAAAAAGGACATCGAATTGACTATTTTTGGCTGCTAACATTTCAATAGAACGATTAGCATCACTTCGATAAACATCAAATTTATTCTTTTCTTTAGTCATTTCAATATTCTCTTTTATAATCTTAATTGCAGAAATATCTCTATCAACGAGCACTGCATGATCCATTCCTCTAGAGATAGCCTCGATAGATAAACCACCACTGCCAGCAAATAAATCTAAACAATTCCCTCCATCAAAATAAGGCCCGATAATGTTAAATATAGATTCTTTTACTTTATCAGATGTTGGTCTTGTTCCCTCACCTGGAACAGACTTTAGTTTTCTTCCGCCATAATTACCAGAAATAACTCTCATTAAAACACCAATCCTTCTTTACTTTTTATTTTCTTTAAAAAAAGAGGTTGGAACATGAATCCCCCCCTCTTTAATCTGTGTGATTATTTTTGAATACTTTTTTCATTCAATTAATTACTTTTTGCCTCAATTTTTTTTAAACTAGGATTACTACAATGAAGCGATTGTTTCTCATCTTCTTCAACTTCTCCGACTTCTTTTCTAGGAGATGTTTTTTTAAGAACTTCTTTAAAATCCATATTAATTAGTGGTCTGTAAGATTGTTCTACTTGTCTTACAAAATGTAATTCTTTGAGTTTACGAACAGTTGTTTCTAACTCTGTACGATTTACATAGATGACAACATATTTCATTCGTTTTGATACATAGTGAATCAAACCAAAACGTTTGAGAGTTTTCATATGTCTTAAACTATAAACCCAAACCACTATACCTTGTCTTTCGTTTAATGTGAGTTCCAATTAGCATCCTCCTTTCCTTATACCGTATTTATTCCTCATAATCCTCTTCTTTATCTAATATAAACATAACCTCTTCTCCACGAAAAGCAAAGCCAAATCTTTTCATCGAAGGATCTGTTAAAATTGAACGTTGATTCTCTAGGCTAAACCAATAGGTTATCAGCCAAGTGGCATCAGTAAATTGATTAGAGTAAACAACGCGGGGGTCTGCTAAGGACATTTTATTCATTTTTAAATAGTCTTGAATATCCTGATTCGTTAAAACTGGAAGATTGGCTTCTTCAAAATTTTTATTTTCATTTGGCGAATCTACTTTCTCTGAGCTCTCAGTTTGAGTTAGTTCTTCCTCACTTAGCTGTTTTGAACTAGATTCATTTTGACTAAGAAAGATATTTTCAGCCATTAACGAAAGCTCAACACTATAAGATAACTCAGGAAGATCATACCGTTTCCTGAGTGCATTAAGTGTAATCTCAATCTCTTTTGTTTTTTCTTTATTGATAGTCTCAATTTCTATTTTTAAATCTTCATTTTCACTAATTCCATTCTGTGGTAAAACTTCATAAATATCAGATTTCAATAATGTTTGTTTATCTACATAACGGATAGCATTAATTTTATTTGTTTCTCTATCAATCATTAAAATTGAATAAATATCATTTTCAAAAATAACTAATGGGTGATAATTTAAATCATTTTCTGATAGTTCAATCGTATATTTTTCCCCATCATAGTCAATAGAAAAAGTAGGGTACAAAGTAGCTAATTGGTATACTTCTGTTATATCCATACCTACTTTAAATGGAGAGAGATTGAGTGTCGTTCCTAAAACAAAAATAGATGAAATTGTATCTTCTTCAGATACTCCTACCTGAAAATAATCTTTTTCATTATCTCCATATATCCATCGTTCATAACCAATAGATGTTGTTTCGATGCGTAAAGGTTCGCCATAAATCTTTTTAATTGCATCGCTTTTTCTTCCCATATACTGACCTATTCCGGTTAGTGAGAATACTTCTTGTTTAATTGTAGGTGTAGAGGCAGTACTTTTTTCTTTTCTTAATTTAGGCGTAAGTTTCTTTTGAGTAACAATTTCAGAAGGACTATCAGAAATAATTTGAGGAACAAAATAGGTCAGCATTAATAAAACCAAAAAAATAGGGATTGTTCTCAAAATTGTTTTCATTTATTCGATACTCCTAACTCATCTTTATTTAGCAATCATTTCAATTAATAAATCGCCTGTTTCAATGAGGTTGTCCGCTTCCACATAGATTTGATCAATTACGCCATCAAACGTTGCTTTTATCGTTGTTTCCATTTTCATTGCCTCAGTAATAACGATAGGATCTCCTTGACTAACGCGGTCTCCTTTTGAAACTAAAACTTCAATAATCGAACCTGGCATTGTAGCACCAACATGTTGCTTATTAGTTGGTTCAGCCTTTTTGCGAATAACTTTAGTACTTGTAACGCTTCTATCTTTTACTACAACTTCTCTCCCTTGACCATTTAAATCAAAATACATCGTACGATTCCCTTCAGAATTTGGCTCTCCGATTTGATTTAATTTGATAATCAACGTCTTTCCTTTTTCAATCTGAACTTCAATTGATTCACCAGTACGCATTCCGTGAAAGAACGTCGCAGTGTCTAAAACTGTTACATCACCGAATTGTTCATAATTTTTTTGATAATCTAAAAACACTTCAGGATACATAATGTAGCTTAACACATCTTCATCAGAAGGCTCTTTATTAATCAGTTTAGCTAAGTTCATAGTTGTTTGGCTAATATCAATTGGCTTCGCTAAAACTCCAGGTCGAACCGTAATCGGTTGATTTGTTTTTAAAACAATTTTTTGTAATTTCTCTGGAAATCCACCAACTGGCTGACCTAAATCACCCATAAAGAAGCTAATAACAGATTCTGGAAAATCAATTGAGTGACCTTGTTCATATATATCTTCTTCAGTCAACTCATTTTGCACCATAAATAATGCCATATCTCCAACAACTTTTGAAGAAGGAGTTACTTTAATAATATCACCAAACATCTGATTAACTAGTGCGTATACTTTTTTTATTTCATCCCATTTATCTTCTAACCCAACCGCCTTTGCTTGTTGTTTAAGGTTAGAGTATTGACCTCCAGGCATCTCATGCTGATAAACTTCTGTTTGAGGAGCACTTACACCATTTTCAAAATCACTATAGCGTGTCCTAACATCTTCCCAGTAATGATTTATCTGCTGTACATTTTCAATATTTAAAGATGGAACTCGTTGTGTTCCTAATAGTGAATAATAAAGACTGCTCATGCTCGGTTGACTAGTCGCACTGCTCATCGCACTCATTGCAACATCAACAATATCTACACCCGCTTTAACTGCTAAAGCATACGTGAATAGTCCATTTCCACTTGTATCATGGGTATGCAAATGAACAGGAATATCAATCGTTGCTTTTAATTCACTGATTAAACGATAAGCTGCCTCAGGTTTCAAAATCCCTGCCATATCTTTAATAGCAACAATATGAGCTCCTTGGTTTTCTAGTTCTTTAGCCATATTCTTATAATACTCAATCGTATACTTTGTTCTTAAAGGATCATTAATATCCCCTGAGTAACAAATAGATGCTTCAGCTATCTTGCCCGTATCTCTAACAACTTGAATACTTTTCTCCATTTGAGGAATCCAATTCAGACTATCAAAGATACGAAACACATCTACTCCACTTTTTGCTGCCTGTTGAATAAATGATTCAATAACGTTGTCAGGATAGTTCTGATACCCAACAGCATTAGAGCCTCTAAATAACATTTGAAGAAGAGTATTGGGCATTTCTTTTCTTATTTTTTTTAAACGTTCCCATGGATCTTCATTTAAAAATCGATAAGCCACATCAAAAGTAGCTCCTCCCCATACTTCAGAAGAAAACAATTGTGGTATTGCCCTTTCAGTTTCAGCAGCGATATTTAAAAAATCCTGCGTACGTACGCGAGTCGCTAATAAGCTTTGATGGGCATCTCTAAAAGTTGTATCTGTTAACAAAACTTCTTTTGTATTTTTTACCCATTCTGCTACTGCATCTGCACCTTGATGATCTAAAATACTTTTTGCATTTACTGTGGTCTCATCTAACAGCGTTAATTTTTTTGGTCTTCTAGCTGGTTCATAAAACTTCTTTGGAGCCTGTTCAATACCAGGAAATCCATTTACGGTTATATTACTAATATATTTCATGGTTTTATTTCCTCTATCACGAACTTTAGAAAATATAAAAAGTTCAGGAGTAGAATCAATAAATGTCGTTTTCGCTTCTCCTGAAAGGAAAACGGGATGAGAAATAACATTGTCCATAAACGGAATGTTAGTTTTTACACCACGTATACGAAATTCTCTTAATGAGCGCGTCATTTTTTGAGCCGCTAATTCAAATGTAGAAGCATGTGTACAAACCTTAACTAATAAAGAATCAAAAAAGGGAGAAACAACGCTTCCTTGAAATCCATTGCCAGCATCTAGGCGTATGCCAAATCCACCTGGAGAACGATAAGTGTCTATTTTACCTGTATCAGGTAAAAACCCGTTTAAGGGATCTTCCGTTGTTATTCGACATTGAATAGCCGCACCCATTAAAGGAATATTTTCCTGATTTGGAATATTCATTTCTTTATGCAAATCTTTTCCTTGAGAAATTAAAATTTGAGCTTGAACAATGTCGATGCCTGTAATTAATTCTGTAATTGTATGTTCTACTTGCACTCTCGGGTTAACCTCAATAAAGTAAAATTCATCACCTTCAAGTAAAAATTCAACGGTCCCAGCATTAACGTATCCAACATGCTCCATTAATTGAACAGCAGATTCACACATTTCCAGGCGTAACTCATCTGGTATAGAAACGCACGGTGCAACTTCAACCACTTTTTGGTGTCGGCGTTGCACTGAACAATCGCGCTCGTATAAATGAACGATATTTCCGTGAATGTCTCCTAATATTTGAACTTCGATGTGTTTAGGATCTTCAATATAGCGTTCTACGTAGATATCATCATTTCCAAAAGCTGCCTTCGCTTCACTACGTGCTCTTTCAAAACTATCTTTTACTTCATCAACTGAATAGGCTACCCGCATCCCACGACCGCCACCACCTAACGCTGCTTTTATCATAATAGGATACCCAAATGTTTCTCCAAATGCTTGGACTTCTTCAACATTTAATACTGGTCCTTCAGATCCAGGTATAGATTTTATACCTGCAGAAATAGCTGCTTCTTTAGCTTTAAGTTTATCTCCAAAAATGTCTAAATGATGTATCTCTGGACCAATAAAAATAATCCCTTCTTCTTTACATCGTTTAGCAAAATTTAAATTCTCAGATAAAAAGCCGTATCCAGGATGAATCGCATCTGCATTCGAATCTTTTGCTATACGAATCATGTCTTCAATATCTAAATAAGCCTCTATTGGTTTTTTTCCTGCTCCCACCAAATATGCTTCATCAGCCTTAAACCGATGAACAGAACCTTCATCTTCTTGCGAATAAACAGCAACTGTTCCAATATGAAGTTCTGTCAAAGCACGAAATATTCGAATGGCTATTTCTCCTCGGTTAGCTACTAATACTTTTTTCATTATATCGCTCCTAATTTAACAGTTTTTGTTCATCTATACTATTTTTCGTATTATAACTTATTATTTTTTTCATTTTCGTTAATTATTATCTTCAATTTCTTGTTTTCTGTTCATTGCGCTAACATTTAAGACTAATCCGATTGAAATGGTTAATACTATCGTACTCGAACCACCATAACTAATAAAAGGGAATGTTACTCCTGTAATAGGCATAAGCCCTAAGACCCCTCCTAAATTGATTGAAGCTTGAATTAAAAACATGGTAGCTATTCCAATACACATTAAAGAACCAAAAGGATCTTTTGTGCGAATACCAATTAAATAGATTCTCAAAACTAAAAAACTAAAAAGAGATAGAACAACTATTACTCCTACGAGTCCTAACTCTTCTCCTAAGATTGAAATTATAAAATCCGTATAGGGCTCGGGTAAATATCCTGTTTTTTGAACACTTTCTCCAATTCCAACCCCAAAGAGACCACCTCTACTTAAAGCATAATAAGAATTAACTAATTGAAGTCCCGCACTTTCAGAAACTTCAAACGGATCCCAAAAGGCAACAAAACGATCGTATTGATACGGTTGTAAAAAAGGGAGTTTGGTCCCGAAAACCCTCACTAATTCAACTACACCAAGAATGATTGCAATACCTAAAGCTCCCATAGTGATACCCAATTTGGTAGATACTCCACTAGCAAAAATCATGATTATCCCAATAAATAAAATGATAGCTGCTCCTCCAATATCTGGTTGTATAGCAATCAATAAAAGAATAACAGCAAATAAAAATGCAGGTTGTTTCATCGAGGACCAAAAATCACGAACAATTTGTTGTTGTCTTCTAGAAAAGATATAAGCAAAATACCATATCACCGATATTTTAGCGAATTCAGCTGGTTGTATCCCAACTGGTCCAATATCAAGCCACCCTTTTGCTCCGTTAATTTCTTTACCAAAAATAAGTAAATAAATCAAAAGACCTACTATCACTAAGATAGCATTCATGATTAATTTTTTTTGTTTTAAAGCTGTGTACTTTAAAGCAAAAATAAACAGACTAATAAGAAATCCTATACACACAAAAACAGCTTGTTTAATAAAATAAAACTCTGGATTTTTGTCTTGACCAATGGCAACATAACTACTCGCACTATAAACCATTAAAGTACCAAATATAGATAAAATAAAATAAGGAATAAAAATAAACTGGTCTAAATACTTAAATTTTTTAATCATATTATCGGCTTAATTGAAGCCCAAGGCCCCCTTTATCATTCTATCTTTTTTTTTCATCATAAGCCTTTACATACAAATCATTTAATTTTTTTTCCAAGTCACTTAGTATGCGATCTCCTTCATCTGAATGGATTGCTCCTATTTTTTTTGCAAAAGATATTTCTTTCGACAAACCAAACATTTGAGTATCAACAATCTCGTTAAAAGCTGGACATTCAGTGAGACATAACTGATTTTTCTGATTATCAATGAGTTGAAAGATTTTTGTAGCATCATCTAATAAGACATCTAAAGCCTCTTTTTTTTGAACATTATTCAGCATAAAATCTTCCTCCTTTAGTCTAACATTTTCATTATATCAACAATATGCTCATCCAACAATACGAAACCATCTGTATTCTGATAAAACTAGGTTCAACATTTAATGGTTTTTAATTAAAAGTAAAAAAAAGACTATCTGATGAATTATATATTCATTAGATAGTCTTTTAAAAGGTATTAGCCTATTTGAGAGGCTTTATTTTTTTTAGCTGATTTTTCACGTTCGTTTTTGTTTAAAATTTGCTTACGTAAACGAATGCTTTCTGGAGTGATTTCACAATACTCATCTTCACCTAAGAATTCTAGTGATTCTTCTAAAGTCAAATGACGAGGAGCTTTTATAACGTTTGTTTGGTCTTTATTAGCAGAACGAACATTGGTCTTTTGTTTAGCTTTCGTGATGTTAACAGTAATGTCATTTTCACGAGAGTTTTCTCCAACAATCATTCCTTCATAGATTTCAGTTGTTGGTTCGATAAAGATTGTTCCTCTATCCTCAACACCCATGATACCATAAGTTGTAGCTTTTCCAGTTTCAGTTGAAACTAAAGCTCCATTACGACGTCCACCAATCTTAGTTTTTAAACGTGGTAAATATTGGTCAAAAGTATGGTTCATAATTCCGTATCCTCTTGTCATTGAAAGGAATTCTGTAGAATAACCAATCAGACCTCGAGCTGGAGCTAGGAAAGTTAGTTTAACTTGTCCATTACCATTGTTAATCATATCTTGCATTTCGCCTTTACGAGCACTCAATGACTCAATGATTGATCCCATATATTCTTCAGGAGTATCAATTTGAACTAACTCAAAAGGTTCACATTGAACCCCATTAAAGTCACGTAAAATAACTTCAGGACGAGATACTTGTAATTCATAACCTTCACGACGCATATTTTCTATTAGAATTGCCAAGTGAAGTTCACCACGTCCAGATACAATCCAAGCATCAGGAGATGCTGTGTTTTCAACACGCATAGAAACATCTGTATGCAATTCAGACATCAAACGGTCTTCAATTTTACGTGAAGTTACCCATTTGCCTTCGCGTCCAGCGAAAGGTGAATTATTTACTAAGAATGTCATTTGTAATGTAGGCTCATCGATGTGTAATACTGGTAAAGGATCAACATGATTTGTGGGCGTTACAGTTTCTCCAACAAAGATATCTTCCATACCAGAAACGGCAATCAAATCTCCTGCTTTTGCTTCATTAATTTCTACACGATCTAGACCGAAGAAACCAAGTAATTTTGTAACACGGAAATTCTTAGTAGACCCGTCTAATTTACTTAATGTAACGCTGTCTCCAACTTTAATTTTCCCACGGAATACGCGACCAATACCAATTCTACCTACATAATCACTATAATCTAAAAGTGAAACTTGGAATTGTAAAGGTTCATCTGAGTTATCAATTGGAGCAGGGATTTCTTTGATAATTGTGTCAAAGATATAGTTCATTGTGTTTTCTTGATCCTCTTTGTCGTCAGAAAAACTACTAGTACCATTCATAGCTGAAGCGTAGATAACTGGGAATTCTAGTTGTTCATCATCAGCACCTAATTCAATAAATAATTCTAATACTTCGTCAACAACTTCTGCTGGACGAGCTGCATCTTTATCAATTTTGTTTACAACTACGATTGGGACTAATTTTTGTTCTAACGCTTTTTTCAATACAAATCTTGTTTGAGGCATTGTACCTTCATAAGAATCGACAACTAAAACTACACCATCAACCATTTTCATGATACGTTCTACTTCTCCACCAAAGTCAGCATGTCCTGGTGTATCCAAGATATTGATGTGAGTGTCTTTGTATTTAACAGCTGTATTTTTAGCTAAGATTGTAATACCACGTTCTTGTTCAATGGCATTTGAATCCATTGCACGTTCAGCCAATTTATTATGAGAATGTAAAGTGTCTGATTGTTTCAATAATTCATCCACTAATGTTGTTTTACCGTGATCGACGTGGGCAATAATAGCTACGTTTCTAAGATCTTCTCTTCTTTTCATTACTAAATTCCTCCATGATTCTTGTCATTATTTCAATACTTCTGATTCGCTATCTATCAAAATGAACATTATTCAATCCAATTTATGCACTTGAACTTTTCATAAGTTTCTGCTCATTTCAGAATGAAAACGCATTGAAAACTTATGAAGACAACTATCAACTTGTACAGTTTAACACTAAAACAAAAGATTGCAAAGAAAAAAGTTTGTGATATCGAAATTTTTTTTAATCCTTTTGATGAAAACGCTTTATTTGACTCAGCTATTTTTCTGTTTTAGAGATATAGTTCATCCTTATTTCTTTATGAGCAGATGGTGTTGCCACAATTGTTTTATTGTATTTCAACATGTCAATTTCTTCCCCATTTAGCTGTGTATAAATTAAGCCCAATTCCTCTGCTATGACTTTTCCAGCGCCAATATCCCACGGAGCTAAAGACGCTCCAATATAAGCCACCAGTTTCCCAGTTGCTACGCGTGTTGTTTCAAGTCCTGCTGATCCAATCATACGCACTCCACTGCTAGCTCTACCAATTTCCCTAGCGTCATCATTTATTTTACTTGTCATTAAACGATGACTTATCGCTACTAGCCCTTCTCTCAGAGGAGTATCTTCTACTTTTTTTAAAGGTTTATCATTTAGATAAGCGCCTTGATTTTTTGATGCAAAATAAAGCTCATTTTTCATTACATCGTATATATAACCTAGATACCCTACTCCATCCTTATAAACACTAACCATAATAGCAAAGTCATATTGTTGTTTTACAAAATTTAAAGTTCCATCAATAGGATCTATTACCCATACAACACCTTTTAAATCCGTAAACTGATGACCTGATCCTTCTTCTCCTAAAATTCTTTCATCAGGAAAATGAGCGTTTATCTTCTCAATAAAAAATTGTTCAATTTCTTTATCAATATTGGTTACTAAATCTGTACGATTTGTTTTTTCTTCTATATTAATAGTTTGATTGAAAGATTGTTTACTTTTATCAGCAGCTTCATAAATCCAATCTTTTATTAATTGCTTTCGCTTAGTTAATTGATTCAAGGACTCACTCCCTCTCTCATGAAATAAGTTAACATGTTTAATTTTTATTTTCTAATTATTTGCTTTTATCCATAAAAATCATTTTTTTATTTGTCTTCTTAGCTTCTTGGTGTACTGCATAGACAGAATAACCTGAAATAGATTCAAATTGACGACTCCATTTTTTTTCTTCTCCAATTGAAGGAATAACCTCTTTAAATTTACGATATACTATTAAAAACTCTTCTTTATTTATTCCTATTTCATACGCCAACTCAACAGCTCTCCATAAGTTTATAACCTTCGTCATTTCTTCTTTTGTCCAATCATAATCCATTGGATAACTATAACTTTTATTTTCCATTATCTTCTCCTCTATCCTTTTTCTATCCAATCTAAATATTCGCGTGTTTCTTTTGCAACTTTAAGCAATTCTTTTTTTTCCGAATCCGAGAAACTAAGTTCAGATATCTTAGTAACACCATCTCCCCCTAACAATACAGGCATAGATAATGGAATATTTACTAAATCAGCTATGTTAACTAGGTGCGTCAACGTAACCAATACTTTCTCATCATTAAATATAAATTTAGATAATTCAATTAAGGCGGATGCCGTTGTAAAATAAGAATTTGTTTCTCTTGAAAATAAGTCTCTTTCTGAAAGAAAAGATTCAATATTAATTCTATCATTTTGATTAAAATTATTTTTCTTATCCATCATTAAACCTAAAATCGGATTGCCTCCAATATTAGAACGACTCCAAGTTGTTACTCTGCTTTGCTTTGAACTTCCTCCAACAATAAAAGCATTAACATCTCTGGAAGAAACTCCTAACTTCTTACTTAGCAATTGTCTGAATAAATTAGAATCAATATAAGTACCTAGTCCAATTATTTTTTCTTTAGGAAGACCCGAAAATTTCCAGACAAGATAAGTAAATATATCTGTTGGTTCTGTAGCAATTAAAACTAATCCACTAAATCCGTTTGCCATAGCTTTTTTTATAACTTTACGCACTAATAATATATTTCTTCTAGTATAAGCATCATTTGATTCATCTATCTTTCTTTCTTCGTGTGCCGTTATAACTAATAAATCAGTAGAAAGAAAGTCTTTTGTATTAGCGATAGAAAAAGAACATTCTGATGAAAAATAAGAAGAAAACTGTAAGTCCCGTATTTTATTCTCTTCTAAAGAAGGCAGTTGATAAAACTTTACTTCTACTGGTTCTAATTTTAACATACTTAAGAACGCAAATTGATAACTTGTTTCATCTGTACCTACAACAATTATTTTTTTTTCTTGTCTCTTATTCACTAAAATCCCTCCATTATACTTTTTTATTTCTATACACAAATTAAGAAAGACTGTTATCTATCTAATTATTATAACAAATTTTTAACAATTTTTTTGTAATATATATCGAGTAGGAGGAGCCTCGCGGCTCCGACCTCTCAGTCGAGTAGCACTAAGGAATTTCACCTTAATGCTCTCACAGAACCGTACGTGAACCTCTCAATTCATACGGCTCCTATCATTCACCTTACG
>NZ_JBATXB010000003.1:0-45757 GCF_049673005.1 Carnobacterium sp. | reverse complement strand
CTTTGGGATAATTCAAAAGTATCCTCGAGGCTTTTGGCCTCTTGCGGTTCTTTTTCATTCTCCTCTCAGAGCTGGGCAGAGTTCGCAACATCTTGTTTTAATTGAGTTTTGAACTCTAGCTCTTTGGGATAATTCAAAAGTATCCTCGAGGCTTTTGGCCTCTTGCGGTTCTTTTTCATTCTCCTCTCAGAGCTGGGCAGAGTTCGCAACATCTTGATTTTACGCATCTTGTTTTAATTGAGCTTCGAACAACAGTTTCTCGAGAAAATGATAAAATTTCTTGAAATCGAAGATTTCTTTGAATTTTTCCTATTTTCTTGTCGAAACTAACCGTTGTTCTACGCATCTTGTTTTTCTATTGGGGCGAATGCGGCTAGTAGGCGTTTGATTCCTTGTTCTTTGAAGGCTATGTCTAGTTGTAGGTTGTCGGCGTCGCCGGTTACTTTGACAACCGTTCCAACTCCCCATTTTTTGTGCACAGCTTTATCGCCGGTGCTCCATGCTAGTTTGTCTGCACCACTCTCTTTTTTATCACTAACTGGTGATTGATAAGGTGTGCTAGCAGCTCTTTCTGCTTGATTGTTTCGATACGGCGCTGAACCTGTTGGTCGGCCGTAAGGTATGGCATGGGTATTTCCTGGTTGGTTATTGCCTGATTCAATCACTTCTTCAGATATTTCTTTGATGAATCGTGAAGCTTGATTGCTTTGCATTCTTCCATATAACACACGTGAATAGGCATTTGTAACATACAATTTCTTTTCAGCACGGGTAATTCCTACATAGGCTAAACGTCTTTCTTCTTCTAAATCGTCTTCTTCCATCATCGAACGAGACAGTGGAAAAATACCTTCTTCTAAACCAATCAAAAATACAATCGGGAACTCTAATCCTTTAGCTGCATGCAAAGTCATTAGGGTAACTTCACTTTGTGGTTCTTCTTCAATATTGTCTAAATCTGAGATTAAAGCTAAATCAGTTAAGAATGTTAACAAACTTTTATCTTCGCTATTATCTTTTTCAAATTGTTGAGTAACAGATAAAAACTCTTTTATATTTTCAACGCGAGTTTCAGATTCAAGTGTTCGTTCTAATTCTAAACTTTTCAAATACCCGCTACGCTCTAGGGTTTCTTCAACTAATTTCGTTACGGGCAGGTACTCTTGCATTTGTTGCAAATCACGCATCATGAAAGCAAATCCCTCAAGTTCACCTGCTGCTTTACCTTTTATATTAGTGATTGAAACATTTAATGCCGCTTCTAGTAAAGACCATTCGTATTCATTAGCAAAAGATCTTAATTTCTCAATCGTTCCTGGACCAATTCCTCGTTTAGGCGTGTTGATCACTCTTTCAAAACTCATATTGTCTTCAGGGTTAGCGATCAAGCGTAAGTAAGCTAGTACATCTCGTATTTCTTTGCGATCATAGAACTTGTGCCCGCCGACCATTTTGTATGGGATATTGGATTTCAATAAATTTTCCTCTATCACACGTGATTGAGCATTTGTACGATATAGTACAGCAAAATCGCCATAGTTATAATTAGAAGTTTTCATTTCTTCTAGCATTTTTGAGACAACATACCTTGATTCATCGCCTTCAGATTGTCCACGGTAATAAGTGATTTTCTCTCCTTCGTCATTATCTGTCCAAAGTTTTTTCACTTTACGTTTATTATTGTTTGCGATAACGTCATTTGCTGCTTTTAAAATAAATTTGGTTGAACGATAATTTTGTTCCAGCATCACTACTTTTGCATCTGAATAGTCTTTTTCAAAATCTAAGATATTATCCATATTTGCTCCACGCCAGCCATAAATACTTTGATCTGCATCTCCTACAACACACAAATTTTTGAAACGTTTAGCCATCATGTTAACTAAAGTGTATTGAGCTGTATTCGTATCTTGGTATTCATCTACGTGAATGTAGTGGAATTTATTTTGATAATAGTCTAATGTTTCTTTGCTTTCTTCAAATAAACGAATCGTTAACATAATTAAGTCATCGAAGTCAACAGATTGATTGCGTCGCAGTTCACGTTGGTAGTCATCGTAACAATCTGCTACTAACTTTTCAAAAAAACTATTCGCCGATTTGCGGTACTCTTGGGCATCCATCAATTCATTTTTTGCATTACTAATTTCAGAAAGGATCGCTCTTGGATTATATTTTTTAGGATCAATATTTCGTTCTTTCATAATTCGTTTCATTAGAGTTTGTTGGTCACTTGGATCACTAATTGTAAAAGCTTTATTGTATCCAATCCGGTCTATATCTCGTCGCAACATGCGCACACACATTGAGTGAAATGTCGAAACCCAGACACTATCGCCACCGGTTTCCATCAAGCGACCAACACGTTCTTTCATCTCTTTAGCTGCTTTATTCGTAAACGTTATCGCCAATATATTCCATGGATTTACGCCTTTTTCATCAATTAAATAAGCAATGCGATGCGTTAACACACGCGTCTTTCCACTGCCCGCTCCTGCCATAATTAAAAGAGGACCTTCTGTATAAGCTACGGCTTCCTTTTGTCCTGGGTTCATACCCTCTAGCAAGTTATTTTGTATTACCAAAATTTGTCCATCCTCTCTTCGTATCAAACTCGTTTGTTTAATAAGCTCATCTATTTATTTTATCAAATAAAACTAAATTTTTGCATAAGTTTCCATTCTCCATTTTACCACAGATTGACTCCATATTAGAAATGAATAAAAAAACTAAGATAAAAACATAGCGCATGTCTTTATCTCAGTTATCTATTTTAAATGTTTTAGTATTATCTTATTTTTATCTCGCTAAGTCTATTAACTAGTGAAAGAAAACCTCTGAATCTATTTTAAAAATTCAATTAACTGGAAGAACGTTTTGGTGAAATACTGTTTACTCTGATAAATTCAAAATGATACTTAGAGTCAGTTGATTTATTAAAATACGCATTTGTTTTCGTGCTAACGGATAGTCTCCTAATTTCAAGAAATGAACCAACTTTTCAAAGTGCTGAATTTTAAGTTCTCGATTTCTTTCCATTAGTATAATATAGTCCGGATTCGTTTGCTTTTGTAACTCACGAATCGTATCCATCACAATTCTTACTGAGTAATCATTTTTACTAAAGGCTAACATTTTGTGCAACAATTGCGTTTCTAAATCTAGATAAATTTTCCCTGTTCCATTCTGGCACTTTTTTAAGTTTGCTAGTATGTCATCTACTTCAGTTCCATCAAAAACAACTTCTTTGATTTGTAAATAATGAAAATAATTAACAAACGTCATTTCAATAAACTCCATTCTTTCTTGCAAACCGTGCGAACTGATATTTAATTCTCGAACCCGCGCTCCTTTGTGGGGTTCAACCTCTAAATACCCTTCTTTATGAAGCTGCTGGAAAGCTTGACGAATGGGTGTACGACTGATATTTAACTCTCTAGATAGGTCTATTTCAGTTATACGAGTTTGGGGTAACCATTGCCTCGTATAAATTTTCTCTATTATGTATTGGTAAGCAACTTCATCTAATTTTTTAGGTTTAGCCATAGCTTATCACTCACTTATCGTTAGATTATTTGTTTAATGCCTTATCGTTTAATAGTAGAGCTTTCACCCTGTATACACAAGTTTATTCTAGAGCATTTATTACTTTTTATACTTTAATGACTTCATTTTGATATATTTTTCAACGACTCCACTTTCACTTAGGAATGCTGCGGATAAGATAAAAACTCCTCCAACGAGTTGAACGATTGTCATCCGTTCGTTTAAAAATACTGTTGACAAAATAACTGCCGAAATGGGATCAATGTAACTTAAAATAGCCATCGTTTGCCCTTTTAAATCTTGCATAGCTGAAAAATAAAGAGCATATGCGATACCGGTGTGAACGATACCTAAAAATAACAAATAACTTAAAGATGTACCCGTAATAGATACAAGGTTAAATCCTTCTTTTAAAAAGACATACGGTGCCAAAACTAGAGAAGCTACCATTAATTGAACAATTGTTGTTTCTAAACTTGTAATGTTTTTTAAGAATTTGGTCGCTAAGATAACACTTGCATACAATAATGCCGCACCTATTCCATAAGCTATTCCAAGCGAATGAGAGTAACCTTGGATAGTCATTGTGCCCTTTTCAACAATAAAATACATTCCTATGAGTGCTAAAAACACACATCCTATTTTCAATCCCGTTAATTTTTCTTTTAAAATAAAAGGAGACGCCAAAACAACAAATAAAGGTGCCATATAATAACTTAATGTTGCATTTGAAATTGTTGTGTAACGATAGGCTTCAAATAATAAAATCCAGTTAAATCCGATTGCTGTTCCAGAATATAAAAGAATGCCTGCATTTTCCTTACTATTTTTTATAGATACCGTTTTTTTATTCATACTCATCACTAAAATCAAAAAACAACTCCCAAAAAAACCACGATAAAGGGCAATCTCACTTGATGTTAAATCAATGTTTTTCACAAACAATCCAATGGTACCAAATATTAACATTGCTCCTATCACTTTTATTTTTGCTTTTGACACTCTTCCACCTCCTTTTTAGTACAAATAGAAATGACATAGGCGCCTTTTATCACTAGGTTTCCTATGCCATCTATTTAATCTCTTGCAGCTAATACCTTTTTATTAAAGCCCAACTCTTTTAAATAACTCATCTACATATTTTAAATGGTACTGGTAATCAAAGGCATCATCTAGTTCTTCTACCGTTATACGTGACATCACTTCAGTATCGCCTTCGATTAAATCTCGAAAAGGAATCTGACTTTCCCAAGCTATGGCTGTTTTAGGTTGAACTAAATCATAAGCTTGTTCACGACTCATGCCTTTATCAATTAATTTTAACAACACGCGTTGGCTATAAATCAATCCATAAGTTGCTTCCATATTTCGTTTCATATTTTCTGGATAAACGGTTAACTCTTTTATAATTCTTCCAAATCGATTGAGGATGTAATCTAACAAGATCGTTGAGTCCGGTAAAATAATTCTTTCCGCTGAAGAATGCGAGATATCTCTTTCATGCCACAAAACAACGTTATCATAAGCCGTAATCATATGACCTCGAATAATTCGAGCTAGGCCCGTAACATTCTCAGATCCGATTGGATTTCGTTTATGTGGCATAGCTGAAGATCCTTTTTGACCTTTAGCAAAATATTCTTCTACTTCACGGGTTTCAGATTTTTGAAGACCCCGTATCTCGGTAGCAAATTTTTCTATACTCGTTGCTATTAAAGCTAGTGTTGCCATATATTCTGCATGTAAATCACGCGGCAAGATTTGAGTGGATATTTCTTGAGCTCGAAGACCCAACTGATCACAAACATATTTTTCAACAGCCGGTGGAGTATGAGCAAAAGTTCCAACTGCTCCACTAATTTTTCCAGCTTCTATTCCTTTTGCGGCATGCTCAAAACGTTCTATATTTCGCTTCATTTCTGAATACCAAAGGGCTAATTTCAATCCGAAAGTGGTTGGCTCGGCATGTACACCGTGCGTTCGGCCCATCATTACAGTGTATTTGTAACTTTGTGCTTTTTCAGCTAAGATGCTTAAAAAGCTCGTTAAATCTTTATGCAACAATTCATTTACTTGTTTTAATTGATACCCATACGCTGTATCGACAACATCTGTACTTGTTAATCCATAATGTATCCATTTTCGTTCGTCACCAAGTGATTCGGAAACTGCACGGGTAAAGGCAACAACATCGTGGCGTGTCTCTTCTTCTATTTCTAAAATTCTTTTAACATCAAAAGCAGCTTTACTTCTTATTTTTTCAGCATCTTCTTTAGGAATATCTCCTCGTTCAGCCCATGCTTCCACTGCTAGTATTTCTACTTCTAGCCAAGTATTGTAGCGGTTTTCGTCTGTCCATAACTGTCCCATTTCGGGTCTTGTATAACGTTCAATCATCTACTTGTGCTCCCTTTATTAAATCCAGATTCCTGTATCATTAACCGTTTCGATCGTTTTTTCACTATCTTCAGTTAAAATAGTAATATGCCCCATGACACGACCTTTTCTCGCTTCTGATTTTCCATAATAATGAAAATGCCAATTTGGTTTCAGTTGAATTTGTAGTTCTGCACCTTCCATTTGTTCTGCGAGTATCGTAACTGAAACTGAATTTGAAATCAATGAAATATCCGGTAATGGCCATCCACAGATTGCACGGATATGCGTTTCAAATTGAGAAGTTGAGCAGGCTTCGATACTATAATTTGCTGAACTGTGAGGTCGTGAAACTAATTCACTCACATACAAAGCTCCTGAAGTGGTCAGCGTTAATTCGATACCTAGCGTACCCACTAAATTCAGCCCTTCTGCGATGGTTCGACTGATCCTTTCCACTTCCTCAGAAACTTCATCTGAAACTCTTGCCGGAGCAATGGTTTCTTTTAACAAATTTTGACGATGAATAATTTCAGTCGTAGGAAAAACGGATGTATCTCCTGCAGCGTTTCTTGATATAACGATGGACAATTCTCGTTCAAATGGAATCCACGCTTCTAAAACACACGTTCCAGACTTTAATAATGTTTCGCATTTTGGTATGTCTGCTTCTTCATAAAGGAATACTTGTCCCTTTTCTTCATATTCGTCACGAATGGTTTTCAAGACACAAGGAAAGCCAATCGAACTAGCAGCTACCTCAATATCTTCTATTGTTAATATCGTCGCATAAGGTGCTAAGTTAATGTTGCTCATTTCCAAATAAGCTTTTTCTAATAGTCGGTCTTGAGCGATAGACAGCAACTCGCTACCTTGCGGAACGGCAACTGTCTTATTCAGCGCTTCAATTTTACTCGCATCAACATTTTCAAATTCATAAGTAATGACATCACACTTCAGTGCAAAGTCTAATAAAGCTTCTTCATCATTACATTTCGCTACAATTTGCCAATCAGCAACTTGAGCAGCAGGACAGTTCTCCTTAGGGTACAATATTCCAACTTTAAACCCCATTTGTCTCGCAGCCAATGCCATCATTCGACCCAATTGGCCACCACCAATAATACCAATCGTTTTTCCAGGAATAATTAAATTAGGCAATTGTCTCACTACTTTCTAGTACATTTATTTTTATTCTTTCCATTATACTAGTTTATCAGTTATCTTAAAAACTGTCATGAATTAACACTGATTTTATTTTTTTAAAGTTCGCCTCGTTGCTTTAATGCACGTCTTCTTTTCTTAACTTTTTTTGTCCAGAATCCACCACTTATATATTTTGGTTCATAAGAAATAACAAAAGCTTTAGCTTCTATTTCACTAATTTGTTTATAGAGTTTTCGTTCTGATTTACGAGTAGTGAGTATTTCTAAAACTAAGCGATCGCCCTCTTTACCTAAAGCATAACTGGTTGTGACGCCATAACCTAGCTCACGTAAATTTTCCGCGATGCCACTTTTAATATCGGGCACAATTGCTGTTACCATGATGTGTCCTAGTGCCAAGTATTCTTCGATTTGAATGCCAACTGCAATTCCAACTCCATACCCTAATGCATAAGCCGCAATATTCCAAAAATTATCCAAACGATCGAGGACTAGACCTAATCCTACTACATAAATGGTAATCTCAACCATTGAAACAAAAGGGGCAATCATTCGATAACCTTTCATCGTTAACATAAACCGTATCGTATTTAATGCAACATAGGCTAAATTGATAACGAAAATGAGACCTAGAAATTGTAAACTTGTTTCCATTTATAAAAAACCCCGATCTGTTAATATGATAGTTTATTTCCCTATAAGCCTAACAAATTTTTAAAAAATAGCAAGTAAAAAAAAGCCCTACCTTCTGTTTAAGTGGTTAGGGCTTTTACTAGTTAAAGATAGGTAGCTAGAAATAAAAACATTAATTCGTTTCTGGTAAATCAATTAGAGATCCTTCTTCAATAACTGTTTCAATACTCGTCTTTTTATGTGCCTGATGAGAAAGAATATTTAACGTAATGGCAGTGACACTCGTTACAACAATACCATTTCCTGTAAAGGTTTGGACCACTGCTGGTAATTTCGCAAACAATTCAGGAACAATGGTAACCCCTAAGCCAAGTCCTAAAGACAAAGCTACGATCATCAAGTTGCCATCTTGGTTTAAATCTACACGACTAAGCATTTTAATTCCTTGAGTAGCAACCATTCCGAATAATATCATCATTGCTCCACCTAGAACAGGTTCAGGAATGATTGTCGCAAAAGCCCCTATTTTTGGTACTAATCCTAAAAGCATTAGGAATCCAGCTGCAAAATAAATAGGTTTGCGAGTGCGGATACCTGACATTTGAACTAAACCAACATTTTGAGAAAAAGCGGTATAAGGGAATGTATTAAAAATACCTCCTAGAATAATAGCTAATCCTTCTGCACGGTACCCTTTTTTTAAGTGTTCCTCTTCAATAGGTTGTCCGGTAACTTCTCCAAGAGCAAAGTAAACACCAGTAGATTCAACCATACTTACAATTGAAATTAAAATCATGGTTAAAATTGAAGACCACTCAAACACAGGAGCTCCAAAATAAAAAGGTTGTGGAAAATGGAACCAAGTTGCTTCTGCTACTGGAGCTAATGTAACGAGTCCCATAAACGAACCAACAATCGTTCCTGAGATTAACCCAATGATAATGGCTAATGAGTGAATGAATCCTTTAGCAAACAATTGAATACCTAATATAATGGCAACTGTTAGAAATGCTAGGAATAAATAGTTAGCAGATCCAAAGTCAGTTGCCGTTTTTATTCCGCCTCCCATTTTTTCAATTCCAACTGGAATAAGAGTCAGTCCAATTACTGTGATAACTGTCCCAGTAACCACTGGCGGGAAAAATCGTTTGATTTTTGAAAATAATCCTGCAATTAGAAGAATAAAAATTCCTGATGCTATGATTGATCCATACATAGCTCCAATACTTTTTGTCGTTCCAATTAAAATTAGAGGAGAAACGGCTTGTATAGCACAGCCTAATACAACCGGTAACCCAATACCGAAATAACGGTTAACAAATAATTGCAATAAGGTTGCGACTCCACACATGAAAATGTCAATCGAGACGAGATACGTCATTTGTTCTGAGTTGAACCCGATAGCTCCACCAATTAACAAAGGAACTAAAATAGCTCCTGCGTACATAGCTAATACGTGTTGTAATCCTAAGGCAGCTGCTTTTGAGTTTGTTAACATTTTATTTATTCTCCTCTTCTTCTATAAATTTAACGACACCATTTTCAAAAGCGCGTATTCGAGCTAAAGAAAAAATATCAAACCCTAATTTTTCTAAATCGCCACGTCCTGGTTGGAATGATTTTTCAATAACAATCCCAATGCCTGCAATCGATGCTTGAGCTTGCTCACAGATATCTACTAATCCTTTAGCCGCTTGTCCATTAGCTAAGAAGTCATCAATTAGTAAGACATTATCTGTTGAGGTAATAAAGTTTCTCGAAATGGTGATGTCATTTGTTGTGTTCTTTGTGAACGAATAAACTTTTGATGTATATAAATTATCGGTTAACGTTAGACTCTTATGTTTACGAGCGAAGATAACGGGAACTCCAAGCGCCAAACCAGCAAAAACAGATGGTGCTATACCTGAAGTTTCAACTGTTAAAATTTTTGTGATACCTTTTCCAGCAAAATAACGTGCAAATTCGTTCCCCATTTCTTGCATCAAGACAGGGTCAATTTGATGGTTCAAAAAATTATCAACTTTCAAAACATCTTTACCTAATACCACGCCATCTTTCAAAATACGTTCTTCCAATACTTTCATCATCATCCTACCCTTCTATAAAAAAACATCTCTTATCAAATTCATTTTATTCTTTTGTAAAACAAAAAGAGGCCTTTTAACTTTGCTTGGTTTCTTACCAAAGCAAAGAAAAAAGACCTCCAACATTCATTTAGAATTTGGTTTGTTCTTCATTTCTTTACTTATAGTCCAGAATTTACGGTACTGGGTAGAAACTTGCCAACCATATTTTGGCATTATATAAGCTAATGTACTATTGAATATACTTTTTTTAATCTTACACGTCAATAGTTTTTTTGTTTTTCTCATCAAACTATCAAAATAAATGAACGTTTTCGTTTTTCTTATTCAAAATCATTCGTCTTTAATAAAAAAAACTCAAATTATGGTCTCCCATTTTTCGAGTTTTTTAGGGTATATAATTAAGGGTATTGCAAACATTTTATTAAGCAATTATTGTTTGATTGTCTGTTTTTTCATGTGGAATCTTATCCACGTAGAGATTCACCAATCTAGAGCCTTCTATATCATTAGATGTAAAGACGTAATCTAGATAGTTAACTTGGGCTTCTTCTCCTACATGAGGTATACTCCCATACTGCATGATAAAAAATCCAGCTATCGAGTCGACATCATTTGATTCTATCGTTGTATTGAAAAATTCATTAAATTTAGAAAGAGGTGTAGAACCATCTACTAAGAAGCGTGTATCATCAATCACTTCAATCATATTATAGGTTTCGTCGTATTCATCGTCAATATCACCAACAATCTCTTCTAATAAATCTTCAAGTGTTGCAATACCAACGACTCCACCATATTCGTCATTTAAAATAGCCATTTGGTTACGAGTACGTTTTAACTCATACAACAAGTCATCCATAAAAATAGTTTCAGGTACGTACAAAGGAGTATTTAATATATCTTTAATATCAATATCATCTAGATTTGTCATTCTTGAAGCTTTCAATAAATTTTTCACATGGATAATTCCAATGATATTATCTTTATCAGATACGTAAACGGGTACACGTGAAAATCTGCAATCTAATAGTAAAGGAATATTTATTTTATTTCCATCCTCATAATCAATCATAAACGTATCTGTTCGAGGTACCATAATCTCTCTCGCCATTTTTGTATCCATAGATAGAACACCTTTTAACATAGTAAATTGATCTACATCAATTGCCCCTTTTACTTGGCTATTTTCTAAATAAGAACGAAACTCATCGCGAGTCATTTTTTCTTCTTTTTTAGAAAAATCTATTGGCGTAATTTTTTTTAATAAATTCGTCGATAACGAGAGCAATTTTACAAAAGGCGTGGAGATTACTTGAGCTATTCTGATTGGTCCGGCGGTAAATCGGGCAACTTCTTCTGCTTTTTGCAAAGCGACTTGTTTTGGATACAACTCACCGAAAACAAGTGTAATATAAGATAAAATTACGGTTACTACTACAACAGCTAGTTGTTTTCCTCCTGGAATACTGGTTAAAAAAGGTTCCAATCGAGAAGCGAAACTGGTTGCAGCTGAGGCACTCGAAATAAATCCAGCTAATGTTATGGCTACTTGAATCGTTGCCAGAAAATTATCTGAGTTTGCTAGCAATTTTAATACTGCTGCTGATTTTTTATCACCTTGAGCAGCTTTCTCTCTTACTTTGCTTTGGTTTAAAGATACAAATGCCATTTCTGCTGAAGCAAAAAAAGCGTTGACGGCTGTTAGAACAACAATGAGTAAAACTTGTCCTAACAACGACTGACTGTCGGGGTCTGAATTCATAAATCGTGATCTCCTTTTTAATAGTTGCATTTTTTCGATTAGAAAAAACATACCATAATTTAGACTTCATAGCAAATAATTTTTAATCCATTACTTAACTAAAAGCTCTTTATACAGTCGCTTAATCTTTTTTCATATTCTATCCCAAAATAGTGTTCAGCATCTCATCTATTGAGCTTTACACTCTAGACACTCGGAAAAAAGATAACTGTCTGTGAGGATAAAAAGCATCCTCTTTGACACTTCCTATTTTTCGGTCCTGTCTAAACAGAGTGTTCCGCATCTCACCTTATTTAATTAGTTCTTCTATGTTCCCTAGTAGAGGTTTCATAGCGCTTGTGACGTCTCCGCTTGATTTTCCTTCTATCATAGCTACCATGAGGTAACGTTCATTCTCCGCATCAAAGGTTAATAGAAAACCGTTTGTTTCTGCGTCTTCACCTTCTGTCTCTGAGGCTTTTGTTTCGGCTGTTCCTGTTTTGGCAGCTAGATTTTTTTTATTTAGGGAAGCTAAGCTATGAGCTGTTCCTTCTGGCTTTTCAACTACTTTAATTAAATTATCTTTAACTAGATTAGCTGATTCAGCAGTAATAGCTATTTTAGGTTCCATCGTTTTTTGATCTGTTGTCAACTTGGGATAAACTAGTTTCCCTTCATTTGCAAATACAGAAAAGGATACAGCTTGTTGTATAGGATTCATCAAAAGTTGACCTTGTCCATAAGCCGTATCAGCTAATAAGGTTTCTTTAGCTAGTGTTCCATCATTTGAAATTTGAGCCGGGTTCATCGCGATAGGCAAATCTAGTTCTTCTTTGAAAATAAATTTAGATAGCCCTTCTTCAACTGTTTTCTGTCCCATTTCTAAAGCTTCTTGAGCGAAGTAAATATTGTCTGAATAAACCAAGGCTGATTCTAGATTTACTTGTGGTGTATCTGAAACGCGTACAATGTAGTGATCTCCCCAAGATGCATCTTTTTGCCATTTTAGTCCATCAATTTTATGAGTCTTATCTTTTTTCGTAATTCCAGCATCCAATCCAATTGCTGCTGTAATTGTTTTAAAGGTTGATCCCGGCGCATAACCAGATGCAAAACGAGCAAGAAAAGGGTTATTTATATCTTCAGTATATTTTTTATAATCCTCAGAGCTAATCCCCATTGTCATTTGGTTCGCATCATAAGAAGGCGTACTGACTAAGGACAACAAGCTCCCATCTTTTGGGTCCATAAAGACAGCTGAGCTATTTTCACCTTTCAGTTGCTCATATGCAGCTTTTTGTAGTTTAGCATTTAGTGTTAATGTTATATCTTCCCCATTTTTCACTTCAGTTTCTTGGATGACTTTTTTTAATTCATCTTTTTCATTATTAATAACAATTCTTCCGCCTTTTTGGCCATTTAATCGTTCATTAAATGCTGCTTCTAATCCAGATTTTCCAATACTATCTCCAGGTTGTATGCTTGGATTTTTTTCAATATCTTCTGCTGTCGCTTCTGAGACGTAACCAATTAAATGAGCTGCGGCTTCATTTAATGGATACGTTCGAATAGTCTTTTCCTGATAAAGGATACCAGGTATTTCTGGCGTTTCTCCTTCGTTTACAATTTTAAACGGAACAAAACTTTCTGGAAGAACCCAATCAGCGGATAACTTATTTTCTAGCTGTTCAATTGACACATCAAATTCTTCACTAATTTCTTTTAATTTGCTTTCTTTTTCTTTTCCTTCTCCTAACGACTCGGGATACAAGCCAACATCCCATACGTTACCTTCTGTCGCTAATGGAGATCCATCGGCTGCTAAGATATCTCCGCGCTCCCCTATTGTAGTCGTTAGACTAACCTTGTCATTTGGCTCTAAGTCAGGAAAAATGAGTTGAGTGGCCCAGTTAATCTTATAATCATCCTCTTCTTTACTCATCGTAGTCGCAAATGATTGTTCTTCCAATTCTCCTAAAGAAGTTTTCATTTCTACGGTATATACAATATCATACTGATTTTTTTCTTTATTTAAAGAGGATTCTAGTCCAGAAATCTTTAAATCAGAGACACCGATTCCACCATAAATAGCTTCGTAACGTTTTTCCATTTGGTCTTTGGTGTAACCACTCTTTTTTAACGACGTTTTTGAAGCTAGTTTACTTATAGTTGAATAGTCTTGCTTTTCTAAAGCTTCCACATATGAATCTACTGTTTTTTTGGCAGCTTCCTCATCTTTTTGTTTTGACCAAAAATAGTACGTGGCCCCACCACCAATAATTACTACACTAATCAATCCAATAACAGCAGCAATCATCCAAAGTGGACGTTTTGTATTTTTCAAACGTTTTGTTTCTTTCACTAATCATTCCTCCTTGTCCTTAACTAGTTAAAACAGAAAGGTCTTAGCCTTACAGTCCCTTTTACGAACTTTTTTAATTTACTCACTTTCTATCAAATAAATCAACCGGACTATTGTTGTTCTGTATCTAGTTCTTCTGCTTTTTGTTGCTCTCGTTTGCGATAGATTTTCATTTTTTTACTGAATAATTCCCCATTGCTTGGAGGTGTGTAAGTAATCGCATTGGCTCCAGCTTCTATGGTTTGTTGTATGCTCTCAATAGTTGGACCACCAGTTGCTATAATCGGTAACTCAGGAAAAGCCTGACGAACTTCTCTAACAATATTTGCTGTGTTCGCTGCTCCACTAATGTTAACGATATCAACTCCAGCATCTATTTTTTCTTGAATATCTGTAAATTCTGAGACAACTGTTAAAATAATCGGAACATCGACTATTTCATTCACTTCTTTTATCGTACTTAACGGTGTCGGTGAATTTAAAACGACTCCAATACATCCGTGAGCTTCAGCAAATAAAGCAATATTCGTCGACCGATGTCCATGGGTCAAACCGCCACCAACTCCAGCCACAACAGGCATACTTGCTACCGTAGTAATTCCATTTATAATAGCTGGATGAGGTGTAAATGGATAAACAGCTATTACGGCATCTGCATCGTTATTCATAATAATCGCGATATCTGTTGTAAAAATCAGCGAACGAATACGCTTACCATTTATTACGATTCCACTTGTTTTACGAATAATCTTTGGCACTTCTATATAATCTCTTCTTAAATCCGTTGTAATTTTTGGAGCTTTCTTTTTTACAAATTCTTCCATTTATCCAACCTCCTAATATCTTTAAACATGTAGTGTTAGTTTACCTAAATTTCTAGTTATTTGCTAGACTTATTGCATTTAACTATTTATCACCTTATTCAGACTAACACGATTCAGCTGTTGTTTCAGACCACTAGAAAGTGACACGTATTGCCGTAGCCGCATTGTTGATAAAAGTCGCTCTAAGGTAACAATCTAGTCGGTCTTTTCTTTCCAGATTCTAAGAAAAAACCAATACGACTCATTCAATCGTACTGGTTTAAATTATACTCTTCAATTAGTTGAATCAATTTTACTGGATAATCCGGATCAGTCGCATAGCCACTTTTTTCAAGTGCATAGGCGGCCTCTTTGTAGTTTTCTGCTGATAGGACTGTAGCGTATTGGTCTTCATTCCACGTCGTGCCATAAACAATTAGTCTAGCGTGTTCATCCATTGATTCTTGCCAACTATCGTATTTTCTAAAAGGAGCTTTTATTTCAATCCATTCTCCATTAACGTACTCTTTTGTATTCATCATAACTGTCTTATCCGGATTATCGCCTTTAATACCATAAAAATTATTATTTTGTACAGATAGCTCACTTCTGCCCCAGTCAGACTCTAATATAGCTTGAGAAATACTAATACTCGGAAGAATTCCATAGGTCTCTTTTAACGTTTTAGCATATCCAGCGGTCTGAACAATAAACTGTTGCTTGCTAGGATTATCATCTAGTTCTTGTTGCGTATCTGAAGATGAGTACTCTGAACTTAATAAAGCTATTGCACTAAAAAATATCAAGCATAGTGCAAATAGGCTTACCAAAAAAACACTAGGTGTTAACCAAAAAGCGGCCTTTTTTTTCTTTTTTGATTTTGAAGTAGAATATTTTTTTCGTGGTTTCTTTTTAGCCAATTTGACACGCCTTTCTTTCTGGTACGTAAAGCAATTAGCTTATTTTCCAGCGTCTTTTAAGAGTTCGATATATTCTTCCAAAGATAAATTATATTTTTTTATATAGTTGGCATTTTCAACACCAACATAGCGGAAATGCCAAGATTCATATTCTATTCCCGTTTCTTCCTCTTTCCCTCTTGGAAAGCGTAAAATAAATCCGTATTTTTCCATGTTCTCTAGCAGCCATTTTTGAGAATCTTGTGTATCGTATTCGGGTATTAGTCCTTTTCCTGTTTTTAGCCATTCTGAATCAACGATATCAACAGCTAAACCTGTGTGATGTTCGCTCCCTCTTGGAATAGCAATATAATCTTCTGTTAGACTAACCGCTTCTTCCTGGGTATAGTTTTGATCAAGGTAACGTTGAATACTGGCATCATAATTTTTTTGTTGTAAATCAACTGATCGATAACTTGAAACTAAAACCATTTCAAAGCCCGCTTCAGATGCTTTTTCTAGCCATTTATCGTAATCCTCTTTAATCCGTTCATCAATCATATACCCATTAGGTAATGTAGTTAAAGGCAATTTAAGAGAAGGATCAATTAATTTTGAATTGTTAACTAAAATTAAGTTCCAATCAGCAACAGATACGTCTGGTAATTCATCAAGCATAGCTTGACGTTCTTTCTTTTCTTTGATTTGTTGCTCCTCTTCAGGTGTTAACGTCTCTATAGAAGAAGAGTGTACAGGTATGGAACTAGATTCCAAAGATTGTTTTGACTCAGGTGATTCATTCAATAACGTTTCTTCTATTCTTCCACAGCCGCTAATTAATCCTATCATAATTATACTACCTGCTATTATTTTTACTTTCATATCACTAATGCCCCATTCTATTTCACACCTTTTAAAACGGTAAATCCTTTTTATTTCTATCGAAACGATGTTTTTTATACTTTCTATATTAACACTTTTTAGTACAATCGTCACAAAAAAACTATTTTCTTAATTTGAATTTAAGGTCTTAATCAATAAAAAAAGAATGGAGTCAAGAGCGCCCATTCTTCTTTTATTTACTTGATTTATCTTCATCTAGCATAATGGTCTTCAATATTTTCTTTGAACCACTCCAACAAATCTTGTTTTTCAGTTTCAATTTGTTGCTGGATAATACCTGGTAAACTTAACTCTACGCGATCTTTGTAACTCCAAAAATCATAATTCATGTCAATTTTGAGTATAGTCATATTTTTTTTACGGTATTGATCAGTTGCTTCTTTCTCATTATCTTGTTGAAAAGATAGTTCGGCATTGCCACTGCTGACCCATTTTTTTGCGACATGAAACTTTATTCCTAAATATTCTTCAACAGGATGCGTTTCTACTTCTGGAAAAAAAGTAGCGTTTCTGATTACTTTTTGTACTAGCATCCATTCATAATCTGTAAATAAATTAATAATAGCTTGCTCATCTTTTGTTTTTAAGCTTATTTCATTATTCTTCCATCGCTCCCAGTTATCCTGACTGATGGATAACTGACTTGAATAAAATTCTTTTTCAGTCCTATACTTCTCTTTTATCGTATACAAAACAATTTGAATAAGTGCTTCTTGCATAGTGCATTCCCCTCTCAATGTCATCTTGTTTATGAATTAGAATAAGTGCTAAACCTATTTTACATGTAACAGCACTAAAATAAAAGTGTAAGGCTTTCCATTGCGTTTACTTTTAGTGCTTGCTACAATCAATAAGAATAAAAAAATGTTTTTTTAAACAAATTAAGGAGGAATAAAGTGAAAGAATTAAATTGGGGCATCTTAGGTTTAGGTTCAATTGCGACAAGCTTTACTACTGATTTTAATGCTGAGGATTCAAGAATTTATGCTGTTGGTTCTCGTAGTGATGATAAAGCCCACCAATTTGCAAAGAAGCATGGAATAGAAAAATCTTATGGCAGTTACGAAGAATTATTAGCGGATCCTATTGTAGATATCATTTATATTGCGACACCTCATAGTCACCATGCCGATCTTATTATGAAAAGTTTAGAAAATAACAAGCATGTGCTTTGCGAAAAAGCTATTGTGATGAATTCTAAACAGTTAAAAGCTGCTATGAAACTTGCTTCAGATAAAAACTTGGTTTTAGCTGAAGCCATGACTATTTATCATATGCCACTTTATCAAGAACTTAAAAAAAGAGCGACTGATGGTTCTCTAGGTAAATTAAAAATGATTCAGGTATCATTTGGTAGCTTGAAAGAAGCTGATCCGACAAATCGATTCTTTAATAAAGAAGTTGCAGGTGGAGCTTTATTAGATATCGGAACGTATGCGTTATCGTTTGCGCGTTTCTTTTTATCTAGTCAACCTAAGGAAATTCTAACTACGGTTAATTTTTTCGAGACTGGCGTTGATGAAGAAGCTGGGATCATTTTAAAAAATGCTGAAAACGAAATGGCAACCCTGGCAATCACGTTTAGAGCTAAAATGCCTAAGCAAGGAGTTGTCGCTTTCGAAAAGGGCTACTTCACCGTAAATGATTTCCCAAGGGCCGATGAAGCCACCTTTACGCACTCTGATGGATCTGTTGAACACATTAAAGCTGGCGACACTTCGCAAGCATTGAATTATGAAATTAAGCAGTTTAATGAAGCCGTGCGTACAAAAAATAACACAAATTCACTTGATTTAACTCGCGATGTTATGGAAATAATGGATACGCTTAGAGAAAAATGGGGTTTGCATTTTGATTTTGAATAATCCATTTCAATCTTTTGACTAACAAAAAAACAACCAAAAAGATTGGCCACTTTTAAGTGCCTACTCTTTTTGGTTGTTTTTACGTTTTTCTATACTTGGACCTATTTTTATTTCTTTAAGACTGCAACGACTTCTATTTCACATAATGCTTTTAACGGCAATTCTTGTACTGCGAAACAAGTACGAGCTGGTTTATGTCCAGCAAATTGTTCGCCATAGGCTTCATTAAATGCTTGGAAATTTTCCATTGTTGACAAATAACAAGTTGTTTTGACAACGTGCTGTAAAGAAGATCCTGCAGCTTCTAGAACGGCTGATAAATTTTTCATCGCTTGTTCTGTTTGTTCTTTAATATTTTCTGAAACGATTTTACCAGTTACTGGATCTACTCCAACTTGGCCAGCTGGGAAAATGAAGTCTCCAGCTTTAATAACTTGCGAATAGGGTCCAATCGGTTCTGGTGCATTTTTTGTATGAATAGTCTCTAACATAATAGCTCCTCCTAGTAGTTTCTAACAAGAGAAACTCTTTTTTATTATCTTCTTTGTCTATGATTGTATCACTTACTGTTATTTTATTCATCATTTTTACTGTTTAGCAGTTCATTATTTTTTACCTTTGTTATAGAAAACTTCCATATCTTCCTTAGGAACCATACTTCCACCAGTTGCCCACGAAATATGGGTTGCATTTGCCATTTTATCTATTAAATTATTTTCTTTTAAATAATTTTGTCCTGCTTCTGATTTCAATAGGCGAATCGATCCAGGTAAGCCCGCAATAGCAGCTGGTTCTAAATAAATTTCTTCTTGATCGATTAAAGCCGTCAATAGTTTATACGTTTGATTGTCATCTAGCGTATAAGAACCACTAAAGAAATCTTCCAATACTTTAGCAACAAAACCAGATGTCCGAGGAACAGCTAGGCCATCCGCAACCGTTAAGCCATCTAATCCTATGTCTTTAACAGAGATTTCATTGTATTTACCAGTGATTAATCCAACAAGCATAGATGGAACATGAGTTGGTTCAGCAAAGAAACAATGAACATTATCGCCATAAATGTGTTTCAATCCGAATGTAACACCGCCGGGAGATCCACCAATTCCACAAGGTAAGTAAACAAATAACGGGTGGTCAGCATCTACTAAAATATTCTTTTCGTTTAACTGTTTTTTCAACCGACTTCCAGCTACTGTATAGCCTAAGAATAATTCACGAGAATGCTCATCATCAACAAAGTAACTTTTAGGATCTAAGTCTGATTGTTGACGTCCTTTTGTTACAGCTTTTGTAAAATCAGATTCATGTTCAATAACGACTACGCCATGGCTTCTTAAAAAATTCTTTTTCCATAATTTTGCTTCCACTGACATATGAACAATCACTTCAAATCCTAGTTTTGCCCCAACTGTTCCTACACTTATCCCGAGATTTCCCGTTGTACCTACTGTGATTTTAAACTCAGAGAAGAATGTTTTAAATTCATCACTTGCAAAAATAGCATAATCTTCTTCTATTGATTTTAACAATCCATGCTCTAACGCCAAATCTTCTGCATGTTTTAAAACTTCATAAATTGCCCCACGAGCTTTTACGGTTCCAGCAATCGGCAACAGGTCATCTCTTTTCAGCCATAACTTACCTTCAATGGTCCCTTCGTACTCTTCCTCAAGGTAAGCTTTCATAGCTGTTATTTCAGTAATAGGTGACTCGATAATCCCATTGGTTGGAGCTGTATCCGGAAAAACTATTTTTAGATAAGACGCAAATCGAGTTAGTCGAGCATCTGCATCTGCAATATCTTCTTTTGTAATGGCGGATTTTTCTGCAGCTTTTTCAAATGTCTTTTTATTTGGGTTAACCCAGAATACTTCTTTTGCAGCTTTAATATCTTCGAATAACGGTGTTTGCTCAATTGTTATCTCTTTGCTTTTATCCATTACAGTAGTTGTTCTCATTTAAAAAACTCCTTTTCTATTATAAAGTATTTACTTTGTTACACTTTTTTTAATAATCTGCTTTCGCGATTGCTGGTTTTTTCATTTTGCTATTTTCTATTGATTCCTTAACCGTATCTTTCACATTAATATTCCCAGATCTAATTTGATCTGCCGTTTTAATTTTGAAATTCCTAAAAATATAAGAACCCAGAAAACCGCTTAATGTGCTAACAATCATACAAGCTAATGCTGCTATTAATACTTTTCCTGCAGGGTTATAAGCAAACATCACTGCAAAACCTGCTATTGGTGTTGCTGTACCTGGAGTATCATTAACTAATCCCATTAGAGATATAATAACACCACTGGCTGCTCCACCGATAAAATTTGTAACGTAAACCGGTATAGGATTTGCTGAAATAATGTCAGCTTGCGTTAAGGGTTCTATCGCTACTGAAATTGTATCTTTTTTACTTCCAAATTTCATTTTACTAAATAAAACATAATTCATAAAGGAAGAACCAAAGACTGCTAATGCTCCAATAGCCATAGGAACTCCAGTCAAACCTAACATAGCTGTTAGGGCCATTGAACTAAGTGGTGCTGTAGCAACTACTGTGATAATCCCACCTAATATGATTCCCATCATTACTGGACTTGTATCAGCCGTAGCTGTTAGTATTTCACCTATTTGCATTAATGTAGCATCTACTACGGGCGAGGTCAACAGTCCTATTAAACGAGCAAGTGGTGCTGCAACTACGATAATGATAATCAAATCTAATCCACCAGGCAACTTTTCTTCCATATATTTAATAATAAATGAAATTAAGTACCCTGCAATAAATCCTGGTAGAATCCCGAATCCTGATAATGATAACCCTACTAAAACAGCATAAACAGGTGAAACACCTAATGCTAAAGGGACTAAAATAGCTGCGGCTACTCCTCCAAGACTTCCATTCGCTCCTCCAACTTCTTTTAAAAATTCAATATTCAATACATTTCCAAAAAAAGCTAAATGAAAAGCTTCAACTAAAAAACTTGCGCAAGCTGCACTTGCTAATGCTCCCATTGCTTTGGATCCTTGAGGTGCTTTGTAGTTAAATAAAGTAAAGAATACTAAAACCAAAAGTAATAATAACGTTCCAAATAAAATATCCATACTAATCCTCCAATAATTTATTTTAGTGAATCATTATTCAGTTATATTTTACCCATCAGAAAGCGATTACAATTTCACTTAGAATGAAATCTGTTCTAAAAAACCTCTCCTTTTTTAGTTTTGATTTTATAATTTTTTATACCGAAGATAATAATTTATTATCATAACCACACTTTATCTTATTTATTTACCGCTGTCAATCGTTTTAATGATAATTTATTATTATTCTAAACTTTTATTACAATTATATTGTATTCTGTCTATTGGTGGCTTAAACTCTAATTAAGTTATCATTTTTCTCCCTCACACAACGTTATTCCCCAATACTATATAAAGGAGTTCGATTCCCATTGGAAAAAGAAATTATGGAACACTATAAAAAAATTGTTTATTACTTCGGTGAACTTTTAGGTCCGACATATGAGGTTCTTTTACATGTACTTACGTCTGAAACCGATTCGTATATAGGCGCAATCGCCAATGGTGAATTAAGTGGACGAAGTTTAGATGCTCCCTTAACCGATTTTGCTTTGAATTTAATTAAAGATAAGGTTTATTTAGAAAAAGATTTTATTACTGGATATAAAGGTACCGTGTCAAATGGAAAAGAATTTCGTTCTTCAACATTATTTATTAAAGATTCAAATGGTAAACTAACGGGTTTACTTTGTATCAATTTTGATGTCGATCAATACAAATATATCGCTAAAGATATTTTGAGTCTTGCTCAAATCATCTTACCCATAAATGACTTATCTAGTAACGATAAGGAACCTTATATTGAAAACTTTTCAAACTCGGTGAGAGATATTATTTTAACCGTTATTGATTCTAAATTATTAAGTCCTGATATAAAATTGTCTCAAAATCAAAAAATAGAGATTATTAAAATTCTAGAAGATAAAGGTGTTTTTCAAATTAAAGGTGCTGTTGTTGAGGTTGCTGCTACTTTATCCATCTCAGAAGCTAGTGTTTATCGATATTTACAGACTGTTATGCGAAACAAAGAAGCATCAAACTCATCAACTGCTATCTATTAATAGGGTTATATTGCTCACAAAAAGAGCTTTATCGAAATACAATTCGATAAAGCTCTTTTTTAGATTATTTTGTTCTCATCCTTTTAGCTCATCAACAAGCTAAAATTCTCTTTTTAGTTAAATAAACCTACAAGCGCATTCCAAACTTGGCTGAAGAAATTACCAACTTTATCTAAAAACCCACTATCTTTTGCTTCTTGTAAAGCTTCACCAAATTTAGATTGGACTGAGTCTGAGAGTGTTTTTAATTGTTCTTTTACTTGAGCTGAATCAATTGCGCTTGTCTGTTGGTATTTTTCAAACAACGCCATTAATTGATTGATTTGGTCTTGTGTTACTGCGTTTTCAAGCTGGTTGTTTTTCAAAGCGTCATTTATAATTCGCTCAATGTCCTCTTTTGTAGCTAACTCACCTTGTTTTTCTTTTAAATCTGCTAATTCTTGTTTGATTTCAATAATCGCCTGATCAAATTTTGCTGAATCAAAATCCATTTTTTCTGCATTTTCTTGCGCAATATCGTTTGTTGTTTCTAATTCTTTTTGAGCAACTTCCATTCGATCTTGATCTAAGTCTTCTCCATTAACATCAAAAGCTTTATAAATACCCGTAAGCGCGCTTTCTCCAGTAACCTTTTTAACACTAGCTACAATAATTTTTGCATCATTTACACCCGCAGTAATAGCTGCATTAGCATATTGATCTTGTGTAATTTGTGTAATATTTTCTGGAGTTTTAATTGTTACTTCTACACCTTTATCTGCATTTTCCTTTTGAACTAGGACCGATGAAATCATATTAGCCGTATCGCCCGATCCTTCTTTTAAGTACTTCACTAAATCTTCACCTGTTACCGCTACGCTAGCTACATTTTCAGGATTATCAATGCCTACTAACTTTTCAGTTTCTTTAATTTGCTTATCTGATAGACCTCCACCATATACAAAAGTCGGTTTTCCCCATTTCTCATCTATCACTGTTGTGTCAATGTCACCTGATGTTGCCAATCCAATTAAAGGTAAGACTGAAACGGCTACTCCCATAAAACTAACAGATGCAACTAAAGCGATACTAAACTTTTTTACTCTATTTTTCATTTTCTCACCCTCCGATTAATTCTGTTAACTACTTTATTCCTTTTCATTTTACACTAGTTCATTTCCTTTTGTCTCCTACTTAAGTCCGAATTTTAGCTCTATTTTTTTCGAAAAAAAAAGAAAAACAAGTTCTGTCTCTCTTTTCCGATTTTTATTAAACTAGTTTAATTTTATTTACCCTCTTTATACGTAGCCGAACTGACCGTATACCCTTCTGTAGTAAGTATTTCTTTAATCTCAGCAGTATTAGCACTATCCATTTGAATAACAACTTGTGTCTCTTCATTTTGACGATAAACTGCAATTTGATTGATACTTACCTTATCCTCGGCTAGAATAGTTGTAATATCCTCTAAAATTCCTGAATGATCTTTTGCAATATCAATGACAATGCGACTGCCTTTATTATTGTAACCCATGACGTCAATAAACGCTCTGAATAAATCTTTATCCGTGATAATGCCGACGACCGTATCCTTATTTTCAACGACTGGCAATACACTAACATTATTTTCTAACATGAGAGCTGCTGCTGCTTCTAACAAGTCGTCTGCTTTAATTGTAACGACTTGTTTTCTCATGATGTCTCCTACAGTAGTCTTTGTCAGTAAATAATTCATTTCATGAATACTTAAACTAGTTGCCGTTGACGGAGAATTTTCTTGTATGATTTCTTCTGTAATTAAACCAATCATTTTATTGTTGCGAACGACTGGTAAACGATGAAATTTATGTTCTTTCATCCTATCAAGCGCTTCAAGAATCTTAGTATCTTCAGAAATCGTAATAACCTTTGATGTCATATAATTTTTTACCTTCATTTTATTTATCCTCCTAGATAAGCTTTTCGAACACCATCACTCGCTAGTAATTCTTCTCCAGTTCCACTTTGAACGACTTTTCCTGTCTCTAATACATAACCTTGTTGTGCAATTTCTAATGCTACTTTTGCATTTTGTTCAATTAGCAAGACAGTTGTTCCTTGATCATTAATCATTTTTATAATATTAACTATTTCTTTAATAAAAATAGGCGCCAGTCCCATTGATGGTTCATCTAATAATAATAATTTAGGCCGTGACATAAGAGCTCTTCCCATGGCAACCATTTGTTGTTCTCCACCAGATAAAGTAGCTGTATCTTGTTTTTTACGTTCTTCTAAAATTGGAAATCTCTCAAATACCATTTTTAAATCAGTTTGAATATCAACTTTATCTTTACGCAAGAAAGCTCCCATTTCAAGATTTTCAAGAACTGTCATTCCACCAAAAACATGTCGACCTTCCGGAACTTGAGAGATACCTAATTCAACAATTTTTTTAGTGGATTCTTTTTGAATCGGCTTTCCTTGATAAATAATCTCACCTGAAGTTGGCCGATGTAATCCAGATATGGCTTTAAGAATTGTTGATTTACCAGCCCCATTGGCACCGATTAGCGTCACGATTTCTCCTTCATTCACGTTAAAACTCACTTCTTTTATTGCTTTAATAACACCATAATGAACAACTAATTCTTTTATTGCTAACATTGCTAATCACCACCTAAATATGCTTTAATCACTGCTTTATTGTTTTTTATTTCTGCTGGTGTTCCATGAGCAATCATTCGACCGTACTCTAATACATAAATTCGTTCACAGACATTCATAACTAAAGACATATCATGTTCAATTAATAAAATAGTTATAGAAAAATCTTTTTGAATTTGACGAATCAAATCCGTTAAATCAGCAGTCTCTTGTGGGTTCATTCCTGCTGCAGGTTCATCTAAAAAGAGTATTTTTGGTTTAGTTGCTAAAGCACGAACAATCTCTAATCGTCTTTGTTCTCCATAAGGTAAATTTTTTGCTTGTTCTGTTTGTTTGCTTTCTAAATTAAAAATTTTAAGCAACTTTATTGCTTCATTTTTCATTTCAGCTTCAGAATGATAAAAACTAGGAGTACGAACTATTCCTGCTAGCGTACCTACGTTATTCTTAGCATGCATACCGATGAGTACATTTTCTAAGACCGTTAACTCTTTGAATAGTCGAATGTTTTGAAACGTTCGTCCTAAGCCCATTTCCGTGATTTTATAGGTTTTCTTTCCTATCAAAGATTGTTTTTTACCATCAACTTCTAAAGTTATCCTTCCTTCTGATGGTTCGTAAACTCCGGTTAAAAGATTGAATAACGTTGTTTTACCTGCTCCATTCGGTCCAATCAATCCAACAAGTTCATTGGATTCGAGTTCCATAGATACCATCGAAACTGCTGCTAGTCCTCCAAAATGTTTCGTTAATTTGTTTATTTCTAGTAAGCTCATTTTACTTCCTCCTTTTTATTAGGAGATTTTTTCTTCTTATTTTTTATCAATCCTGAAAGTGTAAATTCTTTTGTTCCAAATAGTCCTGATGGCTTAAAAATCATAATGGCAATTAAAGCTAGAGAATAAAGGATCATCCGTAATTGTCCAAACGGTTGCAAAAAGACGTTCATAATTCCTAAAGCAATTGCGGCTACAACACTTCCTGTTATGCTTCCTAATCCCCCAAAAACAACGATAATTAGAATATCGATTGACCTCATAAACGTAAAATCTGCTGGCCGGATAACACTAAAATAAGAAGCATGAAGGCCTCCAGCACCCGCTGCAGTGCTGGCGCCAATTACAAAAGCAATCGTCTTGTATTTAGTTGTATTCACACCCATCGATTCAGCAGCAATTTCGTCTTCTCGAATCGAAATCGTCGCTCTTCCAGCACTACTTTTAATGTAATTCACGACAATAATCAAGGTTAGTATGACAAAAATAAAAGTTAATTGCCAAGTCGTTAAATAAGGAATCTCACTCAGCCCAGCTGCTCCATTTGTTAAACTCCCCATATTAAGAATGGCTATTCTAATAATTTCAGCAACTCCCAGTGTCGCAATCGCTAAGTAATCTCCTTTTAAACGCAATGTTGGAATTCCAACGATTAATGCAATCGCTCCCGCCATTATAGCGCCTAATATAATTCCAGCAAATAAACCTAGTAACGTTGGAATTTTAATTGTCATGATGGCTGTACAATAAGCACCAATAGCCATAAATCCAGCATGTCCTAAAGAAAATTGTCCAGAAAACCCTATAATTAAATTTAATCCGACTGCTAAAATAATATTGATGAGTATTGTCATTAATGTGATTTCATAGAAAGCATCTATGATACCAGTAAACACAAGAAGTTGAATAGCTAGAAAGGCGACTGCAATAAAAATGAGCCAGCCAAGATTTGTTTTATTTAGTTGCTTCATTTTTTAGCACCTACACTTTCTCTTTCGTATTTTTGCCCAATAGACCAGTTGGCTTAACGATTAAAATAATAATCAAAATAAGGTAAACAACCGCATCTTTGATTAATGAGCTACCGTATCCACTGATAAGAGTTTCTATAATGCCAATGGCAAAGCCTCCAATTAAAGCCCCAGGAATTAGTCCAATTCCTCCTAAAACCGCTGCTATAAAGGCTTTTAGACCTGGCGCAACCCCCATTAAAGGATCAATTGAATTATAGTACATTCCCACTAATACTCCTGCTGCACCAGCTAGTGATGAGCCTAAGATAAATGTAAATGAAATAACATTGTCTACGTTAATCCCCATTAATCTAGCTGCATCTGCATCTGTACTAACAGCTCTCATTGCTTTACCCATTTTTGTTTGTTTAACAATGTATTGTAAAGCTAGCATTAGACTAATCGTTGTTAAAAAAATAGTAATTTGAGTTTGGTTGATTTGAATGGAGCCAAAACTATAGACTTTTTTAATAATTACTTGAGGAAAAGCTCTAACTTGGGGGCCTACAAGATAGATCATGACGTTCTGCAACAAAAAAGATATACCGATTGCCGTAATCAAAGCCGCAACGCGAGTAGCTTTTCTTAGTGGTTTATAGGCTATTCGCTCGATAAGAGCTCCTAATAGTGCACAAAAGACCATTGAAATGATTAACGATGGAATTAAACCTAACTGAAAAGTATTAATCGTAGCATATCCGACAAAAGCCCCCACCATGTAGATTTCACCATGAGCAAAGTTAATCAATTTAATGATGCCATACACCATTGTATAGCCTAGAGCAATTAAAGCATAAATGCTCCCTAATGAAAGTCCGTTTATTATTTGTTGTATAAAATTTTCCATAAGGATCCTCTTTTCTACTAAACTAAAGAAGGTACAAAGCTACATTCAGCCTGTACCTTAGTTGGTATTTATTATTTTGGTTTTACTTCTGTTCCACCAGCTTCTTCTCCATTTTGTAACTCAACAACAAAAACCGATTTTACTGGATTATGATTTTCATCAATTGAGAAATTACCAGTAATCCCATTAAAGTCTTTAACTTTTTCAAGTGCAGTCGCAACTTCTTTTGGATCGGCACTGTCAGCTTCTTCAATCCCTTTTTTCGCTAAGTAGACAGAATCATAAGCTAATGCAGCAAAAGCATCAGGTTCAACATTGTATTCATCTTTATACGCTTTAATAAAATCTTTTATTTTCTTTTCTTCATTATTCAATGAGAAATGAGCTGAATAATAAACATTTGATACATTCTCTTCACCGGCTAGATCTAGTAACGCTTGGTTACTAAAACCATCAGCTCCTAAGATTGGTTGTTCAATTCCCATTTCGCGAGCTTGCTTAATGATTAAACCGGCTTGCTCATAGTAAGCAGGCATGTAGATGACGTCAAAGTCCTTATCTTTGATCCGTGTTAAAATAGCATTGAAATCTGTATCATCTGCTGTAAAGTTTTCATCAGCAACAACTTCACCGGTATAAGATTTTTTGAAAGACTTTGTTAATCCAATGGCATAATCACTCGAACTATCTCCAATGATGACAGCTTTTTTAGAACTTAAACTAGTTTCAGCAAATTCTGCTAAAGCTACTCCTTGAAAAGAATCTTGAAAACCAGTACGGAATACAAACGGTTGTACCTTTCCTTTACTGTCTAATGTTAACCCATCATCCGTTCCTGAAGGTGTAATCATAGCAACCTCGGCTCTCGTAATAGCTGGCGTTGCTGATTTTGTTGCTCCGCTCGTTGCTGGCCCTAAAATAACGGAAACTTTTTCTTGGGTTGCTAGTTTTGTAGCTACACTTGCTGATTCTGTTGTATCAGACTTATTATCTAGTTCAACATACTTCAACTCTTTATCTAAAACTCCACCAGCTTGATTAATTTCTTTAATAGCTAGTTTTACTCCGTCTGATTCTGCTTTTCCATATGCGGAAACAGGGCCGGTTAATTCAAAATTCCCGCCAATTTTAATTGTATCCGTATCCTTCGTATTTTCGTCTGAACCACAAGCTGTGGTAAATAAGGCTAATGCCGCAAGACCAACAATTAATTTTTTCATTTAGTTTCCTCCTATATGGTTTTTAGCTTCACCTTATGTATCCTTAGAATTAGATAACATTATCATTAGAATTTGATAAGAGTTGCTAGTGATTAATAGTATAGAATATTCTGACAATTTAAGCAACCGTTAATTTTATATTTTTCACTTTTTTATTTTTCGTGAAAAAAAGACAGAATAATCAGTTAACCTACTGTTATTCTGTCCCTAATAGTTCGTTATTTTTGCAGCTCATGACTATTTGTCGTATCAACTATAAAAGGTTCTCCTTTTTTCATTTCGATATGCCCCGAACTATAAGGCTTACCTTCTACTGTTAAATAAACACTATTGGAATAGTAATAACCCCCTATTGTATTCACAATACTTTGTATCCTTACTGTTTCAAATGCTGCTCCAGCATTCATTTCAGAAATTAATTCTTTTGAAAAATCAGCATAAACATTTCCATCTTTATTTAGATATAAACTTAAAATTTCGGTATTTTTGGGAAGAACTTCTCCAACTTTATCATTTGGAATTTCCTTAAAGGCCTCTTCAATTTTCTTTCTTGTCCTATCATTTGTTTTAAAAGCTACTTTTTTATCAACGAAAGACATAGTTACCCCATCAGATTCAGGATAATAAAAACGAATCGTCTGGATAAGAGGGACTTCGTTTATTTCACTTAATGTTGAGGTTACATTATAAACATCTGATGAAAAAATACTTTTTATTAATCCAATATCTGGAGCATAATAATTAACTTCTTTATCATCTGCTCCTTGCGTTGTTATTTCTATTGTCTCAAACATACCAACGGGTGTCATAATCGGAACATTTATAGCCGTTATTGATTTTTTTCGATCTCCGATTGCATTCCAACTGGTTCCTACTTTTAACGGCGCTTTTATTAGCACTTCTTGCTCTTCATTATTTTCTGGTAAGGGTTGTTGAAGCCAGTTTTCTCTTGTATAAATTTCTCCTCGATTGATTAAAACAACTAGTTGATTTTCTTCTAAGGCCATTACTTTAACACTCTCTGTACCACCATTATTTGTTCTTGTCTGTTTACGGTTTTTTGATTCATAATCTGTAAACACTTCATAACTTGCATATTCATTTCCCTCACCTACATAAACGTATTGTTTATTCGCCGTTTCAGGAAAAAAATCTGCTAGTTCATTTTCTGTAATTGTCTCATCCAGTGCTTCTGAACTAAGAGAACTTTTCACACTGCTTGAACTGTTCATCTCAGTTGAACTCGATGATTCTTTGGAGTTACTGGTCACTTGACTTTGATTCATGCTTGATTCATTAACAGGTTGATCCTCTGATTTAAAAAAACGGCATGAAGATAGAAAAAGTGCTAGTATGAATAAACTAAATAAAAGTGGTGTTTTTTTCATATTAACCTCCTACTTTCTTTTTAATCTATTTCTTATCTACTCTTATTATACCACTTATTGTAAACGCTACCTATTTTTGTTTATACAAATAAGACTGACTTTTTCATATAATAACAATACACTTTCTTGTTCTATTTCTTGTAACAACTGACTTTTTTATACGCTTTATTTTCTGATTAGTCTTGCTTTTTACTAATGAATCTCGGTATGATAGGAGCTATCAGACCTGTATCTTTAAAAAAAGGTCAAATGAAAAGTGAGTGGATATTCTTGAAAAGTCCTTATCGAATTGGAATGCGTACAATCAAAACAGGAATTGCAGTCGCAATTTGTATGATTTTTTTCCACTATACAAATCGAGGTACTCCGGCTTTAGCTGCATTGGCGGCCGTTTTTTCTTTAAGAGAAGATTGGAAAACGAGCTTTTCTTTTGGGAAAACTCGTATATTTGGAAATGCAGTTGGTGCCTCATTGGCAACTTTGTTAGTTTTATTCCAAACAGCTACAGGGAATTCCTTTCTTCTTGAAATTATCGGTGTTTCTATTGGCCAGATGCTTGTTATTATTATCTGTGATAAGCTCGATTACCACGCTGGAATAATTGGTGGAACAGCAACATATATGATTACTTATTTTACAATACCAATGAATGCTACCTATATCTATGGCCTTAATCGTGTTCTTGATACGGTCATCGGAAGTATTATTGCCATTCTTGTAAATATTCTAATTTCTACTTATTTAATTGAACAAATTAAAAGTAATCGTTTTTTTTCGTTCATTTCAAAATAATAAGTCAAAAAAACTGGACTACCTCTCAGAGGTCAATCCAGTTTTTTTATTTTCCTTTGAATTTATTCAGTGACTAACGTTCATTCGACCCAGCAATCATATGAATCGTGTGTCTAACACCTCTAATTGCTTTAGAAATTTCCATAATATTTTCGTATGGAGCAACTCCTCCATACCCTGAATCTCCTATATGTTGAATATCTACACCTGCTATTTTATTCATTAAGGCCATATCTCGAATTGTAGCTGGGCTAGACGTTTCTTGACTGGTTCCAATTGCAGACATCGCCAATGCGCCTTTTGACTTAATTTTTTTCACAGCTTGAATAAGTTCATCTTGAGTAAATCCTGGTACGGATCCAACAGAAGGGACCAATATAATATCTGCACCATTTTCAATGAATGCATCGATAGCATCCAAGTTGACAACAGGTTCACTTACACCTGAACCATGCATTTTACCTGCAATAATCAAGCCATTAAATGTTTCTTTAGCTAATTTTACTGCTGCTATGATTTCTTTATTCGTTACTCCAGTTGCAGGATTACCTGTTAAACAAATAAAATCAAATCCTAACTCATTTGCTCTGATTAATGTTTCTCGGCTACTTTGACGGCCATTAGCTATTTCAAGTCCTTCTTCACTTCTATTTGCTGTTGGATCAACCGGCTCAAGATTAACACCAACTGGGCGGCCAATCATCTTTTTCAATAGCTTTATTGGATTGTTACTTTCTGGTAATCCTTTTATTACTGGATCAAAAACATCCAATACATTTAATAGAATTAAGTCAGCACCAAAAGAACGAGCGAGTTCACTATTTGTAATGTCTCGAGCAGCAGGTTCGAAGGCGACAATATTTTCTGAAAGAACTGTTCTCCCTTCACTTGCCAAAATAGATTGTTTTAAATCTTGAGGAGTCATCTTTTCAAAATCGCTAGCGAAACAATTTAATAATCTTTTTACCATGTTTTTTCCTCCTTAAAGTTTTATTCCCTGTATTTATTATAACTATTCCCTCTTTTAAAAGCTAATAGGATTTATTCCAACTAACATGAACTCTTTAATAGTTTTTATTTTTTGTTCTAAAGCCATCTTGATACTCTAATTATTCATTCTTTTAAAAAAAAACCGGCCAACGGATACATACTCGTATCCATTGACTGGTAGCTATTTTTCTAACGATACAAAACCGTATTCTAAGCATCATATTTTTTCTTTCATGTTTTAACAGAGTACTACACATCTTGGTTAATTGAGTTGCGTACTCTAGACATTCGAAAAAAAAAGAGAAATGACTTTGAGGATAAAGAACATCCTCTTTGTCATTTCCTGTTTTTTTTCATGTCTAATCAGAGTACTTCACATCTTGGTTTAATTGAGTTGTGTACTCTAGCTCTTTGGGAAAGTTCAACAGTATCCTCGAGGCTTTTAGCCTCTTGCGGTAATGTTTCATTTTCCTCTCAGAGCTGAACAGAGTACTTCACATCTTGGTTTAGTCTACTGATTTTAGGGCTTCTATCATGTCTATATTTTTTAATTTAACGTGCATAGCAAACATGAGAATTCCTGAGAATAGTAAAGTTAGTAAGCCTGAATAGAGATAACTTGAAAGTTGAATATCCGGGCTAAACATTAACATATCTATTTCAGCAGTTTTTAATACAAAGCTGTGTAGGAGTGCTCCTAATCCCGACCCTACAACAATTCCCATAAGTGTAAGAATAATATTTTCTCGGTAAATATAAGTTGTTACTTCTTTATCATAAAATCCTAGAACTTTTATGGTGGATAATTCTCTAATTCGTTCTGAAACATTGATATTGGTTAAATTGTATAGCACAACGAATGCCAATAATCCTGCTGAAATAATCAAGACTAACGTAACGATTGCCAAACTAGCCGTTGTATCATCAACTGCACCACTGACTTGTCGAACAAAACTAACCGCTGCTACGTTGGGTTGGGCTATCAATTCGCTCCCTAACTTATCTTCAAACTTCTCATTGCCTTCGTATCTTAATAATTGAGTATTGTATTCTGGTCTTTTTTCAACTAACGTTCGATAATAATCATTCGTCATAAAGACGTAATGGCCGGCATAGTTTTCAACAATTTGTTTAACCGTTGTCTCAACTTCTTTATTATTATCATCTTTTAAGGTAATCGTATCGCCTATTTCTAAATCAAATAAACTTCCTAATTTCTCTGTAATAATTACGCCTTCATCAGGAAGCGAATAAACTTCACCTGATTTCCGGTTATTTAAAACAATGTAGTCAGGCAACTCTTCTTTAACCTCTGGGACAAAGACCGTGACATCTTGAGTATTCACGCCTTTTTCTGAGATCGTATAAGCTTCTTGTAAAACATTCATGTTATGAGTAATTTTTTCTTCTGAATCGATTAACTCTTGATAGTCTTTTTGTTCTTCTTTAAGTGCATCAGCATTAAAAGCAACAACTGCATCATATTGCATCACTTTTCCGTATTGTAAGGTTGAGATGTCTGCGATTGAGTCAGATAAACCGAAACCGGTTAAGATTAATGCTGTACATCCAGCTACTCCTAATACGGTCATCAACATCCGCTGTTTGTATCGGAATAAGTTACGTGCTGTAACCTTTTGAATGAATCCCATCCGACTCCAAATGAATGGAATTCGCTCTAATAAAATCCGTTTTCCAATTTTTGGCGCTTTTGGACGCATAAGAGTTGCAGCATTGCTTTGCAGTGCTACTCTAGTTGCAGCATAAGCTGAAGCAACGGTACAAAGAATTGCGATTAGGAATGAAATTAAGCCATAACTAATATAGTACGTTATTCGAATATCAGGCATATTGTATAAAGAACCATATGCATTAAAAATAACTCCTGGGAATACTTGATAGCCTATTAAAAGACCAACAATGGTTCCTACTACACTAGCTAATGAAGCATAAACTAAGAATTTTTTAGAAATATCCCAGTTAGTGTAACCAAGTGCTTTTAGTGTTCCAATTTGCAATCGTTGTTCATCTACCATTCTCGTCATAGTTGTCAGACAAACTAATGCGGCTATTAAGAAGAAGAATACTGGAAAGACTTGCGCAATTGCAGATATTCTTTCGGCATTGTCACTGTATTCTTTGTAGCCTGGGTTAACACTTCGATCAAAAACAAAATATTCAGGTGTTGCAAGATCTGCCAATTCTTGTTTTGCTTCAATTAATTCTGCTTCTCCATCTGCAATTTTTTCTACAGCTTCTTTTTCTTTTTTTTCAAATTCTTCTGCTGCTTCGTCAAAATCTGTTTGTCCTTCGTCCAATGTTTTTTTAGCTTCTGCTAATTCTTTTTCACCTTTAGCTTTTTCAATTTCTAGTGTTTCTCGACCTTGAACTAATTGATTTTCACCTTCAATTAATTCTCCTTCTGCTTCTTGAATTGCTTTATTACCTGAATCAATCTTTTGTTGATTTTCAGCAATCTCACTTTCACCTGCAGCTAATTTTTCTCGAGCATTAGTTTGTTGCTGCTCAAAAGAAATTTTAGCTTGATTTAGTTGAGTCTGAGCAGTTTCTAATTCAGCAAGCTTAGTCTTCAATTCCGCTTCTCCTGCTTGTAGAACTTGACTTTGTTCATTTAGTTTAGCTTGATTTTGTTTGATAGCTTCTCTACCTTGAACTAACTCTGCTTCAGTAATTTTAATTAATTCTTGTCCCTCATTGATCTCTTGTTGCTTAGCTTGTAGTGCGTCCGCACCTTCAGCGATTGAACCTAACAATGCCGACAATGAATTATTTACCTCATTAGCCGATACCTCTCCAGCAAAGAAACCTGTCAATTGTTGTGCAAACGAAGCGCCAAGTTCTTGAGCTCTTGTGAGTGCTTCGGTTTTTTGTGCTTCTGTAATCTCATTGATTGGAATTTTCACTATGCTTCTAAAATAATCCACTGTTGAGTTTAATTGAGTTGTTTTATTTTCAAGCTCAATTTTAGCTTGATCTAACTCTTTTTGGCCTTGTTCAAGTTTTTGCTTTTCAGCTGTAATTTGTTGCTCGCCTTGAATGATTTTATTCAATTCATTATTTATTGTGACTTGACCCGCTTCGATAGCTTTTCTGCCGCTTTCAGTTTCAGCTTTTGCCTGATTAAGTGCGCTAAAACCTTCATTTAATTTTTCTTGATTAGCGGCTAGTTCTTGCTCCCCAGCTGCTAATTCTACTTCTGCTGTTTTCTTTTGTTCATTAAATGACTGCTTAGCTTTATTTAACTCAACTTGACCTTCTTCTAAATTTGCTTTCTGAGTCGCTAATTCTTTTTTTCCATCTTCAATCTTTTTACTATTTTTACTGATTTCAGCTTGCGCATCGTTGATTTCTTTTTCAAACGTTGCTAGTCCTTCTTCGTACTCTTTCGAACCTTTTTCTAATTCTTTTTTAGCTTCGTCTAATTTTTTTTGGCCATCAGCTAATTTTTCTTTAGCTTCATCTAATTCTTTTTGACCTTTATCAATTTCAACTTGGGCTTCTTTTTGTATACTTTCTAATCTTTTTTTCGGTAACTCTTTTGTCATATTTTCAATTTCAATTTGGTACTCTTCAACTCTATCTTCGTATTCTTTTGAATAAGCTTGCATAGACTTTGTATCTGAAAAAGTTAAGTATGCTTCAGTAAATACATCAAGTTCAAAGTCATCCTCGGGAATAACCGCAAATCCATCTAATGTTCCTTTTCCTACAGTGCTATTTCCCCTAGTAAAGTTTTCAATGTATTGTGGACTATTTACAAAACCCACGACCTTATAACTTGTCGTTGATAATTTATCAGATAAAGGATTTTCTTCATCGTCTGTCTCCAATTCAATTAAATCACCAATAGCGTAATTTGATTGATACGCTTCTGTCGCATCTAACGCAATTTCACCTGATTTTTTAGGTATTTCACCTGATACGACTGTGTATTGATTTGATTTTTTATGCCCGTTTTTTGGGTAACTAAAAATTTTCGTAACTAAGCCACTATCTCCCAGAATAACGTCTTGGTTATATGCACCTCGTACATCTGCATTCTTTACTGATTCCAGTTGTTCGATATCGTAATCTTCTAAACCATAAGTAGAAATAACTTTAAGATCCATTAACTTTTTATCTCGATAATAGTGATCCGCTGTATCTATCATATCAGGTCCAGTCGCTTTGATTCCCGCAAAGAACGCGACTCCTAATGTGATAATTGCAAAAATTGATAAGAAACGAGCTTTAGACTGCCACATTTCTTTGATAATATCTTTCCATAAAGCTTTTTTCCTCATCTCATCTCCCCCCTTACCATTCGATATCTGCTACAGATGTCGGTTTAGGGTTCAATGTGACTTTGCGTACTTTAGCGTTATTGATTTCAATTATTCTGTCTGCCATTGGTGCAATAGCTTGGTTGTGTGTAATAACGATAACGGTCGTACCTGTATTGACGCAAGTATCTTGGAGTAACTTTAAAATTTGTTTCCCTGTTTCATAATCTAAAGCTCCTGTTGGTTCATCACAAAGTAATAATTTGGGTTGTTTCGCTAAGGCTCGAGCTATGGCAACCCGCTGTTGTTCACCACCGGATAGTTGTGCCGGGAAATTATCTAACCGTTCTCCTAGTCCAACTTCACGCAATACTTCTTCTGCATCTAATGCATTTTTTGATATTTCTGCTGCTAATTCGACATTTTCTTTAGCGGTTAAATTAGGGACTAAATTATAAAATTGAAAAACAAACCCTACATCATCCCGTCTATATTTTGTTAACTCTTTTTTATTGAACTGAGTAATATCTACTCCATCTACTTTTACTAATCCTTCATCGGCTTGGTCCATGCCACCTAAAATGTTTAACACTGTTGATTTTCCGGCTCCACTTGGGCCAACGATGACTGCAAATTCACCTTGTTTGATTTCAAAAGAAATACCATCATTAGCAGAAATAACGGATTCTCCCATTTTGTAACGTTTATACTCATCAATGATTTCTACAAAAGCCATTTTATCCCTACTTTTCTATTCCTAATTTTTGTGATGAACGCAATTATAGCATAAAACCAGTTAGAAAAATCACTGTAGTGACTTTTCTAACTGGCTATTCTATATCTTTACGTTTTCTTAATATTTTTTAATCAAATCCAATAAAGTCTCCTGTTTTTGCATCAATTTGCACATCTTCAGTATCTTTATCGCTTCCTTCGATATCTACTTCGTAATAAGTTGTACCAACCTCACTACTTAATCCCCAATCTTTCACGTAGCCACTTCCAACTTCATTAAGAGCTGCTTTCATCGCTTCTTCTGGTGTAACGATTCCTTCTAAATCTAAAGTATCGTTATCCATCGGTTCATCTAGTTTTTCTTCATTCTGTTTAATGACTTCTCCAGACATTGCATCAAGAGTCATTTCTAGTTCGTTAGACTCATTAAACCCTTCAATTTCGTATACGTAATTACTAAAACTCTTATCTATATTAATTGAAGTTAGTTCAGCATCTTTGTACTCATCTTTAAATTTGTCTACTGCTTGTGTCAAGCTAACATCGAATTTTTTATTTTCAATTCCTTTTGTTGATGTGTTGGACATATCGCTACTTTCAGAACTAGAATCCGCCTCACTCATTGCTGAAGAACTTGATTCCATCATACTTGACGTATCCAATTGGTCACTTGATTGCATCATTTCTGAAGAAGATTCCATTGGTGTCATTGTATCATCATCTTGGTTGTCGTTGCCACACGCTACCAGTATCAAAGAAGTTGCAAGTGTTGTTGCAGCTATTAAAGCTTTCTTATTCATCGATTTTTTCATCCCGTTTTCGCCTCCCTGATTTTATAGAAGAAAAATAATGTCTACATTTTGAATATAGAAATCAATTGCATTTTGATATACAAACTAATGTATCTACACTACTCATTATATCGTAGGTATCTTTATATTCAAAGAGAAAGGCCTTATGACCAAATAGTAAAAGAACATAAAGTCGGAGTATTGATTGTTACTCGACTTTATGTTCTTCTAGTTTTTTATTTCTCTCTCAGAGCTGATCAGAGTTCTACGCATCTTTATTTGTGAGCTAGGAACTCTAGCTCTTTGGATAAATTCTAATCTATCCTCGAGGCTTTAGCCTCTTGCGGTAGTTTCTCATTTCTCTCTCAGAGCTGATCAGAGTTCTACGCATCTTTATTTAGTTGGCTGTGTTTATGGCCGAATGTGAAATAAATAATTAGGCCTAGTGTTACCCAAATGATGAACATGGCCCATACCGATAGAGACAATTGGAACATCAAGTATAAACAAACTAAAATAGATAGAATTGGGAAAAATGGAACCCACGGAACTTTAAACTCTCCCGGTTTTGGCTGTCCGTATTCTTTTCTCAGTTTTAAAATACCAGCTGCAATGATGACAAATACCATTAATGTAACGATATTAGTCACTGCTGCTAACTGATCTAAAGGAATAACCCCAGCTAGTATAGCTGACAAAATACCAGCTATAAGAGTCGCATTTTTAGGTGTCTTTGTTTTTTCATTTACATGACTAAGTCCTATCGGCAGTAATCCATCGCGGCTAATGACATAGATTAAACGAGCTAAACCATATGTCATAGAAATTAAAACCGTTAGCAACGTTAATATTGCGCCCACTGATATCATACCCGCTAGGAAATTATGTCCAATAAATCTCATAGCAAAAGCTACTGGATCTTTCACATTCAATTGTGTATAAGGAACTAAACCCGTTAGTACCAAGGTTACCCCAATATACAATACCGTTGCTATTCCTAGAGAACCAATAATTCCCCTCGGTACGTCTTTTTGAGGATTCTTTACTTCCTCAGCGGCTGTACTAACAGCATCAAAGCCTAAGAAAGCAAAGAAAACAATCGCTGCACCTGAAGTAACACCTTTTAAACCAAATGGCATAAATGGTGTCCAGTTAACTGGTTTCACATAAAATACGCCAATTAAAATAAACAAGGCAATTAAACTAAATTTTATAATAACCATGACATTATTCAATTGCAACGCTTTTTTCGCCCCTTGTGTTACCAAGTAGGTAACCAATAATGTAACGATTATTGCTATAATATCAACATACGTTCCATTCGCCTGATTGTATGAAGCTCGTAAAGCTTGTGGGAAATTAATTCCTAAACCTTCTAAGAAACCATGAACGTACCCTGACCAACCCGAAGCAACCGAAGCATTTGCTAGAAGGTATTCACAAATTAATAACCAACCGACTAGCCAACCGACGATTTCACCAAATATAGTATAAATATATCCATATGCGCCTCCTCCGATTGGTACTCTTGAAGCAAATTCTGCATAGCATAAAGCCGATAATGTACAAGAAAATGCTGCAATAACAAAAGAAAGAATTAAGGCTGGACCAGCTGTGTTTGCTGCGGCTGTTCCCGTGATAACAAATATGCCGGTTCCTACAATTGCCCCTAAACCCAATAATATTAAATCAACTGTTTTTAATTCTTTTTTTAATAGCGACTTAGATAGTGATGTCGTGTTTAATGACTTCTTACGAAAAAGATTCATTCTTAAACCTGCCTATTCTTTTATGATTTTAAATAACCTAACACTATTCCTCCGATGATGACTAATACGCAACCCAGAATGATGAATCTGAACTCACGTTTTGATTTGGTTTCTCCAAGAAACCAAATGCCACCCAATGTGGAAATAATAATACCCATTTGTGACAAAGAAAAACTAACGGCTAAGCCGATTGATTTCATCGAGATAAGCATGAAAATATTTCCAACTCCCCAAATGAGACCTGTAAAAATATTTCTAGTTGTGTAGTGGTTCCATACTTTCTCTTTTCTAGAAAACAATAGTGCACCAATCACCATACCAACTGATTGAGGTAAAATAACCGCAAGGGCATCTACTCCTGAAGCATTAATGATAATTGTGTACGAAGCATAACCTAAGGTAGAAAAAGCTAAAGCTTTCATCCACGCTTTTTTTACTGACCCTGCTTCGTTTCCTGAATCTTTTTTATCAGTGACTGTGGTAAAACGAACTCCTATGATCAAAAACGCTAAAGCTATTATTCCCAATAGAATATCTCGACTACTTGTCCACTCGCGAAATAATAAGACACCTGCTAGTGTATTAGCCATCAATTGTAGTCCAGTAGAAACTGGTAATGTATTCGATACACCCATTAATTTCATTGACTGAAATTGTTTATTTTGACCTAATGTCCAAAACAAGCCAGATATTACTCCAATAATCATACCATTCAGTTCAATTGTTGGTTGATAAAATAAATAGACAAAAACAGCAAAAACAAACGATCCAATTGTCATACCCAATGTTTGCTGTTGCGCTGTTCCTCCTAATTTACCACTTACTAATCCGATACTACCCCAAGCAAATGCTGGAATCAATGCAATTAAGATTTCCATGACGTTCTCCTTACTACTCATTTTTGTATTAACTGCTCTATCATAACAAGGATATGAGGCATTCTACAACATATAGTTGCTTTAAATTCTTTTTTTCCTAGTTATATAGAATTGAGTGTCTAAATATGCTAAGCTATACGAATCAATTTGTTCAATAGAAAAGAGGAATAGTCATGACAGATTACGATGTAATCGTAGTTGGCGGTGGCACAAGTGGGATGATGGCCGCTATTTCAGCAGCCGAAAAGGGTGCTAAAGTTGCCGTCGTAGAAAAAAATAAAACTTTAGGCCGAAAGTTACTTGTTACTGGCGGAGGCCGGTGTAACGTAACGAATAATCGCGATAAAGAAGAAATTGTCGCACATATCCCTGGAAATGGTCGTTTTCTTTACAGCGCCTTTCATCAATACGATAATTACGATATTATGGATTTTTTCCGTTCAAATGGTGTTACTTTAAAAGAAGAAGATCATGGCAGAATGTTTCCTGCTACCGATAAATCTCGTACCGTTTTGGAAGCTTTGATTGCTATTATGGATCGTTTATCTATTACTGTTTACACAGATGCTCCAGTAGAAACTATTTTATACAAAGACAAAGCCGTTACTGGACTGATTCTTGAAGATGCCCGTGAATTATCTGCTAAATCTATTATTCTTTCGACTGGTGGAAGAGCCATGCCAAGAACTGGCTCGACAGGAGATGGCTACAAATGGGCTAAGAAAGCTGGGCATACCATTAAACCTCTCTATCCAACAGAAGTACCCGTTTTATCAGATGAAGCGTTTATTCAAGAAAAAACCTTACAAGGACTCTCTTTAAGAGACGTGACGTTAAGTGTTTTAAACAAAAAAGGTAAAAAAGTTATCAGCCATCAAATGGATATGATTTTTACTCACTTTGGAATTTCAGGGCCTGCTGTTTTACGTTGCTCGATGTTTGTACACCAAACAATGCAAAGGGACAAGACAGACTTTGTGATGATGTCCCTTGATGCTTTACCAGAAGTATCTAAGGGCGAACTTACACAACAAATGCAGCGTTTGGTGAAAAATGAAGGTGAAAAGAGCCTTAAAAACGCTTTGAAAGGACTCGTACCAGAACGTTACTTGCTTTTTGCATTTGAACGTTTATCATTGAATGAAAATACACCCTTGAAACAATTGACAGATGAGGAAAAATCAGCTTTTATTGACTTTCTTAAAGATTTTAGCTTTACCGCAAACGGTACATTACCTATTGAGAAGGCTTTTGTAACAGGTGGTGGGATTAATACAAAAGAAGTGAATCCTAAAACGATGGAAAGTAAATTTACAAAAGGTTTATATTTCTCTGGTGAATTACTGGATTATAATGGGTATACAGGTGGTTATAACATTACTGGTGCTTTTATAACCGGTCGAGTAGCGGGGATGCATGCAGCAAAAGAAGCCTTAGACATGTTGAATCGCTAGAGTTTAGACACATTATTAAATGAACACACAAAAAAAGATGAGGCCTATTTATTGCCTCATCTTTTTTTTGCTTTCTATGCTTCAATTTCCGCAAATTTAGCATGAACAATTTTTTTCAGATCTTGAGGATCCAATTCAACTTGGAACCCTCGTCTACCTGCAGAGATGATTATTTTATCAAGATTTTCCGCTTTTGCTGAAAGATAAACAGGGAATAGTTTCTTCATACCGATTGGTGAGCATCCCCCTCGAATATACCCAGTTGTTTTTTCTAACTCACTTAATTGCAGCAGTTCCATTTTTTTATTGCCACTAACTTTTGCAAGAGCCTTCAAATTAATTTCACTTGTTCCTAGGATACAGGCAACAACTATCCCCGTTTTATCTCCATTTGTCACAATTGTTTTATATAATTTCTGTTTAGAATCGTCTAGTTCTTCTAAGTTGTTTTGTTCAACTACATGGTCCTCTCTCCAAGGGTATTCATGAAGCTGAAAGTCTATTTTTTCTTTCTCTAGCATACGAATAGCATTTGTTTTTTGAAACTTTTCTTTTTTCATGTTCCTTTACCTTCTTTAACAATAAAAATTGGATTACGTTGTTATTTTTTCCGAATAATAACAACTTTTAAATAATCACCTTGAGTAAATTCAGGATTAATTCTGAAATCATCTGGTAGTGCAAATGTTTCTTCTATTGTATATGATTTATTTTGATTTTTAAAAGCTTCTTCAATAAAACCGTTAAATTTCTCGGTTGTCACATTTGCCGCATTTGTTGACGCAACGATAATCCCTCTAGGTTTCGTTAATTGAATAACTTCTTCTAACAAACTTGAGTAATCTTTAGCTGCGCTGAACGTCCGTTTCTTTGAACGAGCAAAACTCGGAGGATCAACTACCACTACGTCAAAGCTCAGCTTATGACGAATAGCGTATTTAAAGTAATCAAAAACATCCATTACTCGAATAACTTGATCATCTACATTTAAACTATTCAACTCAAATTGTTCCACAGTTTTTGGCAAGCTACGTTTGGCTAGGTCAACACTTGTCGTTTCTACAGCTCCACCTAAGGCTGCTGCTACAGAAAAAGCACCTGTATAACTAAATGTATTTAAAACTGTTTTACCCATTGCATATTTTTCTAATAGTCTTTGTCTAACATCGCGTTGGTCTAAGAAAATACCTGTCATTAGGCCATCATCCAAATACGTTGCGTATCTTATTCCATTTTCTAAAATAACTAATGGCTCCGGAGCGGCATTACCAAAAACTAAATCTGTTTCAGGTTTTACATTTGATTCAAATCTAATTTTTTCATACATTCCGATACTATCTGTAACTACCGATTTGAATGCTTTAAAAATCAAGTCACGGTGTGCATAAATTCCTTTGCTGTACCATGAAAATACGTAATAGTTATCGTAGAAGTCTACGGTCAATCCACCTAAGCCATCGCCTTCTCCGTTGAATACTCTATAAGCTGTTGTTTGTTCGTTCAAACTAAAAATTGAACGTTGGTCTATTGCTTCTTTAAATAACTTTTCATAGAAATTTTGATTAATCATTTCTGTTTGATTGGTGGTTAGGATCCAACCGTCACCTTTATTTTGTTTTGCTAAATAGGCAATGGCCACAAACTTTTTATGTTCGTCTAGACACTGAATTAGTGTGCCTTCTGGAAGTTTTGGTTCTTTAACAAAGTCCTCTAATACTAGTATTGGGTATCCTTTACGCGCACGTTCTGTTGCTCGTCTTTTTAACATAAATTTTTCCATAATTGTTAATCTCCTTATATATACTCTAGCACGAGGCTAGCCTATATTAGTTTCTTTTTTATTTTTTTGTACCGTTCAACTATTTTTTTACTAATCACAAAACTAATTAATCCTATTAACGTTCCTAAAGTATTAAACAATAAATCATCAATATCCGTGATTCCTGTTCCAAAAACAAACTGAAGTGTTTCTATTGAAAATGAAAAACAAAAACCTATTGCTATCGTTTTTAACATATACGATTTTTTACTTAGTAAGTAAGCGACCAAAAATCCCATAGGTACAAACCATAAAATATTTCCGTATAGATTATAATAATAATCAAATTTTGTTACACCCTGAGTTAATTTAAGCGTATGTGTCAAAGGGGATAAATTTATACTGCTTAACGATTGCATATTAATCTCAACATTGCCTATACTGTGCTCTTCTCGAAAAACGGTCAAATGAATTAGCAAAATGACATAAAAGACAAAGACGTCTAAACTTAACTCTCGAAGCCAATTTCTCTTTTTCTTTCCTTTTTTTAAAAAAACTAGATACACAATACGGATAAGCAACCAGATAATAAAATACAACAATGTTTGATCTACACTATAAAAGATCAGTTCTATTAATGGGAAGTGATTAATGGATTGACTATATGATTGTTCCATTGCATTAAAAAGGCCTTGTAAAAATATCATGTAAGGCAAAACCTCCTTTTAGATGATGCACTTCATTATAGCTTATTTCCCACTGATTTATGATTAAATTTGCAACAATTTTTCAAGTTTAATAAAAAGTCTGCCAATACACTATTGATAACGATTGCATTCCCCACTGCTTGTTAAATTAAGTACAATAATTGACTAAAGTATAAAAAAACTGTAATATATACATATTATAGGCATGCTTTGTCAAGCCTACTATACTATTATAAATAGTACATTAATTTAAACATAAAACATTACACTGTTTACTTTTTATTAAGGAGGATTTTTTACTAGTGAATAAACTAAAAAATATATTAAATACTCGAGTTGGGTTCTTTTCATTAGCTGTCGTTTTATTTTGGGCAAAAACGTATTTCAGTTATACACAAGAATTTTCTCTCGGTGTTACAGGAGCTATGCAACATTTTATCTTGTTTATTAATCCTGTAGCGACAACTGTTCTTTTCTTTTCTTTTGCTCTTTACTTCAAGCAGAGTAAAAAAGCTTACACGGTATTGTTTCTCATTCACATTGTTATGAGTGCTTTATTATTTGCGAATGTACTGTATTACCGTGAGTTTTCTGATTTCCTTGCCGTTACTACCATTTTAGGTGCTGGAAACGTTGCAGGTGGGCTTGGAGCAAGTACTATGGCCTTATTAAAAGCTCGTGATGTTTTTTATTGGCTTGATCTTGTAATTCTAATCGGACTACTAGCTTCAAAGAATGTGTCATTAGATACACGTCTATTCAAAAAGCGCTCAGCTGTCGCAATGACTGCTTTAGCAGTGACTCTTTTTGCAGGGAACTTAGCTTTATCAGAAAGCAATCGTCCTCAACTATTAAGTCGCACATTTGACCGTAATTATATTGTGAAGTATCTAGGTCTTAATTTTTTTACAGCTTATGATGGTTACCAAACAGCTCAATCAAACCAAAATAAAGCTAATGCAGATGAATCAGATATGGATGCTGTACTTTCTTATGTCAGTGAACATCATGCTGAACCTAATCCAGAAATGTTTGGAGTAGCTGAAAATAAAAATGTCATCTATCTTCATCTAGAAAGTTTCCAACAATTCTTAGTGGATTATAAATTGGAAGATGAAAATGGTGAATTACATGAAGTTACTCCATTTATCAATAGTATTTTCCATGACCAACAAACACAAAGTTTTACAAATATCTT
>NZ_JBATXB010000002.1:0-3409 GCF_049673005.1 Carnobacterium sp. | reverse complement strand
TATTTGCCATCTGAAATTTATGGGCTAGACCAGACGATTTCGTTAGACGGAGTAACGGATATTGCTTCAATTGATGTGGTTGACCGTAAGACAAACTTAAAAGAAACGGTTTCGCAATCCATTAATAAAGCGCCAATGATGGAAGAAGCAGAGGCATTTGCTTATGTTATGGCGAACCCAACGGATAAAGATGCATTAAAAGAGTACGCTGAATGGCAAGAATTGAGTCGTCAGGTTAATCTGATATTAATGGCGTTACGTAAAGATGCAGGCATTAGCTATGAAGCAGATAAAGAAAACTAACATCCTTTAACAAGACTGAAAAATGCACGGCTATAAAAAATGACGTTCTTTTTATAGTTAGTGCATGCTTCGGTCTTTTTATTTATCAAATAAACAGTGACGTACTTTAGATTTGACTGTTTTTTTGGTATGATAGGCAGTGACGCAACGTACAGGAGCGGGGATAAAGAAACGAGGAAATGATAATGATGAATGAAAAAATAGCACCGGAGTTACAAAAGTACTGGGAAGAGTTGGAATACACAACGCCGTCAGCAATTCAAAATAGAGTCTACGACTTAATGAAAAGTGGCCGTGATGTTGTCGGTATCTCTCCTACTGGAACTGGTAAAACAGTCGCATATACACTGCCGGCTCTAGAACAAATTGAGCCTAAAGCAGGAGTTCAATTGATTATACTGACGCCTTCACAAGAATTAGCTGTTCAAGTATCCGCTGTCGTAAAAGAGTGGAGCTCGCAGTTAGGTTTAGACGTACAAACGATTATCGGTGGAGCCAATAAAGTCCGACAAATGGATAACTTGAAAAAGAAACCTGAAATTATTGTTGGAACAACTGGACGTATTCTTGAAATCGCAGAAACAAAAAAATTAAAATTGCATCAGGTTAAAACAGTTATCTTAGATGAAGCCGATCAATTATTGGAACAAGAACAATTAAAAACCGTACGCCAACTGATGAGTAAGATTCCAAGCGAATGTCAAATGGGCTTTTTTTCCGCAACAAGTAATGCGTTAATGGAAGATTTATCTAAGTGGTTTACGGTTGATCCTGAATGGATTGACGTAACCAAAGAAGATGAATCAAAAGGGACAGTCTTACATGCGTACATTGAAACCCCAACACGAAAACGCGTAGAAATTATTCGCCGCTTAACACGCATGGAAGGATTCAAAGCATTGGTTTTTGTTAACAACGTGGCTAATTTGACGCAAGCTTTTGAAAAACTGCAATACGAAGGCATTTCCGTTGCCGTCTTGCATTCAGAAAAATACAAAACAGAAAGACAACATGCGCTGCAACAATTTAGGGACGGTAAAGTAGATGTGCTGTTAACGACCGATGTAGCCTCACGTGGCTTAGATATCAGAGGCTTGCCTTATGTTATCCAATACGACTTGCCAATCAACAAGGAGAGCTACATTCACCGCTCAGGAAGAACTGCACGTATGGGTCAAGCTGGAACAGTCTTAACGCTTGTTAATGACCGCGAACGCCGTGAATTCAAGAAAATTATTTCCTCATTGGATATCACTCTAACACCTTTGTATCTTTATGCGGGAGGTCTGGTAACAGAACGCCCTGAGATAGATGAGGCAACAAGATTAGAAGCAAAAGAAAATAGCAAAGTGAAAAAAATAAAAACAAAAACAAAAGATAAAAAAGAAGCCGTAAAAACTACAGAGGCACTAAACCAATCGACTGATTCGAAAAATAGCCAGGCAGATCAAACGGTGATGGCACCTAAAAAGAAAAAGTTTAAAAAGAAACCGAATAAAAATAAAGGGGCGCGTAAGCCTAAAAAAGACTGAAGTTGATTCATAACGAAAAATTGAATCAAAAAATAAAACAAGGTTAACTAAAAAGAGAAAAGAAGTAGCGGAGTGAGTTTATCCGCTACTTTTAAGTCAGACTAACGTATCCGTTTTCAAAAAGGAGGAATAAAATGGTATCGCGTAAAAACGATGTTCTAACGTACGTAATCAAACAAGATACACCCGTGTCAGCTAAAGAGATTGCAGAGGCGTTAGAGCTTGATCGTACTAACGTAAGCCGTTATTTAAATGAATGGCATAAAGAAGGACGCATTGAAAAAAAAACGGGTAGACCTGTTTTGTATCAAGCTAAAGCTACCCATCCCGTTTTACCAACTTTAAAAGACAACCAAGAAGCGTTTGATAAACTAGTTGGACACGATGCTTCTTTAAAAGTGATGATTCAACAAGCAAAAGCGGCTATCTTGTATCCGCCGCGTGGATTACATACCATTATTTTCGGAGAAACGGGTACGGGTAAAACGTTATTCGCTGAATGCATGTATCAATTTGCGTTAGAGTCTCAAGTTTTGCCTGATGAGGCCCCATTTATTTCTTTTAACTGTGCAGATTACGCACAAAATCCACAATTATTGTTTGGGCATATCTTTGGTGTGAAAAAAGGTTCCTATACAGGCGCGACTGAAGATCGAACGGGTTTAATGCATCAAGCAGATGGTGGAATTCTATTTCTAGACGAAATTCATAGATTGCCACCAGAAGGTCAAGAAATGCTCTTCACCTTTATCGATAAAGGCGTCTACCGTCCGTTAGGTGAGAGTAGAGAGACACGAACAGCGAGTGTTCAAATTATTGGCGCAACGACTGAAAACTCTGAAGTGTTATTGGATACGTTTAACCGACGGATTCCTATGACAATTACCTTGCCACCTTTAGCCGAACGCACCATTGACGAACGCTATGAATTGGTTGCGGCTTTCTTACAGCAAGAAGCACAACGATTGAACCAAAAAATCATCATTGAACGTGAAGTTTTAGTAGCCTTTATGCTTTACCCTGCTAGAGCGAATATTGGGCAAGTACAACGGGACTTAAAACTGGTCTGTGCGAAAGCTTTTTTACATTATCGGACGCACCAAACCGATTGTTTGAAAAGTACGCAACAAGACTTGCCATTGTCGGTACAAAAAGGGTTGTTGCTCGTTAAAGAAGCACCAGAAAGACTCAATCAGTTAGTTGATCGTCATAAAACGCACTTTTCTTACGTCCCTACAAGTCAAAAAACACCGTTCAATCAAACGAGCGAGTCAGACATGAGCGTTTACAACGATATTGAAGAGCGTGTTGAAGAGGCGTTGAAAAGTGGACTATTAAAAGAAATTGAATTAGAAGGCTTCATTCAGAACAATTTGCCACATTATTTTAATGACTACCTCGAAAAATTATCTCTATCGGATATTCACCAAGAATTGGTTCCGTTGACTATTCGTAAAGTTACAGAAAAATTGTATGATTTTGCTGAAAAAAAATTGGATAGAACCTATCATTCAAAATCGCGCTTTGCTTTCTCATTGCATTTGCAGAGTGCGATTGAGCGAATCAAAGAAAAA
>NZ_JBATXB010000001.1:0-14588 GCF_049673005.1 Carnobacterium sp. | reverse complement strand
TACAATAAGGAGACTACGAACTATGTTTCAAAAAACTGAAATAACTATTGTATCAGCTGCAAATGAAGAATTTGTACCGCATCTAGCTACATTATTTTTATCTCTTTTACAAAAAAAAAAATCTGAATCTATATTTAATTTCTACGTAATTGATGATAATATCTCATTGATCACAAAAGAAAAGCTAAATCGAATGGTGAATGAATATGATGCTACAGTTAGTTACTTACAAATCGATCCATTAGAATTTGAGGATATGGTTGAGAGCGACCGTATCCCTACAACAGCTTATTTTAGAATTGCCATTCCTAACTTTTTAAAAAGAACAGATATTCATAGAGCTATATATTTAGATTGTGATATTGTAGCAGTACAACCGATTGAAGATATTTGGTCGATTGACTTAGGTGATAAATTAGTTGCTGCAATAGAAGATGCTGGTTTCCATCAAAGATTGGATGTGATGGAAATAGACGTAAAGAGTAATACTTATTTCAATTCAGGTGTTATGATTATTGATTTAGATAAATGGCGTGCAGAGAAGATCACAGAACAAGTTTTAAATTTTGCCTCAACGAATCAAGAAAATTTGAGGTTCCATGACCAAGATGCGCTGAATGCCATTCTACATGATCGATGGTTAGTCTTACATCCTAAATGGAATGCACAAGCTTATATTTTACTAGATGAAAAAGAACACCCAACAAAGATTGGACAAATAGAGTACGCTGAATCTCGCAATGAACCAGCACTGATTCACTATAGTGGTCATATTAAACCCTGGCATAAAGAATCAAGTCACCCGTATAGGGAGAATTATCTATCTATCAGAAAGCAAACGCCATTTCCTATTGAAAAATTTGAGTTAGTAGACGAAAATAGAGTTCGATGTAGATATAGAAATTTATAAACTTGAGTTTTTTTATTTTAAGTATGTTTTATTTTTGATTATTGCCAAATAAAAGCAAGTCTTGTTTTTATAACCAAGTGAGAGATAGATTTATTCAAGCAACTAATTTTCATAAATCATTAATAAGATAGCTAATGTAATTTTTTATTAATTAGTGCCTTAGTATTATATGATGATAGTTTACCGTTTTAATAGTATGAAAGGTGAAGAAATATGCCAGAAATTAAAAGAACTAAACATGATATTAACCATGGTAAAGAAGAAGATATTGAAATAAAAAGTGGACGTTTTCGATTATACTTTCAAAACCGCTATTCACTTATATCACTAATGACTGATTTTCTGACAGGAATATTTTATGTTATTGCAAGTATATCTAGTTTAACTTCTATTCCAGATATCTACGGGAAATACCTTTATTTAATCGGGGGATTACTATTAACTACGCGTCCAATTTTAAAAATTGTCCACAACATTTTTATCTATGATGACAAAAAAATAGCTGAACGAACGAAAAAAAAAGACAAGGAAAAAGACGATGAAGAATACAATGAGGATTATTATGGTAAAGATAACGATAAGGAATATGAAAAAAAAGAAATTCAAGAGAAAAGCAGAAAAGATTAAAAGTAAAAACACTGACTTATATTAGATAAAAGTCAGTGTTTTTTGATTTAGGCGTACGTTAGCATAAAAGATAAACTAACTATTTTTATCACAGTGAAAAAAACAATCAATCTTGTTATCCATTGATGACAGTACCACCATTTACATGAAGTACTTGTCCACTTACATAACTGGAGTCTTCACAGGCTAAATAAACATAAGAAGGAGCTAATTCATAAGCTTCTCCTGTTCGTTTCATAGGGACAGAGGAACCGAATTTTTCTTTATTTTCATTTGGTATAGTAGACTGAATTAAAGGCGTCCAAATAGGACCTGGGGCAACTGCATTTACGCGAATTTCTTTATCTAATATCTCTTTATTTTGGGAAAGAGAACGAGTAAAGGATACTATAGCGCCTTTAGTAGATGAGTAGTCTAAGAGTTCAGGAGAACCTTTGTACGCTGTTACAGAAGCCGTATTAATAATTTTACTATTTTTTTTCATATATGGTAAAGCAGCTTTTACGAAATAAAACATAGAAAAAATATTCGTGCGGAAAGTTCTATCTAACTGAGCTGCAGTAATCTCAGAGATAGACTCATGATTGTGTTGTTCAGCAGCATTGTTCACCAAAATATCAATATGACCATATTCTTGTATTGTTTTATCTACTACTTCTTGCACAAAATTTTCATCTCCAACATCGCCTGTAAGCCAGAGTATATTTCCGCTTATTTCTCTAATTCTTTTTTTTAACTTTTTAGCATCTTCTTGATTGTCATAATCAGTAGCTATAATGTGAGCGCCTTCTTTTGCGAATGCAATTGCAACGGCAGCACCAATGCCGCTATCTGCTCCTGTTATTATAGCTACTTTTCCTTTTAGTTTGTCAGCTGGTTTGTACTCAGCAGATTCATATTGAGGACTAGGGTCGGTTTTTTCAAAGGTATCTTCTTGAAGATAATTTTTCTTAGGAGCTTGAGTATCTATAATGTCATTTTCAGTCATTAAACTCTCACCGCTTTCTTTTTTTATTATAACAATTTTACCATATAAGTTTATTCTTTTCTAATAAAGTCTATCTTATATAATAATAAAAGTTGATTAAAAGAACATCCTGTTTAATTTTTAAAACAGTTTATTATAGCTTCTTTAAGTTCTAGGTAAACGTCTCAATAAATTTTAAAAGGTCTTAGTAAGAACATGAATAAAAAATACAAATTCTCAATAAATGTCAGATTAAAGAAGATACTAGAAAGAAGGTGAAATAAAATTTCATAAATTTATTTAACTGAGACTGTTTTAGAATAAAGTGTAATAGAAAAATAATTTCTATACAGTGTTATTTCATGTACCTATTAAATAATAAAATCATTCGTAAATTTACTATGGATAGTGGGATTTTATTAATAAACAAATAACTATCTATTAAAATGAATCAGACTTCTTTTCGGTAAACTAATTACTGACAGGAGTCTTATTCGTTTTTTTATAGTTGACTGAGTCTAGCTACCCATTGAAGGAATTTAAACACAAGCAAGCTGAATATTAAACTGAACGGGATCACACTAATTTCTAAGAAACATTTTCTAATGATTAAATTTAGTTGTTTTCGATTCTAAAGAGTTGCTATATTTTTTTTAATCCGATATAGTCAATATATATTAAATTTAATATAATTAATTTTGATATATATTGGAGGTTTGTAACTATGGAAAATAAAGATTCTCGAATCAAAGCCTTTACTGTTTTTATTAAATCGTCACAGTCTGTTCAAAAATTAATCAAACAAGATTTTTTAAAAAAAGATATTAATCTAAATGAATATGCCATTATGGAACTGTTGTATCATAGAGGCGATCAACCTATTCAATCTATCGGGAAAAGAATACTTATGGGTGGCGGGAGTATTACATACGTCATTGATAAGCTTGAAAAAAAAGGATTTTTAAGTAGAAAACCGAGTACAGAAGATCGAAGAAAAATATATGCTTGTATAACCGAAAAAGGAAAGCACTACATGGACCTACGGGTAACAGAGCATGAAGCATTGATTCATACTATTTTTGAAGAGTGGGATGACGATGAAGTAGAAGAGGCTATTGACCTGCTTAAGCGGATTGGGATGCATGCAGAGAAATTATTAAATTAAATTAAAAAATTAAAAAAAGGGGTTTTATAAAATGACAGAAGAATTAATTGGGATTCACCACGTTACAGCAATGACAGACAATGCAATGAGAAACTACGCATTCTTTACAGATGTACTTGGAATGAGGTTAGTGAAGAAAACCGTTAATCAAGATGATATCCACACCTATCATACATTTTTTGCGGACGATATGGGATCACCTGGGACAGATATGACATTTTTCGACTTCCCAAATAATCCAAAAGGGGTACGAGGAACGAACGCTATTTCTAGAACTGGATTAAGAGTGCCGGATGATGCGGCGCTAGAGTATTACCTAGAGCGTTTTAAAGAATTTAATGTAAAAAATGAAGGCATCCAAGAACTATTCGGTAAAAAGGTATTGCCATTTGAAGAAGCGGATGGACAGAGATATCAATTGTTTTCTGATGAACACAATAAAGGTGTGGCTCCAGGTAAACCTTGGAAAAACGGACCGGTACCTGAAGAAAAAGCTATTTATGGATTAGGACCTGTTGAAATAACGGTAAGCTACTATGAAGACTTTAAACAAGCCTTGACTGACATCTATGGAATGGTTCCAATTATTGAAGAAGAGGCTGTTACGCTCTTTAGCATTGGTGAAGGTGGAAATGGTGGGCAAGTTATTTTAAGAAAAGATGAGACCACACAAAGTGCGCAAGGTTATGGAGAGGTGCACCACGTATCCTTTAGAGTAAAAGACCACGAAACAATTAAACAATGGGAAGCAAAATACAATGAACTTGGGCTAGGACATTCAGGACACGTAGACCGTTTTTATTTTGAAGCTCTTTATACACGTATTGGTCATATTCTTATTGAATTATCAACGGATGGTCCTGGATTTATGGGTGACGAACCTTACGAAACATTAGGAGAAAGCCTTTCATTGCCACCATTTTTAGAAGAAAAACGTGACTATATTGAATCACAAATTCGTCCATTTGATACAACACGTTCTAACTAGTAAAAAAGGAGAGGAATAAATGGAAGCTATTAAAAGAATCCACCACATAAGTGCGATTGTAGGAGACCCAAATGAGAACGTGAAGTTTTATAGAGATGTTCTAGGGCTTCGTTTAATCAAACAAACGGTAAACTTTGACGATCCAGGCGTCTATCATTTGTATTTTTCAACTCATGAGTTGACACCAGGAACGGTCATCACCTTCTTTCCATGGACAAATAAAAACAAAGGTAGAAAAGGTAGTGGCCAAGTTGGAAGAATTGCTTTTCGAGTACCAAAAGGAAGCTTGGGCTATTGGCAAGAACGTTTAACCACACAAAATATTTTAGTGGAAACTACGCAACTTTTCGCAAAAGATACTCTTGAGTTTGATGATAGTCATGGACTTGAACTCGCTATAGTTGAAGGAGAAAATTCTTCAACTAACCATGACATTCTTGGGTTCCATGGAGCAGTACTATTATCTAGCAATCCTCAAGCGACGAAAACGTTGCTTACAGGCTTGATGGGATTGAAAGAACTAGAAAATAGCAATCAACACGACCATTTTGAAACGGTTGGTGAAGAAAAGCATCATATCATTGTTAACGTTCCTGCCCAACCTGCTGGGAGATTTGGAATCGGAACGGTCCATCATATCGCTTGGTCAGTACCTGACTTAACGGCATTAAAAGAATGGCAAGACGCTCTTCAAAAAAGTGAAAATGGAGTAACCGAACTAAAAGACAGAAATTATTTTAACTCTGTTTATACTGTTGAAAAGGGAAAGGTCGTATTCGAATTTGCAACAGATGGACCAGGTTTTGAGATAGATGAAGACAACCAATCGCTTGGTACTTCCTTAAAACTACCAGCACAATACGAGCACAACAGATCGATGTATGAAAAATTATTGCCAAGATTGGATGTATAACTATGGGAAATAAATTAGATTTTTCTTCTGAAGAATTAACCGCAAAAGAAAAGAAAAAGTTTTTAATTGGATCGGTTATTCCAAGACCGATTGCATTGGTTTCAACCAAATCTGATTCAGGGGTAGTCAATATTGCCCCGTTCAGTTATTTTACTATCGTTACGTATAATCCGCCCATCTTTTCTATTGCGGTACAACGCACAGATGGGAAACCTAAAGATACAAGTAGAAATATATTCGAGAATAAAGAAGCCGTCATTCATATTGTTGATACAGACAATGTAGAAGAGGCAAATATAACTTCTACTCCTCTTGGGCCAGATGACAGTGAACTAAATATATCCAATTTTACGTCTGTACAATCAAAAACGGTTGCTGTTCCTGGGCTAAAAGAAACTAAAGTCCGATTTGAAACTGAGTTATACGATTCGATGATTATTTATAATGAAGAAAATACGGCAACGGCTGATTTGATTCTTTTGAAAGTAAAACATTACCATATTGACGAAGATATTTACCATGATGGGTATATCGATCCGTTAAAATTAAAAGCGGTAAGTAGGCTTGCCGGGAATGACTACGCTGAGATAGGGGAAATATTTACAGTTGAACGACCAAAATAATATAAAAGGAGTGGGGAAAACTTGGAATATCTATACAAAGAAAATAAAAAAGGTGCCCCTGTATTTGTTCTCCTTCATGGTACGGGTGGGACAGAAACAGATTTGGTTTCTCTTGGTGAATTTCTTAATACTGATTACAACCTATTAGGCATTAGAGGAAATGTGCAAGAAAATGGCATGAATAGGTATTTCAAACGACACGGAGAAGGGCATTACGACTGGGAAGACTTAGATTTTCGCGGAAAAGAACTCTATACTTTTATTTTAGAAAAATCAAAAAAGTATTCGTTTGAGATGAAAGATGTTGTCTTGGTAGGATTCTCAAATGGGTCAAATATCGCCATTAATATGATGATTCAACAACCAGATGTTTTCAAAAAAGCTGCGCTATTTGCACCGATGTACCCAACAGATATAGATGAAAAACAAATTTTTAATGAAACGAACGTTTTCTTGTCACTAGGTAAAAACGACCCGATTGTTTCTGAAGCTGAAAGTTTGCGTGTGGTTAATCTTTTTAAACAAAGAGGAGCAAAAGTGACAACTTTTTGGGTGAATGGTCATAATTTAGATCAAGAAGTAGCCTTAGAAGCGAAAAGATGGTTAAATCAAACACGATAAAATAGATATGGAGGGTTGGGGAATAATTTACTGTGCTCGCTTTTAATAGTAAATTTTACTCCATTTTTTAGTGTAGTGCATGAAATGAACAAAAAGCGTGTATCCTGAACTCTGTTTTATAGGGTTCTTTCTTTATTTCAATAGCAAAACAGAGTGATTTATTAATTGTTCCGTTTTGTTAGAAATCCTTTTCTTTGACATTACTAAATAAATGCGTAAAATTACTTTCTGTTTGTTGAATAAGAAAGGAGTTTTTATATGACAAAATTACTACAAGGAAAATCAGGGTTAGTAACAGCAGCAGGAGCAGGTATTGGACGTGCAAGTGCTATTTCGTTAGCAAAAGCAGGAGCAAAAGTGATGGTTTCTGATATCAGTGTGAGAAGTGGACAAGAAACCGTTAAGATAATTAAGGAAAACGGTGGTCAAGCACAATTCTTTAAATGTGACGTTAGCGATGAAGAACAAGTGAAAGCATTAGTTGATGAAACAGTATCTGTTTTTGGTAAACTTGATTTTGCCCACAATAATGCAGGTATAAATGCTGGACAAGTGAAAATTGGCGAGATGGATTCAAAAGACTGGGACAAAACATTAAAAGTCACATTGTATGGAACCTTTTATAGCATCAAGCATGAAGTGAACGCGATGATTAAAACTGGTGGAGGTTCGATTATTAATTCTGCTTCAGCAGCTGGTATTGAGGGTTCGCCAAATATGGCTCCTTATACAGCATCAAAACATGCGATTGTGGGTTTAACAAAATCAGTTGCTTTAGAATATGGAAAACAAGGTATTCGTATCAATTCAATTGCTCCTGGTGCAACGTTTACGCCGGCAATTGAAAGATGGGCGGAAGATCACCCAGAACAATATAAAGGCACGTTAGAATCGATTCCTTCAGGTGAGATGGCTACGGCTGAAGATCAAGGGAATGTAGTTATGTTCTTATGCTCAGATTTAGCCAAAAATATTAATGGTGTGACTATCCCTATAGATGGCGGCTACACAGCTGGAAAATTAGAATAGTAAACAGGGAAAGAAGCAAACCAGTTTAGAAAACTTGTTTGCTTCTTTTTCGTTTATTATATTAATCGGGGATAAACACACTGTTTTATCATTTCTTGTTAGAATATAAATAAAAATGAGTTGTTTCTTTTAAGTTTGGAAAATAAAGTTTTTCTTCTTGTAGTCGGTGTAATCCTTGGTGATCGTAAAAACCATAATTACATGTGGTATCTGTGAATAAAAAGAAGGAAGTTAGCTCTTCAGCAGCTAGATAATCTAAAAATAATTGATATAAATTTTTCCCAATACCTAAACCTCGTTGATTTTCATCTAATACAAAAAAAGCTAGCTCGCTATCAAATTCTATCGGAGTATTTTTTAAAAAGTTTTTATCAATCTGATTAACCTCTCTAAACAGTTTACTGATTCTAATTCCTTCTTTAGACATAAGAAGAGGAAAAACGGCTAACCAATGCCGAGAGAGGTATTTTAAAGATCTAAGCTGTTTTTTCTTATTTTTCCCCATAATAACACCAACAGGTTTTTCATTAATAATAGCAACGCAAGTAAACGTTTGATTGGCAAGGCAGCTAGTTAGAAAAATTTTTGATAATCGTTGAGCAATTTTTGGACTAGCGAATTGGTCATATTTCCATGATTTACGAATAATAGCTTCAATAGCTACATAATCAGAAGATTGAATAGGTCTGTATTTTATTTGACTGTCGTTCATTTGTGTTCCTCCAGTGGACTGTGTTGTATTTAAATGATCTATTGTTTAGTATAGACCTTACAGTAAGTGTAAGGTCAAGAGATTAGGAGATGTTTTTATGAACGGAAAAAGTAAGAGGATATTTACAACAGGAGAATTTGCTAAGATGCACAATATTAAAAACCGAACACTCCATTATTATGATAATATAGGATTGTTTTCTCCTGCTTTTAGAGGCGAAAATGGTTACCGATATTATACTTATCCACAAAGTCCTAATTTAGAAATGTTATTAGCTATGCGCGAACTAAATATGTCAATTGATGAGATTTCTATTTATACAGACCAGCCTTCACCTGGCTTACTTCAAAATATTTTACAAAAAAAAACGGTTGAAATTGATGAAACAATTCAGCGTCTTGAGCAACTAAAGCAGTTATTAAAAAGAAAGAACAGCAAATTGTATTTTCTGAGAAAGTAGTATTAGATAAAATAGAGTTAGTAACTAGTCAAAAAGAGTTTATTTTAACTAGTTCTAAGTTTATAAGTGATAATGAAGATGATTATTTAGCAAGGTTAACAGAACATATGCAAGAAGTGAAAAAGTATCGTTTGTTTAATCAGAGATACGGAATCATGTTATCTACTAAAAAGATAGAAGAAGGGGATTTTGATACTTATGATTATTATTACAGTATAGTTGAAGAAAAACAGGGAAGTAAATCTGTTTTCACTAAGCCTGCTGGAGATTATATCCAGATCTTTTCAAAAGGAAATTGGGATCAACTTCCTTCTGTATATGTTAAAATTAAGGAGTTTTCAAAAGATAATGGTTTAAGACTATTAGGTTATTCTTATGAAGAAGGCATCAATGAAATGGCTATCTCGAACCTAGATGATTATATTACTCAAATTTTAATAAGATACGAAATAATTTAAATGAAAAATAATTAATTGTTTATTTTCAAGATATATGCTGGAGTAAGAGTTATAAAATAAGGATATACGCTACACTCAATAGGATATTAGAAAATTAAGAACTACAATTATTCAAAAATAGGACTTGTTTTCTTCTTTTGATATATAAATGAAGCAGAGTCAAAACTTGGGTTCGTTTAATGAAAAAGAAAATTAAACGAGCGGTTCCAAGTATAAGTGAGAGGTTTTTCCTTTCTCGAGCATCTTTTAAGTCTTATTAAAAAAAGAAACGTCTATAATATGTACTGAAAATGTTTGAACAGCTATAAAAAAATAAATAAAACAGTTTTTATTTGAAGACAACTAGTAACGTACAAAAATTTGATGAAATAATGCTTATGTCATACATGATGTAATATAGAATAGCGTATCCAGAACTTAGAACTAGCTTTTAATGATTTATAAACAGATAAGGAGGTTTTTTAGTGGGTGTAGGATTATTTATTTTTTGTTTTCTTACGGTTATTGTAGCTATTATAAAAAACAAACAAAAATATAAAAAATAAGATTGAAAATCAATAAAGAGCTTTTTATTGGAGAACTCATATGTACTATATACTTATATTTTCTATGTTTTCCTTATTTTATACCGCATTATCTTTCTATAGATGGTTTTTTATTAAGTTGGTTGCTATTTGTGACTATAACAGCAATAGCCATTAAATTAATAATTTTTTAATTAGAAAAAAATAGAAACTAGATAAAAAAACTAAAATTATTATTGCTACTTTTATTTTTTTCAATTCAAAATTATATTTCCTTATCTTTTTTCTCTTTAAAATTTCAGCAAAGTAGAATCTCTGATAGGATAAAGATTAGCCGGCTTTAAGGTAAGATAAATACTGGATATATTTTTTGTACTACTTATTCTCATAGTTGTATACTATTTTTAGATCGTGCATCAGTACTGATTCATAAATAAAGCCACACCTAAAGTGAATAGGAGTGGCTCTTTTGGTGGATAGGACATTAAAGAATAGGGAAATCCATAACTTAATGAGTGATCTTCTTTTTATCCAAATTTATAATGTTTAGTTCTTTTTATTAGTATCATCTGATTTTATTAAAGTTTGAAAAAAATTGTACAGTTCCTTACTTGGCATCTTCTTGTAGTTCAAAATCAGAAGGAACTAAAACGGTATCAATTACATGCACAACACCATTTGTTGCTTCAATATCTGTTGAGGTAATCATAGACTCGTTAACCATTGGATCTCCTGTAAGATCAAACATTAATTCTTCTCCATTAACTGTTTCTGCTTTCATCCCGTCTGTTAAATCAGCAGCTAGAACTTTTCCAGGAACAACATGATACGTAAGAACTTTTGCTAAGTCAGGTTGTGCAAGTAATTCATCAGCTGTGATATCCAATTCACCTAATAGTTTTTCGAATGCAGCATTAGTCGGTGCAAATACTGTAAATGGACCTTCACCTTGAAGAGTTTCGACAAGGTCTGCTTCTTGAAGAGCAGATACTAAAATACTAAAATCAGGGTTACCTTGTGCAATACCGACAATATCTTCTTCAGCTTTGACTGATTCTTCCATAACTGGAGTTTCGACAGACTCTTCCATAACTGAATCTGCACTCATTGAATTTTGATCTGCATTGTCATCGGTTGAACAGGCTGCTAATAATCCAATGGCTGCGAACGAAAGCACACCTAACCGTACCTTCTTCAATAATTCTTTATTCATAATACATTCATCCTCTCTTATAGTATAAAAAGAATACTTAAATAACTGTTTATTCTACATTTACAAAGTTAGGGATCTCTATGTGAACAGGTTTATTGGGAATTGATTAGGAGGGGGGAAGAACTTTAGCGAATAAAAAGCATAAAGACCGACTATAACGTAGATGATTTTAGATAAGAGAGCTGTATATAAATTAAATCAAATTCAAACAATCTTATCAAGGGTCAGTTTAAACTGCCAATAATGAAAAGACTAAAGAACTATTGTCTAATGATTTCGTCCAATACTTCTTTTATTTATATAACCTAAGTATAAAGATAAAAAAGAAGCAAGTCTAATTTAAAGTTTAATTTTACAAATAGATCACAACTTTATTTCTGTATTAAATGCTCTTTAAACTAGATTTTTGCAGAAGGTATGATACATAGAAAATAATGATTTTAGCTTGGTGAAAATTTATATTAGGTCCACATTAATCTTTGTGGTTTATCACATATTGTTTGAAACTAATCGTATTTTTCCTATAATCTTTTCTAAAGTATAAATTATGTCTTTTGCTTTAGAAAAATTTTTATCGTAAGATGTAAAAGTGTTGTCAATCCAAATTCTATATTATAATTTCCACGTTTTCTGTCTATAAATTAAAAAAAACAATTAATAGTTCATCGTTGTTGACGGCTACAATTTTCATGGCTTAGATAGTACCCTATAGGATATCGTCCATAAGCTTAATTTACGAGATTGTACTTATATTTTTATTTAAAATAAAGATAGGTAGTAGGTTTAATGTTAAATTTATTATAAATAACTATTAAGGGGCAAGTGAATAATGTCAGTTGATAAAATAGAAGAATATTGGTGTATGTATGCTAGAGAAAATAAGCTAACTATGAATGTTCCAGATGCATGGATGTTTGGAGATGGTTCTAAAGAAATGGGAGATGAATTAGGAGGTTTAGTTGTTAAAGGGATTAAAACAGGAACATGCGCTGCTCATTGTATATTTGAGTATGAAGGAGAAGTGATTCCAAAAGTTGGACAGTTCGACATTGTACTAGACGGAGAAAATAATCCGTTAGCAATTATAAAATATACAAAGATTGATTTTGTGAAAATGAATGAAGTAACAAATGATTTTGCAAGTTCTGAGGGTGAAGGGGACTTAAGCTATGATTATTGGTATAGGGGGCATGTCAAATTTTTCTCGTGGGAATTAAACCAGTTTGGACTTACTTTTACTCCGGATTTATTATTAGTTTGTCAAACATTTAAAGTAATGGATACTTATAAAGATAAACTATAAGTAGTTTAAAAAAATATAAGGTAGTGGAGATTAAAATAAGGTAGAAGTACTTGACTTTTACGACGTAACAACAGGAAATAATGGTCTTGCTAGGCGAGGTGAGCAATAGAATATTAAAACAGAGATTGTATATATGAAAAATTATCATACCAACAAGTCCTGTCCTTATTAAACTAACCTGCTGATGCTTTGGATTGAATTATCCATGTATAACATATGATGAGTTGTTAGTAATGAGCGTTTAAATTAATCTATTTAACAGATAGGATACACTAATTGTGGATTGTAACTAAATAAGACCTCTGCTATCTTAATAAAAAGCGATAGAGGTCTTAAATTCGTTCATTTAGCCTGTTTTCAACTATCCTATTATCCCTCTTATCGATAGCAACAAGTTGAATCACTTCAACTTTACCTTGTACTTCTCTAAGAGTATTGGAATGATATTTAATAATAGTGATATAATCGTTAAAGCCCATAAAACTGTTGTCATGGTAGGTACTACATCTAACAAGGCAGCCCAATCTTCTACTTTTACCCAATTAGATATCATGCTGTTCTCTGCAGCAAGTGTCAATGCTGTAAACGATAATCCCATTGCCATTGCTAATTTATAATCTTTACCTGTTTTATACAAATACAGATTTGAAACAGTTGCTACTACAGCAATAATTCCTAATACTAAAAACATGTTTAGTCCTCCAATATTTTTATGACTTTTATTCAGTGTTAGTAACATTTTATTCTAAGTACTATGATTTATCAATATCTGAAATTTTAAAGAATCCTTTCACCAAAAGTTTTCTTACTGATTAAATTCAAATTATGAGGATCTAATCTATTTTACACAGTAAAATAAGTTAGAAATCTCCTTCTTTCGTATTACAGTGTATGTACAAAAGAAGGAGGTTGATTTCAATAGATGCAATAGTACTAGGAATTGATTGAATCTCAAAAAGGAAAATTAACTAAAGAATTGGCTGAATCTAAAAATATAACTGTCTCACTCTGCTTTATTTAGAAATTCTGTGTTAGAAAAGATCGAAGATAATAGTGATTTAGGGTTATATCACCAAGCTATGAATGAGCACCAATCTCTTTTAATTATGGGATGGATTAAAAAAATCTAGTCAATTGTACAAATCCTAGACAGTATGGTAAAGAATTAGTCGCTAATCGTTCAAGCGAATGGCGTTATAGAATTGGAGATTATCGCTTAATGGCGGATACTAACGATGAAACAGCCACAGAAAAGATAGTTGACAGTGAGTACATGAAGCTGCTTATAGACGCGTGCTAGGACCTTTTTAAATCAAGGTTCTTTTTTATCTGTTTTTATAATCAAAGTAGGTTGAATATAAATACCTAGTTGCGATAGGTAAACCAATGAGTGCGTTGCTTTCTAATTTATAAATGAGATAATAAGGCTAATATATTGAGATACTAAAAGGAGTGTTTATATGGCAATAACTATCGTACGTCGTACCGGTATTATAGGGATGGCAGGGACAATTGCAATAAAGATAAATGGAAAAAAAGTTGATAAGATTAAGACAGAGCAACAAATAAAGATAGACATTCCTAATGATTCTGTACGATTACAAGTATCACAAACTGGAGTGCGAAGCAATGAGTTAGAGGTTAGTGATGGAGAAAAAATTGAGATAACAACTCCAAAATGGTCGAGTCTCATTCTTTTTCTATTAATTATTCTTCCATCTCTTCTTAATTTTATACCTAATTATAAATTTAGCATGTTAGGTATCATTGTTTATTCTGTTATTGTAATAATTATGTTCTCCGTTATTAAATGGTATCGAATAAAAAAAATATAAGAATAGTTATTATTACTTTTTATAACTTTTCCATTTAGTGGATAATTAGTATGAGTAATAATACAAGAAATTAGATAGAATAGTGTATCTTGAATCCTTTCACCAAAGGATTCTTTTTTTGTTCGCCCAGCATGGGCGAGCTCTAGCAGGTGAAAGTCCTGAGTGCGACCGATTAGCGGTAAGCACATAGCTGAAAGCAAGGGTGTCCACCGTGAGGTGGAATCTGAAGGAAGCTCGAGG